>CABYTJ010000001.1:0-111138 GCA_902521885.1 uncultured Pelagibacteraceae bacterium
GTGAGCGCAACTCTAGCTGCCTCTATTTGTTTCCCTGTCACTCTTTCTGGTGACAATGCTTTTAGCGCATAGGCTCCGTAGTTTATAAAGTTAGCCCTTGAGGCAGTTCCATGAATTCTACCTTTATGAGCTTTTCTCCATTTTGTTCTAACCGGTTGCAACATTTATTTTCTATCCTCTTTTGGTGTTACTTTATTAGTTTCTTGACTAAATTCTCTTGCAAATACTTCGCCCTTATAGATCCATACTTTTATTCCTATTATTCCATAAGTAGTTAATGCTTCTGCTTCAGCATAATCTATATCTGCTCTTAATGTATGAGAAGGTATACTTCCATCTCTTAACCATTCTGTTCTAGCAATTTCATTTCCACCTAATCGACCACTAACAGATACTTTAATTCCTTTTGCTCCTAATCTTAGACAAGATTGCATAGCTCTTTTCATTGCTCTTCGGTATGAAATTCTTTTTACTAATTGTTGAGCAATATTTTCAGCTACAAGATATGCATTGGTCTCAGGTTTTTTAACTTCTTTAATATTTAATGTGACTTCATTAGTGGTAAATTTTGATAAATTATTTTTGATTTTATCTATATCACTACCTTTTTTTCCTATTACAAACCCTGGTCTAGACGTGTAAATAGTTACGTAACACTTATTAGCTGTTCTTTCTATCATAACTTTAGATACACCAGAGTTTATAACATTTTTTTTGATATACTCTCTTATCTTGAAGTCTTCTATAAGGTAGTTTCCGAAGTCTTTCTTCTTAGCATACCAAACAGAGTCCCAACCTCTATTGACACCTAATCTAAATCCAACTGGATTAACTTTTTGTCCCATGACTCTCCATTTTTTTTATTTCTGATAAAATTATAGTAACACTTGAATATGGTTTTAGTATTGGTGCCGCTCTTCCTTTAGCTCTAGGTCTGAATCTTTTCATAGTAATTTTTTTTCCACAATATGCTTCTTTAACAATCAATTTATCAATATCATACTGAAAATTATTTTCTGCATTAGCAACTGCTGAGCTTATTGTTTTTCTTATATCTCGTGTAATTCTTTTTTCAGAAAATTGCAGATCTCTAATAGCTATATCAACTTTTTTTCCAACTATACCTTTTAAAATAGGATTAAGTTTTCTAACACTAGATCTAATATTGTTATTAATAGACTTAACTAATTTATCTTTATTTTTATCAATTTTCTTTTTTTTACTCATAATTATTTCTTAGGTGCCGCTTCAGCTGGCTTTGCTTTTTTATCTGCTGGTGTATGTCCAAAAAAAGTTCTTGTTGGTGCAAATTCACCTAATTTATGTCCTACCATATCTTCAGAAACTGTTATAGGTATAAATTTTTTTCCATTATAAATTAAAAAACTTACCCCAACAAAATCAGGGATTATAGTTGATTTCCTTGACCAAGTTTTAATAGGTATTTTTTTAGGATCAGTCTTATATTTATCGACTTTTTTTATTAAGCTCTCCTCAACAAAAGGTCCTTTCCAAACTGCTCTAGCCATTATTTTGTATCCTTCCTTTTGTTTCTTCTTCTCACAATAAATTTATCTGTTCTCTTATTATCTCTAGTTTTAAGACCTTTAGCTGATTGACCAGTTGGAGATACTGGGTGTCTTCCTCCTGCAGTTTTACCTTCACCACCTCCATGTGGGTGATCAACAGGGTTTTTAACTACACCTCTTGTATGAGGTTTTCTACCAAGCCACCTGGATCTTCCAGCCTTTCCTATTTTCGTATTTTTTTGATCTGGATTGCTTAAGACACCAATTGTAGCATAAGATCTAGAATCAATTTTTCTTACCTCACCTGAAGCTAGCTTTATAAGACTATAATTACCATCAATACCACTTATGGTAACTGAGGTACCAGCTGATCTAGCAATTTTTCCACCAGCACCTGGTTGAATTTCAACATTATGTATATCAATACCAACAGGTATGTCTTGTAATGGCATACAATTTCCAATTTTAATCTCTTTTTTAGATCCATTTTCTATTTTATCGCCTACGTTAATTTTTTGTGGAGCTAGATAGTATGCGTGAGAATTATCTTCAAATTTAACTAACATTATGTAGCAAGATCTATTTGGATCGTATTCAATTCTCTCTACAATTGCAGGCATGTCAATTTTTTTTCTATAAAAGTCAACTTGACGATACATCTTTTTATGTCCACCAGCTCTGTTAATAGAAGTAATATGTCCATTATTATTCCTACCTTTCATTGCATTTTTTGGAGATACTAAAGATTTAAAAGGTTTACCTTTCCATAATCCTGATCTATCTACTAGGATAGTACCTCTAGTTGATTTTGTGTATGGTTTAAAAGTTTTTAGTGCCATTTTTAAATTCCTGTAGTTAGGTCGATACTTTGACCTTTTTTAAGCGTAATTATAGCTTTTTTAAATCCTGAGACTTTTACCTTTTTTCCTCTTGTTAGCTTAGTTCTATTCTGTTTATTAATAATATTAATTTTAGTAACATTAACTTTAAATATTTTTTCAATATTAGTTTTTAAATTTTTCTTATTTGCATTTGAGGGAACTTTAAAAACAATTTTGTTCTGCTCAGATAAATTAGTTGATTTTTCTGTAACCAGGGGAGACAAAATTTTATCATATAAATGTATTTTATCCATTTTATGTGTACCTTTTTTCTAATTCTTTTATTGAAGTTTCTGTAAATACTACTTTTTTGAATTTAACAATATCAAAAGCACTAAAATGATTTATATCAGTTACTTTGATATTTGGAATATTCCTTATTGATTTTTCTATTTTTTCTTTTGATGTTTTGTCTAATATAATTATTGAGTTTGTTATTTGAAATTTCTTTAAAATAATATCCATTTCTTTAGTTTTTTTTATTTCTGAATTGAAATCATTAAAAACTAATAAGTTATTATTTTGAACTTTATCACTAATTAGAGATGCTATACTTTGCTTTTTTTCACTCTTATTCAATTTTCTTTTTTTATAAGCTAATTGACCTTTTGGTCCATGGGCAACACCACCGCCAACAAATATTGGAGCCTTTCTACTTGCGTGTCTTGCATTACCTGTACCTTTTTGAGCATAAATTTTTGATGTTGGACCAGCTACCTCATTTTGTTGTTTTGTTTTTGCATGTCTTCCTTTGTAATTAGCATTTGTTTTATACAAAACAGTTTCAACCAACTTCCTATTAACTTTTGCAGAAAAGATATTATCTAAAACTTCAATACTATTTTTTTTACCGTTTAAATCTAATTTATCTATTTTCATTATTTTTTCTTTTTCTCTGGTGTTTTCTTTGCTTCTTCTGCTTTTTTAATTTTTTCGCTCATTGTCAATTTACTTATGTTTTTTACTGATCCTTTAACTAAGATTTCAGCATTTTTTGATCCAGGTATAGAACCTTTTAAATAAAGAAGTTCATTTTCTAAATCTGTTTTTATAATCTCTATATTTTGCATGGTTCTAAGTTTATCACCCATATGACCAGCCATTTTTTTTCCTTTAAAAACCTTTCCTGGATCTTGTCTTTGACCAGTTGATCCATGAGATCTATGAGATATGGAAACACCATGAGTGGCTCTTAAACCACCAAAATTATGTCTTTTCATTGCACCAGCAAAACCTTTACCTATGGTTTTAGATCTCGTGTCTACAAATTTAATATCTTTAAATATCTCAAGTCCAAATTCATTTCCCTCTTTAAAGTTTTCAGTATTTGTAACCCGATATTCCTTCAATTTCTTTTTGGCTTCAGTGTTTTTTTTTGAAAAAAAGCCTTTCATAGCTTTTGTTAACTTTGAATTTTTAATTTTTCCATACCCAAGTTGAACAGCTTTATACCCTCTTTTATCTTCTTCTATAACTTGGATAACTCTTGCTTTTTCCATTTTTAAAACAGTTACAGGAACTAACTGTCCTGATTTATAAAATTCTCTGGTCATTCCAATTTTTTTTCCTATTAAAGCTATCTCACTCATAATTAAATTTTAATCTCCACGTCAACACCAGATGCTAAATCAAGTTTCATTAATGCTTCAACTGTTTGGGGTGTTGGTTCAATTATATCTATTAATCTCTTATGCGTTCTAGTCTCAAATTGTTCTCTACTTTTTTTGTCTATGTGTGGTGACCTTAAAACTGTATATCTTTCAATTCTAGTGGGTAACGGTATTGGTCCTTTGATAGTAGCACCAGTTCTCTTAACAGTGTTAACAATTTCTTCCGTTGAAGCATCTAATATCTTATTATCATACGCTCTAAGTTTGATTCTAATATTTTGTTTTTCCATTATTAACCTGCAATCTTTTTAGTTACTTCGTCTTGAACGTTTTGTGGTACTTTTGAATAATGATCAAAGAACATAGAATATTGAGCTCTTCCTTGAGACATTGATCTTAAATTATTTATATATCCAAACATATTGGCAAGAGGAACCATCGCGGTAATCACAGTAGCATTTCCTCTTTGTTCTTGAGTACTTATTTGTCCTCTTCTACTATTAAGATCACCAATTACGTCACCCATATAGTCTTCAGGTGTCACAACCTCAACTCTCATAACTGGTTCTAATAATTTTAGAGTTCCCTTAGTACATGCTTCTTTAAAACATGCTCGACTAGCTAACTCGAATGCTAAGACACTAGAGTCTACATCGTGATGTAATCCATCTAAAATTGTTACTTTATAATCAATCATCGGAAACCCAGCTAAAATTCCACCATCAGAAACTGTTTCAATTCCTTTTTCAACACCAGGTATAAATTCTTTTGGAATAGCTCCACCTTTAATTTTGCTTTCAACAGATCTACCTGCACCTGGCTCTTGAGGTTCTACTAAAAGTTTAACTTTTGCAAATTGACCTGCACCACCACTTTGTTTTTTATGAGTGTATTCAACCTCAGAAGCATTTTCTAATGTTTCTCTATAAGCAACTTGAGGAGCTCCAACATTAGCCTCTACTTTAAATTCTCTTTTCATTCTATCTACAATTATATCTAGATGAAGTTCACCCATTCCTTTAATTATAGTTTGTCCAGACTCTTCATCTGACGTTACTCTAAAAGAAGGATCTTCTTTAGCTAATCTACCTAAAGCTTCACCCATTTTCTCTTGGTCAGCTTTAGTTTTTGGTTCAACAGCTATTTCAATTACCGGATCAGGAAATTCCATTGGCTCTAACAAAACAGGTTTTTCTTCATCACACAGAGTGTGACCTGTAATAGTATATTTTAAACCAGCCAAAGCCACGATGTCACCTGCATTAGCTTCTTTAATATCTTCTCTTGAGTTAGCATGCATTAAAAGCATTCTGCCAACTCTTTCTTCTTTCTCTTTAGATGAATTATAAATTCCTGTTCCAGTTTTAATTGTACCTGAGTAAACTCTAATAAAAGTCAGAGAACCAACAAATGGATCGTTTGCTACCTTAAAAGCTAATGCAGAAAAACCAGCTCCATCCTCAAATTTCATTTCTAATTCTTCTTCAGAACCAGGTTTTGTTCCCTTTATAGAACCAATATCTATTGGACTTGGTAAATAATTAATCACAGCATCAAGTAAAGGTTGCACACCTTTATTCTTAAATGCAGAACCAGTTAAAATCGGGACAAAACTAAAATTAAGTGTACCTTTTCTAATACATTTTATTAAATCTTCTTCTTTAATTTCATCACCATTTAAATAAGATTCCATTAATTTTTCATCTTGCTCAACAGCCATTTCAACTAATTCTGTTCTATATTTTTGAGATATTTCTTTTAGGTCATCAGGAATTTCTTTGTATTCCCATTCAGCTCCCAAAGCTTCATTTTTCCAAACCTGGGCTTTCATTTTAACTAAATCCACAACTCCTGTTAAAGATGACTCAATACCAATTGGAACTTGTATTGGTAATGGTTTAGCACCTAATCTATCTTTAATCATGTCAACACATCTAAAAAAATCTGCACCAGTTCTGTCCAATTTATTAACAAAACAAATTCTAGGAACTTTGTATTTATCTGCTTGTCTCCAGACAGTTTCTGATTGAGGTTCTACACCTGCCACACCATCAAAAACAGCGACTGCGCCATCTAAAACTTTTAAAGATCTTTCAACTTCAATAGTAAAATCAACGTGGCCAGGGGTATCAATAATATTAATTCTGTGATCTTGCCAAAAACAAGTAGTAGCGGCTGAAGTAATAGTAATACCTCTTTCTTGTTCTTGCTCCATCCAATCCATTGTTGCTGCACCATCATGCACTTCACCAATCTTATGACTTTTTCCAGTATAATATAAAACTCTTTCAGTAGTTGTTGTTTTACCAGCATCAATATGAGCCATGATACCAATATTTCTATACTTATCTAATGTATGAGTTCTAGCCATAATCTATTACCACCTAAAATGTGCGAAAGCTTTATTCGACTCAGCCATTTTATGCACATCCTCTCTTTTTTTAACCGCAGCACCTTTTTTTTCGTATGCATCGTAAAGTTCATTAAAAATTTTATCTGACATATGTTTGTCTTTTCTTTTTCTAGCTGAATCGACTAACCATCTGATTGCTAAAGCTTGGGCTCTTTTACTTTTTACCTCAACAGGTACTTGGTAAGTAGCTCCTCCAACCCTTCTAGATCTAACTTCTACAGTCGGCTTTATGTTATTTATAGCCTCATTAAAAATATTTATTGGTTCATCTTTTGATTTTGTTTTAATTTTTTCTATAGCATCGTATACGATTTTAGCAGCCACACCTCTTTTACCATCATACATAATGTTGTTAATTAGTTTTGGAATTATAGTTGAGTTAAATTTTGGATCTGGAACGATATTTTTTTTAGGTTGAGTTTTTTTTCTAGACATAATTATTTACCTTTTTTCGTTCCGTATAAAGATCTTCTTTTTTTTCTATTTGCAACGCCTTGAGTATCTAGATTTCCTCTCAAGATATGATAACGAACACCTGGTAAGTCTTTAACTCTTCCACCTCTTATCAATACAACAGAATGTTCTTGGAGATTATGACCTTCGCCTGGAATATAAGCGGTTACTTCAAAACCATTTGACAATCTTACTCTAGCAACTTTTCTTAAGGCTGAGTTTGGTTTTTTTGGTGTTGTTGTGTAAACCTTAACACAAACTCCTCTTTTAAGAGGTTGCTTTTGCAATGCAGGAACCTTGTTCCTTGCTAATGGTTTAGTTCTTTTTTTTCTTAACAACTGGTTAATAGTTGGCATAAATTTTGTTTTAAATATTAATTTATTTTTGAATGAAATAACTGACAGGTTATTTGTGGCAGCGTTTAGTGTGATAAGTTAACACTACATTCCAACCAAAAATATCGCCAAATTACTTATTAATTCGACTTTGTCAAACTAAAACTAAGAAACTAGTGTGTTATTTTTATTGATTTGTAGGCGTTTCTGACTGCTCAATCTTCTCTTGTTCAGAAAGAAATTTATTGTCATCTTCAAGGGCTTTTTTATTCCATTTGTTCTTAATATTTCCAGTTCCAGCCGGGACTAATCTTCCAACAATTACATTTTCTTTGAGACCATTTAATGGATCAACTTTTCCTTTAATTGCAGCATCTGTAAGAACTCTTGTTGTTTCTTGAAAAGAAGCAGCTGATATGAAAGACTCAGTTTGTAGTGATGCTTTAGTAATCCCCATTAGTACTCTTTCGCCTGTTGCTGGAGTTTTTCCATCAGCTTTTAATTTCTCATTTACATTATCAAATTTTATTCTGTCAATTATTTCTCCAGGTAGATAGCTTGAATCCCCTGTAGTTTTAACTTCAACCTTTTTCAGCATTTGTCTTAAAATAGTTTCAATGTGCTTATCATTAATTATAACACCTTGAAGTCGATAAACTTCTTGAACTTGATTAACAAAATACTCTGTTAATTCTTTTATACCCAAAATACGTAATATATCGTGAGGTAAAGGTTGACCATCTAATAAGTATTCACCTTTTTTGATTCTTTCACCTTGGTTAAAATTAATATGTTTTCCTTTTGGAATTAAATAATTTGATGGTTCTGCTCCATCTTCCGGTACTATTGATACTCTTTGTTTACCTCTTACTTCTTTACCAAAAACAACTTGTCCATCATTTTCAGCAATGATTGCACTATCTTTAGCTTTTCTTGCTTCAAATAATTCTGCAACTCTAGGTAAACCTCCAGTAATATCTTTAGTCTTTGTAGTTTCTTTTGGTAATCTAGCAATTACATCCCCAGCAGAAACTTTTTGACCATCTTTAACTGATAAAATTGAATCAGGTACTAAATAATACCTAGCCTCATTATCATCAGCTTTTTTAATTACATTACCCTTTTCATCTCTAAGAGTTATTCTAGGTTTTAAGTCTGAACTTTTAGATTGCGATCTCCAATCAACAACTGATTTTGATGATATACCAGTTGCATCATCAGTTGTTTCTTGAATTGAAACACCGTCTATTAAATCTACAAAACCAGCAATACCACTTTTCTCAGCGATAACAGGTGTTGTATACGGATCCCATTCGCAAATTTTTGTATTTGCTTTAACTTTATCCCCATTTTTGAAAAATACTTTTGAACCATATGCTACTTTGTAAACTGCTATTTGTACTCCATTATCATCTTCAATGGACAGCTGAGTATTTCTTCCCATAACAATTAAATTTTTCTTTGAATCTTCTAAAATATTTGAATTTAATATCTTTAAAGTACCCTCACTTTTACTAACTATTTGAGAGTCTTGTTTTACTGAAGCTGTACCACCAACGTGGAAGGTTCTCATTGTTAATTGAGTGCCTGGCTCTCCAATTGATTGTGCTGAAATCATTCCAATTGCTTCACCAACATGTACCATTTTACCTCTTGATAAATCTCTTCCATAACAAGTTGAACAAACACCTTCTTTTGAACTACAAGTCATTACTGAATAAACTTTTATAGATTTAACTCCAGCAGCATCGATAAGATCACATCCAGCTTCATCAATCATTGTTGATTTTTTAATTACAATTTCACCAGATATTGGATTTTTTACGTCAGCAGCAGTTACTCTACCTAATGATCTCTCAGATAAACTTACAACAACATTTCCACCTTCTAATATTTCTGATAATTCAATAAAACCAGGATTATCGCATGAAACCTTTGTAATTGTTAAATCTTGAGCTACATCACAAAGTCTTCTTGTTAAATATCCTGAGCTTGCAGTTTTAAGTGCTGTATCGGCTAATCCTTTTCTAGCTCCGTGAGTAGAATTGAAATATTCAAGTGCTGTTAACCCCTCTTTGAAATTTGAAGTAATTGGACTTTCAATAATTTCTCCAGACGGTTTAGCAATTAATCCTCTCATACCTGCTAATTGTTTCATCTGTGCAGCAGATCCTCTAGCTCCACTATCGGCCATCATAAATACTGAATTAATCTTAAGTCCTTCAGAAGTTTTTTCTGTCGCTGAAATACCCTTCATCATTTCTCCTGCAACTTTATCTGTACATTTAGACCAGGCATCAACAACTTTATTGTATTTTTCACCTCTTGTTATCAAACCCTCAGAATATTGTGTTTCATAGTCAGCAATTAATTTTTTAGTGTCATCAATTAATTGAGTTTTATTTGGTGGAATAACCAGATCATCTTTACCAAATGAAATTCCTGCTTTAAATGCATGTTTGAATCCTAAGTCTTTTAATTTATCACAAAAAATTACTGTTGTTTTTTGACCACAAAATCTAAAAACTATATCAATTATTTCTGAAACGGTTTTTTTAGGAAGTAATCTATCAATTAATGAAAATTTAATATCTTTATTTTTTGGAAGTAAATTCGCTAACAAAAACCTTCCAGCAGTTGACGTATATTTTTCAAATTTTTTATTACCTTTATCGTCAACAGTTTCAAATCTAGATATAATTGTACTATGTACTTTTATTTGTCCCGACGATAATGCAAATTCTATTTGATCAGCATCTAAAAAATATCCTGAAGGTTTATCAGTCACTGGTTCTTGAGATAAATAATAAATTCCTAAGATCATATCCTGACTGGGTACAATAATTGGTTTACCATTAGATGGAGACAAAATATTATTTGTAGAAAGCATCAATATTCTTGCTTCTAATTGAGCTTCTAAACTTAATGGAACGTGAACAGCCATTTGATCTCCGTCAAAGTCAGCGTTGAATGCAGCACAAGTCAGAGGGTGCAATTCAATTGCATCACCTTCAATTAATTTTGGTTCAAAGGCTTGAACGCCTAATCTATGAAGAGTTGGTGCTCTGTTTAGAAGAACCGGATGTTCTCTTACTATTAATTCTAAAGCATCCCATACAGCATTTGTTTCTTTTTCAACTAATTTTTTAGCTTGTTTAATAGTTGACGCTAAACCTAATTTATTAAGTCTTGCATACAAGAATGGTTTAAATAATTCTAGTGCCATTTTTTTTGGCAATCCACATTCATGCAACTTTAAATCTGGACCAACTACAATTACAGAACGTCCAGAATAATCAACTCTTTTACCTAGTAGGTTCTGTCTAAATCTTCCTTGTTTACCTTTTAGCATTTCTGCTAAAGATTTAAGTGGTCTTTTACCTGTTCCTGTAATTACTCTGCCTCTTCTACCGTTATCAAACAATGCATCTACAGATTCCTGCAGCATACGTTTTTCATTTCTTACAATTATATCTGGAGCTTTAAGATCCATTAATCTTTTTAAACGATTATTTCTATTAATAACTCTTCTATAAAGATCATTTAAATCAGACGTAGCAAATCTACCACCATCAAGAGGAACTAATGGTCGTAATTCAGGTGGAATTACTGGAACAACAGTCATAATCATCCACTCTGGTTTTTGTCCAGTCTCAATAAAAGACTCGATTAATTTTAGTCTTTTTATTGCTCTTTCCTCATTAACTTTTGATTTAGTCTCTTTAATATAATTTGCTAAATTTTTTCTCTCTAATTCTAAGTCAAGATTTTTGAGCATTTCAAGAACAGCTTCAGCTCCAATGCCAGCAGTAAAAGCCTCTTCACCATATTCATCCTGATATTTAGCTAATTCTTCCTCACTTAAAATCTGATTTTTTTGTAAGCCAGTTAAACCAGGTTCAATTACAATAAAATTCTCAAAATATAATACTCTTTCTACTTCTTTTAATTTCATATCCACAGCAAGAGCTATTCTGCTAGGTAATGACTTTAAAAACCAAATATGTGCTACTGGTGTTGCTAAATTTATATGACCCATTCTTTCTCTTCGAACGTTTGATTTTGTTACTTCAACACCACATTTTTCACATATAATCCCCCTAAATTTCATTCGTTTATATTTTCCACATAAACATTCGTAATCTTTTATTGGGCCAAAAATTCTAGCACAAAAAAGACCATCTTTTTCAGGTCTAAAAGTTCTGTAATTTATTGTCTCTGGTTTTTTTATTTCACCATAAGTCCATGATTTGATCTTTTCTGGACTAGCTAAAGATATCTTAATGCTATTAAAATTTTGTGCTTCAGAAATTTCTGAATTTTTAAATAGATCTGTTAATTCTTTTTTCATAATTAGTTTAACTCCACATTTAGTGCTAAAGATTTAATTTCTTTTACTAATACATTGAAGGACTCTGGTATACCAGATTCGAAGTTTTCTTCACCTTTTACAATAGTTTCATAAACTTTAACTCTTCCAGCAACATCGTCTGATTTAACGGTTAGGATTTCTTGAAGAGTATATGATGCACCGTATGCCTCTAGAGCCCAAACTTCCATCTCACCAAATCTTTGGCCACCTAGTTGTGCTTTTCCTCCTAGTGGTTGTTGAGTAACTAAACTGTATGGACCTGTGGATCTTGCATGAATTTTATCTTCCACTAAGTGATGTAGCTTAAGCATATAAATTATTCCTACAGTTACTGGTCTATCAAATTTTTCTCCAGTTCTTCCATCCCATAAGTATGTCTGGCCAGACTTAGGGAGATTAGCAAGTTCAAGCATTTCTGTAACATTTTTCTCTTTAGCCCCATCAAAGACTGGTGTTGAGATAGCTATTCCATTTTGTAAATTTTCACATAAGTCTCTAAATTCAGTTTTACTTAGTTTGTCAACTTTTTGGTTAAATATTTCCTCTCCATAAACAGATTTTAAAAAACTTTCTATTTTTTCATTTCTTTCAATTTTTTTGTTATTTTCGTTAACTAATTTTTTAATTTGTTCTCCAAATTCTTTACATGCCCAACCAAGGTGTGTTTCTAATATTTGACCAACGTTCATCCTACTTGGAACTCCCAATGGGTTTAATACTATGTCAACAGGTCTTCCATCCTCTCTATATGGCATATCTTCTACAGGGACAATTTTACTAACAACACCTTTGTTACCATGTCTCCCTGACATTTTATCACCTGGTCTTAATCTTCTTTTTATAGCGACAAAAACTTTTACCATTTTCATAACGCTAGGCAGAAGATCATCACCACTTCTGATTTTTAATACCTTATCTTCAAATCTTTCTGTAATATCTTGTTTTGCTTGATTATATTGTTCTTTTAATTGAGCTAAAGTTGCTTCATCTTTTGTATTACTTGGTGTTATCTTAAAAAGATCATTAATATTAATTTGATTGATAGTTTCAAAATCTAATTTTGTTCCAGCTTCGATATCTTTTATTTTTTTGTTTAAAGATGAACCAGTTAAGATTTGAGATGCTCTTTGTTTAATACTTCTCTCTAAAATTTCTTCTTCTACTATTTTATCTTGTTGAACTTCTTCAATTTCAGCTCTTTCAATAGTTATTGATCTTTCATCTTTTTCAATTCCATGTCTATTAAAAACCCTAACATCTACGACTGTACCACTGCTACCTCTAGACATTCTTAAAGAAGTGTCAGTAACATCAATTGCTTTTTCACCAAAAATAGACCTTAATAATTTTTCCTCTGGTCCAGATGCTGAGTCACCTTTTGGTGTTACTTTTCCTACTAAAATATCACCTGCATTAACTTCAGCTCCTATGTAAACTACACCTGATTCATCTAAATTTTTTAAAGCCTCTTCATTTACATTTGGAATATCTCTTGTGATCTCTTCCTCACCTAATTTAGTGTCTCTCGCCATAATTTCATATTCAACAATATGTACTGATGTAAACACATCATCAGTAACACATCTTTCAGAAATTAAGATTGAGTCCTCAAAGTTGTAGCCTTGCCATGGCATGAATGCGACTGTAACATTTTTTCCAAGAGCCAATTCACCTAGCTTAGTTGAAGGTCCATCTGCTATTATGTCACCAGTTTTAACTTTATCTCCAACTCTAACTAATGGTCTTTGATTGATACATGTATTTTGATTAGATCTTTTAAATTTTTGAAGATTATATATATCTACACCCGATTTTGAAAAATCAGTTTCTTCAGTAACTTTAATTACTATTCTTTTACCATCAATTTTATCAACTACCCCATCTCTTTTTGCAACAATTGTAACTCCTGAGTCTAAAGCTACGTCACTTTCAATACCAGTACCGACTAAAGGTGCTTCTGGTTTTAAAAGAGGAACAGCTTGTCTCATCATATTTGAGCCCATAAGAGCTCTATTTGCATCATCATTTTCTAAAAAAGGAATTAATGAAGCAGCAACTGAAACTAATTGTTTAGGAGATACATCTATGTAATCAATTGTTTCTGGTTTAGATAAAAGAAAATTTAAATTTTCTCTGCAAGAAACTAGTTCTTCAATAATTTTTCCATTTTTATCAATCTTTGTATTTGCCTGAGCAATAGTAAACTTAGTTTCTTCCATCGCAGATAAGTATTCAACATTATCTTGAACTACTCCATCCTTAACTCTTTTGTATGGACTTTCTATAAAACCATATTTGTTAATTTTTGCATAAGTTGAGAGACTATTGATTAAACCAATGTTTGGACCCTCTGGAGTTTCAATTGGACAAATTCTTCCATAATGAGTTGGATGAACATCTCTTACTTCAAAACCAGCTCGCTCTCTAGTTAATCCACCAGGTCCTAATGCAGAAACTCTTCTTTTATGAGTAATTTCTGAAAGTGGATTTGTTTGATCCATAAATTGAGAAAGTTGTGAACTTGCAAAAAAATCTTTTAAGGAAACAGTAAGTGGTTTTGCGTTAATCAGATCCTGAGGCATTGCTGACTCAATATCTAGAGTAGTCATTTTTTCCTTGATGGCTCTTTCCATTCTATAAACACCGATTCTAGCTTGATTTTCAACTAACTCTCCAACTGATCTAACTCTTCTATTTCCTAAATGGTCAATATCATCAACTTCATCTTTACCATCTCTTAAGTCTAACATTTTATGAATAATTGCAATAATATCATCATTCCTTAAAATAGTAATTTTATCAGAGCACTCTAAATTGAGTCTGGAATTCATTTTTACTCTACCTACATCAGATAAATCGTATCTATCAGAACTAAAAAATAAATTATTAAAAATTTGTCCAGCTATTTCAATTGTAGGCGGTTCCCCAGGTCTGAGCATTTTGTATATTTCTGTTATAGCTTCATCTTTAGTATTATTTTTATCATTAAGTATTGTTGTTAATAAATAGGGTCCTTTATTGATTGAGTTTGTAACCGAAATATTCAATGAATGTATGTTGGCGTCCAATATTTGTTGTATAACAGTATCATTTAACTCAGTACCAATTTTAAAGACTCCTTCCTCTTCATCACTTATCTTTATATCTTCATGTAAAAATTTACCATACAGTGACTCTCTTGAAACAAATATGTCTTTTAAACCATCATTTGCTAACTTCTTTGCATTTAAGAAATTAATTTTTTCACCTAAAGTGATGACTACTTTTCCAGTTTTTGCATCTACTACTTCCTCAGAAAAATTTTTTGCTTTATAGTTTTCTGGGTTAAATTTAGTTTTCCATTTCTCTGTTTTCGTATCATAAGTATATTTTTCATTCTCATAAAATTCATTAGCAATTTCTGATTTTGTAAAACCTAATGCAAGTAATAATGTCGAAGCAAGAATTTTTTTCTTTCTATCAATTTTAAAATATAAATAATCTTTAACGTCATACTCAAAATCTAACCAAGATCCTCTGTTAGGAATTACCCTACAATTAAATAAAAGTTTTCCACTTGCATGTGTTTTTCCTTTATCATGATCAAAAAACACACCTGGACTTCTATGCATTTGATTTACTACTACTCTTTGAACACCATTTGTAATGAATGTTCCACTATTTGTCATCATTGGAACTTCACCCATGTAAACTTCCTGTTCTTTAGCAGACAATATATCTTTAGTATTATTTTCAGGATCAATTTCATAAACTACGAGTCGTAAAGTACATTTTAAAGCAGACGAGTACGTTAGTCCTCTAGTTATACACTCTTCAACATCAAATTTTGGTTTTTCTAATCTATATGAAATGTATTCTAAAGTAGCTTTATCGTTAAGATCTTCTATTGGAAAAATACTTTTAAAAACTCTATCAAAACCTTTGGTTAAATCTCCTGCATTAGTGTCAAAAAAAGTCAATTCATCATATGAATTTTTTTGAACCTCTATAAGATTGGGAATAGATAAACTTTCTTTTAGTTTACCAAAACTTTTTCTTACGTTCTTTTTTTCCGTAAAAGATATTTGCATCTATGTCCAATACTGATTAAATAATTAATCAGTACTTAAAAATTTCCTGTTAATTTACTTAAGTTCTACTTTCGCGCCTGCAGCTTCTAACTTAGCTTTTATTTCTTCAGCTTCTTTTTTTGGAACACCAGTTTTTACTTCTTTCGGTGCACCTTCAACTAAATCTTTCGCCTCTTTTAGACCAAGGGATGTAGCCGCTCTTACTTCTTTAATTACATTAATTTTTTTATCTCCTGCAGAAACTAGCATAATTGTAAAATCATCTTTTTCCTCTGCCGCTGCTGCGCCTGCTGCTGCTGGTGCTGCTGCTGCCATTGGGGTTACTCCCCATTTTTCTTCTAGTTGTTTTGAAAGATCTGCAGCTTCTGCCACAGTCAAACTTGATAAATCTTCTATAATTTTATTTAGGTCAGGCATTTTATCTACTCTTTGGGTTGTGTTTCAGAATTTTCTGCTGGTAAATTACTCATTTTTTCCGATCGTGCAAGTAAAATACTCACTAATTTTGAAGCAGAGGCATTCAAAATTCCCACAATATTAGCTCTGGCTTCATCTAATGTAGGTAAATTTGCGACATTTAATACTCCAGCTTGATCTAGAACCTCATTATCCATTAGTCCACCAATCAATTTGAGATTCTCATTATCTTTTGCAAATTTTGATAAAATTCTAGCAGACATAATTGCATCCTCTCCGAAAGCAACAGCTGTTGGTCCAGTAAATAAATCGGATAATTCTTTACACTTGGTTTTTTCTAAAGCTATTTTTGTAATTCTGTTTTTTGTAATTTTAAAAATAATCCCATGCTCTCTCATTTTAGATCTTAATTCATCTAATTGGACCATTGTTAAACCTTGATAATGAGTGACCATAACTGCTTTACTATTTTCAAATTGAGACGTCATCTCAGTAATATAATTTTTCTTTTGTTCTTTATTCATCATAACAGTTAAATGTTTTTGCCTAATTTCAATTTATAAGAAACACCCATAGTTGAGGTTATAAATGCTGATTTTATTAAATCTCCTTTAACCGTATTGTTAGATTTTTCTTTTTCTAGTGAATCTAACACAGCGTTAAAGTTTTTAACTAATTGGTCATCATTAAAAGATTTTTTTCCAATACTAACACCAATATTTCCATCTTTATCATTTCTAATTTCTGCTTGACCTGATTTAGCATTTGAAATTGCTGTTTTTAAATCTTCTGTAACTGAACCTAGTTTTGGATTAGGCATTAAGCCTTTTGGTCCAAGAACTTTACCTAACTTAGACAGTTTAATCATCATTGTAGGTGTACAAATTAGTTTTTCAAAATTCATTTCACCATTCTTTATTTTTTCAATAAAATCATCTCCACCAACAATATCTGCCCCAGCACTTTTTGCCTCAGAAGATTTTGCATCTTCACAAACAACTGCTACTTTAACTTTTTTCCCAGTACCTCCTGGAAGATTTACTACAGTTCTAATATTAATTTCATTTTTCTTTTGTTTGTTATTGATTTGAAAACTTATGTCGAGCGACTCATCAAATTTTGTAGTACAATTTTTTTTTACAACAGGTAAAAGTTTTTCAATCATTTCTGATGGTAGATCAGATGTTTTTTCTGGAAGTTTTTTAAACCTTTTTGATTTCATTATTCTTTAACCTCTATACCCATTGATCTTGCTGATCCTGAAATAATCTTTACTGCTTGTTCTAGATCCACTGCATTTAGATCTGCCATCTTTTGTTTAGCTATATCTTCAGCTTGTTTTTTTGAAATTGATGCAACTATATTTCTTCCTGGTTCTTTTGAGCCACTTTTTAATTTTGCCGCCTCTCTAATAAAAAATGATGCAGGTGGAGACTTAATTTTAAAGTCAAATTTTTTGTCCTTATAGACTGTAATTTCTACTGGAACAGGTTTACCAGCTAATGATTTTGTTTTATCATTAAATGCTTTGCAAAATTCCATGATGTTTACACCACGTTGTCCCAATGCAGGGCCAACGGGAGGTGCAGGATTAGCTTGACCCCCTTTAATCTGAAGTTTTATAAATCCACTTATTTCTTTTTTCGCTGCCATTGTTTTAACTTGCTTTCTCCACTTGATTATATTCTAAATCAACAGGTGTTGGTCGACCAAATATAGAAACTGAAACTTTCAATCTAGATTTTTCCTCATCTATTTCTTCAACCATTCCACTAAACGATGCAAAAGGGCCGTCTATAACTTGAACTTTTTCTCCAACTGCGTACTCTATAGCAGATTTTGGCTGAGCTACACCATCTTTTATTTGGCCTAAAATCTTATCAATTTCTTTGTCAGATACTGGAACAGGCATTCCTTTTGTTCCTAAAAAACCACTAACTCTCTTTATATTTTTTATCATATGATAAATGTTATTATCCATTTCACTCTTAATTAGAACATATCCAGGAAAATATTTCTTTTTTCTTTGAATTCTCTTGCCTCTCTTAACTTCTGTAACATCGTGAGTAGGCACAATGATTTCTTCAAATTTGTCTGAAATTTTAGCCTTATCAGCCTCTTCTTTAATTAATCCAGCTACTTTATTTTCGAAGCTTGAGTGTGATTGAACTATGTACCAATTTTTCATTAAATACTTACCTTTAGTAAAATCTCAAGAAAGAATTTTAAAACTTGATCTAAAAGTAAAAAAAATAATGACATTACAACGGCCATTGCAAAAACCATTAATGCACCTTGAAGTGTTTCTTTTCCAGTTGGCCAAGATACCTTGAAAGCTTCTTGTTTTACTTCTTGAATAAATTTTAACGGGTTTTTCATAAAAAATTAACTCTTAATTGGCAGGAGCGGAGGGACTCGAACCCTCAGCCTCCGGTTTTGGAGACCGGCGCTCTACCAATTGAGCTACACTCCTATATAGAGCTTACTCTATAATTTTAGTTACTACTCCAGCTCCAACAGTTCTACCACCTTCACGAATTGCAAAATTTAATTTTTCTGACATCGCAATAGGTGTAATTAATTTAACTGTAAATTTAGCATCATCACCTGGCATAACCATCTCTGTACCAGCAGGTAATTCTACTTCTCCAGTTACATCTGTTGTTCTAAAATAAAACTGTGGTCTATACTTTGTAAAAAATGGAGTGTGTCTTCCACCTTCTTCTTTTTTAAGTACATAAGCCTGAGCTTCAAATTTAGTATGTGGCGTAACTGAACCAGGTTTACATAGAACTTGACCTCTTTCGATGTCAGTTCTTTCAACACCTCTTAAAAGTACCCCAACATTATCACCAGCTTCACCAGAATCTAAAAGTTTTCTAAACATTTCTACTCCAGTACAAACTGATTTTTTAGTTTCTCTAATACCAATTATTTCAATTTCATCACCAGTTTTAAGTACACCTGACTCAACTCTTCCTGTCGCAACTGTACCCCTACCAGAAATTGAGAAAACATCCTCTACTGGCATTAAGAAAGGTTTGTCTTTTGGTCTGTCAGGTTGTGGAATAAAAGCATCAACATTTTTCATCAATTCTAGAATTGAATTCTTTCCAATTTCATCATCTCTTCCTTCAACCGCTGCAAGTGCAGAACCTTTGGCAATTGGAGTTTTGTCACCTGGAAATTTGTAAGAAGTTAATAATTCTTTTATTTCTTCTTCTACCAGGTCAATCATTTCTTTATCATCAACTTGATCAACTTTATTTAAGTAAACACATATAGCTGGAACACCAACTTGTCTTGCTAAAAGAATATGTTCTCTAGTTTGAGGCATTGGACCATCTGCTGCGTTAACTACTAAAATAGCACCATCCATTTGGGCAGCACCTGTGATCATATTTTTAACGTAATCCGCGTGGCCTGGACAATCTACGTGTGCATAGTGTCTTTTTTCAGTTTCATATTCTACGTGCGCAGTTGAAATTGTAATCCCTCTCTCTTTTTCTTCTGGAGCTTTATCAATTTGATCATACGCTACAGCTTTCGCACCACCCGTTTCAGATAAAACCTTAGTGATCGCAGCTGTTAAAGTTGTTTTACCGTGGTCGACATGACCAATTGTACCAATATTACAATGCGGTTTATTTCTTACAAATTTTTCTTTTGACATTACTTATTTCCTCACATTTCTTTTTTTTTATAATTTTTAATCTTGGAGCGGGTAAAGGGAATCGAACCCTTACATCCAGCTTGGAAGGCTAGCGTTCTACCATTGAACTACACCCGCACAACCCCAAGAGTAACACTCCAGTATTATCTAAAATTTTATCGAATGGTGGAGGGGGAAAGATTCGAACTTTCGAAGACCGAAGTCAACGGGTTTACAGCCCGCCCCATTTGACCGCTCTGGAACCCCTCCTTTGGGGAAGTGTCCCCTGTTCAATAAAGCTTCAAACAACATGCGTTTTATATATTTTATTTATGTAAATGCAACACGTGATTTAATGGGAAAATATACAAAAAAACGTGTAAAACTAGGGTAAATTTATGAACAAATCATCATTTTTTATTATTGGTCAACATGCCGTAATAGAAGCATTAAGAAATCCAAAAAGGAAGGTTTTAAGAGTTTTTTTAACTGAAGAAAGTAAAAAAAATATTCATCGGAAAAGTCCAAAAAAAAATCTTCTAGAAGATGTTAAAGTATATTTTAAGACTAAAAAAGAATTAGATAAATACAGCACTAAGGAAAATTTGTTACACCAAGGTTATGTGGCAGAGGTTGAACATATTGAAAAACCAATTCTCAAAGATTTTATAAAAGAAAAAAAAGAAACAACTCTTGTTTGTTTGGATGGAGTAACTGACCCAAGAAATATTGGATCGTTAATTAGAAGTGCAGCCTCATTTAAAATTGATGGAATAATAATCAAAGAAAGGAACTTTCCAAATGAAAGTAAGCTCATGTATAAAGCAGCAAGTGGTTCTATGGAATATATGAATATTTTTGAAGTATCAAATATCAATTCAACCTTAAAAAATTTAAAAAATAAGAATTTTTGGGTTTATGGTTTTGATGGATGTGGTGATAAAGATTTTACAGATATTAAATGGCAAGGTAACAATGTTTTACTATTTGGGTCAGAAGGATTTGGTATGCACGAACATACTTCCAAATATGCTGATTTTTTAGTTAAAATAGAGATAGATAGAAAAATAGAAAGTTTGAATATATCAAATAGTGCAGCTATTGTATTTCATCATTTAAACTACTTAAAAAAAAAGAGTTGATTATTTTGCAAATTCAAAATAGTTGTTGCATATGCCCTTGTAGCTCAGCTGGTAGAGCAATTGATTTGTAATCAATAGGTCCGCGGTTCGAATCCGTGCGGGGGCACCACTCAGTTTATATACTTTCGATAGTTGCAAAATCGTTAACTAGGACCCCAGAGTTGTAAGAAAAACTATGCGTACCTGAAATCTTTTTAAAAAAATCTGGCATTACGTTCATACAAATTTCTTCCTCGTACTCATTTTCTGTTAAAGTTTTAATTCTAGAAATACCAATCGACTCACCATAATTATCAAATCCTTGTTTTTGAAAAACTCTATAAGCATGTTTTTTTTCAGAATATATCATCCCTCCATTTCTTGCTTTTTTGGAATCAAAAATAACTGGATTTAATGCATGAGGTTTCCATTGAGAAGACTCAATATTGTCAGCATAAAAAATATGTAATTCTGATGAATAGTCACTTGAATTTGATGTATCTAAATTTGTAAACAACCAATATTTATTATTAAATTTAAAAATATTTGTATCTACTGCACTAATATCACTTATTAATATTTTGTGAAGTTTCCATTTAAGTGGAAATTCTGTACATCTATATATTCTGATATCTTTTGTCTGATGAGTTTCAGGAATCATATATAAGTCTTCTTTGTCTTCTATTAAAAAAGGGTATGAAAGATGAAATTCTTCTTCAAGTACTGTTCCTAATTTTTTGTAACTTTCTGAATTAATCTCATATGCAGAAATTTTTCCTTTACAGTTTTTAAAACTATAATCCTCAACAAAGATAACTGTTTTATTGTTATACTTTATAACAAATGGGTCGGCTAAAAAACTATTTTTAGGATTTTTAATAATTATTGATTTGCTCAAAGTTGGATTTTTCCACTCATTGATAAATTGGTAAGCAACATTCCACATCAAAGAGCGACCAAACATTTTGTTTAATATTTTTCTTGTCCCTAATATTAAGGTTTTATACAAATATAAAATCGAAACATAAGCTGTAGGTATTTTATGTATTTTAGATTTGTAAGTTTCTTTTTTATAAAAATCTAACCTATTATTGGCCTTTGATAAATTTTCTAGAGTTTTGTGTAAAAAAACACTTGATTTTAAATAAAGCTTGCAGACATTTATTTTATATAAAAAAGAGGTAGGAATATTTCCCTTAAAGATCACATCGCCACCATCCAATACTTCATTAAGTCGTTGAATAATAAATCCAGTGGAAGGCTCACGATTATAAACTTCCCAAAATCCTGGGGGACCTCCTCTATAAAAATCACTATCTCCATGGTGAAATGAAAAAATACCTAATCGGCATACATTCAGAATTTCACCTTTTAAAATACCGCTTCCTCCTCTTATTAATAAATCTAGATTAAGATTTCTAATATTCGCTATATCATTACTTTTATAGTGATAATATAAATTTGATGACGAAGTCTCTGGTATTACATTAATTTTTTTAATATCGAATTTAGATATAGGATGTTTCAGAAAAACTTTTTTAAATTTATCATTTTTTTTTATTAGTCTGCTTTCTATTAGATCAATGAATTCAAAAAATAAACGGTCGATAAACCTTCTGATACCTTTTTTTTTTACATAATCTAATAATTTATTAAAAGAATTTTTAATTTTTAAATTATTAGACTTTTGAATAATCAAGTACTCAACATCATAACAGTTACTTTCTAAACTTTTTTTATAAAAGTCATAAATTAGATAAGGTTGATCAATATCATCAACTATTATTCCAACCTTTAGTTTTTTTGAACTATCCATTATCTATATTTATGAAGTTTCATTTCTTAATTGTTCTAATTTAATTTTATTTTGAAGACTTCTATTTTTATCATATAAAAGATTAAACTTAATTTTCTTATTAGTTTTAACTGTTATATTTTTTGCATTTCTAACCTCTAAATTATCTGCAACAGCACTTATGGGTCTTTTTTTTGGATTTAAATTTTTAATTATTATTTTTGATTTATCGTTGACAATTTTTCCTTTCCATCTTCTTGGTCTAAATGGACTTATAGGTGAAATTGATAATTTTTTAGAATTTAAACTTAAGATAGGTCCATGAACTGAGAGATTATATGCAGTACTTCCAGCTGGTGTGGAAACGAGTACACCATCAGATACTAATTTTTTAATAAGTTGTTTAGATCCATAATTAATAGATAAAGAAGCAGCTTGCCTACTCTGTCTTAAAATTGAAACTTCATTAATTGCTAAATATTTTCTAGTTTGATTTTTATTATTTTTAACAATCATCTGTAATGGAGAAATGCTAATCATATTTGCTTTTGATAAATTTTTTATAATTGTTTTAGAGGAAAACTTATTCATCAAAAAACCATAATTACCTGAATTTATTCCATAAAAGGTTTTTTTGGATTTTTGATTCTTTTTTAATGTTTGAAGCATAAAACCATCACCACCAATTACAATTACAGTATTTGATTTACTAATTTTATTATTATTCAATTTTTTTAATAATTGAGATTTTATTTGTCTCGATTTTTTATTTGTGTCAGAAATAATTTGTATTTTTTTCATTTTTTGTGGTGCCCTCGGCCAGACTCGAACTGGCACTCCGCAAGCGGCAAGGATTTTAAGTCCTTTGTGTCTACCAATTTCACCACGAGGGCATTAATGAATTTCATGAATGTTTATGCTAATATTTATAATTGAACAAGTCCAATAAGTAAAATTGTTATTTATTTGAAGATTTTACAAACATTAATGAACAGTTGGAATGTCCAAGTAGGACAAAATTAATGATGAATAAATATCTTTATTAATTATCATTATACTCAATGAAAAAAAATATTTTTAAATCTCACTTAAAAAAAAAATCACAATCAAAGCTTGCTCTATCAATTAGCCTATTTATTGTGCTTTTAACCTCAACTGGATACATCTTTAATTCTAAAGGAATAATTTTTCTATTTTATATTTCTTGTTTTGTATTTTTCTACAATTTAGTAATTCACTTTTTATTAGAAAAATTTGATTAATTAAAATTTAGCAAGGGTACTTATAATTTTACTTTGTTTTTTGTGTATAAATGGAAATTTCAAACTATAAAAATATTTATAAAAATCCGCTTGTTCCTCAAAAATAATTTTGTTTGATTTTTCTCTAATTTTGAAATCGTAATAATTTATAATTTCACCATCATACATTTTTTTTTCTTCACGATTTAATGAATACAGGTAAGATTGATTTGTTTTTATAATATCTAAATATGCATGAGTTTCTGTAATTGGCATTTCTTGAAACGAAGCTTTATTTACAAATAAATTGATATCCTTTTTTATAAGCATTTTTTTATTTTCAGCAGGTATCAGAAATAACTTATGACTATCATCAATATCTTCATCTCGTTCAACTATTTTGATTAAATTAAGATCAATTAAATTATATTTTTTAATTATTAAGTAATCTTGTATTAAAGCTTGAGGTAAATTTATTGAAAATATTTTATTTATTTTTGGGTTTTCTAACAATCCGGATACAAAAGTTGCCTTTCCATCACCAATTGTACAAACATTTCCTTTTAAAACATTATTTTTATCTAAAATTCTTAAAATAATCGCATGTCGGATTAAATCAAAATTCAATAATCTATTTTGTTTTTTTGCTAATTTTTTATAAATTTTGTAAAATTTTGTGAATAATTCATTTTTATAAAGCATTAATCTAAAAATAAAACTTAGATAAAATTTGATTTGTGTTTTTGTATCTAATTTTTCAAAAGTACCGCTATTTAATGGATTGTAAATATCGTAAAAATTTTTATTTAATAGGTGTTCTTTCCCATATGCTGACATATTATTTTCAGAATTTACTAAATACTTTTCTAAAATTTTTATAGATTTATCGTTTGTCATAATAATTTAATTTTTAATGATTATGCATTATATTACATTATAATGTTAGCTCTTTCATAATGAAAAAAAAACCTACAATTTTAATCTTTACAGATTTAGATGGCTCTCTTTTACATAGGGATACTTTTAAATTCGATCCAATCAAAGATTATATCAAAAGTCTTTTAGATAATGGAATAATTGTCATTCCAAATTCTAGTAAGACTGAAAAGGAAATTGAAAATTTTAATGAAGAACTCGGTACCAAGCTACCATTTATTTCAGAAAATGGATCTGCTATTCATGGATTAAACTTAATTAACCAAAATTTTCCAACCAAAATAATTCTTAGTAGGGAAAAAGAGGAATTACTAAAAATTTTTAATGAAAAGATTCCTGAAAAATTGATAAATAAATGCGTTCAAATTTCTAAACTAAGTAAAAAAGCACAAGAAAAAATATTTGGACAAAAAGATGATAAACTTAAGGATGCATTAAAAAGAAAGTACACTCTGCCCTTTGTGTTTAATGGGAATAATTCTGAAAAAAATAAATTGTTAAAAATTTTAAGCTCTAACTCACTAACATTACAGGAAGGTGGTCGTGTTTTAAACTTGTGTGATAATATTAATAAAATAAAATCAATGAATAGAATAATTAAAATTTTGAAAAAGACTGAGGACAAAATTAAAACTATTGCTGTTGGGGACAACTATAATGATCTAGAAATGTTAAAAAATAGCGACGTACCATGTTTAGTTTTCAATGATCAATTTAAACTAGACAAAATTAACATAGATAATCTTATATTTTCTAACAAGCCATCACCTGAGGGCTGGGCTGATGTGATAAAAATGGCGCTAGAAAAAATAGGATATAGTGATTAAGATTTAAAATGAGTGAATTTTCCCAGAATGGAATAATTTCTACCTTACACGACTTTGGTACAAGGTCGACAAATGAAATTGAAAAAGATCTTCTTAAATTTTCTAAAGAAAGAAAAATGGAGTTAATTTTACCATGTCTTTATTCAGAATTAGAAGGTACCGCACTTCCCAATATAGTTGAAGAGATTAGTAAGACCAAATATTTGGACCATATCATTGTAGGTCTTGATAAGGCTAATGAAAACCAAGCAAAAAAAGCTTGGAAATTTTTTAAAAAATTAAAAACTCCTTTCTCAATTCTTTGGAATGATGGGCTAGGTTTAAAAAAACTTGATAAAGAATTAAAGAAAAATGATCTGGCACCTAATGAATTGGGTAAAGGTCGAAATGTTTGGTATTGTATTGGTATGTCAATAGCAAGAGACACAGCTCGTTCAGTAGCACTCCATGACTGTGATATAAAAACTTATGATAGAAGAATGTTGGCTAAACTTTTTTATCCAGTAGTAAATCCTCTTTTTAACTTTGAATTTTGTAAAGGATATTATCCAAGAGTTGCTAATAATAAAATGAATGGAAGAGTTGCTAGATTACTTGTTTTTCCCTTATTAACGGCTTTAGAAAAAACCATTGGTAAAAGTGATTACTTAGAGTTTATGAAATCGTTTAAATATCCATTAGCTGGTGAGTTTTCATTTAGACGTAATGTTTTGCCTGAACTAAGAATATCCTCAGATTGGGGAATTGAAGTGGGAATTCTATCTGAAATGCAAAGAAGCTTCTCTCCTCAAAACATTTGTCAGGTAGATTTGGCTGATACTTATGATCACAAACACCAGGTATTGTCTATAGATGACGAAACTAAGGGTCTATCAAGAATGTCCATTGATATAATTAAAACATTTATTAAGAAATTAGCTACCCAAGGTAATTCATTCAGTAGAGAAAAATTTAGATCACTTAAGGCTACTTATTACAGATCTGCCTTAGATCTAATTGATATATATAGAAGTGACGCGGACATGAATGGATTAAAATTTGACTCACATACAGAGGAAAAAGCTGTAGAATTATTTGCAATTAATATAATGAAAGCTGGAGAAGCTTTTATATTAAATCCAATGGATACACCATTTATACCAACTTGGAGTAGAGTGAAGAGTGCTATACCAAATTTTCTAACCCGATTAAAAGAAACAGTAAATGAAGATAACAAAAAATATAGCTAATGTTATCTCAGATAGATCAAAAAAAAATTAAATTTAAACTTAAAAATATATATAAGTATCACTTATCAGAAACTGAAATTAGTGAGTGTTACAAAGAAATAACCAAATTAATTAACAAATTTAATAAAAAAAAGAATAAAAAAAAAAAGATTATTTCAGAGAAAACATCAATTGTTATATGTTATGGAGATAGTGTTTTTTCAAGCTCACAAAGACACTTATTAAAAAATTTTCAAGGTTTTTTTCAAAAAAAATTAAGTAAATATTTTAATACAGTTCACTTTTTACCTTTTTATCCTTCAAGTAGTGATAGTGGTTTTGCAGTAAAAGACCATTACAA
Organism: uncultured Pelagibacteraceae bacterium; assembly: GCA_902521885.1. Lineage (GTDB taxonomy): Bacteria > Pseudomonadota > Alphaproteobacteria > Pelagibacterales > Pelagibacteraceae > Pelagibacter. The sequence goes on from CABYTJ010000001.1 coordinate 27,222, forward strand.
AATTGATAGTAGACTTGGTAATTGGTCAGATATCACAAAGTTTTCAAAAAAAATTGATGTGATGGCAGATATAGTGATAAATCATTCATCAGCTAGAGGTCTGTGGTTCAAAAACTTTCTCAAAGAAAAAAAGCCTGGAAAAGATTATTTTTTAACAGTTAATTCTAATTTTAATGTGTCAAAAGTAATTAGACCTAGGGATCACAAATTACTTAAAAAAATTGATATTTTTAAAAAGCCAGAATATTTGTGGAGAACTTTCAGTCCAGATCAATTGGATATGAATTTTAAGAATCCCGCAGTTTTATTACGATTCATAAAGATTATGATTAATCTTATAAATCACGGTGTAACAATCTTTAGATTAGATGCAATTGCATACCTTTGGAAAGAGAGCGGAACTAAATGTATAAACTTAAGAGAAACACATGAAATAATAAAGCTTTTAAGAATAATTTGTAATTTTCTAAATGTTGAAAGTATTATTGTTACTGAAACAAATTTACCAGAAAAAGAAAATATAAGTTATTTCGGAAATGCTGATGAAGCTAATTGGATTTATAATTTTTCTCTACCTCCCCTATTAATTTATAGTTTTTTATTTGAAAATAGCTCATACCTCAACAGTTGGAATAAGAATTTACCACAAACAAAAAAAGGAAATAGTTATCTAAATTTCATTGCTTCACATGATGGTATAGGGATGAGACCAGTTGAAGGTATTATTAATGAAGATAACAAAAATAAGTTTCTTAAAAGACTAAAAAAAAATGGTTCAAAATTTTCATATAGGAAAGTTCAGAGTAAATCAAAAAAGGTTTATGAGGCAAATATTACTGTTTTTGATGCATTAAGAAAATCAGACAATGACCCAAAAGGTAAATTCTTTTTAGAGAGATTTATTTCTGCTCACTCGATTATGATTTCTTTTGAAGGAGTGCCAGCAATATATTTCAATTCACTTTTTGGAACCTCAAATGATAAAGCTAAATACATAATAACTGGAAATAAAAGAGATATAAATAGATATAGATGGGGTCATCATAATATAATTAATAAACTTAAAGATAAAAAATCAAAGCAATGTATTTTTTATAAAAGTATTACTAATTTATTAGAGATAAGAAGAAAGCAAAAAGCTTTTCATCCAAATGGATTAAGATCTTATATAAATTTTGGACCTAAAATATTTGGTTTCAAAAGACAAAGTTTAGATAAAAGACAAATAATTATTTGTGTAACTAATTTATCTTCTAAAAATCAATTTCCTAAAATAAATAAAAATTATATTCATTGGAAAAATCTTATAAATTCAAATAAAAAAATAAAAAAAACAAAATATTTACAACTCAAACCATTCGAAACGATGTGGTTATCAAATATTTGATGAGGATTGTTTTTTAATAAATATTAATAATTATTTTCTTACAATTTTGTAATTTTTTATAAACCATTCGACTGTTTTTTTTAATCCTTTTTCAAGATTATATTTTTCCTTAAATCCTGTTTTTTTTAAAATAGTTAAGTTTAGACGTCTTTTTTTAATAGGTTTATATTTACTTTTAACAAAATTTATTTTTTCATAGTTAAAAATGTAAGATAAAGTTTTTACTAAATAAGATATTGAAACTTCTTTGTTAGAACCAATATTGATTATCTTTTTTTTATTTTTCAAAGATTTGTAAATAGCTTCTGCTGCATCTTCTGAATACATAAAGCAACGTAAATTATTTCCATTACCCAAAATTTTTACTAATGATGATCTTTTTTTTGAGAGGTAAAACTTATGTATTAATGCTGGTATTACATGAGAAGACTCAATTTTGAAGTTATCATTTATTCCATAAAGATTATTCATTATAAAGTATTTAAACTTAAATTCTTTGTTTTTAATTGAATTTAGTTGATAATACATAATACGCTTTGATAAACCGTATTCATATTCAGATTTATGGGGTTCACTATCTAAAAAATTTTTTTCAGAATATTTTGAGGAATTCTTTTTTTCAGGATACACAGCAGAACTGCTGATGAAATAAAATTTTTGAACTTTATATTTATTTGCAAGTAAAAGTATATTAGTATTAATCAATAAATTATCACTCAAAACTTTAAAACCATTAATAAAATTTCCACTTATTCCATAAACTGCGTTAGCACAATGAAAAATAATCTTAGGTCTTTTTTTTTTAAAATAATTTTCAGATTTCTTTAAATCTAATAAATTGAGAACTTTTTTAGATGGTGATAATATTTTATTGTAATTTTTTTCAATTAATTTTCTTTTTATTGCTGATCCCAACAATCCTTTACTACCAGTGATTAGTATATTAGTATTTTTTTTCAATTTAAAAATGTTTAAGATATTGTTTATAAGCTAAAACTGATCTTTTAGAAAAAAATTTTTTGTAATTAAAAGATTTTTTGATAATCCTATCAATTAAAGTAGGAGTGTATTTTAATCCTATTAGTTCATCAGATAAATCTTTAGCAGCTGTATGAATATTCCTCTTTTGAATAACGCTAGATTTATTGTAAATAACATTGATCTTCCTTCTATATTGTAGAAAATAACTTGCCCAAATATCATGCATTCTCCCTTGATCTGGAAATAAAAAATAGTCCTTAAGTAAATTCGAACTTAAAAAAGTATTTTGGCTATTAAAAGGTGAGATCTTTTTACTATGAAACGGAAAAATTTTTTTTTCAAATTTACATTTTGGTTTAAATATAACTCTGGTGATAGCATCTATATCAGGATCTCCATCCCAAAAGTCTGCTTGAACATCAATCATTATTTTTTTCTTACCAACTAATTTTGCATTTCTTTGATCTAATAAATTAAGGGGAAATCCTCTATGCCATAAATTTTTGTATTTTGTTACACTTATCGGATCAAAGACAGGTGTTTTAACTTCATACGTGTTTATAAACTTTTTTTTCCCAACAAGTAAATTTTTACCCCAATCTTTATATGGAATATTGTCATCATCAACTAACGCAATTATGTCCGCATTATGCTTTTTAGCTAATAAAATTCCAAAATTTCTTCTTTCAATACAATTCCATCCAATTAAATCTGAAAGTTTTTTGTCTATAAGATTTTGTTCTCTTTTATTTAAAAATATTCCATTTTTTAATTTGTAGTTTGTTGGGGTTTTTAAGTCTCCCACAACTATGAGTGTCCAATCTTTAATATTGTCGAACTTTTTTATAGCTTGAGTAGGTGGATTAATTGAAGTGCAGACAATAAACTTTTTCATTTCTTAGTTTTATAACTTAAATAGATTGTAATTCCTATATAAACGTACCTGAAATAGTTTGAGAATTGATTATAACTTTTTCCCTCAATTCTTTTTTTCCAATTTGAGTTGATTGATGTAATTTTAGCCCCTCTCATTATTGGTTTTAATACACTTTCCAATAAAAAACTATGATCTAACATTTTCCATTTTTCTTTTTTTAGATAAATACTAGGCATAAGTCTGAAACCAAATGTAAGATCATTACAATTTACGTTATAAATTAAAGAAAATATTCTTTGGAAAAAATAATTAAAAACCATTTTAATAAAGCCATAATCTTTGAAATAATTTTTTCCTCCACCCCATCTAGAAGCCTGGATAATATGAGAAGGATACTTTCTAGATAACTTAATCATATTCTTAACAATATATGGATCAGTTTCTAAGTCTGACGACATTATTATTGCATGAGAGGTTTTAATCATTTTAATTGAATCTATAAAAGCTCCACCAAGTTTGGGTCGACTTTGGAATAGAATCTTAATTTTTTTATTTTTTTTTGATAGTAATTTTACAAGTTCAATACTTCTTATTAATGATTTTTTCTTATCTAAAATTATTATTATTTGTTTTATTTCTCTTGAACTGTTTTTAAGTAAAATGTTTAGAGTTTTTATTAAACTTTTATATTCATCAATGACTGGCAATAAAATTGTTACTCTTTTAAATTTGATATTTTTAACATTCATGATATTTGTTAATATATTAATTTATGAAAATTAAAAGAAAAGTAGCTCTAATTACAGGGATTACTGGCCAGGATGGTTCTTTGATGGCAGAATATCTTTTAAAAAAAGGTTACATTGTTCATGGTATTAAAAGAAGAACATCAACATTAAATGCTACTGAAAGATTAGATAGAATCTACCAAGATAAATTTACAAAAAATAAAAAACTTTATCTTCACTATGGTGATGTAACTGATGCTTTGAGTTGTTTAAAAATAATTTCAGAGACAAAACCAGATGAAATATACCATTTTGCAGCTCAAAGTCATGTTGCGATTAGTTTTGAAATGCCTGTTTACACAACTACTGTGGATAGTCTTGGAGCACTAAATATTTTAGAAATTATAAGAAACTTTAAAGGAAAAAAAATAAAATTCTATAACGCTGCTACATCAGAAATGTATGGGACTTTAAATGGTAAATCTCTAGATGAAAAATCAAATTTTAAGCCTCAAAGCCCTTATGCATCCTCAAAATTATTATCTTATTGGTTAACAAGAAATTATAGAGATGCTTATAAAGTTTTTTCATGTAATGGAATTTTATTCAATCATGAGGGAGAGAATAGAGGTGAAACATTTGTTACAAGAAAAATAACTAGATTTGTTGCCAAATATAATAAGTATAAATCTGGAATTTTATATTTAGGTAATCTATCTGCAAAAAGAGATTGGGGATATGCGCCAGATTATATGGAGGCAATATGGAAGATTTTACAATACAAAAAACCTGAGGATTTTGTAATAGCCACCAATACATCTTACAGTGTAAAAGATTTTTTAATTGAAGCTTTTAATAATATTGGTGTGAAGCTAATATTTAAAGGTAGTGGAATAAATCAAGTTGCAATCAATAAAAAAAATAAAAAGATAGTTGTTAAATCAATTAAGTATTATTATAGACCCAATGATGTTGAAAATTTAAAAGGTAATTATACAAAGGCTCGTAAACTCTTGAAATGGAAGCCAAAAACGAATTTTAAAAAATTAGTTAAAATTATGGTTCAAAATGATATTAAAAATATTTAATATCTACAAAATAAAATATTCATCAATCTTCTTTTATAATTTTTTTCTTTTATAAATTTAATAACTGAGAATTACAATTCACCAGGGTAACATTCTTTAATGTTAACAAGCATAAATATTTCATGGTTGATAAGATCATTACATTCAACTCTTAGCTTATCCTTTTTGATAAGTATATGAGAATTGTATTCAATTTCTTGAATTTTTTTTAAACTTTTAAGCTGATCTTCATAAGTTTTACTACCATAAAAGTTATTTACTAAATTTATTCTTAATTTCCATTCAATTAATTGGTCATATCTGAAGGCGTGATGTTTCCAATCTATAAAAATTGGTAAACCAGTATTCATTCGAATATAATCTAGATTAATAGGTATTATTATTCTTTCAATAGACGAAAAATTTTTTTTAATATCATTTACAAGTTTAAGTTTTTGATCAAATTTTGAGTTAATATCTTTTATATAATGAGATTTTAGACCAAATAATAAACTTGTTATTATAATTAGACTTAAAGAAAATAATCTTAATTTTATACCCTCAAGTTTTATTTTGTTAATAAAGTAAGACACTATAATTAACGAAGAAATTGGAATTATAAATACCGACGATCTCCAAGGAAATGTTAATGCAAGAGAGTTATTAATCAAAAAATATTGAGTTAAAGATAAAAAGATTGAACAAAAGCCAAAAACACTAAATATAACAAAAAATTTAAAATTATTTCTTACTAAAAATAAGGCAAAAAAATAAATTAACAAAGAGATAATGTCTTTATAAGTAAACCAATGATGTATATTTGCATGATGAGGAATTCTTTCTAGTAAGATTTTTTGACCAATTAAAACTAAATTTTTGTCAATCATTATGAAATTAGTTATTATGAATATTGTAATAGGTAAAATAAGAATTATATAAAATATTATTGTCTTAAAAAAATCAAAATATTTTTTTGACATAATAAAATATGTAAGAAATCCTAGAATTAAGAACCCCGTATGAAGAACATAGGTAGGATGAAAAGATGCTGCCAAACATATAAAAAAAATACTTAAAAAATTTTTTTTAATTAAAAAAAGATAAATGCCTATAAAAATAAGTGTTCCAAAGCTAGCAGGTTGATATCCTACATCAATAACACTTTGACCGGCAACTCCAGAAAAAAAGCTATTTTCATGAAAAATAAATATAAAAATTGAAAACCAAATTATACAAAAATCTATATTTTCTATTTTTGGAAATAGATTTTTTGAAATAAGGAATAAAAAAAATGGACATATTCCTAATAAGATTGAGTGTATAACGTAAGCTCCATTTTTGGAAAAAAATTTTATTAAAAAATAGTTAAAATAACTAAATAGAGGTAAATGATTTTCTTGGTTAGCAATCCAATCATTTTGTAATTTATTACTTTCAAAAAATTTAATTGAATGTATTAAGTGAGCTGCATTTCCCTTATAAAGATCAAACTGCTGAACAGTTATTACAAATAATATACTTAAAATTAAATAAACAAGTATTGGATTTTTTTGATAAATTTTATCATTCATTTGATTAAGGAAGTATCTTCTAAATATACTGTGTACTTACTTTAAAATAAATCAATTAAATAATTCTTGATACAAAAAAAAAGGACCCCTAAGGGTCCTTTTTTAAAATTGTGTAATATATAACTTAAAACGCTTTAGCTACTGAAAGAGTAAACGTTTGAAATTCTACATCATTAGCTTTTTTAGTTTCTACTAAACCGTCAGCGTCAGTCGTTTTAACTTCTACATCGTCAAATTCAGTTAAAGTCGCTTCTGCTCTAAATACTAATCCATTGTATTCACCAGTTTGAAAACCAATTCCAATCATTGGACCTTCTAATGCGTCACTAAAAGACGTAATAGTCGTCGTTCCATTGCTTTGTTTAGCATTATCAATGTCTGCCTCTGAGTACCCTAATTTAGCGTAAACTGAACCACCACCAACTTCTCTTGCAGCCAAAGCATAGATTGTTCTTAGATTGCCTACTTCAGCACTTGCATCTGTATTGTCAGTTGCAACTGAAATTGTTCCAGATAGTGGAACAAGTTCAAAACCCAAATTTAAAGGGCCGTCATTAATATTAAGCTCTCCAAAAATCGCACCATATAAATGATCAACGTTTTGTGTATCAGCAGCTTCATTTAAAGTAGCTGGTGTATTCACAATTGTCGCTCTTGTAGCCTCTAATTCACCATTACCAACTTTTAGACCAATAAGTCCACCAGCATAAGCTGAAGTGGTAAAAATAATCGAAGCGAACAATATCGATACTATTTTATTCATATTTAACCTTCTTTATTTAAATAATTAATTATTTACGTAATGAAAGCACCATAGTTAATTATGTTGATTCTACAAATTAAAAATCCTCTTTTATTTGGGATGAAAGCAAAAAAAACTTAAATGTTGCAATAATACAACAAAAAAGTATTGATTTTATTGAGATATTTAAAATACCTTAATTTCTAAGTGCCTCTAAAAGACATTTTTTATCAAGTTTGCAGTCATTATAACCCTTTTTGACAATATTTAAGTATCTCTCTGTAGGGTATTTAAAGGTAGTTTTGTTAACCATAGTATATGTCATTACTTTTTTGCCATAATAATAAAAATAATACTTTTTATAGAGAATTGGATAATCCTCATAAATATCCAATTTTTTTTCATCACTTTTTGATATTTCAAACAGCCCTCCAACGACTTTAAAGTTTTTCTTAGGTTCAATGTCAGCAGCCCTATACTTACTTCTAAAAGTTAATCTAAAATTGTTTAGGTTAATTTTTTTTAGGAAAACACTGTCTTTACACCTTCGTTTCATTTGAAAATGATTTAAATTACTACCATAAGCAAAATAAAGCATTTATCGATCTACAATTTCAATTTTTTTTTCTTTAACAAATTCTAAAATTTGAGCGCTACAATGATCAATTTCAGATTGGTTTTCTGAGCGAATAACAATAGAAACTCCTAATTTGCCTGCATGAAAAAAAGGGTAACTGCCAATTTCTACATCTTTATTTTGATCTTGAACCTTTGATAAAGAATTTGCAATTTCACTCTCAACAGTTTTTAGGTTAACGGTATGACTTAAAATAGGCTCTCCTCCTATAATTCTATTTTTTAATCCACCCAACATGGATTTTAAAATTGAAGGAACTCCAGGAAGACAAAAAACATTTTCAACATTAAAACCTGGTGCACCACTAGTGGGATTTAAAATTAATTTTGCATTTTTTGGCATCCATGTCATTTTTTGTCTACCATCATTGAATTCACCTGGCTTGTAATATGCTTTAAGAATTTCAAAAGCTTCTTGATGAATTTCATATGTTAAACCAAAAGCTTTTGAAACTGACTTAGCAGTAATATCATCATGGGTTGGGCCTATACCACCAGTGGTAAAAACATAATTATTTGATTTTCTTAAGAGATTAAGAGTATCAACTATTATTATTTCAATATCAGGAATAACTCTTACCTCACTTATTTTAACACCCATTGAATTTAACCATTTAGCTAATGTACTTGTATTAGTATCTTGAGTTCTTCCAGATAAAATCTCATTACCTATAATTAATATAGCGGCATTTACTTTTGTGTTATTTTTCATTTTTAAATGTATAATTTAATTATGCAATTTACCAATTCTTTAATAAAAGGCAAATTAATCAAAAGATATAAACGTTTTTTTGTTGATGTTAAATTAAAAAATGAAATCGTAACAGCTCATTGTCCAAATACTGGTTCAATGAAGGGTCTTCTAGATGAAGGTAACGAAGTTTATCTCCTTAAAAATAGTAATCCAAAAAGAAAACTGAAATACGGTCTTGAAATAATAAGAGCAAAAAAGAATTTGGTTGGTGTAAATACTCATATGGCTAATAAAATTGTAAGTCATGGCTTATCCAATAATTTAATAAAAGAATTAGAAAATATCGATTCAATTAAACCTGAGGTTTTTTTTAATAAAGAAACTAGATTTGACTTTCTTATTGCAAAAAATAGTCAAAAAAGTTTTGTAGAAGTTAAAAATGTGACACTTTTTAGAGATGAAAAAACTGCTGAATTTCCTGATGCAATTACTACAAGAGGTTCGAAACATTTAATTACCCTTATTGATGCCATAAAAAAAGGTTATAAATCATACTTAATATTTCTTGTTCAAATACAAAATATGGAAAAATTTAAGATAGCGAAAGATATAGATAGCGAATATTATAGAAATTATTTAGCTGCAAAAAAGGCAGGTGTTAATTTTTTAGCTTATAGATGTAAAATAAATTCAAAAGAAATTTTAATAGAAAAAAAATTAAAAATTATTAATGACTGATTATTCTGAAAAATTTGAAAAAATGCGGATTGCAGGAAAACTTGCAGCTCAAACTTTAGATATGCTTACTGATAATATCAAAGAAGGGATTTCAACAGCATATATAGATAAACTTGGATATGAGTTCATTCGAGATAATGGTGGACACTCAGCACCTTTATTTTACCGAGGCTTTAGCAAGTCATTATGCACTTCACTTAATCATGTTGTTTGCCACGGTATACCCTCAAAAGACAGAATTTTAGAAGAAGGCGATGCAGTAAATGTTGATGTTACAGCAATTATAAATAATCATTATGGAGACACATCTAGAATGTTTTGTGTTGGACAAACTTCAGTAAAACTAAAGAATTTAATAGACGCAACCTACGAGTCTATGATGAAAGCAATACAGATTTTAAAACCAGGAATTAAACTTGGAGACATTGGATATGAAATTCAATCCTATGTCGAAAAAAAAGGTTTTTCAGTTGTTAGAGATTTCTGTGGTCATGGAATTAGTACGACATTTCATGAGTTACCTAACATATTACACTATGGGAATAAAAATACAGGAACAGAACTTAAGCCTGGAATGACATTTACTGTTGAACCTATGATTAATGCTGGAAAATATGATACTAAAATGCTGAATGATGGATGGACTGCAGTAACTAAAGATAAATCTTTATCAGCACAATTTGAACATACAATAGGTATTACAGAAAATGGTTATGAAATCTTTACAGAATCTGTTAAAGGTTATTCTAAGCCCCCATACTTATAATTAATGATAAAAAGATACTCGCGAAAAGAACTTACTGATATTTGGTCAGAGGAAAATAAATATAAAATTTGGCTGGATGTTGAAGTAGCTGCAGCACAAGCAATGGAGAAACTAGGTCAAATACCAAGAGGTGTTTCCTCGGTAGTAAGAAAAAAAGCTAGAATAAATGTTAAAAGAATTCATCTAATTGAAAGCCAAGTTAAGCATGACGTCATTGCTTTCTTGACTTCTATTACTGAAAAAGCAGGAATTAAGGCTAGATATCTTCATCAAGGCATGACCTCTTCAGATGTATTAGATACAAGTTTTAATATTCAGTTAATTCAATCTGGAAAAATAATTCTAAAAGACTTAGATCAAATTTTAAAAGTTCTTAAAAAACAAGCTAGGAAATATAAATTTACTCCTTGTATGGGTAGAAGTCATGGTATTCATGCTGAACCTATAACATTTGGTTTAAAACTAGCTTCTTTTTATGAGGAATTTAAAAGAAATAAAAAACGATTAGTTGCTGCTATAGATGAAGTTTCTACGTGTGCTATTTCGGGTGCGGTTGGAACTTTTGCAAATATTAATCCAAATGTAGAAAAACATGTTGCAAAAAAGCTTAATTTAAAAATTGAACCTATTTCAACTCAAGTTATTCCAAGAGATAGACATGCTTTCTATTTTTCAGTTCTAGGTATTATTGCTGGTTCAATTGAAAGAGTGGCTATTGAAATAAGACATTTGCAAAGGACAGAGGTTTATGAATTACAAGAATACTTTTCAAAAAATCAAAAAGGTTCTTCTGCAATGCCACATAAAAAGAATCCAATATTGAGTGAAAATTTAACAGGTCTTGCAAGAATGGTTAGGAGCGCCGTGACCCCTGCTCTTGAAAATATAGCCTTGTGGCATGAGAGAGATATTTCACACTCTAGTGTTGAAAGAAATATAGGCCCTGATGCAAATATTACTCTAGATTTTGCATTAGTAAGGTTAACCAATATTTTAGATAACATGATAGTTTATCCAAAAAAAATGTTAGAAAATCTTAATATTACAAAAGGCTTAATTTTCTCTCAGGAACTTATGCTTGAACTTACAAAAACTGGTTTAAGCAGAGAAAAATCTTATAAAATGGTTCAGAGCTATGCAAAAAAATGTTTTGCTGAAAATCTTGATTTATTTACTGTAATTCAATCTGATAAATATATAATACATAATATTTCACAAAAAAAGTTAAAATCTATTTTTAGTTATTCTAAACACTTTAAGAACGTGAATTTAATTTTTAGGAGAGTTTTTAAATAATGAAAAAGGGTAAAAAATTATACGAAGGAAAAGCTAAAATAATTTACGCTACTCAAGATAAAGATTTAGTAATTCAGTATTTCAAAGATGATGCAACGGCGTTTAACAATCAAAAGAAAACTACTATTGAGGGTAAAGGGGTTTTAAATAATAGAATTTCTGAACATATCCTCTCAAATTTATCTCAAATTGGTATCAAAAATCATTTAGTTAAAAGATTAAATATGAGGGAACAAATCATAAAGTTGGTTGAAATAATTCCAATTGAATTCATAGTAAGAAACGTTGCTACAGGCTCTCTTACTAAAAGATTAGGCATCGAAGATGGTACTGTGTTAAAGGAGCCTCTTATTGAATATTGCCTAAAAGATGACAGTCTTGGTGATCCTCTGATTGCAGAAGAACATATCTATGCTTTTGAATGGGCAAATAAAAAAGAAATAGAAAAAGTTAAAAAAATGATTTTAAGAATAAATGACTTTATGATTGGAATGTTTAGAGGAATTGGAATTAAGTTAATTGATTTCAAGTTAGAATTTGGAAGAGTTAAGTTAAATGGTAAAAATGAAGTAATTCTTGCAGATGAAATAAGTCCTGATACTTGTAGATTATGGGACTCTATAACTGATAAGAAGTTAGATAAAGACAGATTCAGAAAAGATTTAGGTGATTTAATCCCAGCTTATACAGAAGTAGCAAAAAGACTAGGTATACTTCATGAGCAATCAAATGTTTCAGCTGTCAACGTAACTCAACTATCTTCAGTTAAGAAAAAAAATAAATGATAGTTTCAGCAATTATAACTCTAAAAAAAGATGTATTAGATCCCCAGGGTAAAGTGATTCATCAAACATTAGACGGTATGGGTTTCAAAGATGTAAACGAGGTAAGACAAGGTAAGTACTTTGAGATTGATGTAAATGAAAATGACCCAACCAAAGCCAAAGTTATAGTTGAGGATATGTGTAAAAAACTTTTAGCAAATCTAGTTATTGAAAATTATAAAATTATTGAGACACAATAATTAATGAAATCATCTGTTATTACCTTTCCTGGTTCAAATTGTGATCGAGATATGGATGTAGCTTTAAATAAATTTGGATTTAAAAATAAAATGGTCTGGCATAACGATCATGAACTTCCAAAAAGTGATCTTGTTGTTTTACCAGGAGGTTTTTCTTATGGTGATTATCTCAGATGTGGAAGCATGGCATCAAAATCTAAAATAATGCATTCTATAATTAATTTTGCAAAATCAGGTGGATTAGTAATGGGTATTTGTAATGGCTTTCAAATACTAGTTGAGACAGGATTACTTCCAGGTGTTTTATTGCGAAATAGATATTTAGAATTTATTTGTAAAAATGTTTACGTAAAGGTTGAAAATAAAGAAAACCTTTATTTTAAAAGTCTAGATAAAGAAGTATTTGAATTTCATATAGCACATAACGAAGGAAATTATTTTTGTACTAAGGATCAGCTAAAAGAAATTGAAGATAACAACCAAGTAGCTATTTATTATTGTAATGATGAAGGAAAAACTGTAGACGAATTTAATCCAAATGGATCAATTAAAAATATTGCAGGCATATTCAATAAAGAAAAAAATGTTTTAGGAATGATGCCGCATCCTGAAAGAATGATTGATCAAAGTTTATCTGGTGAAGATGGTTCTTTATTTTTTAAAAATCTAATCAATAATTTAAAATAATGACAGTTAATGAGAAAATTGCCATAGAACATGGTCTTAAATCTGATGAATATAAAAAAATTTGTGATCTATTAAAAAGAACTCCTAACATTACTGAACTTGGTATTTTTTCAGCTATGTGGAATGAACATTGCTCCTATAAATCATCAAGACTTCATTTAAAAAAATTACCTACTAAAGGAAAGAAAGTTATTCAAGGACCAGGCGAGAATGCGGGTGTAATAGATATTGAAGATGGTGATGCAATAGTATTTAAAATTGAAAGTCACAATCACCCTTCTTTCATAGAACCTTATCAAGGAGCAGCTACTGGAGTAGGTGGAATTATGAGGGATGTCTTTACAATGGGTGCTCGACCTATAGCAAATTTAAATTCAATTCATTTTGGTTCTCCCCAACATAAAAAAACTAAAAATCTTTTAAGAGGTGTTGTTCATGGAATTGGAGGTTATGGTAACTGTATGGGTGTTCCTACAATAGCAGGTCAAACATCTTTTGATAGCTCTTATAATGGAAATATTTTGGTAAATGCGATGACTTTAGGGTTGGTTAAAAAAAATAAAATATTTTATTCAAAAGCAGCAGGATTAAATAAACCAGTGATTTATGTGGGCTCAAAAACTGGAAGAGACGGTATTCATGGTGCGAGCATGGCTTCCGCAAGTTTTGATGAAAAGATTGAAGAAAAAAAACCAACTGTTCAAGTTGGGGACCCTTTTACTGAAAAACTTCTTTTAGAAGCATGTTTGGAATTAATGGCCGGTGACTCTATTATTGCTATTCAAGATATGGGTGCAGCAGGTCTTACATCTTCAAGTATTGAAATGGCATCAAAAGGGAATTTAGGAGTTGAAATAAATCTAAATAAAATTCCTTGTAGAGAAACTAAGATGACACCTTATGAAATTATGCTTTCTGAAAGTCAAGAAAGAATGTTGATTGTATTAGAAAATGGTAAAGAAGAATTAGCAAAAAAAATATTCGATAAATGGAATTTAGATTTTGCAATAATTGGTAAAACTACTGATACAAAAAATATTGAATTATTTTTTGACGATAAACAAGTTGCGAATATTCCAGTTAATACATTGGTTGAAAACTCACCTATGTATGATCGAAAATGGAAAAAATCAAAATTGCCAAAAAAAAATAAAATAAAAAAGGATTCTTTAAACGGTCTAAAAATTAAAGATGTTTTAAAAAAAGTTTTATCAAACCCAAATATATGTAGCAAAGAATGGATTTGGCAACAATATGATCACACAGTTATGGGAGATACAATTCAGAAACCTGGAGGGGACTCTGGTGTAGTAAGAGTTCATGGAACAAATAAAGCAATAGCAGCTTCAGTAGACTCATCAGCAGTTTACTGTTGGGCGCACCCTTTAACTGGTGGAAAACAAGTAGTAGCAGAAAGTTGGCGAAATTTAATTTCTGTTGGTGCTACGCCAATAGCAATAACTAATTGTTTAAATTTTGGAAGTCCAGAAAATGAGGATAACATGGGTGAATTCGTTGAATGTGTTCAAGGTATTGGAGAGGCATGTGAGTACTTAAATTTTCCTGTCGTTTCAGGAAATGTTTCTTTTTATAATCAAACAAAGGAAATAGGAATCAAACCAACACCTTCTATTGGTGGAGTTGGACTAATAAAAGATTACAACAAAATGGTTACTATGAATTTTAAAGAAATTAATAATATAGTTATGGTAATTGGAAAAACTGAAGGACATATTGATCAAAGCCTTTTTGCTAGATCAATTTTAGATGAAAAAAATGGCCCTCCACCAGAGGTTAATCTGTTTAATGAAAAAAATAACGGTGAGTCACTATTAAATTTAATACAGAAAGGTCATATAAAAAGTGCTCATGACATCTCACTAGGTGGTATAATAACTGCAGTGAGCAAAATGGCTATAAAGGGTAATAAAGGTATTAAATTTAATAAATCTAAAAATTTGATTAACGAAATTGATTACCTTTTTTCAGAGGATCAAGGAAGATATATAATAGAGATAAATCCTAAAGATTTAAAAGAAGTTACAAAAATTTTAGATCAAAATTCAGTTTATCACGAAGAATTAGGCATCATTATTGAAAAAGATATGATAATTAATCAAAAGACAAAAGTTACAATTGACGAATTAAAATCTTATAATAATAATTGGTTAACTAATTTTATGAGTGCATAATGGCAATGGATTTAAAAGAAATAGAGAGACACATCAAAGAAGCTTTACCCGATGCTTCAATAGAAATTCAAGATTTAGCTGGAGATAATAATCATTACTCAGCAACCATAACATCTGCAAAATTTTCTGGAAAAAGTAAAATTGAACAACATAAAATGGTATACGATTCGTTAAAAGGTAAAATGGGTAATGAACTGCATGCTTTAGCAATTAAAACAAAGGAACAATAATGGATGATAAAGTAAAGAATTTAATACAAAATCATATTGATAATAATGAAATTTGCTTATTTATGAAAGGTACACCAGATGCTCCTCAATGTGGTTTTTCGATGGCAGTTACCAATATACTAAAAATTTTAGAAGTTAACTTTAAAGCTGTTAATGTTTTAGAAGATCAAACATTAAGAGAAGGAATAAAAGTATTTAGTGATTGGCCAACTATACCTCAACTTTATATAAAGAAAGAATTTGTTGGAGGATGCGATATTATCAAAGAAATGTATGAGAGTGGTGAAATTAAAAAAGTTTTCGATGATAAAGGTATTAATTATAAAAAATAATTTTATCTTGAATAATATTCAATTACTAAGTTAGGTTCCATAACTATTGGATAAGGCACTTCTTCAAGTTTTGGTGTTCTAACAAACTTAAATTTTTTATTTTTTTCGTCCATTTGAATATATTCAGGAGTTTCTCTTTCTTTGCTAGCTAAGGCTATATCGATGATAGCTAATTGTTTAGATTTATCTCTTATTTCAATTGAGTCTTCTTCATTTACAGAATAACTAGCTATATTAACTTTTTTGCCATTAACTTTTACATGACCATGATTAATCAATTGCCTTGCTGAAAAAATCGTTGTGGAGAACTTTGCTCTATAGATTACTGCATCTAGCCTTTTTTCTAATAAACCAATTAAATTTTCACTAGTATCACCTTTAAGCATGCTTGCTTTTTTATAAATATTCCTGAATTGTCTTTCGTTGATATTACCGTAATAAGCTTTTAATTTTTGCTTAGCTTGTAATTGAATTCCATAATCTGATGGCTTACCTTGTCTTGATTGACCATGCTGACCTGGTCCGTAAGCTCTAGTATTAAATGGACTTTTGGGTCTTCCCCATAGATTGACTTTTAGTCTTCTGTCTACTTTATGTTTAGAGTTTAATCTTTTTGTCATTTAATAGAGGCGGTTATAAACTTACTCCTTATTTTGTCAATCAACGTTTTTTACTCAAACTAGCAAATACACTTGATAAAATACGTGTTTCTTTGTCAGACAAGTCCATTTTATAAAAAATATTTCTTAAGTTCTCAAGCATTTTTGGTCTCTTTTCTTTAGGCATGAAGAAATCTATTTCATCTAAATTTTTAATACAAAGGCTCAACATTGATTGAATTTCTTTTTTACCTGCAGATTTAACTTTTTTTGATTTTTTAAACGGAACACCTTTTAATTTAATAGTGTTAGCCACATATTGGGCAATAATTATTAAACTATGAGACAAGTTAAGAGATTTAAAATCAGGGTTAGTTGGTATCTGTAGGGTGTAATTAGCATAACTAATCTCTTCATTAGATAAACCTGATGCCTCAGAACCAAATAAAAAACCAATTTTTTTTTTAAAATTTATCTTTTCTAAATCCTTTAAATTAATGTGTTTAATATTTTTATTCCTAAATCTTGCTGATGTAGCAATAACAATGTCAATTTTACCAAGGGCTTGCTCTAGAGTATCGTACTTTTTGCTTTGAGTAATAATATCTTTGGCTCCAACAGAAGTAGCTAAAATTTTATCGTTAGGAAAAATTGGTTTTGGATTAATTAATATTAGTTTCTTAAAGTTAAAGTTTTTTATTGCTCTAGCACATGCACCAATATTTTCTGATAATTGAGGTTTGTGAAGAATAAAAGAGATATGATTTTTACTCATTTATTTACTAGCAGGGGCGTTATCTTTAAATAGTTTATAATCTAAACTATCAATTAATGCTTTAAATGAAGCATCAATTATGTTTGTAGATACACCAATAGTAAACCAATTTTTTCCTTTAGAGTCTGTGCTTTCAATTGATACTCTAGTAACAGCTTCAGTACCCGTATTTAAAATTCTGACTTTATAGTCAACTAATTTTAAATCTTTTAAATATTTTGAATATTTCGCTAGTCGATCAACATTTTGTCTTATAGCGTTATCGAGGGCATTAACTGGTCCATTGCCCTCTCCTTCACAAATAATTTTTTCTCCATCAACCTCTAATTGAGCTTTTGCAGAAGAAACTATTTCTCCAGATTTACTTTTTTTTACAGAAACATCATATTCATTAATCGATATATATCTTGGAATTTCTCCAATAATTCTTCTAGCTAATAATTCAAATGAAGCATCGGCTCCATCGTAACTGTAGCCAATGAATTCTCTATCCTTAACTTCATTTAAAAGTTTTTTAATTTTTGGATCGTTTTCATTTATTTCTATGTTTATTGTTTTCAATCTAGAGATAATATTAGATTTACCTGACTGATCTGAAACAACTATATTTCTCATATTTCCGACTTCATTAGGATTTATGTGTTCATAAGTTTTGGGATCTTTTTGTACTGCAGATACATGTAGACCTCCCTTGTGTGAAAAAGCTGCTGCTCCAACATATGGTAAATGCATATTTGGTTTTCGATTTAAAACTTCAT
Organism: uncultured Pelagibacteraceae bacterium; assembly: GCA_902521885.1. GTDB lineage: Bacteria > Pseudomonadota > Alphaproteobacteria > Pelagibacterales > Pelagibacteraceae > Pelagibacter. Next base: position 45,302 of record CABYTJ010000001.1, read on the forward strand.
CTAAAAGTCTAGAGCAGTTGGTTAAATCTTTAATATTTTTAGATTTAATTCCAATTTCAAATTTTGATGAAAAATCATTTTTCAAAAAAAATGTTGGTATTAAAGACATTAGATTTGCATTTCCACATCTCTCACCCAAACCATTGATAGTTCCTTGCACTTGACGAGCACCTGATAATACTGCGGCTAAAGAATTAGCTACTGCATTTCCAGTATCATTATGAGCATGGATGCCTAAATTCTTACCAGGAATAATCTTTGATACCTCAGTCACAATCTTAGTAATCTCATGCGGTAATGTTCCTCCATTTGTATCACACAAAACTATCCACCTTGCACCATTATCATAAGCGGATTTAATACACTCTATCGCATATTTAGAATTTGCTTTGTAACCATCAAAAAAATGTTCAGCATCAAACATAAATTCTTTTTTAGCTTTAACAAAATGCTTAGCACTTTCACTTATATTTTCTAAATTTTCTTTATTTGATATACCAAGTGCTACATCAACATGAAAATCCCAAGATTTTCCTACTAAACAAACTGCTGGAGTATTAGAGTTTATTATTGCTGACAAGCCAGTGTCATTGTCTGCACTATGTCCAGTTTTTTTTGTCATTCCAAAAGAAGTGAGTTTAGCATTTTTGAAGCTATGTTTTTTTTGAAAAAACTCTGTGTCTGTTAAATTTGCTCCTGGCCAACCAGCTTCAATATAATCTACACCGAGAGAGTCTAATGCAAATGCAATTTTTTCTTTATCCTCAAGTGAAAAATCTACACCTTGAGTTTGAGCACCATCTCTTAATGTAGTATCAAATATATATAATCGTTCTTTACTCATTTAAATTTCCAAATTGTTTTACCATCTTTATCCTCTATTAAAACACCTTTGTCTAAAAGCTCATTTCTTATTTTGTCAGCTTCCTCATAATCTTTATTTTTCCTAGCTTTATTTCTTAACTCAATTTTATTTAATATGTCGTTTTCATTAATTGAAGCTTTATCCTTTTTATATTGTTGCCAATTTTCGTAATCTTCATTTAATAATCCAACAAATTGACATGCAGAGACAAATAGTTTTGGATCATGACCTTTTGATGCCTTTTCATAAAGTTGGTGTAAATTGGCGATGTATCCTGGAGTATTCAGATCATCAAACAAAGGTTTTAAAATTTCGTCAGAGATTTTGGTAATTTTAAAATTATTTGAGTATACACGATACCATTTATTGAGAGTATTTTCACATTCACTTAAAAGTTTATCATTCCAATCTAATGGTTGCTTATAATGAGCACTCATTAAAGCTAATCTAAGAACCTGACCACTTATTTTTTCTCGAAAACTTTTTATTTTTAAAATATTCCCCTGAGACTTAGCCATTTTTTCATTTGACATCGTTATAAAAGCATTATGAACCCAGTAATTTGCAAAAGTACTAGTTTCATTTGCACATCTTGATTGAGCGATTTCGTTTTCATGATGAGGAAATAATAAATCTATTCCTCCGCCATGAATATCAAACTCATTACCTAAAAACTTTTTTGACATAGCTGAACATTCTAAATGCCAACCAGGCCTACCTTTTCCCCATGGTGAGTTCCATGAGGGTTCATGGCTTTTTGAAGGTTTCCATAAGACAAAATCTGCAGAATTTTGTTTATTATCACTTATTTCAATCCTTGAACCAGCTATCAAATCCTCTAATTTTTTATTTGATAACTTTCCATAATCAGAAAATTTTTTAACCTCAAAATAAACATGTTTGTTATTTTCATAAGCGAAACCCTTTTTTAATAATTCACCAATCATTTCGATCATTAAATCTATATGTTCAGTTGCTTTAGGTTGATGCGATGGGTTTTCACAATTTAGATAGGAACAATCTTCTAAAAAACTTTTTGTTATTTTTTCTGTTAATTCTTTTGTAGATATATTCTGATCTTGAGACGATTTAATAATTTTATCATCTATGTCCGTAATATTTCTTACATATTTAACCTTCTTAAATTTATTTTTTAGTAGTCTATATAAAATATCAAATATAACTAATGGTCTAGCATTTCCAATATGAGGATCATCATAAACAGTTGGACCACAAACATACATTCCTACTTCTTTATTATCTCGAGGAACAAACTGTTCTTTTTTATTAGTTAAATTATTTGTTAAATAAATATCCATTATAGTTGATTAAGAAATATACCTTATTTTGGGATTTGTTAATCTAATTGATTAACTTGGAATTTTGCATACAGGAATGGGGTCCATTTTATGCAAATTTTGTTTTCTTATCTTTTCGTATTCTGCTCTATGAGGTGAGTCGGGATTGATCATTGCCTCTTCTAATTCATTATAATTAAATCCTAGCTGTCCTTCGTCAGTTCTTCCATCATCCCAAAGACCATCAGTTGGAGGAGCATCAATAATTTCTTTTAATATTCCTAATTCTTTACCTAGTTCCCAAACTTCAGTTTTATTACAATCAGCAATGGGTGAAATATCTACTCCCCCATCACCATATTTCGTGTAAAAACCAACACCAAAATCTTCAACTTTGTTACCTGTGCCTACAACGATACCCTTATTGGCAGCGGCTACTTGATAAAGAGTAGTCATTCTTAATCTTGCTCTTGAATTTGCATAACCATGTTCATTATCAAATTTGTTAAGTGTTGTTGAAAATGTTTCAAACAAGTTGTCTAAGCTTATTGTGTGAGCTTCTACATTTTTAAAATTTTGTGTTAACCATTTTTGATGTTTCAAACTTAAATCATGCTGATTTTCTTTTTGTTTTATTGGCATAGTTAAAACTATAGTTTTTAAACCTGTCATAGCACTCAATGTACTCGATACAGATGAATCTATACCACCAGAAATACCTATAACTAAAGACTCTGCCTTATTTGGCATTTTATCAACATAGGTTTTTATCCAATTTGATATGTATTTTACTTTTTCAGACGATTTCATAGCAATATATTTAATAATTATTTTTCCTAAAACAATGGCTTAAGATGCCGCTTGAATGGCATTTTTAGAATAGCTGGTATTCTTTTTGATCTCATCTGAAATTAAAAAAGCTAGCTCAATAGCCTGCTCTGAGTTTAATCTTGGATCACAATGTGTATGGTATCTGCTTGATAAGTCTGCATCAGATATTTTTCTAGCTCCACCAGTACATTCTGTAACATCTTGTCCGGTCATTTCGATATGTAAACCACCTGCATACGAACCCTCTGATTGATGAACCCCAAAAACATTTTTTACTTCCTTAACAACATCATTAAAAGGTCTTGTTTTAAAACCAGTAGTAGATTTAATCGTATTTCCATGCATTGGATCACATGACCAAACAACGTTTAATCCCTCTTTCTTAATTCCTCTAATTAGTTTTGGTAAAAACTTTTCAACATTTTGATGACCAAATCTTGAAATTAAAGTTATTTTACCTTTTTCATTTTTTGGATTTAAAACCTCACAAATTTTTGCAATTTCATCAGGTTTTGAAGTTGGTCCACACTTTATTCCTATTGGATTCTCAATTCCTTTACAAAATTCTACATGTCCACCATCTAATTGTCTAGTTCTGTCACCAACCCATACAAAATGAGCAGATGTATCGTGATATTCCCCAGTAGTAGAGTCAACTCTGGTCATAGCTTCTTCAAATGGTAAGTGTAAAGCCTCATGTGATGTCCAAAAATTAACTGTATACATTCTGTTATTAAAATCTGATGTTATTCCACACGCTTCCATAAAACCTAAGGCATCAGCAATTTTATCTTCTAGTTCTTTAAATTTTTTAGCTTGAGGACTTTTTTTAATATAATCTAAATTCCACAAATGAACTTTATTTAAATCAGCAAAACCTCCTTTTGAAAATGCTCTAAGTAAATTAAGAGTAGAAGCTGACTGCGAATAAGCTTTAAATAATCTTTTTGGATCAGGTCTTCTAGCTTTTTCAGTAAAATCTATTGCATTGATATTGTCACCTAAATAACTTGGTAATTCTTTATCCCCTTGTTTTTCAGTTGGTGCACTTCTTGGTTTTGAAAACTGCCCAGCAATTCTTCCAAGTTTAACAACAGGTAAAGAAGCTGAATAAGTTAACACTAAAGACATTTGAAGTATTACTTTGAAAGTGTCTCTTATATTATCTGGATGAAATTCTGCAAAACTTTCAGCACAGTCTCCTCCTTGAAGAAGAAAAGCTTTACCATCAACCACCTTTGCTAATTGTTCTTTTAAGTGTCTAGTTTCGCCTGCAAATACCATCGGAGGAAAAGTTTTTAACTTATTCAACACATCGTTAAGTTCCTTCTCATCATCATACGTAGGTATGTGCTTAACAGGATATTTTCTCCAACTATTTACTTTCCAATTTTTCATGTTCAACCTAAGATTGTTGTATCAGAGTTTTTTAATTATTCAACGGTGACAGATTTAGCCAAATTACGAGGTTTATCAATATCAAAACCTTTTTTAAGTGCAGAATAATAAGCTAATTTCTGCAAAGGTATTGTTAAAAGGAAAGGTAAAAGATCCTCATTGGCACTTTCTACCTCTATAGTTTCCCAAATATTTTCGGATAAAACTTCATCTTTACTTTTATTTGTTATTAATAAAACTTTCGCTCCTCTTGCAATTACCTCCTGCATGTTTGAGATTGTTTTTTTATAATAATTGTCCCTAGGAGCCAGAACTACAACTGGCATTCCCTCCTCAATTAAAGCTAAAGGACCATGTTTCATTTCTCCTGCAGGATAGCCCTCAGCATGTACATAAGATAATTCTTTTAATTTGAGCGCTCCTTCAAGTGCAATTGGAAAAGAAAAACCCCTTCCTAAAAACATTGATCCTTTTGCATCGTTAAATGTACCACATACTGTTTGTATTTTATTATCAATAGATAATGTCTTCTCAACTAATTTTGGTAAATCTTGAAGATCTCTAATTTTTTTTGTAAATACTTTTTTTTCTATATCTTGATTTAACAGCCCTAGTTTTAAGGCCAAAATATAAAGAATTAAAATTTGACCTAAAAAAGCTTTTGTTGATGCAACCCCAATTTCAGTTCCACAATGTATTGGAAGAACAAATTCACTATCTCTAGCTATTGAACTTTCAATGACATTTACTACTGCACAAGTCTTCATTCTATTTTTAATACATATATCTAGTGCTGCATAAGTGTCTGCTGTCTCACCAGACTGGGATACAAATACATATAAAGTATCTTTTTTGAATCTGTTTTTTCTGTATCTAAATTCTGATGCTATATCTATATTAACATCTAAAGAGGTAAGTTCTTCGAACCAGTATTTTGCCATTAAGCAAGAATGGTATGCTGTTCCACAACCGATTAAAGTAACAGACGATATCTCATTAATTTTCCAAGGAAAATTATGAATATTGATGTCATTATTTGATGTATCGATATATTCTTTAATTCCATTTTTAAGTGTAATTGGTTGTTCCTCTATTTCTTTTGCCATGAAATGTTTGAAATCGCCTTTGTCATATTTCTCTTCTTCTGAGGATAATTCTAAAACTTTTTTATTAATTTTTGTTCCATCTTCACTAAAAAATTCTACATGATCCTTTTTAATAATACAGAATTCTCCATCATTTAAATAAGTGATCTTATTTGTCATCGATTTAAGTGCATATGAGTCTGAACCTAAATAATTTTCATTAGGACCGTATCCTACAGCAAGAGGAGAACCTCTTCTTGCTCCAACAATTAAGTCTGGCTCATCCTTAAATATAATTCCTAATGCGAAACTTCCATGAAGAGATTTTAAAGTTTTTTTAATTGAATCAACAATATTTTCTGTTTTTAAATTTTCTGTTATTAAATGAACTATCACCTCAGTATCAGTCTGAGATTTAAATTTATGACCTTTTCCTACTAAAAACTTTTTTAATAATGTTGAGTTTTCAATAATTCCATTATGAACAACTGAAACATTTTGAGATGAATGAGGGTGAGCATTTATACTATTTGGTAATCCATGTGTTGCCCATCTTACATGGCCAATACCTACAGTGCCTTCCATATTTTTTACTAAAGAACTTTTTTCAAGATTATCTACTCTTCCCTCAGATTTAATTTCATTAATTGAACCATCATAAAGTGTGGCAATACCAGCCGAGTCATAACCTCTGTACTCTAATTTTTTAAGAGAGTTAATGATTGTTGCTGAAACTGGTTTGCTACTATTTATGCCAATAATTCCACACATATTTATTTTCTTTTTCTTTTATAATTTTTTACCTCAGTTTGTAAGCTCCTAGTGAGAGCTAAAGATTTTCTTTTTACTTTTTTAGTTATAACTGAACCAGCGCCAATAGTACTGCCTTCCTCTAAGGTTAAAGGTGCCACTAATGATGAGTTTGATCCTATAAATACATTGTCTTTAATAAATGTTTTGCTTTTTTTAATGCCATCATAATTACAAGTAATAGTACCTGCACCAACATTAACATTTTTACCAATATTTGCGTCACCTACATATGTTAAATGATTAACTTTAGAATTTTTTCCAATCTTGCTTTTTTTAATTTCAACAAAGTTTCCAACTTTTGAGCCTTTTTCTAAAATAGTATTTGGTCTAATTCTTGCATAAGGTCCTATTTCAACTTTATCTTTAACAATGCAATTCTCTAAATGGCTAAATGATCTAATTAATACATTACTTCCAATTTTTACTTTTGGGCCAAAAACTACGTATGGTTCAATAGTTACATTTTTCCCAATTTTTATATCTTTAGAAAAATAAATTGTTTCTGGTCCAGTCATTTTTACACCTGACTTTAAAAATTTATCTCTTAATCTATCTTGGTCTTTTTTTAAATTTATCTGTTTCATCTAGGAAAATCTTTATATTAAGTATATATAATTCTTAATTCACAAAATATTTCTTAAAAATACTTTTGATTATGAAACAAAATTTTACAATTCTTTTTGATTTAGATGGTACTTTAGTTGATACAGCACCAGATTTAATGCGAGCTCATAATCATGTGATGAAAAAATTTGGTTACCCCACAAAATCAACCGATGAAATAAGAAACCTAGTCGGACAAGGTGCTGGTGCTATGTTAGGAAGATCAATATGGGGTCAAGCCAAAAAAGAGTTTGGAAAAGTTGAAGACGAAAAAATTAAAGAGGAAATGGTCAAAGATTTTAAGGAGTTTTATGGAAAAAACATTGTTAATGAAAGTACACTTATTAAAGGTGTAAAAGAATTTTTAATTTGGTGCAAAGCAAAAAAAATATCAATGGCTGTTTGCACTAATAAAACTGATTACTTAGCAATTGATCTTTTAAAAAAAATTGGCATCTATGATTTTTTTGAATATGTAGCTGGTCATAATACTTTCAATTACTGCAAACCTGATCCTCGACATCTAACGTCTGTAATAGAAATTTTAGATGGAGATATAAAAAGATCCTTAATGATTGGTGATAGCGAAAATGATGCAAATGCAGCAAAAGAAGCTGGTATGCCAGTAATTCTATTAGAAGATGGTTATACTGAAAAAAATACTAGTGAAATATATCATAATCACCTGATAAGAGACTTTGTAGGAATTGAAAAAATTGTATTAAAATATCTTTAAGATTGATTATTTTTTTTTAACTATTAAAAACAATTCCGTAAATTAGGAGTTATTTTGATAGTACACAAAGTTAAAGTTTATCCATCTAAGATTCACCTCCCCAAAAAAAACCAGCTTGCCTGGAAAATTGCAGAGATTGCAAGTGATAACGCTAAATTAGATAAAAATGCAATTGAAATGGCAATTAATAGAATTATTGATAACGCTTCAGTTGCTATAGCATCTTTAAACAGACGACCTGTTATTTCTTCAAGAGAAATGGCGTTAAAACATTCAAGAAAAAATGGAGCTTTATTATTTGGTGTGAGCAACAAATTGAAATTTGATTGTGAGTGGGTAGCTTGGTCTAATGGAACTGCAGTAAGAGAACTAGATTTTCATGATACTTTTTTAGCTGCAGATTACAGTCATCCTGGAGATAACATTCCTCCATTGTTAAGTGTTGCTCAGCAAAATAAAAAAAGTGGTTTAGATCTTCTAAAAGGAATTATAACTTCATATGAAGTCCAAGTAAATTTGGTTAAGGGTATTTGTTTACATAAACATAAAGTTGACCACATAGCTCATTTGGGGCCAAGTGTTGCTGCAGGTCTTGGTACAATGTTAAGATTAAATACTGAAACAATTTATCAAGCAGTACAACAAGCATTACATACAACAGTTTCTACAAGGCAATCAAGAAAAGGTGAAATCTCAAGTTGGAAAGCTTATGCACCTGCTCATGCAGGTAAACTTGCTATTGAAGCTGTTGATAGAGTGATGAGAGGTGAAGGTGCACCAAGCCCAATCTATGAAGGTGAAGATAGTGTGATTGCTAGAATTCTAGATGGAAAAAAAGCTTTATATAAAGTTCCTTTACCAAAAAAGGGTCAAACAAAAAAAGCAATTCTTGAAACTTATACTAAGGAGTATTCTGCTGAATATCAGTCTCAAGCTTTGATTGACTTAGCTAAAAAACTTAAAAAGAAAGTTCAAAATTTAAATCAAATTAAAAAAATTGATATCTATACTAGTCATCACACCCATTACGTTATTGGAACTGGTGCAAATGATCCTCAAAAGATGGATCCTAATGCTAGCAGAGAAACGCTAGACCACTCTATAATGTACATATTTGCAGTAGCTTTAGAGGATGGTAGTTGGCACCATGTCAAATCTTATACAAAAGCTAGGGCTAAAAGAAGAAGTACTATTAAAATTTGGAGATCAATTAAAACTCATGAAGATAAAAAATGGACGAAAAAATATCATGATCCAAATCCAAGAAAAAAAGCATTTGGTGCTAAAGTGGTTATTACCTTAAAAAATGGGAAAAAAATAATTGAAGAGCAAGACAGAGCTGATGCTCATCCTTATGGTTCTCGACCCTTTAAAAGACAAAATTACATTAATAAATTTCTAACTTTAACTGAAAATATTTTAGATAAAAAAGAAAGTGATAGATTTTTAAAGACTGTACAAAGTTTAAAAAAACTAAAGCCTGGACAATTAGATAGATTAAATATTGAAGTCAAAAAAAGCAAACTAAAAAGAAATTTAAGGAAAGGTATTTTTTAATGCACTTTGTTGAGAAAGAGCCAGTACAAAAAAGAGCTGACTTTAATGAAAAATTAAAATCAAACAAAATTTTAAGAGTCCCAGGAGCTTATAATCCTTTAACAGCAAAGTTAATTGAGGAAATAGGTTATGATGCTGTTTATGTTTCAGGGGGAGTAATGGCTAATGATCTTGGATTTCCAGATATTGGCCTAACAACTTTACAAGATGTTAGTACAAGATCTTATTTAATATCAAGAGTTACAAATCTTCCTACAATCGTTGATATAGATACAGGATTTAAATCTTGTAAAGAAACTGTTGAAACATTTGAAGAGTTTGGAATTACTGCCGTACATTTAGAAGATCAGATTGAAAGGAAAAGATGTGGGCACTTAGATAATAAAGAATTAATAACTACTGAGTCCATGGTTAAAAAAATAAAAGAATGTGTTGCTTCAAGAAAAGATGAGAATTTTAAGATTATTGCTAGATCAGATGCAAAAAGTGTTGAAGGTATTGATAAAATGATTGAAAGATGCAAAGCCTATGTAGACGCTGGAGCTGAAATAGTTTTTCCTGAGGCTTTACATGATGAAAAAGATTTTGAAAAAGTGAGAAAAGAGTTATCATGCTACTTGCTCGCGAACATGACTGAGTTTGGAAAAACTAAATTGTTCAACTATAAAGAATTAGAAAAATTTGGTTATAATATTGTTATTTATCCAGTTACAACACAACGTTTAGCAATGAAAAATGTTGAGGACGGATTACGAGACATTTATGCAAATGGACACCAAAACAATATTATAGATAAAATGCAAACCAGAAAAAGACTCTACGAGCTTGTTGATTATGAAAAATATAATAGTTTAGATGAAAAAATTTATAACTTTAGTACTGAAGGACATGAGTGATGAGTGATGAAATTAAAAAAGGTTTGCTTGGGATAGTAGTAGATGAAACTGAAGTTTCAAAAGTTATGCCTGAAATTAATTCTTTAACTTATAGAGGCTATGCTGCGCAAGATTTATGTGAATATTGTAGGTTTGAAGAAGTGGCCTATTTAATTTTAAACAAAGATTTACCAAATACAATAGAATTAAGAAAATTTGAAAAGGAAGAAAAAAACAATAGAGATTTATCTAAAGATCTTTACTCAATCATCAAAAAAATGCCAAAGAAATCTCATCCAATGGATGTTGCTAGAACAGCTGTCAGTATAATGGGACTTGAGGATAAAGAAACCACTGATTCTTCTCAAGAAGCAAACACAAGAAAAGCTATAAGAATTTTGGCAAAAACCCCAACTGCACTAGCTGCTTTTTACAGAGTAAGAAAAGGGAAAAATATTATTAAGCCTAAGAAAAATTTAACTATGGCTGAAAATTTTTTTTATATGTGTTTTGGTAAAGTTCCGCAAAAAGAAATAGTAAAAGCTTTTGATGTTTCTTTAATTCTTTATGCCGAACATAGTTTTAATGTTTCAACTTTTACAGCAAGAACTATTACAAGTAGCTTATCTGATATTCACGGGGCTATTACTGGTGCAATAGCAAGTTTAAAAGGTCCTCTTCATGGTGGAGCTAATGAAGAAGTAATGCATATGATGAATAAGATTAAGAAACCTGAAAATGCACTTAAATGGATAAATAAAGCTTTAGATAATAAAGATGTTGTAATGGGATTTGGTCATAGAGTTTATAAGTCTGGAGACTCTAGAGTTCCAACTATGAGAAAATATTTCGCAAAAGTAGCAAAAATTAAAAAGGATAAAAAATTTGAAAAAATTTATGACATTGTTGAAAAAGTAATGATTGAAAGGAAAAATATTCATCCTAATGTAGATTACCCTACCGGACCTACTTATCATTTGATGGGTTTTGATACAGATTTTTTCACACCAATTTTTGTTATTTCTAGGATTACAGGTTGGTCGGCGCATATAATGGAACAACATGCGGCAAATAAATTAATAAGACCTTTAGCAAGTTACAAAGGAAATCAACATAGAAAAGTTGTTCAGCTAAACCAAAGGTAACTATTTAGTTGCAAGAATATTTTCTTTGTCTATTTGTTTCAAGTTATAGCCATTTGAAATCAATTTATCTTTAATTTCTTTTAATTTTTCTCCTTCAGTAAATGTTCCATCGAAATGTTTTGACTCAAAAAAAATATTTTTAATCTTAATCTTATTATAATCAATTGAATTCATAATCTTATACTCTGCACCCTCAACATCAATTTGTAATTTATTAATTGAATTAATTGAATACTTTTTTACTAAGTCTTGAAAAGTAATAAATTCAACCTCTGTTATTTGAATATCATCATCTTTTATGTCGAATCTTTTATTTTTATGATTAAGAATATGGTTTTTATCGAAAGAGCCTATTTGGCTGGCCCAATGTTTTCCTAGTTTTTTTATAGAGTCTTTTTTGACGTGGTAAAAGTTATCTTTTTTAGCTTCATCAAATATTGCATTTCTACTTATAAAAATATTTTCATTATTCTTGTAATCATTTTCAAGTATTTGATAATTATAAGGAACCGGTTCAACTAACAAAACCTTTTGATTAGCATATTCAGATATAAGATCTTTTATATGAATACCTGAATGTGCTCCAATAACAACTAATCCAAAATCATGCACTAATTATTAACTAAATGCTTCTACCCAAGTTCCTTGTGTTGATGCTTTAGAATACTCTGTTGCTCTACCTTCAAAGAAGTTCATATGTTCTACAGCATTAAGCATAGTATCTAACCATCCTAAAGGATTTTTTTGAACATCATAAATTGGTTCTAACCCTAACTGGACTAATCTACGGTTTCCAATAAATCTAATATAGTCTTTAACTTCTTTTGCAGTAAGACCTTCCATTGGTCCCATTTCAAATGCAAGATCTATAAAAGCATCTTCATGTTCAATAATAGTTCTACATGCTTCATAAAGTTCTTTCTTTAGTTTTGCATTCCATATTTCTGGGTTCTCTTTAATGAATTCTTTAAAAATTCTTATCATTGAATTGCAATGAAGAGTCTCATCTCTAACAGACCATGTAACTATTTGGCCCATACCTTTCATCTTGTTATGTCTTGGAAAGTTCAAAAGAATAGCAAAACTTGCAAACAACTGTAGACCTTCTGTGAATGCACTAAAAACTGCAACTGTTTTAGCTATGTCTTCTTTCGAACTCATATCAAAATTTTGCATGTAATCGTATTTGTCTTTCATTTCTTTATACTTCATGAAAGCAGAGTACTCAGATTCAGGCATACCAATTGTATCTAAAAGGTGTGAGTAAGCAGCAATATGAACTGTTTCCATTGATGCAAAAGCAGTCATCATCATTAAAACTTCAGTGGGTTTAAACACAGTTGTATAATGTCTCAAATAACAATTGCTAACTTCAACATCTGCTTGAGTAAAAAATCTAAATATTTGAGTTAATAAATTTTTTTCTGATTGAGACAAATTTTTCTGCCAATCTCTAACATCGTCACCTAATGGGACCTCTTCTGGTAACCAATGAATTCTTTGTTGTGTTAGCCATGCATCGTAACACCATGGGTATCTGAATGGTTTATAAACAGGATTTTCAACTAATAGTCCCATTTTCTTTGGTTGGATTATTTCTTTTTTTTCTGTTTTTATTTTTTCTGCTACTGACATGATAAACACTCCTCGTACTCTGGTTCTTCGTTAGTTTGTTGATTTTTAGACTTATATACATTGGCCGTAACATCAGTTGATTTTGAATCGTTGATATTTTCAGCTCTTTGAATTGATTTTGATCTACAGTAGTAAAGGCTTTTTAAACCTTTTTTCCATGCATCAAAATGAATTCTATGTAATTCTTTTTTATGAACATCTGCTGGTAAAAATAAGTTAACTGATTGAGCTTGAGAAATAAATGGTGTTCGATCTCCACTTAATTCAATAATCCATTTTTGATTTAACTCAAAAGCAGTTTTAAAAACATCTTTCTCTAAATCAGTTAAAAAATCTAGATGAGAAACTGATCCTTGATTAGTTGTAATTGTAGACCAAGTTTCATCATCATTTTTTCCATGACTATCTAAGATTTCTTCAAGATATCTATTTCTAACATTAAAAGACCCTGATAATGTTTTATGAGTATAACTGTTAGCAGCGATAGGCTCTACACCTGGTGAAGCTCCACCACAAATAATTGAAATAGAAGCTGTAGGAGCAATTGCAGTTTTATTTGAAAATCTTTCTTGAAAACCATATTCTGCTGCATCAGGACACGCACCTCTCTCTTCAGCTAAATTTTTTGATGATTTATTAACCTGTTCATCAATTTGTTTAAATATTTTTTTATTCCAGGATTTTGCCATTACAGACTCAAGCGGAATTCTATTTTTTTGTAAAAAAGAATGAAAACCCATTACACCTAAACCAACACTTCTTTCTCTTTCAGCTGAGTATTTAGCATCTCTAAACTGGTCTGGAGCTTTATTAATAAAATCAGATAAAACATTATCCAAAAATCTCATTACATCTCCAATCATATCTGGATCATCTTTCCACTCATCATATTTTTCTAAGTTTAAAGAAGATAAGCAACAAACAGCTGTTCTATCATTGCCATCTTTATCTATTCCTGTAGGTAAAGTTATTTCACTACATAAGTTCGATGTTTTAACTGTTAAGTTTGCAAGCTTATGATGTTGAGGAATTAATCTGTTAACTGTATCAATATAAATAATATAAGGTTCTCCAGTTTCAATTCTAGCTGTTAAAAGCCTAATCCATAAATTTCTAGCTGAAACAGTTTGTTGTACTGTTCCATCTGCAGGACTTTTTAATGCCCATTGTTCATCTGTTTCAACTGCACGCATAAATGCATCTGAAAGTAAAACACCATGGTGTAAGTTTAATGCTTTTCTATTTGGATCACCACCTGTGGGTCTTCTCATCTCTATGAACTCTTCTATTTCAGGATGATCAACTGGAAGATAACAAGCAGCAGAACCTCTTCTTAATGAACCTTGGCTGATCGCCATAGTTAAAGAGTCCATTACTTTTATAAATGGAATTATTCCAGAAGTTTTTCCAACTTTACCAATTTTCTCTCCTATGGATCTTAAATTACCCCAGTAACTTCCAATACCTCCACCTTTTGCAGCCAACCAAACATTTTCACTCCAAAGATCTAAAATACCACCAAGACTATCTGACGCTTCATTTAAAAAACATGAAATTGGCAGTCCTCTTTTAGTTCCACCATTAGATAATACTGGTGTTGCCGGCATAAACCATAAATTACTTATGTAATTGTAAATTCTTTGAGCATGTAAATTATCGTCTGCATAAGAGCTTGCGACACGAGCAAATAAATCTTGGAAAGACTCATTGTGGCCAAGATATCTATCTTTCAAAGTTGCCTTACCAAAATCAGTTAAGTTAGAATCTCTAGAACGATCAATCTTGATGATTATTCCCTTTTCATTTTGAAAAAGTTCTGTTTCACTATTTAGTGAAAAAAGATCAGGTCTGTTATTTCTTTCTACCTCTCTAACTTCTGGGCTATATTCGGAGACAGCTTTCTTCAGGGCCTGCGATAGAATTTTATTCATATTTAAAATATTATAATTTGTTATTTATACGAAAACAACTATATGTTGTATGCGCTTTAAGTTAATATACTATATAAACAGTAAATCAATAGAACATTTATAGAACATAATGAAAAAAATATCAATAAAAAAAGAGAAAAAAAGGTAAGTAATTAACAGTAATGTCAGAAAAATTAAAAATTGATCCCTACGGATTTAGAGAATACGACGCTCGATGGTTGTATGAAAAAGATATTAATCTTTCAGGAATTACGAATCTAGGTAAAGGGTTAGGTTCACAGATTATAAAACATACAAAAAAAAATAATCCAAGAATAATTGTGGGCCATGATTATAGATCATATAGCGAAGAAATTAAAAGTGCGTTAATAAATGGATTAATTTCAACTGGATGTTTTGTTGAAGACATAGGTTTATCTTTGTCACCAATGGTTTATTTTGCACAATTCAATTTAGATGCTGATGGGGTTGCAATGGTAACAGCCAGTCATAATGAAAATGGTTGGACAGGAGTAAAAATGGGGATCAAAAAAGGATTAACCCATGCACCGGAAGAAATGATAGAATTAAAAGAAATTACATTACAAGAAAAATTTGTTCAAGGAAAAGGAGATAAAAAAGAAATCAAAAATTTCGATAAAGTATATAAAGAAGATTTAATTAAGAAAAATAAAATTAAAAAAAAGATCAAAGCAGTAGTTGCTTGTGGTAATGGAACTGCAGGAATTTTTGCACCAGATATTTTAAGACAAATTGGTTGTGAAGTAATTGAATTAGATTGTAATCTTGATTGGACTTTTCCAAAATATAATCCAAATCCTGAAGATTTAGAAATGTTACATGAAATTGCGAAAGCTGTTAAAGAAAATAATGCTGATATTGGCTTTGGCTTCGATGGAGATGGTGACAGGGTTGGAGTAATAGATGATGAAGGAAATGAAATTTTTTCAGATAAAATAGGTTTGCTAATTGCAAGAAATTTATCCAATAAACATAATAAGTCTAAATTTATCGTAGATGTTAAATCTACCGGTTTGTATTCAAATGACAAAGTACTAATTAAGAATAAATGTGAAACAATTTATTGGAAAACTGGTCACTCACACATTAAAAGGAAAGTAAATAATGAAAAAGCTTTAGCAGGATTTGAAAAAAGTGGACACTTTTTTTTCAATCAACCTTTAGGATATGGATATGATGATGGTATTAACTCAGCAATCCAAGTTTGTCATTTAATAGATGATCAAGGCAAAAAAGTCAGTGAAATAGTAAATGAACTACCAAAAACTTTTCAATCACCAACAATGGCACCTTTTTGTGAAGATAAAGAAAAATATGAAGTTGTTGAAGATATAAAAAAAGAGATTGAAAAAAGTAAAAAAGAAAAAATTAAGATTGATAACCAAGAAATAAGTGAAATATTAACTGTTAACGGTATAAGATTTTCATTTAAAGATGGATCTTGGGGATTAATTAGAGCATCATCTAATAAACCATCATTAGTTGTAGTAACTGAAAGTCCAACTTCTGATGAAAGAAAACTTAAAATATTTTATTTTATTGATGAGTTACTAAAAAAAACAGGAAAAATTGGAGAGTACGATCAAAAGATATAAATAATTAATTCTTATTATCCATATCACTTTCAGAAGTATTATCTATTTGAGACTCATCTTGGCTTTGATTAGTAGATTGATCACTATAAAATTTTTTTATTAATTCTTCCTCTTTCTTTTTTTGATCTAAATCAAATTTTTGTTCCCATTCTTTAATTCTTTGATTTTCTTGTTTAATTCTCTCTTCTTCTTCAGCTTTTTGTTTTAAGGCTATTTCTTTTTCCTGTTCAGCTATTTTTTCCTCTTCTTGCTCTCTTTTAAGTGCTATAGCACGTTCTCTTTCCTCTTTTTCTCTTAAAAATTTCTCTTTTTCTTCAGCTTTAAACTTTTCCTCTTTTAACCTTAACTCTTCCTCTTTTACTCTTTGCTCTGCTTCCTCTTTTAATAATTGTCTTTCTATTTCTTGTACCCTTTCAGATTCTAATTGACGTAATCTATCTTCAGTTTCCCTTAATTTTTCTTCCTCATATTTTAACTTTCTAGCAGCTTCTCTTATTCTCTGTTCTTCATCTAATCTTTGTTGTCTTTCAGCTTCTTTGATTTCAAGTTGCCGCTGTCTTTCATTTTCTCTCATTTCTCTTATTTTTTCAGCTTCTATATCTTTAGCCTTAATTGCCTCCTGTTTAGCTTTAATTTTTTCCGATCTAATTCTTTGTCTTTCTAACATTTTGATTCTAAGCTCTTCCTCTTTAAGCTTTCGAGCATCTTCTCTTATTTTTTTAGCTTGTTCATCTTTAATTTTTTGATTCTCGATCTTGAGTCTTTTAGCTTCAATTTTTTTTCGTTTTTCCTCATTTTTTTGAACTTGCTTTTCATTATCAAGAATTAATTTTTTTTGTGCTAATATTTGTTTTTTTTCTTCTCTAATTAAGTCTAGTCTATCTTTTTGAGCTTGTTTTTTTTGATTTTCTAAATCTCTTTTTTCATCTAATTCTCTTTGTCTCTCTTGTCGTTTCTTCTGTTTCTCTCTTTCTTTTTTAAGATTATGATAAAAATTACCTAATTTATTTTTAGTTTCCTCTATTACTTCAAAAGGATTAACTTTAATCTTATCTAGTTTGATATTTTTATTTATTAGGGACTGAATATTTTTAAAATTTTTGTCTTTTTTCTTATTGTTTTTTTTTAAACCCATACAAAAAATTTAACAATTTTAAAATACTTTAAATAGATCACATGTGGTTAAATTGAGTTTAAAATTTTAATTAAAAGTCCATATTATTAAGAAATTAATAAAATACAATTTTTACGTGTAATTTAAGTCTAAATTTTTTTAATAAATTAATTTTTTTAAAACAAGAATCATGTACTAGCAATTTAGATTTATGTTTAAAAATTTATTTATATTATCTTGTATTTTACTATTAACTAATTGCACTACTCCTTCATCGGCATTTTTAGGGCCAATTTTTACTGGAGCTAAAACTGGTAGTGTTTATCAAGCATCTTTATCTTATGGTAGTAATAGAATTATTAATAAAATGAGAGAGGTGACGCAAAATAATTTTCAGGAAATGAATTCATTAAACTCTGACTTATCAACTGATGATAGAAATCCCCTAGTATTAGTTGCATACAAAGTTTCAAAAATTGAAATATCTGATGTAATAGAGCCAGAACCCTTACCTTAAAAATTTGTATAAAAATAGTAAAACTTTCATTTTCAATTATTAAGAGTTTTGAATATTGACGAGAATCGCTTAAATTTTAATTAAGGGTGGTAGAGGGAGACTGAAACCACCCCAACCTTCTTCTTTAAATTATGATTTTTAATGGCAGATAAAAAAATCAGATCAGTTGCAAAAACATTTTCTTGGAGATTTTTAATATTTTTATATTGGATGTTATTTGGGTATATCTTTACAGGATCTATTAAAATAGCGGGTATATTAGGTATTGGTTCTATAATCCCACTTTTCTTTTACTACTTTCATGAAAGAGTTTGGAACCAAGTAAAATGGGGAACAGATATAGACAAAGAATAACTTTATAATTTTTTCTTTAATTGATCTGAAATAATTATTTTTTTGTTATTTATGTAATCTTCATGATTTTTTTCAATATTTTTAAGTTCATAAAGATAATTTACCATTACACCAAAAGATCTATTTAATCCAACCTCTGAAACATTGGCATTAATATTTATATCATCGATAATTGCTCCATTGCCTAAATGAAACCTGCAAACATCATTAATTGGAAGACCTTTTTTATTTTTTTCATTCATTAAATAATGAGCTACTAATTTAATTATTGCATGTTTATTTGATACAATTCGTCCATCTCCAACTTTTAAATCTGTAGATTTTAAAAAAGAAACATTACTGTAAGGTATTTTTCCCAAAATATTTTGAATTATTTTTTCATCTAAAGTAGTAAACCAATCTCTAAACCCTGGAATTGGTGAAAGAGTTCCAAAATTTTTTATATTTGGTAATTCTTCCTGAATTTCGTAGACAACTCTTTTAATCAAAAAATTTCCAAGTGTAACTCTTGATAATCCCTCTTGACAATTGCTAATAGAATAAAAAGTTGCAGTATCATATTTTTTTGCACCTTCTGCACTTGGTTTCATTATTTCTTGAATTGACTTTCCTAAGCCATTAGTAAGTGCTACCTGTACAAATATAATTGGTTCGTCATCAAGCGCTGGATGAAAATAAGAAAAAAATCTTCTATCTTCTCCAAGTCTTCTTTTAAGTTCGTTCATATCTTTTATTTTATGAACTCTTTCATATTGAATTATTTTTTCCAATACTGCTGCTTTTGTATCCCATGTAATCTTAGCAAGTTTTAAAAATCCAGGGTTAAACCAAGATTTAAATAATTCTCTTAGATCATTGTCTAGTGGTTTTAATTCTTTATTTTCATTTAATATTTTAAGAAGGTCCTCTCTAAGAGACACAATTGTTGAAATCCCATTAGGTGACATATTCATTCTTCTAAATAATTCTCTTCTTTGACCTTCGGATGTTATAAATAATTTAAATAAATTCTTATCATTTTGTTCTGCTTTATAGAGATCTATTGCCTCAGTTACTTTAGTATGGTTAGGTCTAAATTTTTCATTTATCTTTTTAAAAAATAAAAGTTTTTTTTCAGGACTTAATGTTTGATATAAGTCAGTAATATCTCTTGCAACAGTAATACCAAATGCAGCTCCTTTATTTGAAATTAGATCGTCACATAACGAAATAATTGATTCTAAATCATTTTTTTTAACTACACTTTTTTTGAATAGTTTTTGGCCTACGTCAGCAATGGATGAAATAATTTCTTTTAAATTAAACATAAAAAACTTTATCCAAATTATTAACTAATTGTTAAGTATTCAAAAAAAGATCTTATTGAAACTATAATTAGAAAAGTTCCAAATATCTTACTTAATAATTTTTTGTTAATTTTATACACTGCTTTTGCACCAATTCTAGCCATAATCATCGTCACAGGAACAAATACTATAAAACCTAGTAAATTTATATATCCAACACTAAAAGGAGTATTAATATTATCAATTATTTTTCCTCCAGTAATCATTGTAATAGTTCCACTTACAGCAATCAAAAAACCTACTGCAGCAGCAGTGCCTATTGATTTTCTAATGTCATATCCAAACGTTCTCATAAAAGGAACCATTAAAGACCCACCACCAATTCCAAGTGGGATTGAAATAAAACCAATTATTATTCCAGATATATTTTTTATTAAATCAGATATTTTTTTTGGATTTTCCATAAGTTTTTCTCTAACAAAAATAAAAAATAGCCCTACAATAAATGCAAATATTGAAAAAAATAAAACTAAAGCTGGAGTTTTTAAATTTACTGCTAAAAAAGTTCCAGCAACTACACCTAGAAGAATAAAAATACCAAATGATTTTACCATTTTAAAATCAACTGCATCATATTCCATATGTGTTTTGGTTGAGATAATAGATGTAGGTATGATAATTGCTAAAGATGTTCCAACTGACAGATGCATACGTGTTACAATATCAAAATCTAAAACTGTAAAAGCATAATACAATGCTGGTACCATTATAATTCCTCCCCCTACACCAAGTAAACCTGCCATAAAACCTGCTACTGCTGCCGCAGATGCTAAAACAATTAGTAAGTTAATTATTTCAGATGAATTTAATATTTCCATTTAAGAGCTAACTTGATTAGCTTTTTCGTTATTTTGAACAATTGTCATAATATGTTTTGCTTTCTGGAAATCTGAGTCTCTTGCCATCATATTATCACTTAAATATCTTTTCCATTCCTTTGATCCCACTTGACCATGATATAGTCCAACAGTATGTCTCATAATATGATTTACCTTAGTGCCCAATTTAACTTCTTTATCTAAATATTCTAAGAGTTTTTCTGCTACTTGTTCCCTAGATGGATTATCTTCTGTTTTAAATATTTCTTTTTCGATTTCAATTAAGGAATAAGGATTTTGATAAATTGATCTACCAATCATTACTCCATCGCACAAATTTAAATGATTATTTATTTCTTCAACTTTTGTAATACCACCATTAATTATTATTTCTAAATCTGGATTTTCTTTTTTAATATCATAAACCATGTCATAATTTAATTTAGGTATATTTAAATTTTGTTTTGGAGACAAACCAGAAAGCATAGCTTTTCTTGCGTGTAAAATGAATGTTTTTGATCCAGCATCTCGCATTTTATGAATAAAATTATTTAGATAGTCAAATTCTTCTGTGTCATCAAAACCAATTCTAGTTTTTGCTGTTACAGGAATTTTACATGCATTTACCATTGAATTTATACATTCAGCTACTAAGTCTGGTTCTTTCATTAAACATGCTCCAAACATATTCTTTTGAACTTTTTTACTTGGACAGCCTAAGTTGATATTAATTTCATCATATCCCATATCTTCAGCAATTTTAGCCACTTCCGCTAATTCATTTTTATCTGATCCTCCTACTTGTAAGGCTAATGGTTTTTCTTCAGGACTATAAGATAAGATTTTTTTTCTATCACCATGAATTGCAGATTTAGTAGCTACCATTTCAGAATAGAGCATTACATTTTTGCTCATTAATCTTAAAAAGAAACGATCATGTCTATCAGTACAATCCATCATCGGAGCTACTGAAACTTTTCTGTTAATTTTTTTTTTAATATCCAAGAGGTTTACCCATTACTTTATCTGGAAGCCATGTCACTATTTCTGGAAAAATACACAAGATTAATATAGCTAAAGCCATGATAATCATGAATGGTATAGATCCTTTTAGAATTTCTGACAAACTAACATCTGGGGTAATTCCTTTAATTATATAAAGATTTAATCCCACAGGTGGTGTGATTAATCCTATCTCCATGTTGATAGTAAATACGATTGCGAACCAATAAGGGTCAAACCCTAAAGTTGTTATAACTGGTAATAATATTGCTGAGGTCATTACAATCACAGCAACTGGAGGCAAAAAGAAACCAGCTATTAAAAGAAATATATTGATTAAAATAAATACAACCCATTTATTTGAGCTTAATTCTACCATGCTCTGAGCCAAAGACTGAGTTACGTAAAGTTGTGAAAGAGTAAATGCAAAAAGATAAGAAGCAGCAATAATGAACATTATCATTACGCTTTCTTTCATTGAAACTTTAACAATATTCCATATTTTTTTTGGCTGATAAATTTTATAAACGACAGCGATTAATACAAAAACAAGAAATGCTCCAACACCTGAAGCTTCAGACGGTGTTGCAACACCACCATACAAAACATACAAGACACCAACTATAATTGCTAGAAAAGGGAAAATTCTTGGTAATACCTCAAGTTTTTCTTTTAAAGTTGGAGGTGTTCTATTTTTTAAAGCCTTAGCAGAATCTTTATCAATAAAATAACTATGTATAAGAGCCCATACAGCAAACATACCTGCTAACATGAAGCCAGGTACAAGGCCACATAAGAATAATCTTCCAATAGAAGTACCTGTCGCAATACCATAAACAATTAAGACAATACTTGGAGGAATTAAAACTCCCAATGTTCCTCCAGCAGCAATAGTACCTGTAGCTATTTGATCAGAGTATCCTCTTTTTCGCATCTCAGGAATTCCCATAGTTCCAATTGCGGCACAAGTCGCAGGACTAGAACCACTCAAAGCTGCAAAAATTGAACAAGCACCTATGTTCGAAATAACCAATCCTCCTGGAACTCTCCAAAGCCACCTATCTAAACCTGTATACAAATCTTTTCCCGCTGGAGAATTGGCAACCGCCATCCCCATTAAAATAAACATTGGTATCGAAAGCAAAACAAATGAATTCAATCCAGCATAAAATGTTTCTGCAAACACATCTAACATTTGAAAACCTTCAAATGATACTAAAAGAACTATTGATACAAAACTTAAACCAAAAGCTATAGGTATTCCTGAAAAAAGAACTATCAAAGTAAAAACTGCTACTATTATTGCAATTATTAATGGATCCATTAATTAAAATCCTTTTCATCAGTTAATTTAATAATTTCAGCTATGTATTGTAATATCATCAATATAGCTCCTAACATCATTGAAGAATAAGGTATCCATAATGGTGGATCCCAAACTGTTCCTGTTGAATAATTTTTTGTAAATGCCTCTTCAACCATTAAAAAACCAAAATAAAATAAAATCAAAAAAAATAATAAACTCAAAAGAGATGTAAAAATTTTTAATCTGACTACATTTTTTTTTGATAAAAAATCATATATCCATTCCATGCTAACATGAGCTTTTTCACTAAGAACATAAGCGCTACCTATAAAAGTGGAAGCTACTAAAAGCATTGTAACAAGTTCTGTTTGCCAAGTAATTGCTCTTTGAAAAAAATATCTTTCAAATACAAGTTCTACAATCACTAAAATTGATAAAAGCAAAGCTAAAACTGCAAATGCACCACAAGCTTTTGCAACATAATCACAAAATTTAAGATATCTATTTTTCATAAAAAAAACCCCTACTTAAAAGAATAAATAGGGGTTCTTTATATATTATTTTATTTAACTGCTAAAGCCATTTCCATTAGCTTATCACCACCTGGTACTTTATCAGCAAATGCCTTGTGAGAAGATTTTTTAGCAATCTCTACCCATGCAGAATGATCTTTTTCATTCATATACACTAACTTAACACCAGCTGCTTTGTAAGCATCTTCAAACTTTTTATCTAAGTTTTCTACTTGTGCTGTCATGTATTTTTCAGCAACTTTTCCAGCTTTCATTAAAGCTTTTTGTTGCTTAGAATTTAATGCATCAAAAGACTTTTGAGACATAAGAATTGGTTCATACATAAACCATAAACCAAATTTTCCTGGAGGAGTTGCACATGAAACTTGTTCATATATTTTGTAACTAACAAAACTTCCTGAACTAGTATTTGCACCTGTTAATACACCAGTTTGTAATCCAGTATAAATTTCAGATGATGGCATACTTTGAATACCTGCTCCTGCAGCTTCTAACATTTGGTTAAATGCTTTTCCAGCAGCTCTCATTACTTGTCCTTTTGCATCGCTAGGATTTTTAATACATTTTGTTTTCGAAGCAAAACCACCACCTAACCAAGCATCAGATAAAACTACAACACCGGCATTATTAATTATTTTTTTAATTTCAGTCATCATTGGACCTTTATTAAATCTCAATGCATGTTTGTGGTTTTTAACAGTTCCTGGCATTAACGTAGCATCAAACTCAGGATGAAACTTTGATGCATAAGCTAATGGGAATGCAGAAATATCCAATTGACCAGTTGTCATTGGCTTCCACTGTTCTTTAGGTTTATACAATGATTTAGCTGGATAAATTCTGATATCTATTCCAACATTTGCTTTTTTAACCTCGTCAGCAATGATTTGAACCATTTCGTGACGTGGGTCGAATGATCCATCAGCTCTTGGAGTTCCAGGCCATTGGTGACTAGCTTTTAACGTAACCGCAAAAGCAGAACCAACAGTAGTGAAAACAAAAACTAATGAAGTTAAATATAAAGATATTTTTTTTAACATTATTTTTTCCCTCTATTGTTATTTTTAATAATTCAATTAAAATGAACTTATTAATAAGAGTCAAGCTGGCAAAAGAACTTTTAATAAACAGAAACCTATGGATGGACCTTTAAAAAACCTATTAGTTGTTGATTTAACCAGAGTATTGGTGGGTCCCTACTGCACGATGATATTGTCAGACCTTGGTGCAAGAGTAATAAAGGTTGAAGCCCCAGAAATTGGAGATGACTCTAGAAAATTTGGTCCATTTATTGAAGATTATTCTGCTTACTTTATGTCTCTTAATAGAGGTAAAGAAAGTATTGCACTTAATTTAAAAAATGAAGATGACAAAAAAATATTTGATAAAATTTTATCTAAAGCAGATATTTTAGTTGAAAACTTTAAACCTGGTACTCTAGAAAAATGGGGATATGGATGGAAAGATGTTAATAAAAAATATCCAAAATTAATTTATGCTTCTGCCTCTGGTTTCGGACAAACAGGTCCTTTAAAAGAATTACCTGCTTATGATATGGTTGTACAAGGTATGGGTGGTTTAATGAGTGTAACAGGTCAACCTAACTCTGAACCCACAAGAGTTGGAACATCTATTGGAGATATTACAGCAGGTTTATTTACAACTATTGGAATTAATGCTGCGCTTTATGATAGACAAAAAACAGGTAAAGGTATGTACATAGATGTTTCTATGCTTGATTGTCAGATAGCTATTTTAGAAAATGCTATAGCTCGTTATCTTGCAAAAAATGAAATTCCAAAGCCAATGGGTTCTCGACATCCATCAATTGCACCATTTGAGGCTTTCAAAACTCAAGATAGCTATATAATTATTGCTGCTGGTAACGACAAACTGTTTGAAAAACTTTGCACTCTTTTAAAATTACCAGAATTAATTCAAGATCCAAAATTTTCTGATAATTCATCAAGAGCTCAAAATATGGATGAACTTAAAAAAATTTTAGAAAATAAATTATCTTCAAGAAAAACTAATGAATGGGTTAAGGATATGGAAAAAGAAAAAATTCCTTGTGGTCCAATATTTAATATTAAAGAAGCTGTTGAAAATCCTCAAGTAGACTCAAGAAACATGGTTGTTAAAGCTTACCATAAAGTCATTGGAGATTTTAAATTAGCAGGTAATCCAATAAAAATGTCAGCTTACAAAGATGAAAAGACTAGAGGTGATATCCCAGATTTAGATGAGCACAGAGAAAAAATTTTAAAAGAATTTGATTAACTTGTTTCTGTTTCGTCAGAGTTAGCCTCTGTAACTTGTTCTTCTGACTCAGAAATTTGATCTAGAGAAACATCTTCATCAGTTTCAGGTTCGTCTGATACGGCATCTTCTACAGTTGGTTGAGCTGTCTCAGATAATTCTGCTAAGTCTTCTTTAGATACTTGAATTTTTTCTGGAGCTTTTCTAGCTCTCTTAGATGGTAGAATTGGTGTACCACTTTTTGAAATTTCACCTTTATATAAACTTTCAAAATCGTCACCTATATCTTCATCGGCTTCTGCTCCATCATCAACTTGTTCAACATGTTTTCTTAATTTGTAAACCGCACTTTCGGTTAAATCTGGAACTTTAATATTATCCTGTGCAATTTCTCTCAATGCTATGACAGTATTTTTATCGTTATCTCTATCTAAAGTTGGTTCAATTCCAGTGTTAAGTTGAGTTGCTCTTTCTTTTGCAACAAGAACTAATTCATAAGGGCTGTCAACTTTATCGATACAATCTTCTACGGTAACTCTCGCCATGCGCAGTATCTATACAGTGAAGTTTAAAAAATCAAGGAGAATTTTTATATATATTTGGGATTTAGCTTATTTCTAACAAAAAAGAGAAGGATAATTGAAATAAAGATATAAACAAAAGATACAAAAGCAATCTGTTCAATAGAATATCCTTGATCAATTAAAAGACCAAATAAAGCAGTTCCAAATGCAGTAGAAAAAACCATTAACGCAGTAGAAAGAGCTTTAATAGATCCAATGTGCTTTACCCCATAAATTTCTGCCCATGTAGAAGATCCTAAAACGTTGGCTAGTCCATTTGAGATACCAATTAATCCTAAAAATATGAACGATGTGATAGAAGAATCAAAAAAGATTAAGACTAAAGTAGATAACAATAATGGAATATTCATGAAAATAAGTAACTTCCTACTGGTAAACTTATCAATTAAGAAGCCAGAGATTAATAAAGTCACTACAGATAAAATTGAGTAAACCATAAATGATTGGGCAATAACAAAAGTTCCCCAATCTTTAGACTCGGTAATAAACGATTGATATACGAATACTCCTGTAGCAATCCATGGCATTGCCAACATATTTAGACAAATAATGTAAAATCTATAATCTTTTAATACTTCAATTCTTTTCCACTGAAAAATATCTTTTTCTTTATGTTCTGTATCTTTCACTTCTTCTCTTGAATCAAAATTTAAATTTTTAATCAAAATAAAAGAAGTTATTGGCAAGAATATTAAAACTAATATTGATACTGAAATCCAAATATTTTTCCAACTTGTGATAGTTAATAAGTATACAATTAAGACTGGTAAAATAAATTCTGCAGTTGAAAGGCCAAACCATCCTGTGCTTAAAGCTTTACCTCTAGATTTTGTGAAATATCTTGAAATAGTAGTAGTTGCAGTATGGGACATCATCCCCTGCCCTGAAAATCTCATTAGAAATATAGCAACAAATAAAAATGCAACTGATGATATTTTAGAAAAGAAAAAACATGAAAAAGAAAGAAGTAATGTTACAAAAAATGCAAACTTGAAAATATTGATATCATCAATTTTTTTTCCAACCCATATTAAAAGAAAGCTACTGAGTAATGTTGCAGTTGCATAAATTGATCCAAATTGTCCCTGTGTAATAGAAAGTGTATCACGTATGCTTGAATTAAATAGACCAAGAAAAAAACTCTGTCCAAAACTTGAAAAAAATGTAAATATAAAACCAAATATAATTACTTTTAAACTTAAACTCTTAAACATATAAAAAAATTATGACTTGTAACGTTGCTTTCATAGGTCTTGGTGTTATGGGCTATCCAATGGCTGGTTATATATCAAAAGCTGGACACAATGTAACTGTTTTTAATAGAACTAAATCTAAAGCTGAAAAATGGGTGAGTGAATACAAAGGCAAAATAGCTGAAACACCTGCTGAAGCTGCAAAAGATGCTGAATATATTTTTACCTGTGTTGGAAACGACAATGATTTAAGAGAAGTTACTTTTGGTGACAATGGTATTTTTAAAACTATTAAAAAAGGATCTGTTTATGTAGATAACACTACTGCTTCTGCAACAATTGCAAGAGAAATTCATGAGTATGCAAAAAAAAATGGTTTTGGTTCTTTAGATGCTCCTGTATCTGGTGGACAAGCTGGTGCAGAAAATGGTGCTCTTACTGTTATGATTGGTGGAGATCAAGCTGACTTTGACAAAGCAAAAGATAAAATAGATTGTTACAGTAAAAAAATGAAATTACTAGGTGGTCCAGGTAATGGACAGCTAGCCAAAATGGTAAACCAAATTTGTATTGCAGGATTAGTTCAGGGTTTATCTGAAGCTATTAATTTTGGAATGAAAGCTGGATTAAACATGGAAGATGTTATTGAAGTAATTTCAAAAGGTGCTGCTCAATCCTGGCAGATGGAAAATAGATATAAAACAATGATTGATGATAAGTTTGATTTTGGTTTTGCTGTAGATTGGATGAGAAAAGATCTTAAGATTGCGATGGATGAAGCTAAAAATAATGGTTCATTATTACCTGTAACTGAATTAGTTGATAAGTATTATGGTGAAGTTCAGAGTATGGGTGGAAATCGCTGGGATACATCTAGCTTAATCAAAAGATTTAGAAAGTAGACTCGTATGCAGCCAGCATACTATGAAAATTTTGAAGAAATTCAGAACAAGTATTGGTCTATGCTAGATGATGCAATAACTAATAGAGGTTCACAATTTAGAATACCTGTTTTCATTTGTGCTCATCAAGATGAAGTTGATGGTAGGATTGTTGTTTTACGTAAATCTGATAGAGCAAACAATCTATTACAATTTCATACAGATTTTAGATCTCCTAAGGTAGATATTCTTAAAAAAAATAAGAATGCCTCTCTAGTTTTCTACGACAAGGAAGAAAAGATACAATTAAGAATAAAAGTAGAGTGCGAAGTAAATAATCAAAATTCTATAACAGAAGAATCTTGGAAAAAAACTCAACACATAAGCAGACGTTGTTACTTAACAGATAGTCCTCCAGGGACAGCATCAGAAAATCCAACTTCTGGAATGATATCTAAATTAGAAGATTTTGATTATACAATGGAACAAAGTGAAGAGGGTTTTAAAAACTTTACTGTTATCAAATGTAAAATCAAATCTATTGAGTGGCTTTATCTTGCAGCCAAAGGTCATCGAAGAGCAAAGTTTGATTTAGAAACTAATAAAAATGCTTGGCTGGTTCCTTAAAAAATAGATTTAGAATATTTTTTCCAATTATCCTGATAATGTTTTGTGTTTTCAAACACTGCTTTTTTCTCTTCTTCAGTAATTTCTCTAACAACTTTTCCTGGCGAACCTATTACTAATGAGTTATCTGGTATTTCTTTATTTTCTGTTATTAAAGCTTTTGCTCCAATGATACAATTTTTTCCAATCTTAGCATTGTTTAGAATCACTGCACCAATTCCAATTAAACTATTGTCCCCTATCGTGCATCCATGAAGCATAACCATATGACCAACTGTTACATCTTTTCCAACTTTAATAGGATAACCTGGGTCTGTGTGTAACACACTTCCATCTTGAACATTGGATCCCTCGCCAATATGAATATTTTCTATGTCTCCTCTTAAGGTTGCATTAAACCAAATACTTGAGTTTTTTTCTAAGGTAACATCACCTATTATGGTTGCATTTGGGGCTACCCAGTTTTCGCCAGAGTTTTTTGGTTTTTTATCTTTTAAATCGTAAAACATAATTTATATATTATTACATTATGCCAATACAAACTCCAATATGTGATTTCGGGCAAAAAGCTCACAACTTTGAATTAAAATCTACTGATAATAAAATATTATCTTTAAATGATGTTAAAGGTGAAAATGGAACCTTGATTATGTTTATTTGTAATCATTGTCCTTATGTGAAAGCAGTTACCAAAGATATTGTTGAAGATTGTAATGAATTAAAAAAAATTGGGATTAATTCAGTAGCTATATGTGCAAATGATGCTGAAAATTATCCAGAAGACTCTTTTGAAAATATGATTGAATTTGCAAAAAAAAATCAATTTAGTTTTCCATACTTAAATGATGAAACTCAAGAAATTGCTAAAACATATGCTGCAGTATGTACGCCAGATTTTTTTGGTTACAATAAAGATTTAGAGCTTCAGTACAGGGGTAGATTAAGAGAACTTAAAAACTTAGTTCCAGTTAGAAGTGGAGAGAGTGATTTATTAAAGGCTATGAAACAAATAGCTGAGACTGGAAAAGGACCTGAAAGTCAAATACCTAGCGCTGGCTGTGGTATTAAGTGGAAACAATAATTAATGTATCTAATCATCACTAGAGCCTTCCCACCTGAATTAGGCGGCATGCAAAGTTTAATGTGGGGCTTAACTAAAGAGATGTCTAAAAACTTTATGATTAAAGTTTTTGCAGATTATCATGAGAAACATAAGGAATTTGATAATAAAGAAAATTTTTCAATAGAACGGGTTGGTGGAATTAAATTCTTAAGAAAAATAAGAAAAGCTCAATTAATAGATGAATTTATAAAAGAAAATAAGATTCAAGGAATTATCGCTGATCACTGGAAAAGTTTAGAGTTGATTAAAACAAACAAAAAGAAATTTTGCTTGATACACGGTAAAGAAATTAATCATCCTAAAGGAAGTTCTTTAAACAAAAGAGTAATTAAAGTTCTCAACAATGTTGAGAAAGTGATAGCTAACTCAGAATATACAAAAAATCTGGCAATAAATAACGGTGTTAATAGAGATAAAGTTATCGTAATTAATCCTGGTGTTGGAATTGTTGAGGAATTAAATAAAAAATCATTAGAAAAAGTTGAGAGTTTACTTAAAATAAAGACACCTCGTCTTATTACCGTATCAAGATTTGATAAAAGAAAAAATCATGAAAAAGTCATAATGGCTTTAAGAAATTTAAAGCAACAATACCCTGATATTGTCTACATTTGTATTGGATATGGTGATGAAGAAGAAAATTTAAAAAAATTAGTTCAAGAACTTGATTTAGGTTCTCAAGTTATGTTTTTCAAAGATATTAGTAACGATCTTAAAAATGCTTTAATAGCAAAATCAAATATATTTGTTATGCCTTCAATAATTCACAAAACATCTGTTGAAGGTTTTGGTATAGCATATGTAGAAGCTGCACAGTATGGAATTCCTTCATTAGGTGGGAAAGATGGAGGAGCCTCAGATGCAATCAGTCATGATAAAACGGGTTTAATTTGTGACGGAAACAACCTAGATGATATTTATTCATCATTAAATTCAATGATTGAGAATAAAAAATATCATGTGTTTGGTAAAAATGCTAAAGAATATGTTTCTAAGTTTCAATGGGACAAAATTCTTGATGAGTACAAAAAAATTCTTAATTAAGATCTCTTTTTAAAAACTGTTTTATAAATATGCCATGCAACAATTAAAATAGTTGTTGTTAATATACAAAGGGTAAGAGTTCTATCCCATAAAAACTCCCATGACCCATTACTTAATAATAACGATCTTCTTAAATTTTCTTCCATTAAACCACCTAAAACAAAAGCTAAAATAAGTGGTGGCATAGGAAAATCGTAGAGCCTTAAGAAAGTAGCAACAACAGCTATTCCTATCATTAGATAAATGTCAAAATTGTTGAATGACATTACATAAATTCCTGTAATTGAAAAAAATAAAATTAAAGGAATTAAATAATTTTTTGGAACAGCTAAAATTCGAGCTATGTAAGGAATTAAAGGTAGATTTAATATTAATAAAACTACCATTCCAATATACATTGACATTATAACTGACCAAAAAATTTCTGGATTAGTCATGTAAAGTCTTGGACCTGGTTGAATACCAAAACCCAATAAAGCTCCTAACATTACTGCTGTTGTTCCACTTCCAGGTATACCTAAAGTTAACATTGGTACAAAAGATCCTGAACATGCTGCATTATTGGCTGTCTCTGGTGCAGAAAGACCATTAACACTTCCTTTACCAAATTTTTCTTTTTCATCATCTTTAACTAAGTTTCTTTCCATCCCATAAGCTAAAAAGGAAGCAATTGTTGCTCCAGCACCGGGTAATACACCTATTAAAAATCCAATTATAGAAGATCTAGGAATTGTTTTATACATTTTGCCTCTTTCTTCTTTATCTATTTTAATTGAACCTAGTTCAGTCAGTGAAACTTGTTTAGCAGCAGCTGTTGGATCATTTCTTTTTAAAATTATTGTTAGTGCTTCACTCATTGCAAAAGTTGCCATCACCACAAGAACAAAACTTATACCATCTGTTAAATTCATATTATTAAAAGTAAATCTTGTAATATCTGATAAAGAGTCTTGCCCTACAGAAGCTAACATTAAACCTAAAACTACCATCATCATTGCTTTTAAGAATTGACCTTTTGATGAAAAAGCAGCTATAGCTGTTAATCCTAAAATCATTAATGCAAAATAATCTGGTGATCTAAAAGATAAACTTACTTTTGATAAGCTCGGTGCCATGAATAATAGATAAATTGCAGATAGTGTTCCTCCAGCAAATGAACTCCATGCTGCAATCGCTAAAGCTTTACCTGCTTTACCTTGTTGTGCCATTGGATATCCATCAAAAGAAGTTGCAACAGTTCCTGGAACTCCAGGAGCATTTAATAATATTGATGATGTCGAACCACCAAATACTGCTCCATAATATACTCCAGCCATAAGTATTAAACCTGTAGCTGGATCAAAACCATAAGTAATTGGTATCATTAAAGCTATTGCTGTCATTGGTCCTAGACCAGGCAGCATTCCAATAATTGTTCCAAAAAAACAACCAATCATTACCATAAAAATATTTTGAAATGTAAGAGCTGTACTTAAACCAATTAAAATTCCTTCAATCATCCCATTACTCCAATCGATTTTAAAAAAGGGTCTCTTAAATAAATATCAAGAACACCATGAAGGAGGTACATAAAAGCAGCAACAAAAGGGAAAGATAATAGAAACATTAAAATCCATCTTCTTTCACCTAAAAAGTAATATGACGTAAATAAAAATAAGGAGGTCGTTAAAAAATAGCCAATTTTTAAAATTGTAGCTCCGTAAATAATTGCAATAATTATTAGGATGCCTGTTTTCTTGTATTCTAAATTTTTATGTTCAACTTTTATGGTATCTGGATCTGGTAAAATTAATTTCAATCCAGAAAAAAATAACCCTGTATAACCTAGATAAATTGGAAAAGTTCTTGCATTAAAAGGTGCATTTTCATCAAATGCAAAAACTTGAATTTGATATGCAGTATATAAATAGAATGATGAGAAAATAAAAAAGAGCAGTGATATAATTTTAGTAGTATTTATATTCACTGCTCTTTAAATTAATTAATCCTAAGGATTAAATAACTCCTAGTTTTTTCATAAGAGCTGTCATTTCTTTAGTTTGTGTTTTTAAAAATTTTACAAACTTTTTGTCTGGATTATAAATATTAACCCAAGCATTTCTTGCTCTAACTGCTTCCCATTCAGGAGTTTTTTGTACATCGCCTAGCATTTTAGCAATAGCTTTTTTGTCTTTGCTACTCATTCCTGGGGGTCCAAAAAATCCTCTCCAGTTAACGAATTGTACATCGTATCCTTGTTCTTTAAGTGTAGGTGCATCAGGTGCATCTGAAACTCTATCAGGTGCAGTAATACCAATAATTCTTACTTGGTCTCTTGCGCCCATAAGTTCACCTAAACCTGTAGAAATAATTTGAGTTTCTCCAGATAAAAGTCCAGCTAATGCTTTACCACCTGCATCATAAGGAATGTAAGCTACATCATTTGGATTTGCTCCAGCAGCTTGAAAAGCTAAAGCGCCAATTAAATGGTCCATGCTTCCTCTTACAGAACCACCAGCCATTTTAATTGAGCTAGGGTTTGCTTTGTATGCTTTCACAACATCTTCAAAGTTTTTATAAGGTGAATTTTTAGCAACTGCAATTGCTCCATAGTCACCAATTACTCCAGCAATTGGCACA
This sequence comes from uncultured Pelagibacteraceae bacterium, assembly GCA_902521885.1. Taxonomy (GTDB): domain Bacteria; phylum Pseudomonadota; class Alphaproteobacteria; order Pelagibacterales; family Pelagibacteraceae; genus Pelagibacter. The sequence continues at coordinate 79,010 of CABYTJ010000001.1, forward strand.
ACATCTTTATAAGATAAAGTTCCACTGCCACTTACGTAACCTTTGTGTCTTGTAATTGATCTTAAAACCAACGGTGTTGACTGTACTAAAACAGTATTCTCTGGCTTAGTATTGATCATGTAAGCAAGTGCTTTACCACCACCACCGCCTGACATGTTTTCAAACGATGCGCTTTTTAAGAATCCGGCTTTTGTTAAAGCCTCTCCAGTACCTCTAGCGGTTCCATCCCAACCACCACCAGCACCACCACCAATTACAAAATGAATTTTGTCAATTGCAATTGAACTAGTTGTTGTTGCTGAAAGTAAAAGAACTGCTGAGAATAAAACTGAAAAAAAAGATTTAATTAGTTTCATTATTTCCTCTCGTTGTTATAGTTAATGGCTAGATTAAACATATTTTTAATGAAGTAGTCAACAACCTTTAATAGAATATATGCAACAAGCAATTCCCTTTAGCCGAGAAAATTTTAAAGATCTTTTTTCTAAAAAATTTTTGCTAGTCATCATTATATCTATTCCAAGTGCAATTATTGCTGATTTTTTAAATATTCCTCTTGCATGGATGATTGGTCCAATGATTGCTATTTCTGTAGCTGCTTTAAATGGACTTAAGATTTTTATGCCTAGACTTGCTCTAAGTTCAATTTTAATTGTGTTAGGGCTGCATATTGGAAATTACATAGATCAAAATCTTTTAAATCAAATGGTAAATTGGATTTGGACAACTATTATAATGTTTGGTTATATTATTGTTAGCATATTGATTGTTTCAAAATACTTACAAAAATTTTCTGGTTACAAACAAAAAACTTCAATTTTTTCAGCAGCACCTGGGGCTTTAGGTCCTTTATTGATATTGGCTGAATATGAAAAATCTGATTTATCTCAAGTTGCAACTGCTCACCTTATTAGATTAATTATTATAATAACTCTTTTCCCTTTTATTATTGTCAGTCTTTCAGACTCAGACATCCTAGAAATTCAGAAATTTGATTACATGGCTCAAAATCACTGGGATCTTGTTATTTTGATCATAGCCTCAATAATTTTTATTTTCTTTTTTGATAAAGCAAAAGTTCCAGCTGCATTACTTTCTGGAACTCTTGTAGCAAGTGGTATTTTACAAATTTTTGATATTGCATCCTATAAATTGCCTGATGCATCAATTAATTTTTGTTTGCTAATATTAGGAGCCTCTGTTGGATGTAGATTTGCTAACAAAACGGTAAAGGAAGTGGCAAACAATTCATTCCACGGTTTAGTAGCTACAATATTATTAGTTCTATTGGGTTTAGTTGCTGCTTTTATTGCAACTTTTTTTGTAGATAATAATTTTTTAACTTTAGTTCTATCTTTTTGTCCTGGTGGAATTTATGAAGTAGCTGTAATTGCTATTGCTTTTGATTTAGAGCCAGACTTTGTAGCTTTTCATCATATAATAAGATTATTGTTTATACTTTTCATTGTTCCAGTAGCTATACGATTGATTGAAAAAACTAAGTTAAAGAATTAATTAATCTTTCTAAAACTTTTTCAGCACTTAAATTATTTAAATCTCCTACCTCGATTGCTTTAAAATTTTCTCTTTCAATACTAACTTTATATGCTGTTGTATGTTTTCCAAATAAAGTTAAACCTTTAGCTCCTACGTGAGCTGCAATGTGGGCAGGCCCTGTATCATTTGCTATAACAAAAGAGCTAGCTTTAATTATTGAAGTTAATTGAGAAATATCAAGAGCTCTACCATTATCTAATAAAGTTTGTGCATTAATTTCTTTAGCATCATTTATTTCCAAAGAACCTGGGGCAGTAACGATTTTATACTCATCACCAAATTTATCTAAAATAAGTTTTATAAGATCATTATAATAAGGCCACTTTTTAATATTTAGATGAGGTGAGCAAAAAGGAAATAACAAAATAAATTTATTTAACCTGAAGTAATTTTTGATTTCACTAACATCAGAACAAGCCCAACTAAAATCTGGATTTAATGTATAGGAAGTTTTTAATCCTGAGGTTTGTAATTGATGATTAAATCTATCTAAAACAGAATGTTTATCAAATTCTTTTTTATTTATCACTTCAGGTAAAGTTGTAATAGAGCTTGACCATGTTTCTTTTTTTGCTTTTGGAAAAAGAATATTTTTATAAAAATTTGTTCTAGATGAATTTTGAAGATCAAAAATTTTGGAAAACTTATATTTTTTAATTTCTCTCATTAAAAAATACAGATAAATCAAATTATATTTAGGTAACCTTTTGTCTATAATTACTTCATGAATAAAAGGATTCTTCTTAAATAATTCACTATAAGGTTTCGTTGTTAATAAATAAATTTGATCATTTTTATGGTTTTCAGATATATCTTGAATTGCCCCACTCGCTTGAGCTATATCTCCTAAAGAGCCATGTTTAATAATTAAAATATTAGACATATTTATAACAAGATAACACAGTATTATATTTTATGAATAAAATTATAGTAGAGGTATCTATTGGAGAGCTTTTAGATAAAATTTCAATTTTGGAAATCAAACAAGAAAAAATTAAAGATCCAGAAAAACTTAGATTTATATCAAACGAACATTCAATATTAAAAAAACAATTAGATGATAACGTAAAATCTGATGATAAGATTAAGGATTTATATCAGTCATTAAAAGATATAAATGCTAAACTATGGGTTATTGAAGATGACAAAAGACAATGTGAAAAACTTAAAGATTTTGGGGAAAAATTTATTAAACTTTCAAGAGATGTTCATTTTTTAAATGATGACCGTGCTAAAATTAAGTTAGAAATTAACAATTACACAGGTTCTGAAATCAAAGAAATTAAAGAATATACTAGTTATTAATCAATAGATATTAAGATATCAAAGAGGGTTGTTTTTTCATATCCTCTTTTTTAATGCCTGCGACCTTAACTGGTTTCTTCATTGCATCTCTTCTAAATGGCTCACCAAGCTCTTGATTTAAAATTACTTCAATAAATGTAGTAATTCCTTTTTTTTGATCTTCACAAGATTGCTTTATAGCTGCTGTTGTTTCTTCCATAGTTTTAACTGTTACACCCTTTAAACCACAAGCATCAGCCACTTTTGCATAACTTAATTCAGGATCAAGCTCTGTTCCCACAAAATTATCTTCAAACCATAAAGTAGTATTTCTTTTTTCTGCACCCCACTGATAATTTCTAAAGATAACCATAGATATCGCAGGCCACTCTTCTCTAGCACAAGAACTCATTTCATTCATGCTTATTCCAAAAGCACCATCTCCTGCAAAACCAATAACTGGAGTATCAGGACATCCAATTTTAGCACCCAAAATAGATGGAAAGCCATAACCACAAGGACCGAATAAACCTGGAGCTAAATATTTTCTTGGCTTTTCAAAAGTTGGATATGCATTACCTATTGCACAATTATTTCCAATGTCACTTGAAATAATAACATCGTCCGGCATACCAGCTTGAATTGCTCTCCATGCTTGTCTTGGAGACATTCTATCTGCGTCTCTTTCTCTTGCTTCTTTGTTCCAAACAGTACCTTCGTCATCATCTTCATGATCAAGACTTGATAATTTTTGTAGCCAAGCTGACTTAGTTTGATGAATAATATCTTTTCTTTTTTGTCTATCAGTATCACCTGCTGTTGAAGAAAGTTGGTCTAGAATTTGTTGAGCAACTAATTTTGCATCTCCACATATTCCTACTGTAACTTTTTTTGTTAAACCAATCCTATCTGAATTCATATCTACTTGAATAATACTGGCATTCTTCGGCCAATAATCTATTCCATATCCAGGTAAAGTTGAAAAAGGATTTAATCTTGTACCTAGCGCTAGAACAACGTCTGCTTTTGAAATTAATTCCATCCCAGCTTTTGATCCGTTATATCCTAATGGTCCTGCAGCTAATGGATGGCTTCCTGGGAAACTATCGTTGTGTTGGTATCCTGAACAAACTGGTGCATCTAATTTTTCTGCTAATTTTTTACATTCTTCAATAGCTCCTCCAATAACAACGCCTGCGCCAGATAATATTACCGGAAACTTTGCTTTAGATAATAAATCTGCAGCTTTTTTAATTGCATCAACTCCACCTGCTTGTCTTTCTAATCTTACGATTGGAGGAAGTTCAATATCAATTACCTGTGTCCAATAATCTCTAGGTACATTTATTTGTGCAGGGGCGGAACCTCTAATTGCTTTTTCAATAACTCTATTTAAAACTTCAGCCATTCTTGATGGATCCCTTACTTCTTCTTGATAACAAACCATATCTTTAAATAAATTCATTTGTTCGACTTCTTGAAAACCACCTTGTCCCATAGTTTTATTTGCAGCCTGAGGTGTTACTAATAATAATGGAGTGTGGTTCCAGTAGGCAGTTTTAATTGGTGTAACTAATCCTGTAATACCAGGTCCATTTTGAGCTATAACCATAGACATTTTACCAGTGGCTCTTGTATATCCATCAGCAATTAGACCACCATTTGTTTCGTGGGCCACGTCCCAAAATGTAATTCCTGCATCAGGAAAAATATCTGAAATTGGCATAAAAGCAGATCCTATAATTCCAAATGAATGCTCAATACCATGCATCTGTAAAACTTTTACAAAAGCTTCCTCTGTTGTCATTTTTGTCATTAATAGAACCTTTCTAAATTACTAAGTTTTAAAATATTTTAAAAATTAATTGTTAATTTTTGGGATTAATATATAAGTTTTGAAAAATTTCAAACAAACAAATCGACACCATATGGCTACAGACATCATAATCCACGATCAAAAGGATAATGTGGGGGTAGTTGTTATTGAAAAAATTACACCTAAACAGGATTGTAATTGCTGGATAATGGAAAATGATAGCTCTACAAATATTCAATCAATGGATGAAATTCCTCTAGGTCACAAAATTGCTATGGTTGACTTAAAAGAGGGAGACACAATACTTAAATATGGACATGATATCGGTAAAGTAGTTAAATCAATCAAAAAAGGTGAACATGTTCATGTTCATAATGTAAAAACAAAGAAGTGGTAATTGTATGGAAATACCAAAAAGTTTTTTAGGTTATAAAAGAGAGAATGGTAGAGCAGGAACTAGAAATCACGTAATTATTCTTCCTGTAGATGATATCTCTAATGCATGTGCTGAAGCAGTAGCAAATAATATTAAAGGTACTATTGCTCTCCCTCATTCTTATGGCAGACTTCAATTTGGTGCAGACTTAGAACTACACTTTAGAACAATGATAGGCACAGGAAGTAATCCAAATGTTGCTGCTGTAATTGTAATAGGAATTGAACCTAAATGGACAAAAAAGATTGTTGATGGAATTGCAAAAACTGGAAAACCAGTCGAAGGTTTTCATATAGAACGAACAGGAGATATTGGAACTGTAATGAAGGCCTCCAAAAAAGCTCAAGAGTTTGTAATGTGGGCTTCTGAAAAACAAAGAGAAGAATGTCCTATAAGTGATTTATGGATCTCAGTTAAATGTGGAGAGTCTGATACCACATCTGGATTAGCGTCAAATCCAACAGTTGGAAACTTAATGGATAAACTTGAGCCATTAGGAGTTCATTTATGTTTTGGTGAAACTTCAGAACTTACGGGAGCAGAAAAAGTTTGTGCAACAAGAGGAGCAACAAAAGAAGCTTCAGATAAATTTATGAAAACTTGGAGTTCTTACAATGATTTTATTTTAAAAGAAGCGACAGATGATTTATCTGAAAGTCAACCAACAGCTGGAAATATTGCTGGTGGTCTAACTACAATTGAAGAAAAAGCATTTGGTAATTTTCAAAAAATTGGTAGTTGTAAATTTGTAGATGTTTTAGAGCCAGCAGAAGAACCAAAAAAAGGTAAAGGTTTATATTTTATGGATACGTCGTCAGCAGCAGCAGAATGTGTGACACTTCAAGCTGCAGCAGGATTTAATATTCATTTATTTCCTACTGGACAAGGAAACATTGTCGGTAATCCAATTGAACCTGTTGTAAAATTAACTGCAAACCCTTTAACAGTTAAAGGGATGGGTGAACATATAGATTGTGATGTATCTAAAATTCTTTCAAGAGAGATGAACCTATCTGAGGCGGGAGATAGACTTATCGAAACAACTTTAAGAGTTGCTAATGGAAGACTAACCTGCGCTGAAGCTTTAGGTCATAAAGAATTTGTTATGACTAAACTTTATAGAAGTGCTTAATCATTAATACATATAATGTTTTTAAAAAAATATTTGGTAATTTTACCAGGTATAATTCTTGCTTTTGTTCTTTATTCTCTTTCACAAGGGTTTAACAATATTATTGGGATTGAAATTTTAGGTTACAGTAAAAGTCCTATTTCAACTGCAATGATAGCAATACTTCTTGGAATTTTTTTTGGAAACTTTTTTAAAATTCGTGAAAGTTTTCAAAAAGGTTTAGATTTTAGCAAAGAGTATATATTAAAGCTTGGAATTATTTGTCTTGGTATTCAATTAAAACCATTTGAATTTATAGAATTTGGAAAAATTGCAATTCCATTAATAATAATTTGTATCATAAGTGTTTTAGTTATTATCAAACTTTTAATAAAAAAATTAAAAATACCTACAAGGATGGCTTATTTAATATCAATAGGAAGTACAGTTTGTGGAACAACCGCAATCATGGCAACAGCACCTATAATTAAAGCAAATAAAAATGAAGTATCCTATGCAGTAGCTAACATTACCTTATTTGGAATATTATCTATGTTGTTGTATCCATATTTTGCAAATTTTTATTTTGAGGGAAATTCTTTATTTGCTGGTCTTTTTTTAGGGACTGGAATTCATGAAACCTCTCAAGTTGCTGCAGCAGGTTTAATATACGACCAACAATTCAATAGTCCTGAAACTCTAAATATAGCAACAGTAACTAAACTCATTAGAAACACTTTTTTAATTGTAATGATTCCTCTTTTTGCTTTTTTGTATAATAGAGGTTTAGTTAAAGAAAAGAATTACTCTATTATAAATATTTTTCCTTATTTTGTTTTAGGTTTTGTAGGAATGATTATTTTTAGAAATATAGGTGATCAGCTCTTTACTGAATATAATAAAGATATCTGGGTTGAAACAATCAACTTTATTAAATTTTTTTCTAAGGTTTTCTTAACTATGGCTATGGCAGCTATTGGATTGTCAACAGATCTTAAAGATATAAAAAGTATGGGTTACAAACCTTTAGCAGTTGGATTTATTGCAATGTTGACTGTAGGTATTGTTTGTATTCTCACAATAGAAATTTATATAAAAATGTTTATTTAGTCTGCTTTGCAGATTTATTGAAATATTTATTTCTAAATTTTGAGATAGATCTTCTAATAAAAGCTGCAGCAATACCAAGAGAAACTGCAAACAATATTGAAAATAATCCATAAAAGAATGGCATATCGTTAGAAAATTCTTTAATGAATTTAGAAAAGAAGTTTAGATCCTGATCTATTACATTGATCGTTTCTTTTTGAATATCTTCAGCAAAAAAAGTGTCATAAGCAATAACTATTCCTACAACTAATAATAAAATTGCTAATAATGCTTTTAATCCTGAACTATCAATTTGTTCTCCAAGTTTTTGACCAACCTGGACTCCAACAATTGATCCTACTACCAACATGACAACTAACATTAAATCAATTGAACCATAATTAATAGAGTGTAAGAAAGTAACAATCACACTTACAAAAATTGTTACGAATAGTGATGTACCTGGAACCAATCTTGTTGGCATTTTAATAATATAGATCATTGCAGGCACTAAGATAAAAGCACCACCTATACCCATTATTGCAGCAATAAATCCAACTACTAATCCTATTAGGATTGGTGTAAATACACTTTCATACAATTTTGACTTAGGAAATCTCATTCTTAAAGGAAGACCGTGTATCCAATAATGAACATGTAATTTTTTTCTTTCTATAATATTTTTTTTTGCTTTATCAATTTCACCTAAACTTTCTACAAGCATTAATGTACCAATAATTGCAAGTATATACATATAAGCTAAAGAAATTACGGTATCTATTTTTCCAATATCTTGAAAATAAGTAAAAGTATAAATGCCTAAGGCAGTTCCTATTGAACCACCAATTACAATCATGAATCCCATTTTATAATCTAAAGTATTTTTTAAATAATGTGTGGTGGATCCTGAAACAGATGTTGCTAAAATATTATTTGCTTCATTAGCGACTGCATACGCTGGAGGTACACCCATAAAAATTAAAAATGGTGTCATTAAAAAACCACCACCAACACCAAATAATCCTGACAGAACTCCAACAATTGCACTTAATAAAAGTATTTCAACAGGATTTATAAATACTTGAGCTATTGGTAAAAAAACTTCCATTTAAAAATAAAAACTTAAGATATAGCTTATTTAAAAGTTATAAAAGTTCCGACTAAGATTACACCCCAACAAGCTGCTATAGCTGATAAAATCCCAGTTTTAATAAAAGTTGTTTTTTTGTTTATAATCTTTTGAGGGATTTTTATATTTGGAAGTTGCATCTAACTTCCTGAATACACCCAGTATGAAAATTGTCAAATTATAATTGAATTTTTGTAAGATTTTTTATTAGTAAATTGTTGCCCCAAAAACCTTTATGTCATTACCCTCAACTCCAAGCACCAATCTTCCTAAGAACTCTCCAGGAATTTTGTTATTTGTTTGTTTAATAAGAACTGTAATATGATCACCTCTTCTTAAAGTGCCAAAAGGCTCATAAGTTTCGTTCAAATTTGTGATAAGTTCGTTATTTGCCCACTGTTTTCCAAGCTCTACCTCATTAGCTCCAAACAACATTTGAGTTGAAAAATCTTTAGTAAAGCCCCCATAATCCTTGAGATTTGAGGATCTTACTAAATTTTCCCAAAATGGTTTACCTAATTGGAAAATTTCCTCATCAGTTTTTGCTAAAAGGTCCATAGATTTTTAATTTTTGATATGTTTTTAAGAGGCTTTCTTCTTCTCATTCTCATCTACAATGTGATAAACAGGTACCTTTTCCATTGAAAATTTGCCAGTTTTTGGATCTCTTCTTGAAACTGTTAAACAATGCCAATTATCATCGTCTAATTTCATATGATCACCTCTGTAATAATATCCTGGCCAACGTGTTTCTTCTCTAAATAACGTATGTTCTGTTACACATTGCGAAGTTAAAGCTCTATGTTTAAGCTCCCAGGCTCTCATTAACTGATGATAGTCTTCTGCACCTACTTTTTCTAAGTCTTCCTCTAACCAAGCTAATAATTCCAATCCTCTTTTAAGCATATTATCATTAGTCATGTAATTAGTTGCAATTCCTCCAACATATTCATCCATAATTCTTTGAAGTCTTTGAAGACCTTGTATTGGTGATATATAACTAGGAGAAACAGTTCCACCAGTAATTTCATTTTGAGCAACAGTGTAGGTTTCTAAAGGTTTATAAACCTTACTCTTAAAATCTTCACATTGCTTATCGGAAACTGAAATTCCATCAGCTTTTTTATCTTCTATATACTTAACTGCTGCTTTTGCAGCTAATCTACCTTCTGTAAATGAGCCTGATGAAAATTTATGTGCACTTCCACCAACTGTGTCTCCTGCACCAAATAATCCATCAATAGTTAACATTCTGTTATAACCCCAAAAATATTCTGGTGGAGATAAGTCTTCTGGTCCACTTACCCATGCACCTGAGCATGTTGCATGAGAACCCATAACATAAGGTTCTGATGTTGTTAACTCTGGATTGGTATATTTTGGATCAATATTTTGAGATGCCCAAACAACTGCTTGACCAACTGTCATACCTAAAAAGTTTTCCCAACCTACCGTTTCTAAATGAGGGTCTTGAAAAGCCTCGGTTGTAACCATTTGAATTGGTCCACCACCAGCCATGGTTTCTTGAATGAATGCATGATTTCTTAAACAAGTAGGAGTTGGGTGATGGTCAATATATTCTCCAACTAACTCTTTAGTTTGATCATACCATTTTTTTTTCATAGTTCTCACCATTTGCATTCTGTGTATAAGTTTTTAAATGTAAAAAATACGCTCCTACAGGACCATAACCATCTTTAAATCTACATAAAACAATTCTATTTTCCATTTGAGTCATTTTTGCTCCAGCAGCAATAGGTAATGCATAAGCAGAGCCATTACTCCAAGGAGCATACCAAGTTCTTCCCATTCCCTCACCAACTGCTCTAGGCTTAAATATATGTGAAGCACCACCTGCTGCAACAATTACAGCTTTAGCTCTAAACACATGAAAATCTCCAGTTCTCATATTAAAACCAACAGCACCACCAATTCTATTTTCTTGAGCCTCATCCATTAATAAATGAGTAATCATTATTCTATTATAAATTTTGTCTGCAGATTTTTTAGCTGCTTCAGCAACAATTGGTTTATAACTCTCACCATGGATCATTATTTGCCATTTACCTTCTCTTAAATATCTTCCAGTTTTTTCATTTTTCATCATGGGCAAACCCCACTCATCAAACATATGAACTGTTGAGTCTACGTGTCGAGCCATATCATAACCTAAGTCTTCTCTAACCATTCCCATTAGATCATTTCTTGCATATCTTACATGATCCTCAGGTTGATTTTCATCCCACTGCATTCCCATATAACAATTAATTGCATACAAGCCTTGAGCTACTGCTCCACTTCTATCTATGTTAGCTTTTTCAACACAAACAATTTTTAAATCTCTTCCCCAATGTCTAGCTTCAAAGGTAGCACCTGTTCCAGCCATACCTCCGCCTACAACTAATACATCACACTCTTCAAAATGTGTTTTGTGCTTAGCCATTAATAATAAACTCCCTTTTTAAAAGACTCTTTAGGAACTGAAGGTAGTTCTCCATTAGTATTTAATCCTTCAGGTTCTGTATAAAGTCTTTGTGAATTTATTTCACCTTGATTTGGTTTGTCTCCTTCTGCAAGTTTAGGAATAAATTTTCCCCAAGGTTTTGTAGTTATAGGAGAAACAAAATTCTTTTCTGTTCCATTCCTGAATTTAATTTTCCAGGAAATTGTTCCTTTTTCTTCTTCTCTTCTTACCCTAACACTATGACCCATTGGTGCAAAGTCAGCATAACCTCTAACATCAATTGCATGATTAGGACAAGCCTTTACACAAGAATAACATTCCCAGCAAAAATTTGGTTCTATGTTTTTTGCTCGTCTTATATTTTCATCTATATGCATAATATCAGACGGACAAATATCTACACAATGTCCACAGCCATCGCATCTAGTCATATATACAAAAGTTGACATAATTTATTTTTCTCCTTTTTTAATTAACATATTAATAATGTTTTGGCTCTTCTCTTTTTATACCTAGGCCAAATTGCTCAGGTGCATCTGCTGGAGGTGGAAGATTATCCCTTGAACCATCAGCTTCTGCTAAATTTTTTTGTATTGCTGCTCCAGGTTTATAAAACATATGAGCAAATTTGGACCAATATACTCCACCAAATAAAATTAAGTTGGCTGCTACAAATAAAGTAAAAAATAAATATGACAAACCTACTTGCCCACCAAATTGAGTGTACGACCACGCTAAACCAAAAGTTGCACAAGCTAGTAAAGCCAATACAAACAAATCAGCTTTAATAATTCTGTACCAAGGATGTGCTTCAGCTGAAACATCAACTCTTAAAAAAAACCAGAACCAATAACCACCTAAACAAGTTAAAATTGCTCCTGTGTGCCAAAGCATAGACCACATTTCTGAACTAGATTTACCAACACCAGTATAACAAAAAACTAAAATACCGGATGAAACCCAAAATAAAATTGTTCCATACATTCCAAGTACATGTGCTAGCCTTCTTTTACCAAAACCAAGTTCTGATGTCGTGCCAATATCAACGACAGTTGTTTTTGCAATAATCGATGTTTTTTCTCCTAAGCCTAATTGTTTAGTGGCAGATAATTTTGCTTTTTTTGCATTATTGAAAAAATATGTAAGATTTTTATGGTGGATCATTTGAATAATTGTGCCAAGGGCTATTAAAACTATCATTGCAACTATAAAGCCCTGCATTGCTATAGGGGGGATTATTTCTGCTAAAACAGAAAATGGGTTCGTATTAAACATATCCGCCTTATGTTAGATTTTTTTTACTAATTTTTAAAGTTTCTAATCTATTTAAAAAAATAGTTCAATTACTAACTCATCGCAATTAACCTTTAATAACAGCCTATTTTTTTCTTTTATAGTGTTGCTTATTGGGAATAACTGATCTTATGCCGCCTTGAGGATTCTCAACATCTCCTAATCTTCGGGGAATTAAATGAAAATGACAGTGTAAAATAGATTGACCTGAAACCCTACCTATATTTGTTCCAAGATTAAAACCGTCAATATTTGGATCTTTTTTTATTACTTCATCTTTAACTTTTCGAATAAGATCGTTACAAGCCACTAGTTCTTCATCGGTTAATTCAAAAAAATCTTTTATATGTCTTTTGGGTATTATTAGACAATGATATTTAGAAACAGGATAGGTATCATAACTTGCATAAGCTAATTCATTCTGAGTAGTAAAACCGCTCTCTTTAGTATTACAGAATAAGCATGGGTTATTTGGATCTTTCATTAATTAAACCTATACAAATTAGAATTTCTAATAGCTAAACGGTAATATCTTAAAAATATATTGTAATGTTTTAAATTTTTTCTTTTCCAACCAATTTGTCTAATTGTTTTGACTGAAGTTACACCTTTGCCAGAACCAATTAATAATATTTCATCAAATTTCTTCAATTCTTTAACAAAAATTTCTTTTTTGTAAATTTTTTTAAACTTGGATTTAAAATATTTATATGTGATCCCCTCATAATAATCTTTTTTTGGTGTAAAAATTTTATCATTCCTAACAAACAAAAGATTAGAGGTACCTGTTTCAAAAAGTTTCTTATTAAAGACAAGACCAATATCAGATTTAGTATTATCCATTTTAGATAAATGAGATAATATTTTTTTGTATTTTAAGTTTTTAAATTGAGGTCTTTCTCTTTTAAGATTTACAAGTTTTAAATTAAAATTTAATTTTGGAGTTAAACGTTTTCTTAAAGATATTGATATAGTATTTTTGTTAAGAGCAATTCTAAGCAGGTGATTATAATTTTTTTTTTTCGATAGATTTTTATTTAATATTTGAAGAATATTACTCTTAATAAATCTTTTATTTATTTTATACTTTTTTAAAGATTTAAGAAGATTAGACAAATGATTTTTAAAAAATAAAATCTTAGGTGGCTTACCAAAGATCCACATAGTTGTAAAAATTCCATGGTCACCCCATAAATCTTTAAAATCTATTTCTTGTAGATCTTTAAGACGATAAGATTTTTTTAATAAGAAAGTTACCATTGATAGTTAAAAAAGATTCTGGGTGAAATTGAAATCCATAAATTTTATCTTTATTATTTTCAAATGCCATTGCTACTTTTGATTCTAAGCATCTCATAGTTATCTCAAAATCTTTAATTTTAAAAGGTTCTTTTAATTTTAAAGAATGATAACGACCAACTTTAAATATTTGATTTTTTTTAAATAATGAATTTTTACTATTAACCTTAATATTGGATTGATACCCATGATAAATTTTATTTTGTTCAACAATTTGGGCACCTTCACAAAATAATATCTGTTGGAATCCCAAACAAATACCAATTATTTTCTTTTTTCCCTTAAATTGATTATAGATCTTAGAGGTTAACGGATAATTTTTAGGATTTCCAGGACCAGGTGAAAAAACAATTACTTTTGCTTTATTAAGTTTTATTTTATCGACATTGTTGTAGTTATCACATTCAACTTCATCAAATAATGAAAGTTGATGAACAACATTATGTGTAAAAGAGTCTTTGTGGTCTATTACATAAATCATTTAAATAGATCGATTAATGCTTTTGCTTTAATAAAATTTTCACTAAATTCATGCTTTGCATTACTATCAACAACAACACCCGATGCTACAGAGATTTCAGAAATATTTTTATAGTTTAGAATTGATCTAATAATAATATTAAATTTCATATCTCCATTAAACTTTAGATACCCAAAACTTCCAGTATAAATGTTTCTATTTTCTTTTTCTTGATTATTGAGAAGATTAAGAGTGCTAATCTTTGGGCAGCCAATTACTGATCCCCCTGGCATCATTGCTTTAATTATATCTATATTTTTAATATTCTTTTTAATTTTACCTTTGATTAAGCTTACATAATGAAAAAGATCTTTATATTCTTCGACAGCTTTTTCTTTAGATAACTTTACTGTACCAACTTTACATACGCGCGACATATCACTTCTTTCCATGTCTACAATCATATTATGTTCTTTGGTTTCCTTAAGATTATTCCTAAAATAACTTAAAGCTTTAGTTTTATTCATTCTTTTATTTTTTCTTACTGTACCAGCTATAGGCTTAGTAGTGATTAAATAACCTTTTTTGGTAATCAAATTTTCAGGTGAACAACTAATAATAGAATAATCTTTATCTCTGATCATAAAAGCTTCAGGAGCTAAATTTGTTTTTGAAAGTCTACAAAAAAAATCTAATGGGTCTATTGCAGATTTGAGTTTATATTTTGTGCAGATCTTAATTTGATAAGTTTCACCACTTTTGATTTTTTTCTTAAATTTATCAAAAATTTTTGTGTAGGATTTTCTATTAATGTTAATTTTAAATTTTTTTTTTAGTCTGATTTTATCAATCTTATAATTGACTAGATTGTTAGAATAGCTAATTTTTTTTTCTGGCTTATAGAATATTCCTTTTGGAAAATTCATACTTTTTTGTTTTGGAACTTTAATTCCAATTAAATTATTTAATAATTCATATCCAAAAAAACCAATAAATAAATCTGTCTTTTTAGGTTTTTTACTAATTCTTTTCTTATTTAAAAAACCAGAAACATTTTTGTTATTTAAAGTAATTTTTTTTGAAAAGTCTGTATATAAATCAAACCCATTTATTGATTTATATATGGCGTAAGATTTGCCTGATGCATGTATCTGTTTAAGTTGATTTTCTTTACTCAATTTATTCTGTTTTTAATCTCAAAACTGGTTGTTCTTTTATTGGTAGATGAATTATTGCTGCAAAGACAGATAAAGCAATTGCTAAATACCACGCGTAATCATATGACCCATAAAGATCGTGGAATAAACCTCCAAGATATGCTCCAAAAAATGAACCGATTTGGTGACTTAAAAATACGATACCATATAAAAGTCCTAAGTATTTTGTACCAAACATATGTGCAACTATTCCACTTGTTGCAGGTACAGTTGATAGCCATAAGAAACCAAAACTTGCTCCAAATATAAAAGAATTGATATTACTAGCTGGTAAAAATATGAATAAAATAATTGATATTCCTCTAAGGCTATAGATTGTACTTAATATTATCTTCTTACTCATTTTTGTTGATAGATAACCACTACAAAGTGAACCAAAAATATTGAATAATCCAATTAAAGATAAAATTGCTGCTGCAGTCCAGCTTTCTAATCCACGATCTATTACGTAGGTTGGAACATGTGTGCCTACTAGAGTTATATGAAAACCACATACAAAAAAACCAGAAACTAACAAAATATAACTTTTTGTTCCAAACGCCTCCTTAATAGCATCAGACAAACTTTGAGTATTTGGTTTTTCAATAGTTTGTTCTAATGAGGGTGATCTAACAAAAAATGAAATACCTAATCCAATAACTAAAGCTACTAAAAATGATAATAATGTTATCTCCCAACCGTTTTCTGTTAAAGAATATTGAGTTAATATTGGAGATAAAAAGTATCCAAAAGATCCAACTGCCGTAACTATACTCATTGCAATTGTTCTATTTGATAGTGGAAAATGTTTTCCAACTATCGACATTGGAATACTGATCGCTGTTCCCCCTAGACCAATTCCTATTAAAACTCCCATATCTATTTGAAAAAAAATTCCAGTATTAGGCCCTGCATATAAAAAATAAACACCTGCTATAAAAAAAAGAAATGCTAATGCAATCGCTTTATGTCCACCATACTTATCAGCTATTGCACCAAATATAGGTCCAGTTAATCCCCACATTAACATTTGGATTCCAATTGATAGTCCTGATTGGGTTAAGGAAATTCCTAAATCATCTTTAAAGTCCATAAAAAACATTCCAAAAGTTTGTCTAACACCCAATGAAATCAAGACCACTAAGCTAGCAGCAATCAAGGTAATTAAAGCGGTTTTATTTCTTATAAATTTTTCAGAAGACATGTTTTATTTTAAATGTTTAAGAGCTTGCTTAATATCAGCGATAAGGTCGCTAGGATCTTCAAGACCAATGTGTAATCTAACAAGATGTTCGTCTTTTGATAAGCTCATAAATTTTCTATTTCCAGTTTCTCTAAACTCTTGATGTAAAACCAAACTTTCAAAACCACCCCAGCTATAGCCATATCCAAAAAGCTTAAGAGAATTCACAAATTTTCTCACTGAATTAATTTTCTTAGCTTTTATTTTTAATCCCATTAAACCTGAGGCACCAGAATAATATTTTTTCCACATTCTGAAGTTGTGTGAGTTTTTTTTATATGGATAAAGAAGTTTGATTTTTTTGTTTTTAGACAAAAATTCAGCAATTTTTTTTGCATTTTCTCTATGTCTGTCTAATCTAACATCTAATGTTCTTAAACCCCTGGTAATTAAATAAGCGTCATCTGGTCCTAATCTGAGACCTGTAATCTTCTCAGCTGCTTTTACTTTGTTAAAAACTTTTTTATTTACTGCAAGACTGCCTCCCATTACATCTGAATGACCAGAATAATATTTTGTAGCCGATACAATAGACATATCAAAACCAAATTTAATTGGCTTAAAATAGTATGGTGTCGCCCAAGTATTGTCTATAGCAGTAATAATTTTATTTTTTTTGGCAATAGAAATTATTTTTCCCAAATCCTGAAATTCAAAAGAATTACTGCCAGGATTTTCAACAAAAATTAGTTTTGTTTTTTTTGAGATATTATTTTCAAGCGTTTTTAAATTAGCAGGATCATAAAATATTGTTTTGATCTTAAATTCTTTAAGAAAATCTTCAGTTAAAATTCTTGTAGGACTATAAACTGGGTCAGCTACAATTATTTCATCACCTGGCCTTACAATACTAAATATTGACAAAAAAACTGATCCAAATCCTGTTGGTGTTGTAAAAACATGATAACTTTCTTCAAGTTTAGTTAATATCTTTTGTAATATATAAGTTGTAGAAGTTCCTTGTCTTCCATAGTCATAATGACCTCCTGTGGGATTTTTTATGGCTTTTACTTGCGTCTTTCGTATATCTCGCATTGATTTAAATATAATTGTTGAAGCTCTGACAACAGGTGGATTTACTGACTGATTATGAAAGTCTTTTGCGGTATGTTTTAAAAAAGTCTTAAAAGATTTTGTCATAAAAAAATTGATATGCTGGAGGGACAATGCTATATCCCACAATGAAATTCAATAAATTAATGAATAGGACTTAATGAGTTATCCAAAAAAACATAGGGGCCGAAGAAAAATGGGCTCTAAAAAAAGAAGAGCTAGAAAAAAGAATAAAAAGAAATAGCTTATTCCTTTATCCAACCACCTCCCAATACTTTATACCCTAATGTGTCTTTATTATAAAAAACACATGCTTGACCTGGAGATATACCGTCCTCTGTTTCTACTAAATCAACTTTTGCATTATTTTGATCATTAAAATTTACTTTTGCATCTAGTAATTTTCCAGTTGATCTAACTTTAACATAAATATTTTTACTAAATTCACTTTTGTCTGAAAGTAAATTGATATTTTTTAGTATAATATTTTTTTTTCCTAAATTTTCTTTTGGACCAACCACTATCTCATTTTTTTCCGAATTTATTTTTAGAACATATAATGGATCTTTATCTGAAACTTTAATTCCTTTTCTCTGACCAATAGTAAAATTAATAATTCCATCATGAACACCTATTACTTGACCCTCTAAGTTTTTTATATTTCCTTTTTTAAAAGACTCTGGCTTAAATTTTTGTATAACAGATGCATAATCTCCATTTGGTACAAAACATATATCCTGACTATCTGGTTTATCTGCAACGTTTAAATCTAGTTTTTTTGCTATGTCTCTAGTTTGGTTTTTCAGTAAACCCCCTAATGGAAATCTTAAATAATCTAACTGTTCTCTAGTGGTGTTAAATAAAAAATAACTTTGATCCCTGTTTTCGTCTATAGCTCTGTACATATTAGTAGAATTATTTTTTGTAATACTTTTTACATAATGACCAGTAACTAAAGCATCGGCTTTTAAATCTTTTGAAACTTCAAACAAATCTTTAAATTTAACTGTTTGATTACACTGAACACAAGGTATTGGAGTCTCACCTTTCAAATAACTTTCAACAAAATTGTCTATTACACCTTGTTTAAACTTATTTTGATAATATAAAACTTTATGTTCTATATCTAATTTCTGAGCGACTCTTTTTGCATCCATTATATCTTGTCCAGAACAACATTGTTTTGAGTCTGCAACCGCTTTACCGTCATCATAAAGCTTTAATGTTATACCTATCACATTGAAACCTTCTTTCTTCATCATGCCTGCCACAGTTGAAGAATCTACTCCACCTGACATTGCAACAACTACTGTTGTGTCTGAGGGTTTTTTATCCAAACCAATAGAATTTAAATCATTATTCATTTGATGGTATTTATACTTATTTCTAATATAAGTTAAATTAAATGATTTTAGATTATGAACCAGGTGACAAAGTTGAAAATCCTAACAATAAAGAATGGGGCATAGGTCAAGTTCAATCAATAATTAAGGATAAAGTAACTGTAAATTTTGAAAATGCTGGAAAAAAAGTGATAAATGCGAAAAATATAGAATTAATAAAATTAAATGACTGAATTAAATTTAAAAAAAATTACTGAAGAATTAATTGATACTTTTTTATATGCTGGAAAAATTTCGTTAGAACTTCGAGAAAAAGGGTTAATCAAGGAAATAAAATCAGATAATACACCTGTTAGTAATGGTGATCTAGAGGTCAATAAAATTATTACTAATAAAATAAAAAATATTACTCCTAAAATACCAATTGTTTCAGAAGAAACTTCTGACAATAAGTCTATAAAAAATTTAAAGGATTTTTGGTTAATTGATCCAATAGACGGTACTTATGATTATATTAATAACTTAGAAGAATTTACAATTAATGCTGGTCTTATAATTAACAATAATCCAGTTATAGGATTGATAAATGCACCTTCAAAAAAAAGAATGTTTTATTCTTATGGTAATAATTTAGCTTTTGAAATCATAGATGGAAAGACTATTAAATTAAATTGTTCAAAAAACTTTAACAAAAATGAAATTAAATTTGTCTCTTACTCGAACAAAATAAAGCCAGAGATAGAAGCAATTCACAAAAAACTTAATGTAAAAAAATATGTAAGAATGAAGAGTTCACTAAAATTTTGTGTAATTGCTGCAGGAGAATATGATGGATATGTTGCAGAACCAAGAGCTTGTGAATGGGATATTGCTGCTGGTCATGCAATTCTAAAACATGCTGGGGGTGTGGTAACAGATTTTGATAATAAAGAGATAAAATATGGAAAAAGAGATTTTAAAAACCCAAGCTTAATTCTAAAAAGTAAGAATATATTGTAATGGATGAACAACTAAGAATAATACTTATTATAATAGTATCAGTTTCAATTTTTGGATTGATTACATTCGTATTTGTAAAGAATTATATCAGAAACAAAATTGATTTTTTAGTTAAAAAAGAAAAAGATAAAAATCTAAAGTAATTTTATTATTTTTAAATAATCATCTTTATCTATATCCATAATTTTTTTTGATGTTTCAAAGTCAAAACCATTTCTTGCTAACAAAGAAATATCTTTTTTATAAAATAAGGGTCTATTATCCTCTGTTCTAGCGGGACCAATTCTTTTTTTTTTACATATTTTTATCGCAGAGAAGAAATCTTGATCAGAATTTTCATCTTTAATCTTATTAACTGTATCTTTTATGAATTCATCATTTATACCTTTGCCAACTAGATAACTTCTTATTTTATTAATTGAATTTCCTCTCTGAATCATACTTTTTGCTTTGCTATCTGAATAAAATTTATCATTTATAAATTTACTTTTTTCTAGATCTGAAAGAACAATATCTATTAAATTAGTTACATCTTGTTTTTTAACATTTGGCACTGAAGTTTTAAGATATTTCTTTAAAAGGTAAGTCTTTAGTTGTTGTTTTGAGGGAGCATACTTTTCAACATAAGCAAACGCAAAATTTCTCATTTCCTCAACAGTTACCTTCAAAGTTTTTTTTCGATTTCTTATAGGAATCATGAATAGATTTACTATAATATATTTTGAAATGATCGAACAAATTTATAATTATTTTACAATTGAAATGCTCTACTATTGGGTGAATTTAGGAGTTATCCCTTTTTGGTTAATGTTAATTTTTTTTCCTCAGTCATATTTATGTAGATTCTTTGTAACTTCGATACTACCTATCATATTACTAAGCGGGGCTTATATTTTCATACTTTATAAATCATATCTAACCTCTTATGATTTTGTTGGTAATTTTAAACTTTATCTCGGACTTGAAGGTTTATCTGAATTATTCACTAACAATTTTTATATTATGTTTTTTTGGATACATTTTATTGCAATTAATCTTTTTACAGGTGGTTGGATGGTTAAAGACTCTCAAAAATTTTCAATTAACAAAATTCTTTTATCGGTACCCCTGATTGTTACGTATTTAATTGGTCCGTTAGGTTTGTTTGTGTATTGGCTAATAAAAATTTTTCATGCCAAAAGTATAAATCTCCATGACTAAATCTATTGATTTTTACTTTGATTTTATTAGCCCTTATTCATATTTAGCTATTCATAAATTAAAGACTTTAAAAGATTACGAAGAAATAAATATAAATTATAAACCTATATTATTAGGTGGACTTCATAATCTTGGGGGTATTACTGCTCCCGCTTTTAACGAACACAAATTAAAGAATATGAAATTTGACTGTAATTTAATTGCAAAAAAAAATAACATTCCATTTATTTGGAATACAAAATTTCCAATTAATTCACTTTACTTGATGCGTGGATATCTTGCAATTAATGAAGAATTAAAAAAAAAATATTTTGATTTATTTTTTAATGCTTACTGGAAAAATAACATTGATATTTCCAGTCAAGAAAATGTTAATAAAGTTTTAGAAAATTTAGGTATAGATAAAAAAAAATATTTTGAAAAAATACAAAATGTTGAGATTAAAGATGAATTAAAAAAACTTACGAATATTGCTTTTGAAAAAAATATTTTTGGTGCTCCAACTTTTGTAGTTAATAACAAAATTTTTTGGGGACAAGATCGATTAGAGTATGCTTTAGATGAATATAATTCTTAAACAATTTTAAATTTACTTTGTCTAATGGCTCCAAAACCTCCGTCTATATGAGAAACTTTTTTAAAACCCATATCTTTTAGAGATTTTGCAGCTAATGCAGATCTCAAACCACCTGCACAAAATAAAACCATTTCTTTATTTAGATCTAACTTACCTTTTTTAAAGTAAGCACTTTCTGGATCTAACCAAAACTCTAACATGCCTCTTGGTATATGATTAGAATTTTCAACTCTCCCCTCTTTCTCTAACTCTCGAATATCTCTTATGTCGATTAAGTTACACTGATTTTCACTAACCATTTTGTGTGCCTCATCAGTTGAAATTGTTTTAATTTGATCTAGGGCTTCTGAAACAAGAGTTTGTGATGATTTTATATTCATAATTTTTTTATTTATTATATAGTTTTTAATATAATCATAGATAAAAATTGTGCTACCTAAAATATTAAAACCTTTTCATTCAGACAAATCGAATTTGGTTAGGATAGGTCCTAAAAAAGATGGTGGATATGTCATTGATAAAAGAGTAATAGAAAAATCTGAGGTAATAATTACTTGTGGTCTAAATGATGATTGGGAATTTGAAAAAGATTTTCTTAATAAAAATAACAGTTCTAGGGTTGAAGCTTATGATCATACAGTTGATAGACAATTTTGGCTAAAAAGGTTCAAAAAAGATTTTATAGCATTCCTATTATTGAAAAAAATTACCCCTAGGCAAATATTAGATATATTTAAGTATGTAAGTTATCTAAATTTTTTTAAAGGAAAAAATAAGCATCATATTAAAAAGATTGTTTCACATAAAAATGATGAGAATAATCAAGCAACAATTTCAGAGGCAATTGGTAGTAATGAAAATATAATTTTAAAAATAGACATTGAGGGAGATGAATTTAAAATTCTAGAGGAAATAAATAAGAATTTAGATAAAATAAATTTACTTATAATAGAGTTTCACGATATGCAAAAAAATTTAAAAAAAGTTGAGAACTTTATTGAAAATACTAAACTTAAAAACATTCACATTAATGCAAATAACTACGGGATGTTAGATGAAAAAGGTATTCCTCAGGTGATTGAAATGACACTTATAAACCCAAAAAAATTTGAAATAACCGATGAAAGATCAAAAAGAAATTATCCAATAGAGGGCTTGGATTTTAAAAATCGTAAACGAGGACCAGATATTGAATTAAAATTTAATGAATAAGAAAATTTGTATAGTTTATACTCACCATAAATTAGGTGATTTAATTTGGCAACTACCATATATTAAGGCTATTAGTGATCACCATGATCAAAAAGTTGATTTAGTTGTTAGAAAAAAAACCCAAGCAAAAGATATTTTAAAAGATTTAAATCATATTAATAAAATTCATTATAACGAATTTAGAAAAGGCTTAGCTTATTGGATAGATGTCTTCAAATTAAAAAAAATATTTGATTTAGAAAAATATGATTATGTTTACATTTTAGACAAAGTAAACAAACCTGCAATTGCAGCAAAATTAGCTGGCATCAAAAATATAATTGGACCAGGTTTTAAAAATCAAAAAAAATGGATCACAGTTAAAAATTACTTAGATGAAAAAGATTGGAAATTAAACTATTCAGAGCAATCACAAAAATTATTAAAGATTAATTCGATTATATTAAACGATAAGTTTCCTGACTTAGAAGTAAACATTGAACGACTTAAAGTAGGTAATGATGATCTGATGATTGATGGGAAAAAAATAGCATTTGGTGTTGATTCTTTTGAAGATTATAAAATGTGGTTTGAGGAAGATTTTATAAAATTAGCAGACCTTTTGCATGAAAAAGGATTGTTTGATTACATATATTTAGTTTGTGGACCAGATAAATCAAATGTTGCCAAAAAAATTATTAATGACTCTGGAAAGAAATATTTTATTGATTGTTCTAATAAAGATCTAACAGGAGTAATATTAGCTATTAAAAATTCAGCATTTTATATAGGTAATAACTCTGGTCCTTTAAATTTATCTGCCGCTTTAGGTGTTAAAACTTTTGGTTTAATTGCTAACGATCCAGTGAGCGAATTAAAATACAGTAAAATAACACCAATAACCCCTCAAGACTACAAAGATGATATTTGGACTCGAAATAGAGAAGGAATGAAAAAACTTAAACCTGGTGAAGTTTTAAATAAAATTATTAACAACTTATAAAAAAAAAGCCCCCTGAGGGAGGGGGCTTTATTGTTTAACTAACTAAAGAGAATTTTAAGGGACCCTACGACGAGTAATCGCGGAGATACACAGAGAGCGTAGAATCCCTTTATTGTTAACAATTAGTCACGTATTGCATATGCAATAACGCCTGTTTCCGTAACATCTGTACCTTTAGTTTCAGCCTCTTTACTTAGTCTGATACCAATTGTAGATTTCATGATTGACCATACAATTAAAGCAACCACAAAAACGAAAATGTTAATCGAAAGAACACCTAATAATTGAGTTCCAAATGAAGTATCTGGATTTGTAATCGGCACAGCCAATGTACCCCAAATACCAGCAAATAAGTGAGCTGGTATAGCTCCTACTACATCATCAATTTTTAATGAGAATAAAAGTTTAGTACCATAAACTACGATTACACCACCAACTGCACCAATTAAAATTGCTGCTAATGGTGAAGGCATTAATGGCTCAGCAGTAATTGCAACTAATCCACCAATACAACCATTTAACATTTGAACAACATCTGTTTTTCCAAAGTTTAATCTCGTAACAGTTGCTGCGGCCATAACACCACCTGCTCCTGCTAAGAAAGTATTTAGAAATATTGTTGAAACAGCGATTGCATCATCAGCCGTACCAATAGCTAATTGAGAACCACCATTAAATCCAAACCAACCTAACCATAGAATAAATACTCCTACGGTTACTAATGGAATTGAAGATGCAGCGAAGGGTTTTAACGGCGCTGGAGCACCAGACTTAGTAAATCTACCAAGTCTTGGACCTAACATTAAAGCACCTGCTAAAGCTGCTGCTCCACCAGTTGAGTGTACTAATGTTGATCCAGCAAAATCTGAGAAACCAGCAGCAGCTAACCAGCCACCACCCCACTGCCAACCCATTACGATCGGGTAGATAATTCCTGATAAAATTGCTGCAAATAAAAAGAATGGCCAAAGCTTAATTCTTTCTGCTAAAGTTCCTGATACAATAGATACTGTTGTTGCACAGAAAACCATCTGAAAATACCAATCTGATCCATCTGCATAACCTGTATCAACTGCACTAGAATCTGACCATGGAATAAAACTTCCGATATATCCACCTTCTGGAATTCCATAAGCTAGATTATAACCGAACATCCAGAACATAATTCCAGAGATTGATATTAAACCTATATTTTTTGCACAGATAACAGATACACTTTTAGATGTAACCATTCCAGATTCTAACATTGCAAATCCACACGCCATAAAGAAGACGAGGAAACCACAAATTAAAAATAGCAAGGTGTTAAATATAAAACCTATTTCAGCAGAAACTGTTGTCTCCGCCATACCTGCACTACTCATATTTAATAAAAACATTAAACTCATGAGTGGCAGACTTATTTTTTTCATTAATTTAGTCATAAGACCTCCCTGTAAGGTAAAACTTATATTTTTAAAAAAATCTGAAAACTAACGCTGATTAGGAAAATTGGCTATGCAGATTTTGCATATAGAAACAGCCTTAAGGTGTGTATCACATTAAGGCTGTTGAAGATTATTATTTGTTAAATACTTCTTTTAAAGCTTTTGCTGGTAAGAATTTTACCTTTTGTGAAGCAGCAATTTGGATCTGCTCACCAGTTCTAGGATTTCTTCCAACTCTCGCTTTTCTCTTAGCCACTTTATAAGTACCAAATCCAGCAATTTTTACTGAATCATCACCTTTTAAAGCGTCCAAAATAGTGTTGGTAATAGTGTCAAAAGTTCTTTCAGCATCAGCTTTGCTCAAATTTAAAGCTCCAGAAAGCTTGACAATTAATTGTTTTTTATTCATTTTAGCTCCGGTTTTATTAGGTTATTTCTATTTTTATCAAAAGTATTGATAAATCAAGACTTTTTTTAGTGTTAAGCAAAAAGTTATACACAATATCTAGTATAATATTGAATTAATGTTGATTTTATTGATGTTTTTGACTTTACCAACGATTAATTTATTAGAATAAACCAAGGTCTTTTAAGTCATTAAACGTTGTAAAAACCATCAAAGAAAGCAATACAAATAAGCCGATTCGAAAAAAACCTTCTTGAGTATTTTGAGATAATGGTCGACCTAAAACTTTTTCAAATGCATAAAACATCAAATGTCCTCCATCAAGCATTGGAATCGGGAAGAGATTAACTAAACCTAAGCTAATAGAAATATATGCCATCATGCTGATAAATGCTAATAAACCAAATTCAGCAACTTGGCCTGAAATTTTAGCAATTCTAATGGGTCCTCCTAATTGTGAAGTATCTGCTTTACCAAAAATCATTGCTCCTATGTATTTTAATGATGAGGTGCTTACATAATAAACTTCATGAGCTGCATGGTAAATTGCCTTTGCTGGACCTAATTTTACGTGATTAATTTCATTATTTTGAGCACCTAATTTAATTCCAACTACTCTTTTATTTATTTTATTGCCAAGATTGTCCTCACTTAAAACTATATTAGGCTTAATTTTCAATAATAATTCATCATAAGATCGCTTTACTTTAAAATCAATAAAGTCATCAGTAGACATCATTATATATTTAGAGACATCCATAATACTTTGGACCTCATTTCCATCTATTTCTAAAATTACATCGTTTTGTTTTAGACCACCCACCATTGCAGGGCTGTCACTTTGAACTTCATTGATTACTGCTGGAGTAAAATCTTTTCCAATAAATGTATAAATTGAGAAGAAAATAACTAAAGCTAATAAAAAGTTTGCAAGAGGACCTCCAAATACAATTAGAACTCTTTGATATAAAGGTTTTAAAACAAACAATTTTTTACGATCTTCTTCATTATATTTCTTTATGATTTTTTCTTGATCGGCTTGAGAAAATACATTTCGATCACCAAAAAATTTGACATAACCTCCTAATGGAATCCAACATATTTTCCATCTAGTACCAGATTTATCATTCCATCCAAAAATTTCTTGTCCAAATCCAATTGAAAAGTCTGTAACTCCTACTCCATATCTCTTAGCAAAATAATAATGACCATATTCGTGAATAAATACCACTACTAAAATTAATACAATAAAAGGTAAAATAAAATCAAACATGCTTTATTTTAAATGAATTCAAAAACATACACAATAGGCCATTTTAATACAATTTATGACTTTAAAACATTCATTGTATTTGTCTTAAAAAGATATAAGCATCCAGCTAAATTAACAATAATAACTAAATAATGGACTTCAACGAATTACCGATTGATAATAAACTCAAAAATTCCATTAAATTTGCTGATTTTAAAACCCCTACTCCAATTCAAAGTAAATCAATCCCAATTAGTTTAATGGGCAAGGATATATTGGGTACAGCACAAACTGGCACTGGAAAGACTTTAGCCTTTACTATCCCAATGATTAATAAGCTTATTCTAGATAAAAATGCTATGGCATTAATTATCTGCCCTACTAGAGAGCTTGCAAGTCAAGTTATGCAGACTGTTTTAAAATTAAATGTAAGAGAAATTGGAATAGGAAATGCACTTCTTATTGGTGGTGAAGGAATGCAAAAACAACTTAAAAAATTAAAAAAAAGAGCACGTATTATAGTTGGTACTCCAGGTAGAATAAATGATCATCTAAAAAGACAAAGTTTAAATTTGTCAAAAGTATCCTACTTAGTTTTAGACGAAACAGATAGAATGCTTGATATGGGATTTACTCCTCAAATTGAATTGATCTTAAAGTTTATTCCAAAACAACATCAAACTTTATTATTCTCAGCTACTTTACCAAATAATATTTTAAGAATTTCAGAAAAGTATTTAAATAATCCAGAAAGAATAGCCGTAGGTTCTTTATCAACACCAATAGAAAAAATTAAACAAGAAACATTTCAAATAACCCAAGACAAGAAATATCATGAATTAATAAATCAATTAGTTGAAAGAAATGGTTCAATATTAGTTTTTGTTAAAACCAAACATGGTGCAGATAAAATTGTTAAGCGCTTAAAATATGACGGACATTCTGCAGATGCTATTCACGGTAATTTAAGACAAAGTAAAAGAGAACGTGTCATTAACAACTTTAGAAATGGTAAGAGTAGAATTTTAATTGCAACTGATGTAGCTGCAAGGGGATTGGACATACCTTTAATTCAGCATGTCATTAATTATGACTTACCACAAGTGCCTGAAGACTATATTCATAGAGTTGGTAGAACCGGAAGAGCTGGAAAAGAGGGATCTGCTTTAACATTTCTAACTCCATCAGACCGATCTATGTGGAATTCTATAAGTAGATTAATTAATCCAGATTTTAAAATTTCAAAAGAAGGTCAATCAAGAAATTTAAAAGGTAAAAAAAGGTTCAAAGCTAAATTTAATAAAGAGAAGAAATTTAAAGATAAGAAAAAATTCTTTAAAAAAGATGATTCTAGAAGATCAAATTTTAAAGGTAAGAAAAAGTTCTTTAAAAAAGATAACTCTAGAAAGTCAAGTTTTAAAAAAAAGAAAATACCATTTGGTTCTACCAATAATCCAAAGTATTTCGACAAAGAGAAATCTAATAATTCTCAAACTGTTTCAGAAAAAAAGGATTATAAATTTGGTCGTAAAAAGAAGTTTAAACATAGAAACAGACCTAAAAAATTTTCTTTTAAAAAACACAATCGATCCAGATAATTCAGTAAAGGCTAATAATACAATAAGATAAATATTGTTGCTAAGATGACTGATAATATTAAGAAAATAAAATAATTTATTTTGATATTTAGCCTTTTATAAATTTCCTCATTTATTTTTTCCCAAAACAATACTATTAAAAAAACAATTATCGCAGGAATAATAAATTTAAGCATTTTTTCTAACTCTTATCTCCAACATAAACTGATACACCTCTAGAATTAATATCAACATCAAATTTCTTATGTAAAGGAGGAAAAGCTCTTTGTGAACAGTCTAATCTATCACATGTTCTACAAGAAACACCGATTGGTATTTCAGTAGTTTTATCTGTAACATTAATGTTTTCTGTATAAACAAAATCTTTTGCATATTTGGCATCACATCCTAATCCTATAGATAAAATACTTTTAGATTGACCAAATCTTCCAATTCCCTTTTCAACAGTTCTTGCAATACAAACATATTTTTCTCCATTGGTCATTTTACTCACTGCAGCTTGAATTACTCCTGGTCTTGTAAATGCAGAATAAACATTCCACCTTGGACATGCTCCACCATACCTAGGAATTTCAATTCCAGATAAAGAAAATCTTTTTGAAATATTCCCAGCCATATCTACTCTTAGAAAATGGAATGGAATTCCGGGTAGTTTAGGATCTTGTAAACAAGTAACTCTATGGGTAACTTGTTCAAAAGATGTTGCAAAAGTATTTTGTAAAAGCTCTAAATCATATTTAAGTTTTTTGCATTCAGTGTGGAAAGGTTTATAGGGCATTAGTATTGCAGCTCCACAATAATTCAATAAGGCTACTTTTGTTAATTTTTTAGACTCCTCAGAAGGAAATGTGAAAGTAGACAAATAATCTTCAATCTCTTTAGTAGCTCCTTCTTGAGCAATTTGAGCAGCTGCATGAAGTTTTTTTGTCTCCAAAGAGCTATAATCACTAAGTAATAATTCTTTTTTATTTTTATGATAAATTTTTGAAAAAGGTTTATCTTCTTCAGGAATTACATCTTTTACAGTAATTCCAAATTCTGTTTTTAAGTATTCACAGAGAGCTATATATCTAGTTCGATTATTTTTTTGAACTTTTTCAAATACCCTGTTTGCGAATTCCTCTAATTTAGGAAAATAGTTTTTATTTTTTTGTAAAAAATCAGAAATAACTTCCCCTGGAAATGAACTTTTTCTACCATCAACAATTTTACCAGATATTTTTTCAATCTTATTAATTAATTCGTGATCTTTTTTTTTTAAAATGTCCCCTAGTCTCACAATTGCTTTACCAATTTTAGGATTTGTTCCCACAAGATCTTTGACCTCTGGGCCTAAGATATCTAAATCCTCAAATAATTCATCATCAAGGATTTCGGACAAAGTATTTTCTAAGTTTAAATCTGTTTTTGAAGTTAATTGCGAGAGTTCAATGTTAAGTTTTTCACAAATTTTTAAGAGTAGATCTCCATCAATTTTCCTTTTTCCACCTTCAATTAAATTTAAGTAACTTGGTGAAATACTTAACTCCTCAGCAAGTTTATTTGCTTGAAGACCTAATTGTCTTCGAAAAGCCTTGATTTTTGGCCCAATTTTTAGATCTAATTGACTCATATTTTCTATTTGTAAATTTTGTAAATTTATTTTTACAAAATTTTTCTTTAGTTTACAACACTTTTACACTTTTTTATAGATTTTGTAAATCCTGTAAATTATAAAGTTTACATGGACGAAAAATTAAAAAACAGTGAAAATGAAGCTCAAATCATAAGACATGAAGACCTTGCCAGACACAATAGCAGAGGAATCTACATGAGAGATGATCATTGTGATTGGGGTTCAAGTGGAATGCAAGATCTAGTTGAGACCCTAAACGACTCAAACTAATTCTAATTCATTCTACTTTATTCATTTCTTACGAAGACTTTAACATCATAGGATTACTATAATGAGTGCAGAAAATATCTCATATGACTTAAAAAGATTTGCAGGAATAAAAAGGGATTATACTCCTGAAGAAGTTGAAAGACTTAGAGGATCCATCAAAATTGAATATTCTATTTGTAAACAACAATCTACTAAATTATGGAAACTGCTTAATTCGGAACCTTATGTGAATACATTGGGATCTTTATCCGGTAACCACGCAGTTCAACACGCAAAAGCTGGATTAAAAGCGATTTATTTAAGTGGCTGGCAGGTTGCAGCAGATGCTAACAGTGCTGGAGAGATGTATCCTGATCAATCTCTATATCCATATGACAGTGCTCCAAAATTAGTTGAGTCAATGAATAATGCTTTAATAAGAGCTGATCAAATTCAACATATGGAATTAAAAGATGGAGATATGAAGACAGAAAAAAGAG
Source organism: uncultured Pelagibacteraceae bacterium (assembly GCA_902521885.1). Classification (GTDB taxonomy): domain Bacteria; phylum Pseudomonadota; class Alphaproteobacteria; order Pelagibacterales; family Pelagibacteraceae; genus Pelagibacter. The sequence goes on from CABYTJ010000001.1 coordinate 109,800, forward strand.
TTGATTATATGCTACCAATTATTGCAGATGGAGAAGCAGGTTTTGGTGGACCATTAAATGTATTTGAACTTGCAAAAAAATTTATTAAAGCAGGTGCTGCTGGTGTTCATTTTGAAGATCAATTAGCTAGTGAAAAAAAATGTGGTCATATGGGTGGAAAAGTACTTGTTCCAACTGGTACGATGATCAAAAATTTAAAAGCAGCAAGACTAGCTGCAGATATTGCAGATGTACCATTAATTATTTTAGCAAGAACTGATGCTAATGCCGCAAAACTAATTACTAATGATCATGATGAAAATGATAAAACTTTCCTTACTGGTGAAAGATCTCCAGAAGGTTTTTATTATGTAAAAGCAGGTATTGATCAAGCAATATCAAGAGGTTTAGCTTATGCACCTTATTCAGATTTAATTTGGTGTGAAACTGCTACTCCTAATCTTGAAGAAGCTAAAAAATTTGCTGATGCAATTCATGAAAAATTTCCTGGAAAGCTTTTAGCTTATAATTGTTCACCTTCATTTAATTGGAAAAAACATTTGTCTGATAGCGAGATTGCGACTTTTCAACAAGAAATAAGTAAAATGGGTTATAAATTTCAATTCATTACATTAGCTGGATTTCATACTCAAAATATCGCTATTTTTGAATTAGCTGAAAAATATAAAAGCGAAGGCATGACAGCTTATTCAAAAATTCAAGAACAAGAATTTGCTCGTGAAAAAGATGGTTACACAAGTGTCAAACATCAAAGAGAAGTAGGTACTTCTTATTTTGACGCTGTTTCTAACACTATTAGCAGTGGTAAAAGTTCAACAACAGCGATGGCAGGTTCAACCGAGTCCGAGCAATTCTAAAAATACGTTCCTCTTAATAAAATAGTTATCTAACTGGCCCAGAAATGGGTCAGTTAGATTTTAATAGATACAATTATTTTTTAAATAATCTTGAAAGAAATCTCAATTTCCAAAAAAGTGTTTTTAAAAATTGGTCTAAATACAAAATAATAATTGTTTTTTCTTTCATCTTATTTTCATAGATCACATCATTTATTTTAATAGTACAAACTCCTCTGATATCTTTAAAATTTTGACTTTTAAGCTCAGAAAATTTATCGTAATAATTGTTAGTCATATGCTCAATAAAACAGTCTGGATCAGTTTGATTATTAATCTCTGGCAATAAAGTTGCTATAAAGTAGTTAATGTTTAACGCATTGAAGCCTATTGAGGATCTTTCTGTTATTCCGTAATTATGTCTAAAGTTGTGGACTTTTTTTTTAAAATTCCACCATTTAGATCCTATAAAGTCTTGAAATTGTTTTTGATCATATATCCAG
>CABYTJ010000002.1:0-77323 GCA_902521885.1 uncultured Pelagibacteraceae bacterium
AAAAAATAATTAAAAAAGTTTTAAAGAGAAAATACAATATTCAAAGAATAGACGGTTTGGAAGAAAGTAAAGTAACTCCACCTGAATCTGTTTATAAAAGAATTAAAAAAGAAAATAATAAAATTGGTGAGGCTCGAGCTATAAATTCAGATTTACCTTTTTTTAAAAATCAATTTATAATGCCAGTAGAGGGAATAATAAGTGGTGTTTATGGAAGCCAAAGAATTTTAAATGGAAAACCAAGGTGGCCTCATTATGGGATAGATATCGCAGCGAAAAAAGGAACTATGATTAAATCATCAGGTTCTGGTGTTGTATCAATGGCTGAAGATGATTTATATTATACAGGTGGCACAATCATAATGGACCATGGTCATGGAATCTCTACTATATATTCTCACTTAGAGACGGTTTTAGTTTCGGTTGGTGATAAAATCAATAAAGGTGATCTTATTGGAACAGTAGGCTCAACAGGAAGATCTACAGGTCCCCACTTAGATTTTAGAGTTAATTGGTTTCAAACTAGGCTAGATCCTATGTCGATATTAAATTAATTAATGGCACTTCATTTTTCAAAAGAAGAATTTCAAATAAGAAAAGATGATGTTCTAAAATCAATGAATAAGCAAAATTTAGATGCATTATTGATGTTCAGACAAGAGTCGATGTATTGGCTAACAGGATATGATACTTTTGGATATGTTTTTTTCCAAACTTTAGTTTTAGATAAAAATGGAAATTTAATACTTTTAACTAGAGCACCAGATTTAAGACAAGCACAAAATACATCTAACATTGAAGATATAAGAATTTGGGTGGATAAAGATAAATCAAACCCAACAGAAGATCTTAAGAAAATTTTAGACGAACTCTCATTAAAAGGAAAAAAAATAGGTGTTGAATATGAAGCTTATGGAATGACTGGACGTAACGCTTTAAGATTAAATGAAACTTTAAAAGATTACTGTGATTTAAAAGACGAGTCTGAGTTAATAACAAAACTTAGAGTGATCAAATCTCAAGAGGAAATTGTTTATGTAAGGAAAGCAGCAGAATTAGCAGACAATGCTCTGGGTCAAGCTTGGAAATATTGTAAGGCAGGTGTGAATGAGGCAAAAATTTTAGCAGAAATGCAAAAAATAGTTCTAGAAGGAGGTGGTGATTACCCAGCAAATGAATACATAATTGGTTCGGGGCATAATGCTTTATTATGTAGATACCAAGCAGAAAAAAGAAATTTATCAATTCAAGATCAATTAAGCATTGAATGGGCTGGCACTTATAAACATTATCACTCTGCAATGTTTAGAACTATTCTTTTAGGAAAAACTGATCCAAAACATATTAAAATGCATGAAGCTTGTGTTCAGGCATTAAAAAATTGTGAAAATAAATTAAAACCAGGAAATAAAATTGGAGAAGTTTTTGACATTCATGCAAAGACTTTTGATGATCTTGGTTTTAATAAAGCGAGAATGAATGCTTGTGGTTATTCTCTAGGATCTACATTTTCTCCAAATTGGATGGATTGGCCAATGCTTTATACTGGTAATCCTTATATCATTCAGCCTGGAAATATTTTCTTCATGCATATGATATTAATGGACTCAGAAAATCAATTAGCTATGAATTTAGGTGAAACTTATCTGGTAACTAAAAGTGGAAATGAAAGGCTTGGAAAACAAAAACTAGATCTTGTTATTCTTTAAAATTTTCCAATTTTTTTTGAACCACTATAAAAAATCTTAGATAACTCTTCATTGGCTTTATTTTGAGAAGTAAGTTCATTTTTTCCCATTAACTCTGTTGGTGTCTTGGAGTACTGATGATAATTAAATTTATCCTCTCCACGTGCTTTTTGTACATACATTTTTCCTATCACCTGATTGACATTAGTTCCTATATAACTCTGAATAACAAAACCTATTCTTCTATCATTACTATTATTTAATCCTGATCCATGAACAATTGTTGGGTGATGAAGTGATACTTGCCCTGCCTTAAGAACTATAGGCTCTGTTTTTTCTAAAGATACATTTTTAACAGTTTGTCCACGTGTTAATAAATTATTTTCATCAAACTTTTGCTCGTGAGTCTTTAGGTTTTCTTTATGAGAGCCTGGCAACATTCTCATACATCCATTTTTTTCATTTGCATCAGTAATAGCAACCCAAGCTGTAACCCAATTATGAGGTTCTAATCCTATGTATTTTGCATCTTGATGAAAACTTACAAAACCTTTTTCATTTGGATTCTTTATGAAAAGTGTAGTGCCACAAATAAGAATATTTTTACCAATTATGCTTTCTACAGCATCAAGAATATTTTTATTAAGACAAACTTTGTTAAATATAGGTGAAATTAGGTGGATATAATTTCGATTAATTCCTTCGAGGGCTCCTGGCCAATCTTTTTCAATTTTTTCAATTTCATCTCTAACTTCTTTTGCTTCAAAGGAGCTTAATGCATTAATTGGGGAAATATATCCTTTACTGTTATAACGATCTAATTGCTCAGTTGTTAATCCCGTCATTGAGAAAAGCTATATTTTTTTTCTAAATATTTAATCACATTATGAATAATAAACGTCATAAATAAATATATACCTCCTGCCACAATAAATACCTCCACAGGCTTAAAAGTTGTAGAAATAATATATTTAGCAACACCAGTTAAATCCATTAAGGTTACTGTGCTAGCTAGAGAAGTGCCTTTCATCATCAAAATAATTTCATTACCATATGCTGGAAGAGATTGTCTAATGGCTATTGGTATTTGAATTTTATAAAAAATTATTTTATTTGAAATACCTAAACTTTTACCTGCTTCAATCAAACCTGGTTTTATTGTTTGAAATGCAGATCTCAAAATCTCTGAAGTATAGGCTCCAGTATTTAAAGCAAAGGCAATAATTGCACACCAATATGGTTCTTTTAAAATAACCCATAAGACCGTTGACCTTAGATACTCAATCTGACCTAACCCAAAATATATAATAAATATCTGTACCAAAAGAGGCGTTCCCCTAAAAATATATGAATATCCATAAGCAAATTTGTTGATAAAAATATTTTTGTTTAATCTTAAAATTGCAAATATTAAACCTATAAATAAACCAATAACTAAAGATACTGATAAAAGTTTTAAAGTTATAACAGTAGCACCTAATAATTTAGGAAAACTGCTTACCATTAGTTCAATATCCATTAATATCCCCTACTATATTTGACTTCTAATTTATTAATTAACCTCATGCTTAAAAAAGTAAGCAATAAATACAAAACTGCTGCAAAAGAATAAAAGAACAATGGATCTCTAGTGGAACCAGCAGCAATATATGATTGTCTCATAATTTCAACTAAGCCAGTCACCATAATTAACGATGTATCTTTTAAAGTAATTTGCCAAACATTACTTAAGTTTGGAATAGCTAATCTTAATGTTTGAGGTAAAATAATTTTAAAAAATTTACTAAATTTATTAAGACCTAATACATTAGCAGCTTCGAACTGGCCTTTGTCAATTGATTGAATTGCTCCTCTAAAAACTTCTGTTGAATATGCACCAGAGATTATTCCGATTGCAAAAGCACCTGTGACAAATGCATTTATTTCAATATATTCATTGTAACCAAATATTGATGCAACATACATGACAGCACCAGTTCCACCAAAAAATAAAAGGTAAATAACTAATAATTCTGGAACACCTCTTATTACTGTTGTGTAAGAATTAGCAATAAAATTTAAAAATTTATTTTTTGATAATTTTAATGGAGTAAAAATTAATGCAAAAAGAAAACCAATAAGCATTGCTGTTATTGCCACAGCGATTGTCATCAGAGTTGCATAAAATAACTCATCACCCCAACCAGTATCTCCAAATGCTAGAAGTTCCATACAGACTGGCGACTATACATTATAGTCGCCAAATCTAAAATTTAATTACATAGAAGCGTCGAAACCAAACCACTTAGTAGCAATTCTACTAATGTCTCCGTTTTTTCTCGCTTGATTGATAGCGGCATTAAACTTTTTCAAGAGTTCAGTATCATCTTTTCTAATACCAACACCAACACCATTTCCAAATGCACCACCTGAGAAAGTTGGTCCAGTTAGAACAACTGGCTTACCAGATTTTTCTGCATAGTCACTAAATGCAACTGCAGCAGCTAATGCAGCATCACATCTTCCTGATGCTAAATCTAAGTTAACTTCATCTTGTGTTTTGTATGTTCTGACATTTACTTTTCCTACATCACCAGAATCTAAAAAGTTTTGGTGAATTGTAGCAGTTTGTACACAAACAGTTTTACCTGCTAATGCAGTAGTAAGTGTTTTAAGAGCTTTTTTAGCCTCTGAGTTTGGTTTAGTTAAATTTATTCCAGCAGGTGTATCTAAACCTTCTAAGCTTGAACCTTTCATTACTGCTAAAGATGCAACTTCATCCGCGTAACCTTGAGAAAAGCTTATAGCTTTTTGTCTTTCTGCAGTAATTGACATACCTGCCATTATTGCATCAAACTTTCTCATGATTAATGCTGGTATCATTCCATCCCAATCTTGCTCAACTATTACACATTGTTCACCGATGTATCTACAAAGTGTGTAAGCTAATTCAACTTCAAATCCTATTAACTTACCTGCTTCATTTTTTGAGTTCCATGGAGGATAGGCACCCTCAGTTCCAATTTTTATTTTGTCAGCATTTACATTTCCTATAATTAGTAAAGAAAATAAAACTGAAAAAATAGTTTTCTTAAATATATTCATTATTTCTCCTTTAATAAAAAAATAAGTATTTCACAAAATAAAGAGTTTAAAAAGAAAAATTTAGTGGTTGATCGAAGATGAAAAATTCCAAGAGCAATCAAAACTAGGTATATAAACTCTTGATAAATTAGTATTTCCAAAATGATGGTTAAAAACGTTTAGCCAATTTTCAACTTGAAGAGGTTTTTTGTCTTGACTACCAACTTGAGTTGTAATTACCCCTTTTGGTTTTAAGATCCTTACAAGTGAGTCCATATTTTTTGCAGCTAAATCAATGCAAAACTGATCATCATTTAAATCTACGAATATATGGTCATAAGTATCATCGCCTACAGCTTTAATGCTTTCAAAAGCATCACCCCAAACACATTTAACAGAATTTTTTTCTGTAGCTTTATTGCTAATATTGCCCAAGTGTTTGTTGCATATTTCAACTACTTCAGGATCAAGCTCATACCAATCAACAAAATTAAATTTTTTAGAAATACATTCTCTAGCAACACCACCGTCACCACCACCAATGATTGCCGCTCGCTCATTATCTTTATTTAATTTTAGACCTGCACCAACGAAAGTTGAGCTATATAAATGTTCATCTGATGCCGCTACTTGTATTTCACCATCAATAAACAAAGACTTTCCAAATTGTTCTAATTCTAAAATTTCAATATGTTGACCAACTTTAGATTTAAAATCTTCTAGAACTTCATTTACAACATATGATTTTTGTAAACCAGGTGAACTATAAATATCGTGGTAAAGAGATCTGGTATCTCTATTAAATTCTTTTTTTACAATTCTTTTGTGTTCAAATTCATTTTTAACAATATCGATTGCAACAGATGGGCTTATTTTACCACAAGTAAAAAAATCAAAACTTATTATTCCCTTTTCAGGAAAAGTATGAAAGCTGATATGACTTTCGGCTAATAATGCTAAAATAGTAAATCCTTGAGGTTCAAATTTATACTTGGAGATGTTTAAAATAGTTACATCAGCTGCTTTTGCAATTTTATTTATAACTTTTTCATAGATTGAAGGATCGTACTCTTTTGTAGTACCTATGATATCTAAAGTAATATGCTCCCCGACTTTAATCATCTTACCCCTTTTTATAATTCTTAGCCTTATCTAAAACTTTTTTCATTTCCTCAAATGAAAGAATCTTAGGTTGTCCTAACTTTAGAGCAATAGTGTATTGATGACAAATATTTTCTACCTCTTGTGCAAGTTCAAATGCATCCTCTAAATTTTTACCAAAAGCAACCTGTCCGTGATTAGACATTAAACAAGCACTTCTTTCTTGGAGTGCATTGATGACATTTTTAGAAAGCTCTTCAGTTCCAAAAGTTGCATATTCAGCACATTTAATGTCCTCACCTCCAGCAAGAGCAATCATATAATGAAATGGCGGGATTGTTTTTCCATGTGAAGATACAGCTGTTGCGTGTGGAGAATGAGCATGAACAATAGCTTGTGCCTCTTTTTTGTTTAAGTAGATATCTCGGTGAAACCTCCATTCTGAGGAAGGTTTATTAGATGAAACTTCATTTTCTGCATTCTCATTTAAACTCATAAAAACAATATCTTCTGGTTTTAAAGTTTCATATTTTTTTCCAGAAGGAGTAATTAGATATCCATCTTTCTCATCTTCTTTTGTTCTTATAGATATATTGCCTGACCTTAATGGTGAAAGGTTCGTAGAATTTAATTTAAGAGAATATTTAATAATTTGATTTCTTTGATCTAAATTTTTCATTTAAATAATTCCTTCAGTCCTTTTTCTGATGCTTCACAAATACCTTTTTCAGTAATTAAACCTGTTACATATTTTGCTGGAGTTACATCAAAAGCTAAATTCATTGCTTTACTTTTTTTTGGATATATTTGTACTTTTTTAATATTGCCCTTTTCGTCAATACCTTCTATATGAGATAATTCTTCTGAATTTCTTTCTTCAATTGGAATATCTTTATGATCTTTTATATTCCAATCAATTGTAGAACTTGGTAATGCAACATAAAAAGGAATTTTGTTATCATGAGCTGCTAGTGCTTTTAAATAAGTTCCAACTTTATTACAAACATCTCCATTGGCTAAAGTTCTATCCGTTCCAACAATACACATATCAACTTCACCTCTTTGCATCAGAATACCACCAGTATTATCTGCAATGATTGTATTTTTAATCCCCTCCTCATTCAGTTCATATGAAGTCAAGTTAGCTCCTTGATTTCTGGGTCTAGTTTCATCTGCCCAAACATGTACTGGTATACCTTTTTTATGAGCGTGATAAATTGGAGAAGTAGCAGTTCCCCAATTTATTGTTGCAAGCCATCCTGCATTACAATGTGTTAAGATATTTACTGTATCTTTTTTTTTATTATATATTTGCTCTATAACTTTAAGACCATTTAATCCTATATTTTCACAAAATTTTATATCTTCTTCACAAATTTCTTTTGCTTCATTTTGTGCTATTTCTAAAATTTTTTCACTATTAACACCTGATAATTTGTTTATCATTCTATCAACAGCCCACTTTAAATTGATAGCTGTTGGTCTTGAATTAATTAAATTTTCTGCAGACGTCTTTAAAAATGACTGATCATTATTTTCAATTATCGCTAAAACTAATCCATACACTGCAGTTGCGCCTATTAAGGGTGCGCCTCTTACTTCCATTACTTTAATTGCATTAATTGCATCTTTAACTGTTTTTAATTCTTTTATTATAAATTTATGAGGAAGTTTTGTCTGATCAATGATTTTCACAACATTATTTTCAAACCAGATCGTTCTATACTCTTTTCCCTCTATTTTCATTTTTTTAAAACACGTCCTGCTACTGTTTTTAATTTATCAATAGTTTTTTGTGTTCTTTTTTCTGGTGCAGTGATAATTGCAACATCTAAACAATTATTTGTTGGATCTTTAGAATCAATGTGATTTTCAAAATTATCTATTAAATTTTTGATCATATTTTTAGCTTTTTCGGCATTACCTAATAAAACTTTTATAACCTGTTGAACATCAACATTTTCGTGATCAGGATGCCAACAATCATAATCTGTTACCATTGAAACTGATGCATATCTAATTTCTGCCTCTCTTGCTAATTTTGCTTCAGGCATATTTGTCATTCCAATAACATCAGCTTTCCATGATCTGTATAAATTTGACTCTGCTAATGTTGAAAATTGAGGTCCTTCCATAACAACATATGTTCCATTTCTTTGATACTCAATTTTTTCTTTTTTAATAGCCTCTTCACAAGCATTCATTAGACCATTTGATGTTGGATGAGCCATAGATACATGGGCTACTATTTCATCATCAAAGAATGTTTTTTCTCTTGCAAAAGTTCTGTCAATAAACTGATTTACAATAACAAACTTACCTGGTGGTAAATCTTCTTTTAAAGATCCTACTGCAGAAACTGATACTATGTCAGTTACACCTAATTGCTTCAGTGCATCAATATTAGCTCTAAAATTTATTTTTGTAGGTGAAATAAAATGACCTCTTCCATGTCTAGGTAAAAAATAAATTTCTTTATTATTATAATTGGTTTTTAAAATTTGATCAGAAGGTTTTCCCCAGGGGGTTTCTAAATCTAAAAGTTCTCTATTTTTGAACTCTTCAACATCATAAAGGCCACTACCACCAATAATTGCTAATTTATTTATTGTCATGTTCCTAAATTAATTTATTTATACTTTTATAAATAACTATTATGAATTTAAAAGATTTTATTAGATCTATCCCAGATTACCCAAAAAAAGGTATATTATTTAGAGATATAACAACTCTTATAAAAGATGAAAATGCATTTTCAGAAACTATTAACCAAATTGTAGAAAGATCAAAAAAATTTGAATTTTCTAAAATAGCTGCAATTGAGTCTCGGGGTTTTGTTTTTGCATCAGCTGTTTCATATTTACTCAAAAAACCTTTTGTTATGCTTCGAAAAAAAAATAAATTACCTGCAGAAGTTCATTCTGTTGATTTTGAGCTTGAATATGGAAAAGCAACTATAGAAGTCCACAAAGACTCTATAAGTGAAAAAGATTCAGTTTTAATAATTGATGATTTGATAGCTACAGGAGGTACAGCTGAGGCTGCTGCAAAACTTATAGAAATTTCTAAAGGAAAAGTTGCTGCTTTTATTTTTGTAATTAACTTGTTTGACTTAAATGGATCTGATAATTTGATCAATAAAGGGTATAAAGTTGAAAATTTAATAGAGTTCCCTGGACACTAAAGTCTTGCAAATGGAAAAGCTTAATAAATTAACTAAATTTTTCAGAAAAATTTATTATCTAGTGTGTATAGAAAATTTTAAGGATAAATTAATATATAATTTTCCACAAAACTATCATCGATGGGATTTAATTGATTATTTAATTAAAAAAAATGATTATTCGAACTATCTAGAAATTGGCTGTGATCAAGATCAATTATTTTCAAGAGTTAAAATTAAAAATAAAAAAGGTGTTGATCCTGAAAGTGGAGGCAACGTTAGAAAAACAAGCGACGATTTTTTTCAAGTTAACGAAGATAAATTTGATATTGTCTTTATCGATGGTTTGCATACATACGAGCAATCAAAAAAGGATATTTTGAATTCAGTTGATTGTCTTAACAAGAATGGAGTTATCTTAGTGCATGATTGTATGCCAGATAGTATGAGCAAACAAGCTGTTCCAAGATATAGAATGTCTTGGAACGGAGATGTTTGGAAAGCAATAACTGATCTTAGACAAAATGAAGATTTAGAAATATTTACTTGTGAAATTGATCAGGGTATTGGGATAATTAAAATAAAAAATAATTCATCTGTTCTTAAAATAAAAAGAAATATCAAAGAACTTAAATTTGAGGATTACTATAACAATTATAAGGAGTATTTAAGAGTAATCAACTTAGATGAATTTAAAAAAATATTTTAATAGATATTCTTTTTGTTAACAAAATTACCTATATAATTTTTAAGTAAAATCTTTCCATAATATTTATAAATTTTATTAGTTAAATTTATTTTAGTAAGAGCTGAAGCATATCTTTCTCCTTGTCTCTTAGGTAAAAATTTTATTTTGGATTTAAACATTTTTGCAACTTCTAAAATAGAGTAAGATTTTTTACTTGTAATGCTGTAATGCCTGCATAAATTTTTCTTCCAAGCGACATAACAAACTTCCACAGTATCTTTTATATGAGTAAATCTTCTTGTCTGTGTGCCAGGCTTAACTACTGGTAAAGATTTATTTTTTTTATAATGATCTTCAAATATTCCGATCACAGTAGACATTTCACCTTTACATATTTGATTAGGTCCATAAACATTATAAAAATAAACTACCTCATATTTAAAATTAAACCATTTTTTTAAATTCTCTAATAATTCTAAATTTTTTGCTTTCGTAAAAGCATAGGGTGAAAGATTCTTGTCTTTTCCCTTATTGCCTAATGAAGCGGAAGTTGCAGAATAAATCAACTTAATATTATTTTTTAAACAAAAATTAAATACTGCATTTGATCCAATTGAATTAGAGTTTATACATTCATTCATCTTTAAAAAACTTTGATAAATTCTTGCGAATTCACCAAAATGAAAAATCGTTTTAATTTGATTTGGATTTTTAATCAATTTTGAAATATTCACAGTACTACCTTTAAGATATTTTACCCTTGGATTTTTAATATGATTTGATTTTTTTCCAGATGAGTAATTATCAATGCTAATTATTTTATATTTTGTTTTTTCAAGAATTAATTTAATTAAATTTGTACCTACAAACCCTGCTCCACCAGTAATAAGAATTTTTTTATTTTTACCCATGATTAATTAATATTATCAAGATTCTATAAATTAATTTACAGATGGTCTATACCATGATTTTTTTAATAAAACAGAATTAATAATGCCTAAAAGTCTGTGCTTATATATATCGCTCTTATTTTTTTTAAAAATAATTAAGTAAAAAATAAATTTAAATAATGATGAAAAAAATTTTGGAAAAATTTTAATTAAAGCAGATAAATAACCATAATGTTTTTTGTTAAAATAAAATGATGACCACATCCAGTGCCAATTTCTTGACAATTCCATAGATTTGTTAATTTCAGATACATGTGAACTGCCCCCAAAATGTTCCACTTTGATAGAGGGATCAATAAATATTTTAGCATCCATTAAACGAACTCTTTTACAAAGGTCTATTTCTTCTAAATAGAGAAAAAAATTATCATCAAAAAAATTAGATTTCTTTAAATTTTTCATATTAAAAAACATGGCAAATCCCTTAACATTTTCCACTTCTTTGATATTGATATCTTTTTCATGGTTAAAATTATCATATTTCTCATTAGCAGATATTGGAGCTATAATGCCAAAATTAGGGAACTTATTGACTGTTATAAAAAAATTTTCAATTGAATTTTCCATTAAAATTACATCAGGATTAAGAATTAGAGTGTAATTTGTTTTCACTTTGGATAACCCTAGATTATTGCCTCCTCCATAACCCAAATTCTCTTTAGGCAAAATACAGTTAACATTTAGATATTTTTGTTCTAATTCTAACTTAAGTTTTTTATCAATAGAATTTTCAACAACTATTATTGGATACTTCTTATCTATTGATTTTATACACCTATGTAGTATGTCTTCACTTTTAAATGAAACAATTACAATTGTTAAGTCCATTATTAATATTAAATATATTGTTACAGTTTTAAAAATATTATAGTTGTATTATATATGAAAAAAAGAGTTTTAATTACTGGTGGAGCTGGTTTTATAGCACATCATACCATCAAACATATCTTAAATCATACTGATTGGGAAGTTGTTTCATTAGATAGATTGGACTACTCAGGAAATTTAAATCGGATTTCAGATATGATGAATGAAATGTCTGAAAAAGATAAAAGAAGACTAAGAGTTGTCCATCATGATTTACGAGCCGAAGTAAACGATATGTTGGCAGCAGATTTAGGAAAATTTAATTTTATTCTTCATATGGCTGCATCAAGTCATGTTGATCGTTCAATTACTGATCCTTTAACATTTGTTTATGATAATGTTGTTGCAACTTGCAACATATTAAATTTCGCAAGAAAGTCTAAAAATTTAGAATTGTTTATATATTTTAGTACTGATGAAGTTTTTGGTCCTGCACCCAATAAAGTAAAGTATAAAGAAAGAGAAAGATACAATTCAACAAATCCTTATAGTGCGACGAAAGCAGGTGGTGAGGAATTAGCTGTAGCTTTTGAAAATAGCTATCATATGCCGGTATTTATCACTCATACAATGAATGTTTTTGGAGAAAGACAACACCCTGAAAAATTTATTCCAAAATGTATAATTAGTGCTAGAGATAACCTATCAGTTGAAATTCATAGTAATAGAAATAAAACAAAAGCTGGAAGTAGACATTATATACATGCCTCTGATGTTGCTGATGGATGTATGTTCTTAATTAAGAACCGAAATAAAATTGCTAAAAAAATTAAAAATGATTATGGGGGAGCAAAATGTCCAAAATTTAATTTGGTTGGCCCTGTAGAACTAGATAATCTAAAACTAGCAAAATTAATCGCAAAATCGGTGGGGAAAAAATTAAGATATAAAATGGTTGATTTTCATTCTAGTAGACCAGGTCACGATTTGAGATATGCATTAGATGGAACTCTTATGAAAAGATTGGGTTGGAAACCTAAAGTTTCTATTGAGAAAAGAATAGATCAAGTTGTTAATTGGACACTTAAAAATAAAAGATGGTTAAAGTTATAACCGATTGGTAGCGGGAAGTGGGATCGAACCACTGACCTCGGGCTTATGAGTCCCGCGCTCTAACCAACTGAGCTACCCCGCCATATATTATTTTGACTTATAATAGTTTAATAAATTGATTCAATATCAATTAATTGAACAAATACTTACAAATTTAATGAGATTTATTAAGAATTACTAAAAGATAATTAATCCAAATAATATTAACCCTGTGGAAGCTGCTGCTGAAAAATAAATTTTTTTTCTCTTTTCACTTTTTTTATCCAATTTAATTCTGTTTAAAAGAACATTAATATCGCTGCTTTTAGGTTGAATATTTTTTTGATCTTTTTCTAAATATTTAGCAACTAATTTCTCTTTAACATTAAATCCCACATTTTTCATAATTCTAGTAGACCACGAATTTTTGAAATTTGCAAACATTAGAAAGATAGGTAAATGCCCACAATACTTAAAGCTAAAATTAGAACAGATAGAATAGTCATATTCTTTTTAAATTCTTTACTTTCACTCTCTTGGAGTTTTGACTTAAGAACGTTAATATCTACTCTTCCAGAAATAGTTTGATTTGATAAAGGCTTTTCAGCAACTCCAATATCATTTGGGGTCTCGATACTAGTTTGATTATCTGCAAAGCCTTTATCACTCATAATTAGATTTAACCAACAAAATAGATACTTAACAATTTTGTAAAGGTTCATACTGGGTCAAAATATGGTTGACACATGTCCATTATGGGTTTCAAATCCTATTTATACAATTATGAGTTTACAACAAATAGATTTTTCAAAAGTTCTAAACGATGACCAAGTTTATGATCATATGATGGCCAACTATGATCAATTAGGAAAAGATTGGATCAATCATCAATGGAGGTGGATGAATGCAGTTTATCAAGCTTTCAAGGATCATTATAAATATATGATTATCATTTCACTGGTTGAAAAAACTTTACAATTTTATGATCAGATGAATATTAAATTATCGTATGAGCAATATTATTCAAAAAATTTTCTCCAAATAGATAAATTTAGTATCACAGAGTTATGTGAAAAACTTCAACTACCAAAAGAAACTGTTAGAAGAAAAGTTTTAGAACTTGAAAAATTAGGAGTTCTTAAAAGACAGAAAAAACAAATTATAATTGATAGAAGGTCATTTACTTTTATTAAACCTGAAAACCAAATGAAATATACAGCTGGCTATATTTTAAAAATTTCAGAAATACTTACTAAAGAAAAACTTTACTCCAAAAAACTTGAAGTAAAAATGATTGAAAATGTGTTAAAGAAAAATTTCTCTATTTGTTGGAGATGGTTTTATAGGATGCAAATTCCAATGATTATTGGATACCATGATATGTTTGAGGACTTAACAACATTTCACGTTTGGGGAACAGTTTGTATGAATCAAGCTTTTAATTTTAAAACAGCCTTAAATAAAAGGAACGGCTCCAATCAAACACATGACTATATGGATTTTCAGAAAGAACTATTTACAGGTGATTATAATACATTTAACGAAGAGTTAATAAGAGGTGATAAAGCTAGAAGTAACGGTGTTAGTGCAATGTCTGTTTCTGATATGACTGGAATCCCTCGAGCAACAGTAATTAGAAAATGTAAGTTTTTAATAAAAAATGATTTTTTAAGATTAAATGAAAAAAAACAATATATTTTAACAGGTTTTAATGTTCGAAGAGTTTTGCCATATCAAAAATTAATTTTCAAAAATAAAGCTAAATTCATTAGAAAAGTTCTTAATCTTTTGACTATTTCATAAAAAACTTTTTTTTTCAAAAAAATTTAAATATATTGATTATAAATTTTTTATTTCATTTGGAGGGGGATGGAAGTAGTAACAAAAATAGCACCTATCATACTCGCATTAATAATGTTGGGTTTGGGTTTAGGTTTAAAAATTGAAGATTTTACGAGAGTATTAAAAACTCCAAAAGATTTTTTTGTAGGTTTTTTTTCTCAATTAATAATTCTTCCGTTAGTTGCTTACTTATTAATTATTATTTTAAAAACACCGCCTGAAATTGCTATTGGAGTTATGATTATTGCTGCTGCACCAGGTGGAGTTACATCAAATATATTAACTAAATTTGCCAATGGAGATGTCGCTTTATCTATTACTTTAACAGCTATAATCAGTTTAATTTCTATTATTACAGTTCCTCTTATAATTTTTACATCTGCTGATTTATTTGGAATTACAAATATTTCTCAAAATATTTCAATGACTGGTATAGCACTAAAAATGTTTTTAGTTGTAACGGTTCCAGTTGTCTTGGGAATGATTATAAGAAAATTTGCTGAAAACTTTGTGGCTTCAAAAACTCAAATATTTAACAAACTTAATATCGTTTTGTTTATTATTTTTTTCATAGCAGCATTTTATGAAGAAAGAGAAAACTTTATTAGTTTCTTTAAACAAGCTGGTCTAATTGCTTTAGTTCTTAATATAACAATGATGATTATTGCTTATTATCTTGCAAAATCTTTTGCCTCAGGAATTAAACAAATGAAATGTATTTCTTTAGAATGTGGTCTACAAAATGGTACATTAGCAATATTTGTTTCAACTCAAATATTTGGTACTGATATTTTATATATAACTCCAACCGCTGCTTATGGATTAACAATGTATATAACTGGATTTATATTTGTTTTTCTTTTAAAAAATAAAAATTAATTATTTTTAAAATTTGTTTGTTTTAAAGGTTTATTGATTATTTCAATTGGATATTTCTTTTTTTCTACCTCAATAAATAAGTTTTTATTTTGAAGTTCTTCATTAGAAAAATCATTATTGATATATCCAAATACTAAATTCTTTTTAAAATTAAATGAATAGTTTCCAGATGTTGATCTTCCTATAATTTTTTCACCATCATAAATTGGTTCATCATGGAGTAATAATGGTTTTCCTGGTTCACTTTCTTTTAAAGTAAACATTGAAAATCTAGTTTTAACTTTATCTTGTTTAATTTTTTCAAGAGCTTGTTTACCTATAAAATCTACATCTTTTTTATTGCTAATAGTAAAAGCTAAACCTGCTTGATACTGGTTCTCTTCGGGGGAAATATCATGTCCCCAATGTAAAAATCCACTTTCCATTCGCATAATATCCATTGCATGCATTCCACAATTAGAAAGATTAAAATCTTTACCTTTTTCTATAAGTAATTCGTATATTTTTTTTGCATCTTTAAGATCTACATATAGCTCGTAGCCTAATTCACCTACATAAGATAATCTTTGTGTCCAGATTTTAACCCCATCAATTGTAATAAACTTTGCAAATCCAAATTTAAATTGATCATTTTCAAAATTATCTTCGCTTAATGTTTTAAGTAAATCCCTACTTTTTGGACCAAACAAACCAAACACACATAAATCATCTGTAATATCTTTTAATTCAACATTTTTTGAAAGATGTTTGTTAATATGAAATTTATCTCTCTCTCTTGTTGCTGCAGAACTTATTATTCTAAAATGATTTTTATCAATACATACAACTGTTAAATCTGTCTCTATTCCACCATCAGGGTTTAACATATGTGTATAAACACATTTACCAGTTTCATTTTTAATGTTTGCAGTACAAATTTTCTGTAATTCTTGATGTGCTTTATCTGATTTTATTTCAAACTTAGAAAAAGGAGTTAAGTCAAACAAACCAACATTTTTAACTGTATTATTTGTTTCATATTCAGCAGATGGATACCAGCTTTGATAATTGTAACTATATTCGTACTCAGCTTTTTCCCCATCCAAAGCAAACCACATAGGTCTTTCATAGCCACCTGAAACACCAAAACATGCACCAAAGCTTTTTAGATTATCATGGTGAGGTAAAGTTTTAATATTTCTAGAGGTTTTATGTTGCTTGAATGGCCAATGCATTCCATATAAATCCCCTAAGGTCTCTGTAATCCTTTTTTTAATAAAACCCAATTCTGAATGAAATTTTTGAAATCTTTTTATATCGTAGCTAAAAATATCTTCATTGATATGGCCAGTCATTAACCATTCTGCGGTAACTTTACCAACACCTCCTCCACTCCCTATGCCAATACTATTTAACCCACAACAAACAAAAAAGTTTTTAACTTCTGGCACTTCTCCTAATAATGTATTTGTATCAGGTGTAAAAGACTCTGGTCCTGAAAAGAATTTTCTAATACCAGCAGACTCTAAAACTGGAAATCTTTTTATAGCAGAGGCTAAATAAGGTTCAAAATGTTCAAAATTCTCTTGAAACTCACCAAAAGAAAAATCTTCTGGTACTTTGTTTGTCTTATCCCAAGCGGGAATAGAATTTCCCTCAAAAATACCAACTAATATTTTACCTGCATCTTCTTTAATATAAGTTCGATTATCAAAGTCTCTAATTACAGGTAATGTTTTAGACAAATTTTCTATTGGTTCAGTAATAATATAAAAGTGTTCAGCAGGATAAAGTGGGATACTTACTCCAGCTTTTTCTCCAATTTGTCTTGACCACATTCCAGAGGCTAAAACAATATATTCACATTCAATTTCTTGCCCATTAACTTTTACTCCTGAGATTTTTCCATTCTTAGTTAAAATTTCATCTACTGGAGATTTTTCAAAAATTTGTGCTCCCTCTTTTCTTGCAGCTTTAGCTAACATGTGAGTAACACCTGATGGATCAGCAGCACCATCTCCAGGCATTAAAATTCCACCAATGACTTCATCGGTATTAATAATTGGATAATCTTTTTTAATTTGATTTTTATCTAAAATTCTTACATCAACATCATAAAGTTGTGCCGTAGTTGCTTGTCTTTGAAGTTCTTGCCATCTTCCTTTATTTTGAGCAATTGAAAGGGCGCCGTTTAATCTTAAACCCGCAGAATGATCAACTTCCTTTTCAAGTTTTTTATATAAATCTAATGTATATTTTCTTATCTTAGTTATTGCAGCTGTTGGACCTAGTTGACTAACCAATCCTGCTGCGTGCCAAGTTGTTCCTGATGTTAGCTGATCTCTTTCTAAAAGAATTGTATCTTTCCAACCAAATTTAGCTAAGTGATAAGCAACAGAACAACCTACTACACCACCTCCAATAACAACAACCTTAGTGCTATTTGGTAGTTTTTTTTCCATTCAATTAATTTTTGATAGCTTCTCCAGGGTCAAGATATTCGTGTCCAAATACATCTGCAACTGCTTTATAAGTCACATGGCCTTTATGAACATTTAATCCTGCTAAAAAGTTTTTATCTTCCCCTAAAGCTTTTTGGTAACCTTTGTTTGCTAATTTAACTAAAAAAGGAAGTGTTGCTTTATTTAAAGCTAATGTTGAAGTTCTAGGAACTCCACCAGGCATATTTGCTACACAATAATGAACAACATCATCAACTATGTACGTTGGGTCACCATGAGTTGTTGGCTTGCTAGTTTCAACACACCCTCCTTGGTCTATTGCTACATCAACTATTACAGAACCTCTTTTCATTAATTTTAACATATCTTTTGTAACTAATTTTGGTGCTTCAGCTCCAGGTATAAGTACACCCCCAACTACTAGATCTGCTTCTGCAATTAAATTATTTAAATCTATTTTATCACTTTGTTCAGGAATAATTTTATCACCAAACATTTCAACTAATTGATTGAGTCTTGCTTGTGATTTATCAACTATATGAACTTTAGCTTGCATCCCTGTTGCTATAACTGCAGCATTTTCTCCTACAACTCCACCACCTAAAATAACAACTGTTCCACCAGTTACTCCTGGCGCACCTCCTAATAAAAGACCTCTACCTTTTTGATTTTTTTCTAAACAATGTGCCCCTGCTTGAACAGACATTCGTCCTGCAACAGCACTCATAGGTGCAAGTAAAGGAAGTCTACCATTATCATCAGTAACAGTTTCATAGGCAATATTAATACTTTTAGATTTAATTAATCCCTCAGTAAGTTCTTTTGCAGCAGCTAAATGAAGATAAGTATAAACAATTTGATTTTCTCTAATCATGTCTACTTCAACTTTTTGAGGTTCTTTTACTTTAACAATTATTTCAGCATCATTAAAAATGTCAGCTGCATTACTGGCTATTTTAGCACCAGCTTTTGTATATTGATCATTTTCAAAACCAGCTTCAAAACCACCATTATTTTCAACTAAAACTTCGTGACCTTCAGATACTAAAGTTTTTACACTTTCGGGTGTTAACCCAATTCTATTTTCTTGAGGTTTTATTTCTTTAGGTACGCCTATCCGCATTATCTCTCTCTGTGTTAATTATAGATATGAAAAATGTAAACTAACTAGTTCTTCTGGTTCTTTTGATAGTTAGTGATACCTGTTCTTAATTTATCAATAATCTCATCAATGTGTTTTTTTTCACATATAAATTGTGGAGCAATGATTAAACAATCACCTGTTGCTTTAAAGTTTACACCTGCTTCATAACAAGATTTAAAAGTTTCATATCCGGCTTTACCAGGTTTCGTATTTAGCTTCATATCTATTCCACCCATCATTCCATAACCTCTTATGTTGTCTACAGATTCTAAGTCTTGGAGAGAGAATAAACCTTTTTGAAAATAAGGTGCTAAATCTTTTGCACGATTAAAAATATCTTCTTTTTCAAAAATGTCTTGAACTGCCAATGCAGCAGCTACTGCAACAGGAATTCCTGAATAAGTATAACCATGAAATAATTCAACTGAACCCATTGGAGAAGAGTCCATTACTGCATCATAAATATAATCGTTACATGCAACAACACCCATTGGAACCACTCCATTAGTTGTTGCTTTTGCCATTGTCATTATATCTGGAGTAACTCCAAACTCATGTGCTGCAAACTTTGATCCAGTCCTTCCCCACCCAGTGATAACTTCATCAAAAATTAATAGAATTCCGTGCTTATCACAAATTTCTCTTAATTTTTGTAAATACCCTTTCGGAGGAACTAATGTTCCTGTAGATCCAGCAATAGGTTCAACTATACATGCTGCAATATTTTCTCCACCAAAATTTGCACATATAGTTTCTAAATCATTCGCTAAATAATCTCCTGTTTCTGGTTGACCACTAACAAATTTATGTTCTGGTAAATGAGTATGGCTTATATGTTGAACACCTGGCATTAAAACGCTAGCAAATGTTTTAACATTATTAATCATTCCACCAACTGAAATACACCCTATATTCATTCCGTGATATCCTCGTTCTCTACCTACAAATCTAAATCTTTCTGCATGACCTTTGGCTCTATGATAGGCAATTGCAATTTTTAGAGCAGTTTCAACTGCTGTTGATCCACAAATAGTATAAAATATTTTATTTAAATCACCTGGTGTATGTTTTGAAATTTTAGTAGCTAATTCAAATGATCCACCAAAACCTTGTTGGAATGGTTGGGCATAATCTAAAGTTTCTAATTGTTTTGTAACTGCTTCTGTTATTTCTTTTCTTCCATGACCAAGAGGATTACAAAACAAACCCGAGCTTGCATCAATTTGGGTTTTTCCATGGTGTGTTTTAAGATAGACACCTTTTGCTTCAGTAATTAATCTAGGATTTTTTTTAAAATCTTTATTGGATGTAAACGGCATCCAATGTTCATTTAGAGAATTAGGAATATTTGTTCTATTTTCTGAGCTCATAATTAATTATTATTTAAGTGTTTTTTAAATTAATAGACTAAATTTGTTTGTTTGCTAGAAATTTATTAAAACTCAAATTGGACTAATCATACAATACAACTTTAAATTGTACAATTGAAAAATTTGCAATTCTGGTTCCAGATATAATTTGTTTTACTTCTATTCAAAATTGAATTTAAATATCTACAATTAAATAATTAAAGATAGGGGAATAAATGAAAAAAATAATAAGTTTTCTTCTAGGATGTTTTGTAGCTCTTAACTTAAGTATTTCTGCTGCTAATGCGGCTGCTAATGAAGTTAGAGTTGCTTATTTTCTAGAATGGCCAAGTCCAAATTTAGAGGATATGCAAAAAAAAGCATTCGCTAAAGCTCTTGGTGTTCCAGTTAAATGGACAAATTTTACAAACGGTGGAGCAATGACTGATGCTATGCTTGCAGGAGATATAGATATTTCTTATTCTCAAGGTTTAGTACCTTTCATTAACGCTGTTAAATCTAAAGCACCAATTAAACTAGTTGATATTGCTATGGAATACGGAATGGGAGGAACAACTTGTGTTACTTCTAATGCTTCTGGAATTACAAAAGCAAATGCTACTGAATTAGAAGGTAAGAAAGTTGCTGTTCCATTAGGAACAATGGCTGAATACGTTTTTGATGAAAGTATGAAAGTTGTTGGAGCTGATAGAGGCAAAATGGATATTATTCAAATGGATCCTGAAGAAGGAGCTGCTGCATTAGTAAGTGGT
This sequence comes from uncultured Pelagibacteraceae bacterium, assembly GCA_902521885.1. GTDB lineage: Bacteria > Pseudomonadota > Alphaproteobacteria > Pelagibacterales > Pelagibacteraceae > Pelagibacter. The sequence continues at coordinate 20,981 of CABYTJ010000002.1, forward strand.
GATGTTGTAATGGCATGTTTATTTGGTGGTAACTCAATTAAAGCTGCTACTGCTGTAGGATCAAGACTTCTAACAGTAGACGAAGCTAGAGCTGCAGGTATTCTTGGAATAGATATTACTTCAGTAACTACAAAGTTTATGAAAGAAAATCCAGGTATGCTTAGAACTTTTATAGAAGTAACTCACGAAGCTAATGCTAGATACAAAGCTGGTAAAAGCAATATGAGTGTTATGGCAAAAGCTTCAGAAATGAAAGTTGCTGATATGAAAGATACTTTAAGTGGATTTAAATTCCTAACTCCAGAAGAAACAAAAAGTTCTATGGAAAGTGGAAATCTTGATGCGTTCCTAAAAGGTATGGGAACTCCAAGAGGGAATGTAGACACTAGTTTCTTACCTTTATAATCTAAAGGTATTTAAATTTTAAGTAGGCGCCAATTTTATTAAATTGGTGCCTATTTTTTTAATAAAAATTTTAATATAAAGTCATTTTATGAGTGATCTAATTTCTCAAAATCTTAATATGATTTTTAAGACTCCAAAAGGAGAAACAGTTCACGCTTTAAAAGATTTAAATTTTACACTTAAAAAAGGAGAACTTCTTACAGTTCTTGGTCCATCTGGTTGTGGGAAAACAACACTACTTAATATCACTGCAGGGTTTATCAGGCCAACTTCAGGTGTTATCACTTTAAATAATAGAGAGATTGATGGCCCTGGTGTTGAAAGAGGAATGGTTTTTCAACAAGGAGCTTTGTTTGAATGGTTAACTGTTGCAGAGAATGTAAACTTTGGATTAAGAATGAAGAAAGAAGATCCTATACAAACTGCAAAAAAAGTAGATGAGTGGTTGGAAATTGTAGGTTTACAAGGATTTGGTAATACTCCAACCTATCAGTTGTCAGGAGGAATGCAGCAAAGAGTTGCTCTAGCAAGATGTCTAATTAACGATCCAGATTTAATTTTAATGGATGAACCATTAGGTGCACTTGATGCATTAACCAGAGAAAAAATGCAGTCTTTAGTTTTAAAAATTTGGAAAGAAACTGGCAAAACAATTATCTTAATTACTCACTCAGTTGAAGAGGCTTTATTACTTGGTGAAAGACTTTACGTGATGGCTCCTAGACCAGGCCGTATACATAAAGAATACAATCTACCTTTTGCTTCAATGGGATTAAAAGAAGATTTAAGGGAAATTAAAAAAAATAAAGATTTTTCTGCGAAGCGCGAGGAAATACTAGAAATGATTTGGAATATGGAAGAAGAAATTATGGGGAAAGATATATAAATGCTTACTCAAGTAGTAACTTTTTTAATTTTTGTAGCGGTTATAGGCTGTATTCTTTATGGAAGAAAACTAATTAAAACTGAAAAAGTTGATGCGGTATTTGGTAATCCTGAAAGAGCATTAGGTGGTACGCATTGGGTTATCGTAGGAAGCAGCTTTCTTCTTTTAGTTTGGCTTTATTATTCATGGGATATTGCTAAAGGATTTTATCCCAAATCTGCTAACGAACTTTGCCAAGTTGCAAAAGTAAATGACTCATTGCTAGGTTTAAAATATCAATTTCCTATTGAAGAAAGGGAATTCAAAAGTACATCTCAAATCAAGAAAGAAAATAAAAACCTTAATCTAATTTTAAACGAAATACAAAATTCTCAAGAAATAGATAATCAACAAAAAACGGTTCTTGCAGGATTTATAGAGAAAACAAATCAATTAATTCCATTATTAACAAATGAAGATTTGATTGAAAATGAAACCAAACAAAAGATTAATGATATAACAGGTAAAATTAACCTTTTAACTGAAAATTTTCAAAAACCAGATTATCCATTTGAAACCGAACAGGAGCTTAATGAAAGACTTAAAGCTGTAAGTGAAGAAGGTGGATGGGGAATTGTAAAAGTACAATCAGGAACTGGTTCTATAGAAAATACGATGGAAGTACCTTTAATTCCAGCAACTGATAGAGGTTTAAAATTTCATGCTGCTGCGCAAGAATTAAACTTAATTAGTGATGAATTTTTTAAACTAAGAAATCATAATCCTCAATTTAAAAATCAAATTAAACAGCTTAAAGATGATATTAAATCTTATAGAAAAGATCTAAGTGACAGTGAGGAGGTAGCATCTACCTATGCAAAAAATATTGTAAAGATCGCAAGAAGAATTGAATTTGCAAGTATATATCCACCTAATGCATTAAACAAAATGCAAAATGCTATTATTAAATTTGATAATGCACAATTAAAGATACAAGGTGGACTAAGATTTATAGATATTTTGTTATTCCCAGCCGGAACAATAGTTGCTAGTGGTCCAAGTTGTTCTGAACAAGGTTCTGGTAGATGGCTTCCAAAACCATCTGATACTTTTAATAAATTTATATTAATGTCGAAACCAAGCGTTGGTTACAAAGATATACCTCTTCTTTGGATAGATATGGTTGATGTCAGTAAAATGATTGGATTTATTTTACCTGATTGGATAGCAGATGTTTTGCCTGGTGAATATCCAGTTCATACTAAAGATGGAATTGTAAAAGAAAATTTCAAAGGTAATGTTTTAAAAGTTGTAACAGGTGATTTCAAATTATTTAAGGTACCAGTGCCTTACGGACACATTTGGGATTCATTTTTGAGAGTTTTTCTAGGATTAGTGTTTGGAATAATCATTGGTGTACCACTAGGTTTATTCATGGGACTAAATAGATTTGCCAAAGGTTTTTTTGATCCTTTGATTGAACTTTATAGACCTGTTCCGCCTTTAGCTTGGGCACCACTAATTATTTCTGTGTTGGGTATAGATAACACCGGAAAAGTATTTCTTTTATTTATGGTTTCTTTATCAATTATGATTATTTCAGCTAGAGCTGGTGCCTCTGGGACTCAGCTTTCTAAAATTCATGCTGCTCATTCATTGGGGGCATCTAAACGACAAATATTAAGGCATGTAATATTTCCTAATTCATTACCAGAAATTCTTACTGGTATAAGAGTTGCGGTAGGTATGTGTTGGGGAACTTTAGTTGCAGCAGAGTTTTTAGCAGGTACAACAGGTATTGGATTTGTAGAAAACGTTGCAAAAAAATATTTTCAATATGAAGTAATTTGGATAACAATATTTATAATGGGTATGCTAGGTTTATTATTTGATGTCACATTAAGAAAAATTATAGACAAGACCATTCCTTGGCGTGGTAAAGGTTAATTAAATAATTTATGAAAAAAAAAATAATTCTTTTTATTTTAACATTGATAATAATTATCATTTCTTTTTTTTCTTATAATTATATCGACAAAAAAAAGAGAGAAATCTCAACTCTTAAAAAACAAATAATTAAATTAAATGTTGAGAAAGAAAAAATTGCCGCAAAAATAGGGTTTGTTCCTTTTAAATATACTAACGATATGGAATTAGATATCTTAAATAACAATTTTTTCTTAAGTAAATATCAAACAAAAATATTCAATTTCACCAAAGGTTTTGGAAGTAAAGGTAGCTCATATCTAGATACTCATAACAATCAATTATATTTAGTTTCTGCTAATGGTTTATTAGCAAAAACTTCGTTAGAAAATCTTGAAAAAAAAGATTTTAATATGAAAGTTATTGATACAAATATTTATACTATATTGGACGAGGATTTAATGTATGAAGAAGTGGCTTATGGTATTAAAGATATTTTAATAGATGATGGTAAAATATTTATTTCATTTACCGATGAAATAAAAAAGGATTGTTTTAATTTATCAATATTAGAAGGCAAAATTAATGATAATAAAATTGAATTTAAATATTTTTTTAAACCTAAAAATTGTATAAAAAAAGATGTAGAAGAATATTTTGCTCTTCTTCAAGCAGGTGGCCGAATCCTTAATTTTGATAATGAAAATTTGATTGTTTCAATTGGTGAATTTAGATCTAGACTTCTTGCGCAAGACTTAAATAGTATAAACGGTAAGATTATCAAAATTAATAAAAATAATAAAAGTATTGAAATAATTTCAATGGGACATCGAAATCCACAAGGTTTAACAATAGATAAGGATACAAATCTCATATATTCCTCTGAACATGGTCCAAAGGGAGGTGATGAAATTAATACAATTGATACGACAAAAACAATCCAAAATTATGGTTGGCCAATATCATCTTATGGTGAGCATTATGGTAATGAAAAGAAAGATAATTCAAAACTTTATAAAATTGCCCCTTTATTTAAATCGCATAAAGATTATGGATTTATTGAACCAACAAAAAACTATACTCCCTCAATAGGTATCTCAGAACTAATTTTGTTTGATATGCTCAATCAAAAAATACTTTTAGCAAGTTCTTTAGGTAACAATGTTAGCGAAGGTGATATGTCATTACATATTTATTTTTTTGATAAAGATAATCTTAAAAAATATAAATCAATTACTCTTAATGAGAGAATAAGAGATATGCTTTATTTAGAAAAAAAGAACTTAATAATATTATTTCTTGAAAGCACCTCTAGTATTGGTGTTATTAAACTTTAAATTGCTCATGTGAAAACTATTATCTTAAAAAAAAAAATATATAAAATTTTTAAAAAATATAATTTAAGTACTAGCCACGCAAAAATTTGTGCAAATGCATTAATTAACGCTGAATTAGTTGGTGCCTATGGTCATGGTCTCTCAAGACTAAGGATGTATTGTGAGCGAATATCTAAAAAAGTTATCAATCCAAAACCTAAAATAAAAGTAAAAAAAATATCTCAATCAATTGTTCACATTGATGCTGATAATAGTATTGGCTTTGTTGCAGCAGATTTTGCAATTAAAAAAGCAATCGAATGTGCCAAAAAAACAGGTATCGGTTTAGTGGCAGTGAAAAATAGTGGTCACTATGGATTATCTGGTTACTACGCTGAACAAGCAGTCAAAAAAAATTTAATCACTATGATTTATACTAATGCTCCACCTGCAATCGCTCCTTATGGTGCAAAAAAAAGTTTGTTTGGAACTAATCCTATATGTTTTGGTTCTCCAACTGGAGCAAAGATACCCTTTATTTTGGATACAGCAATTGCAAAACTAAATAGAGGAAAAATTAGATTTGCAGCTAGAAATAATCAAAAAATACCAAAAGGTGTTGCATTAGATAAATTTGGCAAACCAACTACAGATGCAAAAAAAGCTCTTTACGGAGTTCAATTGCCTATTGCTGGTTTCAGAGGTTCAGGATTAGCTTGGATGGTTGATATTTTAAGTGGTGTATTAACGGGTAGTAATCATGCTGGCAGAGTTAAAGATCCATTTGATGATTTTTCGGGCCCTCAAAATATCGGCCATTTATTTATCACATTTAAAACAAATTTATTTGTGAAGGATTATAATAGTAGAATTAAAAATAATATTAAAACAATAAAAAAATTACCTAAAATTAAAGGTGTTAAAAATATTATGTACCCTGGTGAAAATAAATTTAAAAGGTTCAAAATGAATTCAAAAAAGGATATTAAAATTTCAGAAACAATTAAAAAAGATTTAAAAATACTTAAGAATTAAATTTATGCTATCAAATAAGGAAATAGTCTGTCCAAATAACCTTTTAGATGTTGCCCATAAAAAAAAGGGTGTTAAAGCAGCAATAGTTAACGCAGGTAAACCACTTCCTATGCTTTCAATACAAGATGCTGTAAATGAGAATTTAATAGAGCCAATTTTTATCGGTGATGAAAAAGAAATTTTAAAATGTGCTGAAGATTTAAAATGGGATATTTCTAATTATGAAATCATAAACGAACCTGTTGAAAATAATACTGCACCAATAGCTGCAAAATTAGCAAAAGAAAAAAAAGTTAGAATTATTGTCAAAGGACATATTCATACTGATGTTTTAATGAAAGAAGTTTTAAAAAGAGAATATGATTTATTAGGAAAAACTAGACTAAGTCATATCTGGCACATGACTATTGATAAAGAAAGCAAACCATTAATAATTACTGATGGAGCATTAAATGTATTGCCAAATATAAAAACAAAAATGCATATTTTGAAAAATGTAATAAATTTTTCAAATAGAATCGGAATTGATAAGCCAAAAGTTGCTATTCTTTCTGCTACTGAAGAAGTGCTAGATAGTGTTCCAAGTTCAAAAGAAGCAGCTGAAATAACCAAACTAGCTAAAGAAGATAATTTAAATGCAGATGTTTTTGGTCCGCTGGCTTTTGATAATAGTATTTCAAAAAAATCAGCATCAATTAAAGGAATAAAAAATATTGTAGCTGGTGAAGCTGATGTTTTATTGGTTCCAAGTGTAGAAACAGGAAACGCTTTAGTTAAAATGTTAATATATTTCTGTGGAGCCTGTGCTGCTGGAGTTGTAATTGGTGGTAAAGTACCAGTGGTAATTACAAGTCGATCAGACGAAGCACCTGCTAGATTAGCCTCGATTGCTGCTGCAGTGGTAGCTTTAGATTAATAGTTTCATTGAAAAAAAAACTAATTTGCATTAAATAGTCCCATTAATTCAAATAAAAACTATGGCAATTACTTATTTAAAAAAATCTCCTAAAACATCTTCTACAGATGATACTAAAACTACTGAGATAGTTAAAAATTTATTAAAAGAAATTGAAAATTCAAAAGAAGAAGCATGTATCAATTTAACTAAAAAATTTGATAAATATGACGGTGAAATTATTGTTTCAAAAGAAAGAATTGAAAAGATCAAAAAAGAATTAGATCAAAAAACAAAAGATGACATTCAATTTTCTCATGAAAGAGTAAGAAAATTTGCTGAAGCCCAATTAAAAAACTATGGTCAAGATTTTGAAGTAGAACTTTCTCCAGGATTATTTGCTGGTCAAAAATTAATACCAGTCAACACTGCCGGCTGTTATATACCTGGCGGACGTTACGCACATATAGCCTCTGCTGTTATGAGTGTAACAACAGCTAAAGTTGCTGGAGTAAAAAATATTATTGCTTGTAGTCCTCCCAAAGAGGGAGTTGGAGCTCATCCAGCAATTGTTTATACAGCTGATTTGTGTGGTGCTGATGTAATACTAAATTTGGGTGGAGTTCCTGGTATTGCTGCAATGACTAATGGACTATTTAAAAATCCACCTGCAGATATATTAGTTGGTCCAGGAAATCAGTTTGTTGCAGAGGCAAAAAGAATTTTATTTGGAAAAGTTGGAATAGATTTATTTGCCGGTCCAACAGAAATTGCTGTAATTGCAGACGATAAAGCTGATGCTGAAATGGTTGCGGTAGACTTAGTTGGTCAAGCTGAACATGGATATAATTCTCCTGCTTGGTTATACACAACCAGCAAAAGACTAGCTGAAGAAGTATTAAAAAGAGTTCCTGAATTGATTGCTGAATTACCTGAAGTTCCAAGAACAAGTGCTGAAGCAGCATGGAGAGATTATGGTGAAGTTATACTTTGTGATACTGATGAGGAAATGGCTACTATAAGTGATGAGTATGCACCTGAACATTTAGAGGTTCAAACTCAAAATCTAGAATGGTTTCATAAAAGATTAAAAAATTATGGTTCACTATTTATTGGTGAAGAAACAACTGTTGCTTATGGAGATAAATGCTCTGGCACAAATCATATCTTACCTACAAAAGGTGCTGGTCGTTATACAGGTGGATTGTTTGTAGGAAAATTTATTAAAACATTAAGTTTTCAAAGAATGACAAAAGAATCTACAAAATCTGTTGGAGCTGCCTGTGCAAGGATTTCAAGATACGAAGGTATGGAAGCTCACGCTAGAACAGGTGATGCAAGACTTAGAAAATACGGTTTTTCTAATTAATTTTCTGGAATAAAAATTAAACACAATCCATTATTACAAAATCTTTTTCCAGTAGCAGTTGGACCATCTAAAAAAACATGGCCATGATGAGCACCGCAGTTTGCACAATGATATTCAACTCGCTTCATACCAAAAGAATAATCTATTTTTGTTTTAAACGCTCCTGGTAACGCTTCTGAAAATGAAGGCCACCCTGTTCCACTATCAAATTTTGAGTTAGATGCAAATAGCTTAGCATTACAGTTTGCACAATGGTAAAATCCCTCTCTATCTTCTTTCAGTAAATCACTTGTAAAAGCTCTTTCTGTACCTTCATTAAACATTATGTTTTTTTGAGCTTTTGAAAGATTTGGATTTATAATTTTTTTGGTTGCTGATGATAAAACCCTGTAGGGTAAAGCTAAAAAAAATAAATAAGAAAATCCCAATAATTTTAAAAATTTTCTTTTATCAATCATATTAAATTAAGGATTAATTTAAAATTTCTTCAGTTTTTTCTTCTTTAATTTTGTCTTTTGTAACAATATTTTTTTTTGATTTTTTTATATTAATTAAATTAGCAAACTGATGATTTACATCTCTATGTCCGGCTTCATCATCTCTTATTACTCTTACAACATCTTTAAGTGTTGAATGTAGTGGTAGGTTCCAATAATTTATTGCAATTTCAGGAGCAGGTTGATCAGGAATAGTTCCAGCTTCAAGCTCATTTAAATATTCTGTATAACTAATAACAGCTTCCTCTTCAAAATAACCAACAATTCTATGTGCAGTTCTTTGAGAGACTAAATATATTATTGCATAAGTTAAGATAAAAATGAATTGAGCAATCATAATTATAAATCTTTCAATAGCAGTTGGTTTTGCAATATGAACAAAAGTCATTAAATGCATTCTTTCATTTTCAGCTTCGTCTAAAAGAGTTTTTATCCAACCTTTATCATCTTCTATTTTTCTAAGAGATTTTAAGTGTAACAACATTCCAGCAACCATTCCTGGTACAGCTGCAACTGTTTCTAGTACCACAGCTCTATGGCCATATCTTTTTTTAAAAAAAGTATCTGCTAGCAACCTTAAAAATTTAGTAAAAGATAAAGCAACCTTGTCACTAAAGTTTTTTGGTTGAAAATGTTTATTTAAATCGCTCATATTTTTAAAATAATTACTAATAGAGAATTTAACATGCGCTATAATTGTCACCTAAAAATGTTATTAATTAAAGAAAATATACTGTTTCTTTAACTATATAAATTGTAAGCAAGGACATAAAGCCAATTATAAATATATTAATATATTTCCATGTTTTATCATTCTGAGCATATTTTGAAAAGTAAACAGATAAATAACCCAACAGAAAGAAAAATATAAATGATGCAATTGATGCACCAATACCAAAATAAATTTTTTCATCAAAAAGAAAATTTTTTGAAAAATTTCCTAAAAAGAAAACTGTATCAGAATAAACATGTGCATTCAGATAAGTAAAACCAAGTGTCTTTAATAAAATCTCAGAACTAGAAATATCTTTAAATTCGGTATTAAAATTAACATCAATTTTTAAAGATTTGATTTTAGAATATATAAAATAGATTAAAAAAATTATTAATGAGATATTTAAAACTAACTCTACAAATAAATTAAAATATTGATGAAAAAAATGAAATAGAAGGATACCAGAAAATATTAATAATAAATCTGATAAAGAACAAACTAAACAGACTAAAAATACATGTTGTTTTTTAAGCCCCTGCTCTATTACAAAAATGTTTTGTGCACCTATTGCTAATATTAAACTAAGCCCGGTAAAAAAACCCAATACCAGGTATTCCATCTAAAATCAGATTATTCTGAATTAGCCGTTAATGTTTTAATCTCTAAAATATTTTCGTTAGGATCTTTTACAAAAAAAGTTTCTTGCTCATATTTTGTACCTTTAAATCTTAAGTAAGGTTCATCATAATATTTCGCACCGTTTTCTTTCAGTCTATTTTTTAAAGCATCAAAATCTTTTCTTGATAAGTGAACTCCAAAATGAGGAACAGAAACATTTCCCATGTCCACGTCATGTCTTTCACTATCTAACTTATGATCACTTGCATGAAGTGTTAATTCATTTCCCCAAAAATCAACATCAGCCCATTCTTGAGCAGAGTTATCAAGTCGGCAACCCAAAGTTTCACTATAAAACTTTTTTGCTGTTTCTAGATCTCCACAAGGGATTGCTAGATGAAAACAATTAGTGTTTTTGTACATAATTTCTCCTTTAAATACTGTTTAAAATAACTATATAAGCATTAATTATTTTTATCAAGCTGACAAATACTTATGAATGACTTTTTACAATCTATAATAGATAGAGATCCTGCGGCAAAATCAAAGTTAAGTTTAATTTTAACTTACCCAGGAGTTAAAGCTATTTTTTTTCACAAGATAGCTAATTTTTTTGCTATCGCTAAGTTTGATTTGATTGCAAGAATCATTTCACAACTTTCACGATTCTTAACAGGTATAGAAATTCATCCTAAGGCTAAAATTGGAAAAAATTTATTTATTGATCATGGAATGGGTGTAGTCATTGGGGAAACATCTGAAATTGGAGACAACGTTACAATCTATCATATGGTAACTTTAGGAGGTATTGCTCCAAGTATAAACTCTGATAGCCAAAGAGAAATGAAAAGACATCCAACATTAATGGATAATGTGGTTGTTGGCTCTGGTGCTCAAATATTAGGTCCAGTTATAATTGGAAAGAATGCTAAGGTTGGAGCTAACGCAGTTGTTACAAAGAACGTTCCAGATAACGCGGTAATGATTGGCATACCTGCAAGAAATGTTGGTACAACCTCTGGAGAATTTAAACCCTATGCTGTAACAGAAGATTCTAAAGAAAATGGTAATGAAAAATAATCAAGAAGATTTTATTTCTGGAATTGGAAATACCCCTTTAATTAAATTAAGAGCAGCTTCAGAAATTACTGGATGTAATATTTATGGCAAAGCTGAATTTTTAAATCCTGGTGGCTCAGTTAAAGATAGAGCTGCTTTAGCTCTTATTAAAGATGCTCAACAAAAAAAATTGATCTCAAAAGGTGGTATTGTTGTTGAAGGTACTGCTGGAAATACTGGTATAGGCTTAGGACTATTGGGTAATTCTCTTGGTTATAGAACTATTATTGTAATGAATGATAATCAAACCCAAGAAAAAAAAGATACTTTAAGAAACTTAGGTGCTGAATTAAGATTAGTACCAGCCAAACCTTATAAAGATGATAATAATTTTGTTAAAGTTGCAGCTAGATTAGCTGATGAATTAAGACCCACAAATAATAATGGAGTAGTCTGGGCTAATCAATTTGATAACACCGCTAATGCCAAAGGTCATTATGAAGGAACTGGGAAAGAAATTTGGGATCAAACTGAAGGTAAAGTAGATGGTTTTGTTTGTTCTTCTGGGACTGGTGGAACAATTTCAGGTGTAAGTAATTTTCTAAAAGAAAAAAATAAAGATGTAAAAATTTATTTATCAGATCCAAAAGGATCTTCTCTTTATAACTATATTAAAAATGGAGAGTTAAAGTCTGACGGAAATTCTATAACTGAAGGAATTGGATCTAGTAGAGTTACTAAAAATTTTGAGAATGCAAAAATTGATGATGCGTATTCAATAGATGATAAAGAAGCTTTACCTATCCTTTATGATTTAATTCAAAATGAAGGATTAAGTTTAGGGACAAGTTGTGGAATTAATATCGCTGGGGCAATCAGATTAGGAAAAGAATTAGGACCTGGAAAAACTATTGTAACTATCCTTTGTGATAGATCAGATAAATACAACTCAAAGATGTTTAACAAATCATTTTTAGAAGAAAAAAACTTACCTATTCCTAGTTGGTTATAATATCGCATAGCTGCTATGTAACAAAACTGTTACTTTTTTGACATATATTTAATTAACGTAAAAATAAATAAAGATTAGCGGAGATCTTTATTTGAATGGAGATACAATGTTAAAAAAAAATATTTTAAAAATATTTGCTACTTATTGTGTAGCAATTCTAATGTCTACTGCATCATTGGCTGGTATGAGTGACAACGATAAGTCCAAAGCTTGGGACTGCGTTGGTATTTATATGGCTAACTACTTTCTTCCATCTGGCGAAACATTTGAATACGCTATGAAAGAAAAATCTATATCAACTGTAAAAGTTTTAAAATCTTATGCTCTTGAAATAGGTATTCCTGAAAAAGAATGGGATGAAGGAGTTAATAAAGCAGTGGATAAACATTACGGATCGAAATATGACAAAGCTAAAACTGACAAATGTCATTCTTACGTAGAAGCTTTAGTTCCTAATGGGGCTGAAAGAGTTAAAAAAGTAATTCAAACATTATATTAGTAATGAAAAAAATTTTAGCAGTACTATTCTTTACAATCATTACTAGCGTTACCTTTGCGGGTATGAATGACAAAGATGAGTCTAAAACTATAGAATGCACTGGAATTTATTATGCTAATAGCATGATCCCACAAGGAGAGCTTGAATTAGAAAAGATTGTGCACTCTTTTGCAGCAAAAAAGTTTTTAAATTCTTATTTGTTAAAAGAAGGTGTTAATGAAGAAAAGCTCAACAAAGAATTATTAAAAGTTGTGGATACTCGTTACGGTAAACCTTATGAGGAAGAAACAACTCAAGAATGTAACAAGTTTATTTTTAGATTAATTTCCGGATCTAAAGATGAAATCAAGAAAATAGCAGAGTCAGGAATATATTAACAAAGAAGGAGATAAAATGGAAAAAGAAATGTTAGTAGTAGCTAAATTAAAGGAAGGTATGTTTGAAAAATTTATGGGATTTATGCAATCACCTGAAGGTTTAGCTGAAAGAGCTAAAGTTGCAGTAGTAGAAAAAACTATTGGAACGGTAGCCCCAGATAAAAAAACTGTAATGTTTAAGATATTTTGCACTGATGAACCTGCATTGCATAAGTTCATTGAAGGTACTGAGGTATCAAAACCTGTTATGGATGCTGTTATAGATAGCTATTCAATTTATGATTTAACAAAAGTAAAATAGGAGAAATATGAAAAATTATATAGTAACACATACTTTTAAATCTAAAGAGGCAAAAGCTAAAATGATAGAAGTTACTGGTTCAATGTCGATGGAAGATATGACCAAGGCAATGACAAGTGACAATGCAAAGTGTCAAATGAGCTGGAATACGCCAGGTGATAACTTAACAATGTTTTGCTGGTGGAAAGGTACAGATCCAGATGCAATTAATAAACAATTAGAGTCTATGAACGATTTCTATGAACCTCACAAATTTGTTGAGTGTACAGATGATATTATAGATTTTAATGCTAAATAAAAATACCTAAACTTTGACTCAATAAGGAGAAACAATGAAAGTAATTTATACTAGAACAATGAGAGTGAAAGATGATGGCCTAGGAAAAGCCATGGAAATTGGAAAAGGATTAGCGGCAGTAAGAAAAAAACATTATCCTAACCATGATGTCTATTTTTCTTTTCAAATGGGTGGAGATCCAAGAACAATAAGAGAAACTTTAATTGGAACTATGTTTGAAGGTGATAATGAAGCTGACGCTAAAATGTCCGCAGATCCTGAATATATAAAACTTTTAGAGCAATTGAAAGAGGTTGCAATAGAAGGTACAATTGAAGATGAGATTAGACCAATATTTAGTTAAAGGACTTAAATTATGTTAGAAAAATTTAATGGAATAATTTACTTAGCAGTATTTCTAATTCATTTTATAGGGTTTGCTTATTATGGTTTTAGATGTGTTTTTCAAACACAATCTTTTTTAAATCAATATGGGATGGATGATACCGGTGCTGGTATAGTCAGATTTTTCGGTTCTATATTCATTGGATCAACTATAATGGCAATTTACGTGGGATTTATTAGACCCAATGGTTTGGAAGCAACCTGGGCATTCTTTAATTTAATATTTTTACAAAACTTATCAGCATTTATAGTTGGTTTTTATAGCACCAAGATAAATAAACTTGGACATACTGACAAAACTTCAGATGAAGCAATTTATGCTCCATTATTTTTAACTATTTTAAGTGCAATACTTTGTTATGGTTTAGCAGATAAAATTTACGTTTAATAACAAAGGGGTAAAAATGTCGATATTAGAGAAATATACGAAAGCAATTGATAATAAAGACGAGTCAATTATGAATGAACTTTTGCATGATGACTTTAAATTTACAATGCATAAATCTGGAAATACCATAGGCAAGGCTGATGTTATAAAATGGGCAATGAGTGGTGATATCAATCAAGATAAAGCAAGAATAGTCTATGAAAATGATCAAGTTGGAGTTCATCATTCAATAGTTACATTTAATGATGGAAATGTTGAAGCTGTAATGGCAGTTTACAAATATAAAGATGGAAAAATTATTAGTTTAGAGACGGGTGCAACTAAACTTTCAAAATAGATGAATGTTTCCAAAAAAATACTCTAACTTTCTATTTATATTAGTCATGGGCTTTAGTATGAGCTTAATCATGACTTTAATCATTACTTATATTAATACTGGTATGGATAATGGATATCTGAATAGGTTTATGAAAGCATGGGTAGTTGGACTTCCTATCGCTATAGCAGCTGCATTTTTAGTTGGTCCTCTTGCAAAAAAGTTTGTAGATAAAATAACTAAATAATCATATTCTCTGTAATGAGTGTTTTTTCAGGTTACATGTTTTTAGGACTTGGTATCTTAACTGGTATTAGTGCTAATAGTTTTGCAAAAATTTCAGATGGATTTTCAAAACTAAACCCAACAATTGCATGTCTTGTATTAATGTTTGTTTGTATGTTTTCTCTTTCAAAAGCAATGTCAGTAATCCCAGTTGGCTTTACTTATGCGACTTACGGAGGTTTAACAATAACTGCAATTGCTGTTTTTGGTTTGATTAAATACAATCAAATGCCAAACTTTTATGGAATATTAGGGATCTCGTTAATAATAATTGGAGTAATTATATTAAATACTTTTGGTAAAACTACTTAGCAACAGGTTTCAACAATTTCAAAATTTTATTTTGGATCTTTAAGTTAGCAGAAGAAACAATATTACCAGCTTTAATCGCATCATTATTATTCCAAGTACTTACCACACCACCAGCAGCTTTTATAATTGGAATTAAAGGATGAATATCCCATTTTCTATTTGCACATTGAATAACAACATCTACTTTTCCTTCTGCAAGGTGAGAATAACTTAGGGCGTCTGCACAGGGGAATTGCATTAACTTTAATATTTGAGGTATTTTTTTTTGTTTGTTTAAGGATAACATTCCATGAAAAGCAGCTGACATTTTAATATTTTTAAAAGAAACTTTTTTATTAACTTTTATTTTCTTTCTTTTTCCATTTTCAACTACATAGGCTAACTTATCTGAGGAATTAAAGTAAAATTTTTTAAGCACTGGGTAATTGGCTAAACCAACTACAGGCGTGCCTTTATAATTTAGAGAAACTAAATTGCTCCAAGTAGGATTTCCTATTACATAGGACCTGGTTCCATCAATTGGGTCTATCATCCAAGTGTATTCACTTTTAGTTTTTTTATATCCAAATTCTTCACCTATCACTTGATGGTTTGGAAATTTCTTTTTAATCTCATTTCTAATAAATTTTTCAAATGCTTTATCTGAGGTTGTAACTGGGTCATATCCCCTTCCCTTTAATTTATTTGAAACTTTAAAGGTTTTGTTCAATTTGGAGTAATAATAACTGGTTAATTTCCTTGCTAAATTTTCAAGGAATTTTGAGTAAATTTTATATTCTCTAGAATTTAATATCGGCACACAGGACTAATACTATTTAATTACTATTGATTAAAGCTAAATTTTAAATAATCATTTAAAATCTTTATGAAAATTGAATTAAATGAAAATAAAGTTTTTTTAGAAAATAAAGGGTTAAAAAAAGAAATTCATCCATTTTGGCTTAGAGAAAGAATTGATGGAGATAAATACATAGATCAAATCACACAACAAAGACTTTTCGATCCAACAGAACTGAAAAACAACATTAAAATTGATAAATTAAACCTATCTGATGATTTCTTGGAAATTACTTTTAATGATGGCACTTATAATAAATTTAGTATCGAAAATATTTTAAAAGAATTTTTAAACAATAATTATAATCAAAATGTAGGTAAAGTTAAATGGGACTCTTCACTAAAAATTTCAAATAGTTTTAATTTTGAAGAAAATATTTTTGAAAAGAAAATTATGTATGAAGCTCTAATCCATTTTTATAAATATGGTTTTGTTATATTTAAAAAAGTACCTACAGAAAATAATTTTATTGTAAATTTCGCTAATTCAATTGGAAGTGTTAGAAGAACAAATTTTGGAGAATTTTTTAATGTTAAATCAAAACCCAATCCAAATGACTTAGCATATACATCATTGCCTCTAGCTCCTCATACAGACAATCCCTATAGAAATCCTGTGCCATGTATTCAATTACTACATTGCATCGAGAACGAAGTTACAGGAGGTTTGTCTACTTTAGTTGATGGTTATAATGTAAGTGAAAGTCTTAAAAAGGATTATCCTGAATATTATAAAATTTTAACTGAGACAAAAGTAAGATTTCAATTTATAGATCGAAGTGTCATTTTAGAAAATTGGTCAGAAATGATTGAACTTGATCAAAACGGAAATTTTAAACAAGTAAGATTCAGTCCAAGGCTTGATTTTGTTCCTTTAATAGATAAAGAAAAATTAGAATTATTTTATTTGGCAAGAAAAAAAATATCTGAGCTATATAATTCAGATAAATTCCGTATTGAATTTAAATTAATTCCAGGTGATTTAATAATGATGGACAATCATAGACTTTTACATGGTCGAACTAGATACGATGCTAATGAGGGTAATAGATTTCTTCAGGGTTGTTATATTGATTATGATAGTACTGAAGGTAAATTAAAACACCTCAAGCGAAAGTTAAATATTTAAATTTATTTTTTAAAACAGTTATTGACTAGTATTGCCATCAGTATCCAAATTACAAATGTTTCTCCATGTGTAAATGAATAGTCTGCACCAGCAAATCCTGCAACAATATTTATTCCATAAATAATTATTGTAGAGATAATAAGACTAGAAATTAAATTAATTAATCCACTTATATATTTCATAATTTAAATTTATATATATTTGTCTTTAATGCAATTCAAAATTTAATGAGGAGCTCTAAATTTACTGTGACAAGCCTTACAATTACTCCACATAAATTTTTGTAAGCTAGCTCGAACATCATCACTAGACTCTATTACTTTAGCTAGTTCAATCATGTCAGTAGAGGATTTTTTCATCAAACTGTTAAACTCATCTTTATTCTCCCATATAATTGGTAAAGCCTCTGTTTTAAAACCCTCTTTTGTATTATCTGGAAAATATTCGAGTAAAGTTAAGTAATTTTCACTCATTTCTTTCATCAAGCTTGAAGCCTTAACAAAATCACCTTTACTAGCAAAGGCTTGAACCTTTTTGGCAGTACTGTAATTTTTGCTAAATAATGCCTTTCTTCCTTTAATTATTTCTTCAACTGATAATTCAGAATAAGCAGGTAAAGTAATTGAGGTTAGTGCAGCAATAAAGAAAATATATTTTAATACATTTATGATATATTTAGACATCATATGAGGTTAACTAATAACTTAACAGAATATGGGTTTATTTCCAAAGCATTTCACTGGTTAAGTGCCGCAGCATTAGTTGCTCAAATACCATTGGGTTTCTACTTAGTTGATCTTGATTTTAATGAAACAAGATTAACTATTGAGAGTATTCATGTTGTTGTTGGTCTTTCGATATTTTATTTAACAATATTTAGGTTAATCTATAAAATTTTCAATCCAACTCCATCTTTGGGTAACAGTATCTTTCCAGGACAGAGATTAATAGCAAAAATGAACCATGTATTTTTGTATATAACTATTTTGACTATTACTATTTCAGGTGCTTTTAAAAAATTATTTAATGGTGAAATACTTGACTTATTTTTCTTTAATCTAGAAATTAAAGATAACTTCGAACTAGCAGAACTATTTTACGAAATTCATATAATTGCAAATTATTGTCTGATTACCTTAATCTCATTACATATTTTGGCAGTCATAGCACATAAAGTTTTATTTAAAGAAAACTTACTAAAAAGAATCTTATAAAACAAAGCAATCCAGTTTATCTCTAAATTGAATGTAATTTTTATATTTATGATTAATTTCCTCAATACCTTCTAAAATTTCTCTTTTAGACAATGGTAATAAAATAGAGATATACTTGTTCTCAATCATAGTAAGATATTTTTTTTTATTGATTTTAACTTTATAGATAAAGTTTTTTCTTTTTCGTTGAGGATAAAGTCTAGTGATGAGTTTTAAAACTTTGTTATCTCTTTTAAGAGATTTATTGAGTCTTATTTTCATTTTTCTAAAGGTGGGTAATTCATTTTTTTTACCATCTAATGTTAAAATAAAAATTTTACCATTATATTTCAAATTTTTTTTACAAAGAAATAATAATTTTTTTATTTTTTTAAAGGTTAACAAATGAATTGTTTGTTTAATCAAAATTAAATCAAATTTTTTCGTATTAGTTAAAAAGAACGATGTAGCATCTGATTTTTTAAAATTTATCCTTTTATCTT
Source organism: uncultured Pelagibacteraceae bacterium (assembly GCA_902521885.1). Lineage (GTDB taxonomy): Bacteria > Pseudomonadota > Alphaproteobacteria > Pelagibacterales > Pelagibacteraceae > Pelagibacter. The sequence continues at coordinate 39,515 of CABYTJ010000002.1, forward strand.
TATCTTTGTGATTTATAATATCAATACCAATTGGTTTACTTTTAAGTTTTAAACTTGATTTTATTGTTCCTAAAATTTTACCTCGACCACATCCAATATCTAATATTTCAGAATTTGAGTTTAATTTTATATTTTTGAATAAAAATTTATTAAATGACTTAATGTAATCATTGGAAGAAAGCCAAGTTTTATTATCCCAGTTTTTAATGACAGTTGATGCCAAATTTTTTAAGTCTCCAATAATTATAGGGCCATGGAGTTACAAAACCTACTCCAAGCATTAAAGGTATAACCCACCAAGTTAATATTGCTCCACCAGTTAAAAGATAATCAGTTAAATTCATCGCAATTTCCATACTTACCATAGCGATAAAGCTCATACCTAAAGCTGTTTTTAATGCATTATTAAAACTTATATTTTGTCTAAGTAAGATAAAAGTTTCAAGCATTACGCTAGTTATTAAACCATTTATTATTGCAAGAATCATTATTCCTAAAACCGGAAATGGTATTTCTGTTAATTGAAAAAATAAAATAGTACCAAAATCTCCTATGGCACATCCAAGCAAACACCATGCAGTATTTTTTGCACTTTGTTTCCAAGTATTTTTACAGGACCAGTCAAATGTAGTGGTTTCCATGATTTTATGATAATATTTACTTATGATTTTTAAACAAGTTTTTGATCAAAAATCCAGCACTTACACCTACATAATTGCCTCAGCAGAGGGAAGAGAAGCTTTAATCATTGATCCTGTTTTAGAAAATGTCGAGGACTATATAAAGTTACTTACTGAATTAAATTTAAAATTAGTAAAAGTAATAGATACCCATATTCATGCTGATCATGTAACTGGTGCAGGTAAATTGAGAGACAAAACTCAATGTGTGACTATTATGGGAGAACATACACCAACTGATGCTGTTGAGATAAAAGTTAAAGATGAAGAAATAATCAAACTTGATCAATTAAAGATTAAAGCTCTTTATACTCCAGGCCATACTTCTGACAGCTTTAGTTTTTTAATGGATAATTATTTATTTTCAGGAGATACCTTGCTTATTAATGGTACTGGAAGAACAGATTTCCAAAATGGTAATTCAAAAGATGCTTATAACTCGTTATTCAATAGACTTTTAAAACTACCTGACGAAACACTTGTCTACCCCGCACATGATTATAAGGGAGAAAAAGTTAGTAGTATTGGAAAAGAAAAGAAATTTAATCCAAGATTGCAGGTTAATAATGTTGAGGAATATATTGAAATTATGAATAACCTAAATTTAAAAAAACCTGCAGCAATAGATTTTAACGTTGCAAATAATCTTAAATTAGGTGCTGAACTTTAAATTGAAGATTTAATAGCCTCGTAAATTAAATCTTTAGTTGTTTCACCAACACTTCTATAAATTTCTTTGTTATCTTTAAAAATTAAAAGTGTAGTTTGGTATTGTACTTTCAGTAAGTCAGCGATTTCTCTATTAGTTACATCAAATGAAAAATATTCAATATTATCAAACTTAATATCAGATAGTCCACCTTCATTTTTAGCTTGCTTGAGAATTTTCATCTGACCAGCACAAGATGAACAATATTTAATCCAAGAACTTACTACTACAAATTTACCCTCTGACTGTGCTTTATCAAACAACTCTTTATTAAAGGTTGTCTTTTTTTCCATCGCGTTAGCACTAAAAGCTATTAAACAAAAAATAAATATGTAAATTTTTTTCATAAGTTTTTATACAACAAAAATTAGAAACCAATAAGATGCTAATCCAGAAAAAATTGTCGCAATTATACTTCGAGATAATATCCCAATCACCATGGCAATTATTGCTGCTAATATCTTTGGGTTTTCCTCTATTTGGAATAGTCCTATTTCATTTATAAAAATTGCAGGAAAAATAATAGCTGGGAATATTGCAGATGGTACAAAAGATAATATCTCTCTTATCCTGTCATTGAACATTTCTTTTTTGATTAATGCTATCATTGTAAATCTAGTGAGATAGGTAATTAATCCACAATATATAATTAGACTCCAATTGCTCATTTTGTTTTAATGGTTTTGGTTAATATCATAGCAGTTAATAAACCAGCTAAAGCTGCAACTATTACATAAGCTTTGAAAGGAATATAATTATAACCTAGAGTAGCTACTGTTCCCGAAATAATTATTACAATTACATTTATAAATTTTCTAAAATCATTAACTAATAATGCTAAAAAAGTTAATGGAACAGCAAAACTTAGCCCCAGCTTTTCAGGTATAGATGCACCTAAAATGATTCCTAATAATGTTGTTGATTGCCAGATAACCCAACAAGTTGCCCCACCACCAACTAGATGAAAATATCGATTTCTTTCTTTATTTTTCTTTAAATATTCATTGGATATTGCAAAAGCTTGATCAATTAGAAAGTAAGAAATTATAATTTTCCAAATTAATTTCAAATCTGATAAATGTTCAGAGACTACTGCTCCATAAAGTAAATGTCTTGAATTTACAGCTCCAACTGAACTAATGATAACTAAAGAAGAAGCACCGCCAGAAAATAATTGTAAAAGAACAATCTGGGAAGCGCCACCAAATACTATTAAAGACATTCCCATTGTTTCTAAAGGTGTAAATCCTATATCAATAGCCAGGACACCAAATATTAAACCAAATGGTACAACGGGTATCATCAATGGACTTACATCAACAATTCCTTTTAAGAATATTTTAAAATTACTATTCATTTTATTAAAAAGGTTTCTATTAGAAGCAAACTATATGATCAATATGAATTGGCCTTTTGATACCAAATTTTTCGTCAACTTCATGTTGATGGATATGATGGGAGTGAACAAAAACTGGAATTAGGGTGTTACTGGGAGTTTTAAGCGTATAAATAAAATTAGTGCCTCTAAACTTTCTGTCCACCACTTCAAATTTTAAATTACTTTTATCATCATGGTGTAAGTCCTCTGGTTGTACTAAAAGCTTTACTTTTGATCCTATTGGAAAGGGTTTAATAAAATTACCAGTAATTGTTCCAAGATCTTTATTCTCTAAACTTTTAGGACTTGTTACTTCTGCAGGAATAAGTGTTCCTCTATTTAAAAAATTAACTACCTCAATTGAGTTTGGTAAATGATAAACATTATACGGATCATCAAATTGTTTTAGTTCTTGATTTAAAATTATTCCACATTTAGATCCTAAATAAAAAGCTTCATAAGAGTCGTGAGTAACAATAATTGTGGTAATTTTTGAACTCTTTAATATTTTCTTCAATTTTTCCTGTATTTCTTCCTTAAAACTTTGATCCACATTAGATAATGGTTCATCTAGCAATAATAAGTCTGGCTGAGTTACTAAAGATCTCGCAAGAGAAGCTCTTTGTGCTTCGCCAGCACTAATTTCATGTGGATATTTATTTAATATTAAAGAAATATCTAATAACTCTATAATTTCTTGTAAGCTGACTTGATGATCTTTTTTACCTTTATTTCTTTCTGCACCTAATGATATATTTTTTTCTACAGTGTAATGTGGAAATAAACTGTTTTCTTGAAACGCAAGAGATATATTTCTATCCTCTGGCTCAAGATTTTTTTTTTCTGAGGATAATATACTTCCCTTAAGTTCAATTGATCCTTTTTTAATTTTTTCTAAACCTGCAATTGTTCTTAAAATAGTAGTTTTTCCGATACCGGATGGACCTAAAAGACAAATCACATCGCCTTCATTTTCAATAGCAAAAGATACATTGGCTACTTTAGTTTTGCCTCCAACTTTAAAATCAACATTTTTAACTTCAAAAAAATTATTACTCATTGTTCTCTCTTAAAATATATTTTGAACTAATTATAATGAATAAAGAAGCGATTAATATTAAAAATAATGAAGGTACTGCAGCAGCCTCTAACAAGTCCTCGGAAGCAGAAATATATGCTGTAGTTGCAAAAGTTTCAAAATTAAAAGGTCTTAAAATTAACGTAATAGGTAATTCCCTTATTATCTCCAGTGAGACCAAAATAATTATGAATAAAAGAGAATTTCTCAAAAAAGGAATGTGAATATTCATAAATGTTTTTCTTTTTGAGTAGCCTAACAAATAAGCACTCTCATCAACCGAAATATTAATTTTTTCATATCCTGACTTTATCCCGTTAAAAGCTAAAGAATAAAATCTTATGAAATAAACTAATACTAAACCAAGAATAGAACCAATAAAAATTTTTTTAATCGAAGTAAATCCTAAGTATTTTACTATACTGTCATCGAACCAAGCAATAAAAGTAATAAATGCTATAGCTAATATAACTCCAGGAATAGCATAACCCGAGATTGATAAGGTTGATAAAGTATTTAAAGTTTTATTTTTAGAAACTCTATTTCCATAATTTGAAATTAAAGAAAAAAATATTAAAACTAAACTAGATAATAACACTAGATAAAGGGTGTTTAGTAAAAGGTTTGTAATTTGCATATCAAATAAATTTTCTGGAAATTTTATTGTCCAATACAACATCTGACTTAATGGGAATAAAAAACTCAAAAAGAATATAGAGAAACAAAAGGTAAATGCTAAAAAAGATCTACTACCATAAAGTTTGATTTTTTCTTTTTGCTTAAGTCCACCTCTGGTATTGAAATGATATTTTGCTTTTTTTCTGGATAGATTCTCTATGATAAATAATGAAAATATGAACAAAAGCAAAAAGGATGATATTCTATTTGCAAAAGCTAAATCATCAAAAGTTATCCATGAATTATAGATACCAGTTGTAAGAGTATTTATTGAAAAAAAATCTACTGCTCCAAATTCTGCCAAAGTTTCCATTGCCACAAGAGATAATCCTGCAACAATTGCTGGTCGTGCGGCTGGTAATATAATCTTATAGAAAGATTTAAATTTTGAAAAACCAAGATTTTTACCTAGATCAATTAAGTTTTGAGATTGGTATAAAAAGGATGCTCTAGCTAATATATATACATATGCATATAAAGAGAAGCTAATTGATAATATTGCTCCAAACATACCATCAAACTTTGGAATATTATTATTATAATTTCCATCCCCAAATAAATTTTTAAGGATTGTAAAGGCTGTACCATAATTCTCAAAAAAAGCTGTCAAAGAATAAGCATAGATGTAAGGAGGCACTGCAAAAGATAAGATAAGAGCCCATTTAAAAAAATTACTTAATGGAAATTCAAAAAAAGATACTAAATATGCTGATCCAGTGCCAATTAAGAATGTAAAAATCAATACACAAAATAGTAAAACAAAAGAATTGGAAATATACTCAAATAGGAAAGTATCTTTTAAAATTTGATAATAATTAGATGTATCTTCAAAAAAGCTCGTGAATACAGTTAAAATTGGAATAGATACAAATATAGAAATTAGTAGTGAAGATAAAAACCAAACATTAAAATTTCTAAACATATTTGATATATATATTAATGTATGATTTGTATGTGTCCACTACAAATCCCCATTTGCAATGGACACAAGAAAGAAAAATTAAAAATTAAACACTTTAAGGAGATGCGGAACTTCCTTAGATTCAATTTCTTCTAGTTTTCTTTTATTTAGTCTCTTATTGATTTTTTCACACTCCTGTTTACATGGGGAACATGCACTGGAAGACTTATTTAAATCAATATCAGACATAAATTTTTTTTCTTCTTTCATTATTTGCTTATTTCCAACCAGCAGCTGTCATTACTTCTAATGCGGCAGCTTGATTTTTTCCATAAGAAGCTAGTTTAGTTTTCATGTCTTGTTGAAAATCTAATCCTAAGTTATTTACTACTAATGGACTTGGTGAAACACCATCAATCATTGGAAACTCAAATGTATTGTTAGTAAAGTGCTCTTGAGATTGTGGAGTTAATAAAAACTCTACAAGTTTAACAGCATTATCTTTATTAGGTGCTCCTTTTACTAAGGCTGCACAACTAACATTCATGTGTGTTCCTCTACCATTTTGATTAGGAAAGAAAGCTTTTACTTTTTTAGCTGCTTCTTGTTGTTCAGCACCTTTTTTACCAGACAACATTAGAGCTAAATAATAAGTGTTAGCTACTGCAATATCAGCTTCTCCTGCTGCTACTGCCATGATCTGAGCTCTATCATTTCCTTTAGAGTCTCTAGCCATGTTTGCAACAACTCCTTTTGCCCATTCAGCTGTAGCTTTTTTTCCATTATTTTCAATTAATGAAGCTACAAGAGATTTGTTATATATGTTGCTAGATTTTCTTATTACTAATCTTCCTTTCCATTTAGGATCAGCTAGACCTTCATAAGACATTCCAGATAATTCAGCACCAGTAACTCTTTCAGGTGAATAATAAATTATTCTAGCTCTTTTTGCTATTCCAACCCATTTACTTGTTCTAAAGCTTTTTGGAACAGCAGCTTTTATAGCAGCAGATGTTAAGCCACCTTGAAGATGACCTTTTGCATCCATAGCACCACATCTTCCAGCATCAGCAGTAATATAAAGATCTGCGGATGAGTCTGCGCCCTCTTCAATTATTCTTTTTTCTAAAGCACCTGATTTTCCATTTATAAGATTGACCTTAATTCCGGTCATACTTGTGAACTTGGAATAAAGCTCAGCGTCTGCTTTATAATGTCTTGCGTTAAAAACATTAACTTCATTTGCAACCGCTAAAGTTGACAAAACTAAAGATGTAATTATTGCAAAAATTGATAATTTTCTCATTTATCTCCTTGATTAAATTGTTGTTTGAGAATGCTAATTATTCGCAATGATAATGATTATCAATCGCAATAATGTCGCAGATACAACTTACAAGAAATATTGGGATATTGTTAATATTTATGATTTCCAATCACCAATTTTACTGAATAAAAAATTTCTAAAAGCTTGAACTCTAGCAGTATTTTTTAAGGATTGAGGATAAACGAAATGAGCCTCGGTAATTGGTCCTTCTGATTTGGGTAATACTTTAATTACATTGTTTGAATTTGTAACTAAATATTCAGGTAATGCCGCAAGTCCTACTCCAGATTCGACTGCTAAAAGAAGTCCCATCACACTATTAACTTTCATAATAGATTTCCTTTTTTTACCGTCATGCATACCAAGTTTTAAGGCCCAATCTGGATTATAAACTGGAGATGGAGCGCCTTTTCCAAACGAGATGAATTTATGTTTGTTTAAATCAGCTATTGTTTTGGGCATTCCGTATTTTTCTAAATATTTATTAGAACCATATATAAAGTACTTAATATCAACGAGTTTTTTTTGAATATAATTAAGCTGTTTTGGTCTTCTCATAAAAATACCTATGTCTGCCTGACGGGTGCTTAAATCAAGCTCTTTATCATCAAAAACTAAGTCAATTTCTATTTCTGGATTTAAACTCATAAATTCCTGGATTCTTGGAGTAAGCCAGTGAGTTCCAAAACTTCTAACTGTTGTAATGGTTAATTTTCCAGTTGGTTTATTCTTTTGGTCTCCTAATGAGGTTTCTACCTCTTTTAACTTACTTATAACCTCATGAGCTGTTTTAAATACATATTCACCATTTTCAGTTAAAGTTAAACCTCTCGCATGTCTTTCGAATAACTGAACCTTTAAATCCTGCTCTAGAGATTGAATTTGTCTACTGATGGCTGATTGACTAAGATTTAAATTTACTGTGGCATTAGTAAAACTGCCTGCCTCAGCTACTGCGTGAAATATTTTTAATTTATCCCAATCCATTATTTATTAAGGTCAACCAAAACTCTTCCTGAAATTTCACCTTTTAATATTTTAGGGTAAGTCTCGATTAACTCTTCCAAGCTAACTGTTTGAATAGATTTTTCTAGTAAGTCAAAATCAATTAAATTTGCAGCTTCACTCCAAATAAATTCTCTTCTTTTTATACTACAATTTGCAGAGTCCATTCCCCAAAGTTTAATTCCTCTAAGCATAAATGGGATAACACTTGTATTAAGTTCATTAGTATTTGCATTTCCACAAACTGCTATAATTCCATTTGGATTAGTTTGAACTATTGCATTAGCTAATATCTTTCCTCCAACAGTATCTACAACACCATCCCACAAACCTTTATCGATAAGTCTTGGATCTTTGTCAAATTCAGCTCGATTTACAACAGTTTTAGCACCTAAAGATTTTAAATAATCTGCTTTAGAATCTTTTCCTGTAACTGCAGTAACATTATATCCCATTTTATTTAATGCGATCACTGCAACACTTCCGACACCACCTGTTGCTCCAGTTACTAAAACATTATTTACTTTTTCCCCAAGTAATATCTCTTCTCTTGCTTTAATTGCAAAAGCACTCATTAATGAAGTAAAGCCAGCAGTACCAAGTATCATTGCTTGTTTGCTAGTTAAATTTTTTGGTTTTTTAACTAAAAAATCTCCATTAACTTTTGCAACTTGAGAATACCCACCATAAAAAATTTCACCTACTCTAAATCCTGTTAAGATTACTTCATCACCTTCTTTAAAATTTGAATTTTCACTTTCTAAAACTGTTCCTGAGAAATCAATACCTGGAATATGAGGAAACTCTTTGACTAATCTTCCACCATTTTTTAAGATCATCCCATCTTTAAAATTAAGATCAGAATAATCTACTTTGATAGTAACATCCCCGTGCTTTAAAAAACTTTTATCTATTGATTTTACCTCACGGGTAAACTCTTCGCCTTTTTGATCTAAAATTAATGCTTTAAATTGAGCAGACACTTTAATCTTTTGTTATGCTGATAAATCTTAGGTATCTGTTTTGATAACTAAGGTCTTCTTTAAATTGACCTAAGTAATAGTTTGTTACTGTTGTAGCTTGCTCTTTTTTAATACCTCTCATAGTCATACACTGATGAGTGGAATCTATTGTTACAGCTACACCTTTTGCATCTAAAGATTCCATAAGGGTATTCGCAATCTGCATAGTTAATCTTTCCTGGGTTTGCAATCTTTTTGAAAATACTTCAACAACTCTTGCTAATTTACTTAACCCAACTACTCTTTCTTTTGGAATATAAGCTACATGAGCTTTTCCAATAATAGGAGCCATATGATGCTCACAATGACTTTGCACTGAAATATTTTTTTGAACAACCATATCGTCATAACCATCGACATCACCAAAAGTTTTATCTAAAATTTGAGTTGGATCCTCTTTGTAGCCTTTAAAATATTCTTTAAATGCTTTTACAACTCTTTTAGGGGTTTCTAATAATCCTTCTCTGTTAGGATCTTCACCCATCCAAGACAATATTGTCTTAAATGCTTCTTCAGCTTCTTTATCTGAAACTTTTTTTGAATTTTCGTTATTATCTATATCTTTAACTAATTTCATGGAGAGTTTTATACCTATAAATGCGCATTTTTAAAATATTTAATATATCTATATATGTGCTACATAATTACCATTTATGTTCAAAAAAAGAGAAAATGTACTTGAAATCGAGGAAGGGAATCTCCTTTCTCCAAAATTTGATAATGATGGGCTTATTCCAGTCATAACGATGTGCGCTAAAACAAAAGAAATTTTAATGCATGGATACATGAATGTTGAAGCTTTAAAAAAAACAATTGAAACAAAGGAAGCTCATTATTTTAGTAGATCAAGAAATGCGCTATGGCATAAAGGTAAAACAAGTGGCTTTACGCAAAAAGTAACTGAAATTAGAATTGATGATGATCAAGACTCGATATGGTTAACCGTTGATATTGGAGAAGGATCAAGCTGCCATGTGGGTTATCGATCTTGTTTTTATAGATCTATCCCTTTAGGACCAATAGATAATGGTAGAGAAGTAGAAATGAAATTTACTGAAAAAGAAAAAAAATTTGATCCAGAAAAAGTTTATAAAGGTCAACCCAATCCTACAAAAATATAAATGAACAAAAACCAAAAAAATGTTCTAGGTGAAAGTCTAGAAGAGTGTTCTTTAGACCCTTTAACTGGATGGTATAGAGATGGTTGCTGTAACACAGATGAGAATGACCATGGTTTGCATACTGTATGTGCAAAAGTAAATACTGAATTTTTAGAATGGTGTAAAGAAGCTGGTAATGATTTAATTACACCTCATCCAGAATTTGGGTTTCCAGGACTTAAAGATGGAGATGGCTGGTGTGTTTGTGCTACTTGGTATGCAAGAGCGGTAGAAGCAGGAAAAGGATGTCCAATTTTTTTAAAAAGAACACATGAAAATACTTTAAAAATTTTGCCTCTTGAAACTTTAAAAAAATTTGCAATAGACCTTTCTTAGCTACATATTTCCATATTTAGGACCACCACCACCTTCTGGCGTAACCCAATTAATATTTTGAGAAGGCTCTTTAATATCACAAGTTTTACAATGAATACAATTCTGCGCATTGATTACAAATTTATTAACTTCATTTTCTTTCTGAATTTCATATACACCTGCTGGACAATATCTTTGTGCTGGTTCATCAAATTTTTCTAAAGTATAGCTAATTGGTAAATTTGGATCTTTTAATTGTAAATGAACAGGTTGATTGTCTGAATGATTTGTTCCTGTCAAATAAACTGAGCTTGTCTTATCAAAAGTAATTATATTATCTGGCTTTGGATAATCAATTTTTGGCATTTCATTTGCAGGCTTTAAAGTTTCGTGATCTGCATGTTTGTGCTTAAGAGTAAATGGTAATTTACCTCTAAATAAGATTTGGTCTATTCCTGTGAAAATAATACCTAATATTAATCCCCAACTAAAACTTGGCTTTACATTCCTAGCTTTATATAATTCTTCGTGTAACCAACTATTTTTAAATTTTTCTTCAAAGATTGATAAGTCTTTTTTATCCTTTATATGTTCATGAATTGCTTCTGCTGCAATAATTCCACTTTTCATTGCTGTATGTGATCCTTTAATTTTTGGCATATTCAATGTTCCAGCGTCACATCCAACTAATAGTGCCCCTGGCATAAACATTTTAGGTAAACTTTGAAATCCTCCCTCAATTAAAGCTCTAGCTCCATAAGAAATTCTTTTTCCACCTTCAACAATCTTTTTAATTGCAGGATGAGTTTTAAATCTTTGAAACTCATCAAACGGAGATAAATGTGGATTTTTATAATCCAAACCAATTACATATCCTAAAAAAATCTGCTTATTTTCAGCGTGATAGATAAAACTTCCACCATATGTATTTTTATCTAGCGGCCATCCAGCGGTGTGCATTACCATTCCTTCTTCATGATTTTTCTCATCTATTTCCCAAATTTCTTTAAAACCAATGCCATATTGTTGGGGATCTTTGCCTTTATCTAGTTCAAAATTTTTAATTAACTGTTTTCCCAAATGACCTCTACAACCTTCGGCAAAGACTGTTACTTTACCTAAAAGTTCAATACCTGGTTCAAAACTATCTTTTTTATTTCCTTCTTTATCTATACCCATGTCTTGAGTTGCTACTCCTTTAACAGAGCCATCCTCGTTATATAAAATTTCACTAGCTGGGAACCCTGGAAAAATCTCAACACCTAATGTTTCAGCTTGCTCAGCAAGCCATCTGCATAAGTTTGCAAGACTGATGATATAATTTTTATGATTTTGTTGAACCGAGGGTAAAAGCCATGTTGGCCAGCTTAATGATTTTGTTTTTCCTAAAAATAAAAATTTTTCTTTACTAACTTTAGTTTTAATAGGTGGGTTTAATTCTTTCCAAGTAGGAATTAATTCATCTAATGCTCTAGTCTCAAAAACATTTCCACTCAAAATATGCGCACCTATTTCTGATGCTTTTTCTAATAAACAAACATTTAAATTTGAATCAAGCTGTTTAAGTTTAATAGCTGTTGATAGACCTGATGGTCCACCACCTATTATTACAACATCATATTCCATCGTCTCTCTGGACATAGTCTAATTTTTTACAGATTATATTATTTTTGTATAGTGTTTAATTTGTTCAATTCCTCTAAGAATTGAGGAAGTGCTTCAAAAAGATCAGCTTCAAGACCATAATCAGCAACACTAAATATTGGTGCTTCACCATCTTTGTTAATTGCAACTATTACTTTACTTTCTTTCATTCCAGCTAAATGTTGAATAGCTCCTGATATACCTACTGCAATATATAAATCTGGCACTACAACTTTACCTGTTTGCCCAACTTGATGATCATTACTTATATAACCTGCATCAACAGCTGCTCTAGATGCACCAATTGCTGCATTTAATTTATCAGCTAGTGAAGTGATTAATTTAAAATTATCACCGCTCTGCATTCCTCTACCACCAGAAACAACTACTCTAGCCGTTCCAAGTTCAGGTCTATCAGATTTAATTTCTTCTCTTTTTATAAATTTTGTTTGTGCAAATTCCTCACCTGCTTCTGCTTTTTCAATAGTTGCAGATCCCCCAGAACTTTCACAAGGATCAAATGAAGTAGGTCTTATTGTTACACATTTTTTGTTGTCTTTACTTTTTACAGTAGCAAAAGCATTGCCAGCATAAATTGGTCTTAAAAAAGTATCATTAGAAACAACTTTTGTAATATCACTAATTTGAGAAGTATCTAAAGCTGCAGCAATTCTTGGCATTAAATTTTTACCAAAAGTATTTGCGGAAGAAATAATGTGTGAATAATTCTCTGATAATTTTACAATTACTGGGGCAAAATTTTCAGCAACAAAATTTTCATAGTGAGGAGCTTCAACTTGGATAACTTTTTTTATTAATTCTAATTCTGAAAGTGCTTTTGCTGCTTCTCCACATTCATGACCTATAATTACTGCATGAACATCTGTATCTATTTGAGAGGCTGCAGTTGCAGCATTAAGAGTAAAAGGTCTAAGTTCTTTATTATTATGTTCTGCTATTAATAAAACTGACATTTATATTACCTTTGCTTCATTTTTTAATTTCTGAACTAATTCTGCCACACTAGAAACTTTTATACCTGCTTTTCTTTTAGGTGGTTCTTCAACCTTAGTTTGCTCGATTCTTGGGGTTGTATCTACTCCTAAATCTGACGCATTTATTTGTTCAATTGGCTTTTTCTTGGCTTTCATTATATTTGGTAATGACGCATATCTAGGTTCATTTAATCTTAGATCACATGTAACGATTGCTGGAACATTTATTTCTATTGTTTCTAACCCCTCATCGATTTCTCTTGTAACTTCTAAGGATTTATCCTTAATCTCAATTTTAGATGCGAAAGTCGCTTGAGGCCAATTAAGTAATGCACTGAGCATTTGACCAGTTTGATTACAATCATCATCAATTGCTTGTTTGCCCATAAAAACTAGATCTGGTTTTTCTTTTTCAACTATTTTTTGTAAAAGTTTAGAAACTGCTAATGGTTCTAAAATCCCCTCAGTTTTTACAAGTATACCTCTATCTGCACCTACTGCTAAAGCTTTACGTACCGTCTCTTGAGCTTTCTCTTCTCCAATACTAACAGCTATAACTTCAGTGGCTTTTCCAGCTTCTTTAATTTTTACCGCCTCTTCTATAGCATTATCATCTGGTGGATTGGTAGACATTTTAACATTATCAGTGACTACACCTGTATTATCCTCTTTAACTCTAATTTGAACGTTGTAATCAATAACTCTTTTTACTGCGACTAAAATTTTCATTAGGCTCTCAACAATTTGTTTTCAACATCGTATGGACTTTCTTCTAAAATTGTAGCCTCGTACATTTTTCCTAATATATCAACTTTAAGTTTTTCACCAACATTAGCAAGATCAGGTTTCACCATTGCTAAAGCTATAGATTTATCTAGTCTAAATCCATATTCTCCACCTGTAGCTCTTCCTACGACTTTGTCATCTTTATAAATAGGATTGTTTCCTAAAACATCTGAGTCTGTTGTATTGTGAACTTCTAGTGTAACCAATTTATTATCAAAACCTTTCTCTCTCCATTTATTTAAAGCTTCAAGCCCAATGAAATTACCTTTGTTAGGGTGAATAAATCTATCTAAACCAGACTCGTAAGGTGAGTACTCAATAGATAATTCTGTACCAACTAATTTGTAAGATTTTTCAAGTCTCAAGCTATTCATTGCTCTTATTCCAAAAGGTTTAATTCCCAAATCTTTTCCTGCTTCCATTAACTTATCAAATATATGGTTTTGATATTCAATCGGATGGTGTAGCTCCCAGCCTAATTCACCAACGAAGTTTACTCTCATAGCATTAACTGGGGCATATCCAACGTTAACATTTTTAGCTGTTAACCATTTAAAATTTTCACTTGAAAAATCATCTATAGAAACTTTTTGCATTAGTTCTCTTGCTTTCGGCCCTGCCACAACAAGTACTCCAGTACTATTTGTTAAGTCTTCAAATATAACTGATCCATCTGTTGGCATCCACTTTTGGATCCAGTCATGGTCTAATCTTAAATTTGCACCTGCTGAAACAAGATAATATTTATTTTCAGCTTCTTTCATAATTGTAAATTCTGAATGAACACCACCCTTAGTATTAAGAGCATGACATAAATTTATTCTTCCAATTTTTTTTGGAAGCTTGTTAGCCACTAAATAATCTAAAAATTCCTCTGCTTTTGGTCCTCTTATTCTACATTTAGCAAAAGCTGTCATATCTAAAAGACCAACATTTTTTTTTACGTTTTGACATTCTTTTTTTATAGCATCAAACCATTTAGATCTTCTAAAAGACCAATCATCTTTTTGTTCCATGCCATCAGTTGCAAAAAAGTTTGGTCTTTCCCAACCAAATTTTTGTCCAAATACTGCACCTAAATTTTTCATTCTTTCATAACATGGTGATGTTCTTAAAGGTCTTGCAGCTGGTCTTTCTTCATCTGGATAATGAGTAATAAAAACATGACTGTAAGCTTCCTCATTTTTAGCTTTTAAATAAGATTTAGTTGCATAGTTTCCATAACGTCTTGGTTCAACGCCTAGCATGTCAATGGTTGGTTCTCCATCTACTATCCATTCTGCTAATTGCCAACCAGCTCCACCAGCGGCAGTAATTCCAAAACTATGACCTTCATTAATCCAAAAATTTTTCAAACCCCAAGCTGGTCCAACTATAGGATTTCCATCTGGTGTGTAACAAATTGCACCGTTATAAACTTTTTTCACTCCTACTTCACCAAAAGCAGGAACTCTATGTATTGCTCCTTCTATGTGTGGGGCAAGTCTATCTAAATCTTCTTGAAATAATTCATATTCTGAACTCTTTGATGGACCTTCTACATAACAAGCAGGAGCACCATCTTCGTAAGGACCTAATATTAATCCACCAGCCTCTTCTCTCATATACCATCTGCTATCACTATCTCTTAGTACTCCCATTTCAGGAAGACCTTCTTTTTTTCTTTTTTGAATTTCTGGATGAGGCTCGGTAACAATATATTGATGTTCAACAGGAATAACTGGAATATCTAATCCAACCATTTCCCCAGTTTGTCTTGCAAAATTTCCAGAACAAGAAATTATATGTTCACATTCAATCGAACCTTTGTCTGTTTCAACAATCCATCCTTCTTTATTTTGTTTCATTGCAATCACTGTTGTGTTTCTGTAAATCTCGGCTCCCATATTTCTTGCACCTGTAGCAAGTGCTTGGGTTAAATCTGCAGGCTGGATATAGCCATCTTCAGGATGTTGAATAGCACCTACTAAATCATCAGTATGACATAAAGGCCAAATTTCTTTTACTTGTTGAGGCGTTAAAAATTTAACATCGACACCAATAGTTTTAGCTACTCCAGCATATTGATGGTATTCATCCATTCTATCTTTTGTACTTGCTAAACGAATGTTTGATACAACACTAAATCCAACATTTTTTCCTGTTTCATC
Source organism: uncultured Pelagibacteraceae bacterium (assembly GCA_902521885.1). Classification (GTDB taxonomy): domain Bacteria; phylum Pseudomonadota; class Alphaproteobacteria; order Pelagibacterales; family Pelagibacteraceae; genus Pelagibacter. The sequence continues at coordinate 55,343 of CABYTJ010000002.1, forward strand.
TTCTAATTTTTTATATAGATCGACTGCATATTTATGTAATTGACCCACAGAGTAGCTCATATTGAAAAGTGGTAATAATCCTGCAGCATGCCAAGTAGATCCAGAAGTTAATTCTTTTCTCTCTACAAGAACTACATCAGACCACCCTTTTTTAGCTAAATGATAGAGTGCGCTGACCCCTACTACTCCACCACCTACAACTACTACTTTTGTTTTAGATTTCATTAAGCGATTCCTACTAAATTTTTATTCATTACGAAACAAAATTGTATCTAAGAATATCAAATTGAACTTCCCAATGATATGGGATTAGATACCATAGTAGTCAACCAACAGTCTTTTAAGGGTCCATCCATAGTATATTTTTCAACCTGCCAATTAAATTTATGATAAATTTTGTTTTTATCTAAAATGATAACTTCAAATTGAGCCCATTTGTCACTACTTCCAAGCTCTGTAATTGTATGATTCAAATGGTCAATTAACATTTGGTATGAATTTCCTTTAATCATCATTTTAAAGTTCGGTAGAGGGCCAGTATTCTTTTTATTATTTGGATGAGCAAAATTCCAAGTTTGTTCAATCCCACTGTCTTTAAAATCTTTATCATTATCCATAAGACCTATTAACTGAATCTTAACTACTTCTGCTGGTAAAATTAAATTATTTGGAGATTTTAAATCAGCGTTTGAATATGAAATATTTAAAAAAATGATTGTAACTATACTAAATATTAAGGGCAGTTTTTTTAACATCATTTAGAAACTCTTCTCTTTTTTTATCACCTACGAAAGGTACAGCAAAATATCTTCTATAATTGATATTATAAATGCCGCACATGTGAAAAACACCCCTTTTCAACCTTCTAATTGGTAAGTTTAAAAAAAATGTTGTGATTGCTAATCTGGGTGATCCATAAGTACAAAAAATAATTGCTTTTTTGTCTCTAAGGTTTCCTATTGGATACCCATAATTTCCCCAGAGCTTTTGAAATTTAAATGCCCAAGGTGGAGCTAATACTTTATCTATCCATCCTTCAACTATTGCCGGCATTCTAAAATTCCAAATAGGTGCAATTAATACAATTGTATCACACGCATCTATTCTTTTTCTATGATCCAAAACTATTTCATCTGGTTCTTCACCCGCAAAAACTGGATTAAATTTTTCTTGATATAAATCAACACTGTCAACTAAGTGACCATTTTCTTCAGCTGTCTTAGTGAAAGTATTTTTAATAGCAGCATTAAATGATTTATCATCATAATGACCATATATAAGAAAAATTTTTTTCATCTAAATTAGTTTATTATAAATTAATAATACTAGTATTGTAATTTTATTATACTTGTGTTGTGTTTTTGTATTATATTTTTTGATCAAGTCTTGGTTTCCAAAATGGTCGAAAGAGTTCAATTTTTGGACATCTATTCATTACTACTTTTAAACCAGCTTCTTCTGCAAGTTTAGCAGCGTCATGATTGATAACACCAATTTGTCCCCACAATACTTTAGCACCAATAGCAATTGCTTCCTCAGCAACTCCATATAAATCTTCAGGTTTCCTAAAAACTTCAACCATATCGACAGGTCGATCAATTGATGCAAGATTGGGATATACCTTTAAATTTCGTATTTCTTTGATTTCCGGTTTTGGATTAACTGGTATCATGTCATATCCAGTTTCATGAAGCACTCTTAAGACGCCATAACTAAATTTAGTCTTATCAGGACTAGCACCAACCATTGCTATAGTCTTAACAGATTGCAAAATATCTTTTAAATATTCATCACTATAAGGCTTGGTATGGTCCATTTACTTATTCTTTTTAATATTTTTTTGAGTTGCAATATCAGCTTTTAACTCATGTGGTGCAAGTGGGTCAAGAAAAGGATTGCGGTAGAGTTTATCATGACTTTCAACTCCAATTTCAATTTCACAATCAGTTTTTGGTCGAGCAACACATAAAACAACATAACCATTGTTAATTTGTCTGTTGTTTAAAGCTACTTGAGAACGTTGATCTACTTCGCCATTAATAAGTTTTGCTGCACAAGTTATGCAGCCTCCATATTCACAACCATAAGGAAGATCAACTCCTTGAGCACGTAATTCTTGGAGTAAGGGTTTTCGGTCTGAGACCTCAAAAGTTTTATTTTTACGATTGATAATAGTAATTTTCTTTAAAGCCATATATCGCTTGTACAATCTCCACCCGGATATCTACTTTCATGACATCTGCTTGGGCCATTAGGTTCTTTACCAAAATCAACTATAAAGTCTTTATTAATTTTCATACCACCATTTTCAACATCGCAGTCAATCATAACCATAGCACCACCTTGTGTTCTTATGTCAGGATAAAATTGATTATCCCAAGTTGAAAATAGAGAAGTTGTTACGTACATTCGTTTACCATCTAAAGATAATTGGTACATTTGGGGACCGCCTGCAATTTTAACTCCATTTATAATTGGTGCTTTACCTAGAAGTCCACCAATCCAAACTTGTCCAGTTAATTTCGGTTTGTGCGGGTCTGTTATATCGTATTGTCTCATGTCTCCATGAAGCCAGTTGTTTAAATAAAGATATTTATCATCCATTGAAACAAGAATTGCAGACATTACTCCTGGAATAGGTATAGGCCAATCTGGATGAGGTTCATTATTGACATCTATAACTTTTTCCCACTCCCACTTTCCTTCTTTGGATTTCCAAAAATGAATAACATTCGAACTTAGTGCAGCCCCACAAAATCCATGAGTGCTATCAGGATCATGCTTAAATTTTACTTCCAATGGTATTAGACCATCTTCACCAAGATACATTGTTTCAATTGGTTCTTTTTTTTTAAAATCCCAGATATGAAGCCTTCGTCCATATTTTAAGTGTCCTACTTCTTCCAAATCAAAGCCTGGCATAAAGGTATTGGGTGCAGCCCATTCTGAGCTTACCATCACGTTATGACGTGGCTGATACCAAAAATCATAGCTAAAAGGGATATCTCCCATTGAGTTTTCCCATCTTCCAACAATTTCAAAATCTTTGTTAAGATGCAAGTATCCTCCAGGAGCCTCCCCTTTGGCATTACCAAGAAAAGAAATAATAATTTCAGATCCTAGACAATGAACTGTATGCGGTCCTGACAAATTAGTTTTAGATTTTATTTCTGAGCCTTTAATTACTTTGTGGATTTTTGGAGCAAATGGATCTGTTGCAGTATCTATTACATGAATATTATTTGATCTAACACCTGGTACTAAAAGATATTTTCTGCTCATTCCTGCATCACCGTGACATGAAGAGCATGCATTCCATCCCATATGATGTAATTCATCTCCAATCCCTGGCATTTCTAAACGGTGAATAACCTTTGAATAAGTTGGACTATCTGGATCAACATCAACAGTTGCAAGATAATCAGGTTTTTGAATTCCTGTTCCAGTATAAATAGCTATTGTATATAAAAGTTTTTCATTTGGTGCTTTAATTGCTTCAGATGGACTAGCATAACCAGGCCCACAACAAGTATTATTTATTTTTTCTAAATCACTCATTACTTATCTTTATTAATCTGATCTTCACAAAACTCTTTTGCTTGCTGTGTAGTCATTGGTTTATCTAACTTTTTACTTCCAGCAATACAGGCATCTATAGCTCTTTTAAAATTATGGTCTCTAAAATCTAAAACCACATATAAACCTACAAATATAAATATAACGATTAAAATATTTTTAATCGTCATTTATTTTTCCAAATCGGTTTTCTTTTCTCTAGAAATGCAGAAATTCCTTCCTTTGCATCCATTGCCATCATATTAATTGTCATCATTTTGCTAGTGTAGGCGTAAGCTTTTCTTAAAGGCATCTCTAACTGTTTATAAAAAGTTTGTTTACCAATTTTGATAGTTAAATTTGATTTTGAAGCAATTTTTTGAGCTATTTTTAAAACTTCATTGTTTAATTTTGATTTTGAGAAACAATCATTAATCAGACCAATTTCTTTTGCATAATTTGCTTTAATAGGTTCTCCGGTAAGTAACATTTTCATCATTGGTTTCCTACTTATCTTTCTGCTAACCGCCACCATTGGAGTACTACAAAATAATCCAATATTTACTCCTGGTGTTGCAAATAAAGCATCTTTAGTGCTATAAGCTAAATCACAACTTGCAACTAACTGACATCCTGCAGCGTAGGCAGCACCATGAACTTTAGCAATTACTGGTTTCTTTCCTTCAACTATTTGCAGCATCAATTTTGAACAAAGGTTAAATAATTTTTGGTATTTTTCTTTTTTCTTTAAACCTCTTACTTCTTTTAAGTTATGTCCTGCACTAAACCCTTTACCAGCTCCTTCAAGAATAATTACTTTAACATTCTTGTCATTATCTAATTTTTTAAAAACTTTAATTAGGTCATTCAAATTTTTAAAAGATAAAGAATTATAAGTTTTGGGTTCGTTAATGATTACTCTTGAAATATTTTTTTTATTAATGACTTTTATGTTCATTGAAAATTATTTAAGTTTACCTTCTTCTCTCATCTTGGCTCTTATTTTGGTAGCTGAAATTTCTTGTATTTCTTTTGAAAGTTCAATTTCTTCAATTTTATAGCCTACTCCTCTACCATAACAAATATTGGTAATATTGGGCACCATCATAATCTTAAATCGTCCTTCAAATTCTGGATTCAATCTATCCTCAATGTTCTTTTTGACCGTGTCAAAATCAAATGGATTGTCATCTACACCTTGAACATCTCTTATTTGAATACAAACTTGACCAGTTTTTTTTATTATTTCTTTAAATAAAGTATAGTGGCCATCGTGAAATGGTTGCCATCTTCCCAACATTTGTGCAGTAGGTTTTTTATTATCCCATTTGTAAACCATTATTTTATCTCCTTATATATTTTCGGTGCCCAATTTTTAGCATCTTGTGAAGTAACATGAAAGTCATACTTATCAGGTTTAATAAACATCTTATTAGTATCTTCAAATCTTCCTTCTTTAATTGTATCTACCCAAATTACGTAATCAGCTGGAAATAAACTTCTAGCTTCAGGTGTTGGACAAATAAAATCTGCTATTACAAAGTTTCCTTGCTCTTTTAGTTTTGTTGCAAAGTTAGCCATTCTTTTAGCTTGTCTTTTTCTTCCTTCTTCTGAAAAATCCCAATCATTAGCTTCTTTTCTAACCTCATCAGCATTTAATCTTTTTGCATTCAACATAGGCCCCAATTCATTAGCTAAAGTTGTTTTTCCTGATCCAGGTAAACCCATTATTAAAACTATTTTCATTTTATATTAAATTTCCTGCAACCCATTTGTGAAACTGATGGGTTGGCTGATCCATTGTTGGAGAAAAATTTCCTCCATTATATGATGGTGAATTTCTTCCACTTTGCATTCCTTCAATTGCAACAATATCTTCTAACATTACATTTTTCCAAAATTTTAAATTTTCTTTTCTCAACTCTTTTAATTCTTTCTCATTGGCACTTGCATTACCGACATAATACATCTGCATATGTTCTCTAGTTTTATTGATTGCCAAAGGTTCTAACCAAAAAACATAAAAATGGTCTATATGTAAACCAATCATTACATTTGGAAATAAAGCTACATATTCGGATTTTTTTAAATTATTCTTATCCCAATTTGGAAAAGTGTTAAATTTTTTATTTCCCTTGATCAGTTGTTCATACTTATTACTTCCTTGTCCTGCAAATCTGTTTGGTAAACCTTGTATGTGATAATGATCATTAATATTAGAGACTTTGTTTAGTTCTGGATGAATAGTTGGTAGATGATAACTTTCACAATAATTTTCTATAGCAAATTTCCAATTACTTTTTACATCTAAATTAAAATAGCCATAATCATTTGAATGAACTATTAATCTATGATCTTCTTTATTGATAAATTTAGACCATCTATTTTCAAGAGGCTTAATATATTCATCAAAGTCAATTTCATTAGAGTTTAAGTTAATAAAAATTATATCCATCCAAACTTTATTTTTAATTTCTTTTAAATTACTTTTTGTTTTATCGAATCTTTCTGACTGATGATTGTTGAGACCACCAATGTGAGGTGTTGCAACTAGATTTCCTTTAAAATCATAAGCCCAAGAGTGATATGGACATCTGATAACATTTTTTAGAGAACAAGTTTTGTCTAAAAGTTTAAAACCTCTGTGACTACACACATTATGAAAAACTCGAATCTTCATATCTTTATCCCTAATCATAATTAAAGGAATCCCGAGTAGATTGTATGGTTTGACATCTCCTGGATTTGGAATTGAACTTCCAACTCCAATCACTGTCCACTTATCACAAAAAACCTTGTCCTTTTCATAGTTAAAATAGTCTTTGTCTGTGTAGCATTCATTTGGAAGACCATTAGCAGTCTCAATAGGCTTATTCACTGCATGTAATTTTTTCAAATCTAAGATTTCAGATAAAATTTTATTTTTGTAATTTTGAGCCACAAAAAAAATTATCATGAGCATCATTTTTGGCAACAAATTTCGATTTGGATATTGTTGAATTTCTTTGACAGCTTTTACAAAAAAGATAATGATCTGAAAAAATGAACTTTTCTTTAGAAATTGGTCCTAACACCGAGATAGAAACTATCCCTCTAGTAAGTGATGTTTATATTACTATGTTGCCAGGTGGAGATTATAAAGAGACTGCTCAAAAAGCTATTGAACTTGTTAAAAAAGGATTTAATCCTGTGCCTCACTTTCCAGCAAGATCTATGCAAAATGAAAAAGAGTTAAAAGACTATGTGTTAAGATGTAAAGATGGAGGAGTAAAACAAGCTTTGATAATTGGTGGTGGTAGAGAACCAATGGGAAAATTTGATAGTTCATTTCAACTTTTAGAAACAGGTTATTTCGAAAAAATGAAGATAGGAATTGCTGGACACCCTGAGGGGAGTCCTGATATATCCGACTCAGATTTAGAAAAAGCTATGATAGATAAGAAGCCTTATGCTGATTATATTGTAACCCAATGGTTATTAGATCCTCAGCCTATTATAGATTTTATTTCTAAACAAAGCGTACCAGTGCATGTGGGAATTACTGGCCCTCTTAAAATATCTAGCTTAATAAAATTTGCTAATATTGTTGGAGCAAAAAATTCCTTAAATTTTCTTAAATCTAATTTTAGTAAGGCGTTAGATTTATTAAAACCTAAAGACCCTAATGATTTAATTGGGAAAGTTAAATCGCATACTGATTTTTTCCACATTTATACATTCGGCGGCTTGAAGGAAACTAACAAGTGGTTGAAGGAGAATAGTTATGTCTAAAGAGTTTGACTATACTAAATTAAAACATGTTACCTCTGTTGATCAATCTGATCGAGAAGTACCATATAATCTAAGACAAAGTGGGCCAACTAAAGTTGAAATGTTAATTTCAACAAGAGTAAGGAAATCACCTTATTGGCATTTATCAATGCAAGCAGGTTGTTGGAGAGCAACTGTATATAATCGTATTTATCACCCAAGAGGATATGTAAAGCCAGAAGATGGTGGAGCAATGGTTGAATACGATGCAATTGTAAATCATGTAACAATGTGGAATGTTGCTGTTGAAAGACAAATTAGAGTTAAAGGTCCTGATGCAGAAAAGTTTACAGACTATGTAATAACAAGAGATGCAACTAAGATCTCTCCAATGAGAGCAAGGTATGTAATTTTATGTAATGCATATGGTGGAGTTTTAAATGATCCAATTCTTTTAAGAATTTCTAAAGATGAATTTTGGTTTTCTTTATCTGACTCAGATATTGGTATGTATTTACAAGGAGTGAATGCTGATCAAAGATTTAATTGTACAGTTGAAGAAATAGATGCTTGTCCTGTTCAAATTCAAGGTCCAAAGTCTAAAGCTTTAATGAAAGATCTTTGTGGAGATCAAGTCGATTTTGACAATATGCCATTTTATGGTCTAGCTGAAGTTAAGGTTGGTGGTAGAAGTTGTGTTATTTCACAATCAGGTTTCTCAGGAGAAGCTGGATATGAAATATATTTAAGAGATGCAACTTTATACGCCGAAGATATGTGGAATGCAGTTTTAGATGCAGGAAAAAAACATAATCTAATGGTTATAGCGCCAGCTCATCATAGAAGAATTCAAGCAGGAATTCTTTCTTGGGGACAAGATATGGATCAGCAACATAATCCTTTCCAATGTAATTTAGGTTACCAAGTTTCACTATCTGGTAAAGGAGAGTGGAATAAGAAAGCTGATTATGTTGGTAAAGCTGCTCTAGAAAAAATGAAAGATGAACTTAAAGCTGGAAAAAAACCCTATAAGCTACAATTGGTAGGTCTTGAATTGGGAGGAAAACCAATTGAAGATTATGCACCAGATTTTTGGTTAATCTCAAATGAAGATGGAGGAGATCCTGTAGGATTCCTAACTTCTCCTTGGTATCATCCAGAGAAAAAAACTAATATTGCAATGGGATATGTTCCTTTTGATGGAACATTAAATCCAAACGGATTTCCTAAGGGTAAAGTTGGTACTAAGTATAAAGTTCATCTACCTGAAAAATATTCTGACAAAGCGGGTACACCAGTAGATGCAGTAATAGTTGATATTCCATTTAAGGAATCATTCAATGCGAATACAAGAGAAGTAGTAAAAGGCTAATTTAATAAAGGGGAGTAAAACTCCCCTTTTTCAAACTCTAAATGACTAAAGGTTTCCTAATTGCAATTTGCATTATAATAACTATTGCTTTAATACTCTTTCCATTAATTGTTTCATACAAAGAACAAAAAAATAAAAAAAAATAAATGTTTGGTGAGTTTCTTGGTATAATTTTAAAATCTATAAAATTAGATAAATCTCTTTATAGTGATAATAAAAATTTTGGTGAAGCCTCAATATATTTTGCAGGTTTGATTATGATTTTAGATGGGATAGCAGGAGCTGTTGCAGCCAATACTGTGATTAAAACAGCTGTAGCAATGTCTGGTCTAACAGCAATTTTAACATGGTTTATTTGGGCGATTTTTATATTTGTTATTGGTGTAAAATTATTTCCAGATAAACAAAGTAAAGTTCCTTTTAAAAAAGTTTTAACCGCAGTTGGTTTTGCTCATGCACCTGGTTTACTAAGATTTTTTGCTGTCACTCCCGACTTAATGATACCAATAATTTTCTTAACTCAATTTTGGATTTTCGCTGGACTGATAATCTCTACAAAACAAGTTTTAAATCTTAAATCAAACTTCAAATCATTTGGAATAGTGTTTTTATCTTTCTTAATTATAGCTTTTTTATCAATTTCTTTTGTCATGAGCAGAATGAATGTGCTGCCAGTTAATCATATTTAAATTGGAAAAATAGTTTTAGAAGTCCTGCAAGATTTGCATATTTTAAATCCCATAAGAATTAAATTTTGGGAAACACTTTCATCTTCTTCTTTGCATTCATCACATATATTATCTAAATCTCTTAAATTTTTCTCGATTTCTTCATCTTCAATCATTGTCAGTCAAACCAGCGCCAGCAGCACCCTCCTTTAAACTATCTGTTTCCTCAACAAAAGTATCCTCAGCAAGTTTGTAAAGGTTTTTCCAATCGTTATCAGAAAAATTATCTTCATTATTTAAAAAACTTATTTCTACTTGATTTGCTAATATTGGAGTCTCTTTATTCCAAAAATTTGAGGAAATACTTACATTAAAATTTAATAAAAATTGATTATCATCAAATGAAAATAATAATTTTTTTCCAATAATCTCTGAAGCTCTACTTAAAAAAGGCAAAAGTAATAATGGGAAAGCTAATTTTTCAACTGAACACTTTTTTAGAGTTTCTATGTTCTTAATTTGATCAATAAAATTTACTCCTAAAGTAATTGGACAAAAAGATAACCCATTTGATTTGTTAAATTTATTGATTAATTTTACATCATCAAAATTTTCTTTTTTTTTATTTTGATAATATTGATTAAGGTCTCTAATTCCTGGAAAACCAAATAATTCAGATAATCTTATAGATTTTCCAACCTCTTCAGCTATGCCCCACGAATAACCAGCAGCTCGACTTGCTCTTTTTACTGTTGTCTCAATTTCACTTAAAGATTTCATAATTTAAGAGAAGGTTTTATAAACCCATTGCTCATCATAATCTTTTAATTCATTTGGAAGTGGTGCACCCTGAAACATACATATTCTCAACCATTTGTCAGATCTTGGGTCAAATTTTAGAGCTCCAAAAAAAGATAATTTCAATCGCAGCATATCAATTGGTATTATATTTTCTCCTATAGTATTGTCTTGAATTTCTGAATATGGAAAATTTTCAATAATAAAAGCTCGTCTTACAACATGTCTTAAATCAGAATTATTAATTAAAAACTGATTAATTTTCAAATTATTTTTCAAAGACAATAGTCTTTCATATAGTTTTTTTATATCTCTCGCTATTGCTAGAGGTTGTTCTAAATCTGCACCACTCTCTTCAAAACGATTAGCTAATCTTGGTTCTTCTTTATTTTTTGAAATAAACCAAAATTTTTGATTACTATCTTTTTTATTAAAATCAATTTTTAGAATATCTGAATACTTATTTTCTAAAATTTTCTTCAAATCTTCTACATTTCGCTCAGTAGGAATATTAAAGTATTTTTCTTCTTCTGAGCTCATTTGACTAATTAAAGGCTGAACTATTTCGCCAAATGGTTCCATCATTATTGAAACAATATACTCAATACACTCCTCACAAGTTTCTTTCTCTAGCCAAAGGTAAATTTCATTAAATGGATAATCTTTTTTAAAATCAAATTCATTTTCTAGAAAATGAATAAATTTTCTTACATCTTTAAGTAAAAGCTTTATTTTTTTAAGTTGATATTCACTCTCTGTGTTCCAACTAGTAATATTTTTAAGAGAATTTTTGACACACTCTTTAAACAAACTTATATCTTTAGTTTCAGCAATTTTAATTTCTCTAATTTTTTTGAGTGCCCTTTCTCTACTAAGTATCCAATTATTAAGTAATGTTGGATGATTAACAATAAATGGGGCCATCCCTAATCCAGTTGAATTTCCAATTCCCAAATTTCTACAAATTTTTGGATCAAGTTTAACAGCTGATTTAGGATTTCTATTTTTTGCTACGTGATTAACTTGATCAAATGTAAATTGTCTAACTAGATAAACTAGCATCATCTCTAATCTAAATGGTCCGTTAATTTCTTCTCTATTTTTAATTCTAAATCGATCTGCTAAACCAAACTTACCTGATCCATATACTGCTGTTGTTCTGTACAAATATCCCACTTTTTCAAGTAAGTCTAAATTTGGTTGCGATCCATTACTTAAACTTTCAACAACATGATCAAATACTCTTACAGATTTATTTGCTCTAGATAATGTTAATTCTTTATATGAAAGTCTACCAACTTCTTGTTTTGGAACTTCATTTCTTAATCTTTCAATATCTTCTTTTAAAGGCACACCATCATGCAATGTAAAAGCTGCATCCCATTTGGTTGCTATTACTCTATCTGATCTTTCATCATCATTAATTTTGTTGGCGTAACAAATTAAAGAATAAACTCTGCTATTTTTTTTGAAAGAATATACTGCTGTACCATATCCATCTTTATCTAAATCAAATAAATCTCTTTTATAATCCCAATCTTTAAATTCATTTAAAAAACTTCTTAAAAAAGATAATCTAGATTGGTGAAATGAGCCCAGCCTTGAAAGCTTCATAATGACATTGGGATCTCTTAATTCTATATTCATTTCTAAATAGTTTTATAAAAATTATACCAATTGTTACCAAGTATTCCATTAGTCTCGGTTTCTGAAAATCCAACTTTTTTTAAACCTGTTTCTAAATTTTTAAAACCTCTTGCATCTTCAAACCATTTTGGTTGAATTGGAAAACCTGGTTTATTTTTTGATCCTTCTCCATAATTTTTACTTTTAGACCAAGTTCCATTTCTCATCCACTCAACAACTTCATCTGGTTGATTTAAACAAAGATCAGAACCAATTCCAATATTTTTTACACTCATAACCTCAGCTGTTCTGGCTATCATTTCACAAAAACTTTCCAAAGTACAATTTGTATTATTTTTTAAATGATGTGGATAAAGAGATAAACCTAGAATACCACCACTATCACTTAAAGTTTTTAATAATTCTGAAGATTTATTTCTTTTAGCGGCGTGCCAAAATGATGGGTTAGCATGAGTTATAGCAATTGGTTTTTCACTTATTTCTATGGCATCAAAAGTACTTTTCTCTGCTGAATGAGACATGTCTATAACAACACCTACTCTATTCATTTCTTTTATTACTTCACGGCCAAAGTTTGTTACACCACTGTCAATCTTTTCATAACATCCAGTAGCCAGTAAGGATTGATTATTATAAGTTAGTTGCATAAATCTACATCCAAGTTCATGAACTTTTTCAACTAAATTAATATCATCCTCAATAGGTGAGCAATTTTGAAATCCAAAAAAAATTGCTGTCTTCTTCTCTTTATTAGCTTTCTCAATGTCCTTAAAATTGTTTCCAAGAAAAATTAAATCTGAGTTTTCTTCAAATAATTTTTTCCATTTTTGGATTTCATTCAAATGTTCATCAAAATCCTCATGATATACTATTGTCACATGCACTGCATCAAGCCCAGCCTCTCTATTAATTTCAAAAATTTTTCTAGACCAATTGCAGTATTGTAAATTATCTATTTTAAATTTCATTTTGATGAATAATAATTAAGCATACCAATATGTTTTTTAAATACTATTTATTTTATTGAATTTATTATTTAATTTTGAAATAAAGATTAAGCTTACTATATCATGAAAAATATTAAAAAACTCAAAGTCTCCATTGTTATGGGTAGTCAATCTGACTATAAAACTATGAAATTAGCTGTTAAAATACTTAAAAACTTAGGTGTTAAATTTGAAACAAAAATAATATCAGCTCACCGAACCCCAAATAGAATGTTTGAATATGCAAGTTCTGCAGATAGAAATAATATTGGTGTAATAATTGCTGGTGCTGGAGGATCTGCTCATCTTCCGGGCATGATTTCAGCTTTAACAACAATTCCAGTTTTAGGCGTTCCGATTGAGAGTAAAAAACTAAAAGGTCTAGATAGCCTCTTATCTATTGCACAAATGCCTAAAGGTATTCCAGTGGGAACTTTGGCAATAGGAGAGGATGGAGCAATTAATGCTGCTTTATTAGCTGCCTCAATTCTTGCAAATAGTAATCCGGTCATTAAGAGAAAATTAAAAAATTGGCGATTATCTCAAACCAAGTCAGTAAAGAAAAATCCAAAATAATAAAAGGATGACAGTAAAAAATCTCGGAATCATTGGTGGAGGTCAATTAGGTAGCATGATGTCATCAGCAGCAAAAAAATTAGATATTAAAACAGTCGTTTATTCAGATGATAAAGATGCTCCAGCACAAAATTTTTGTGATGAATTTATTTTTGGAGGATACGATGATAAACAAAAAATATTAGAATTTATTAGCAAAGTTGACGTTATTAGTTATGAATTTGAAAATATTCCTTATGAAACTCTTAATGAAATGAATAAATTAAAACCTGTTTTGCCAAAACCATCAGTTAACAGACTTATACAGCATAGAATTGCCGAGAAAGATTTTGTAAATAAACTAAATATAAGAACAACAAGATATGTGTCTATAGAAAAAAAATCTGATATTGAAACATTGGGAGATTTTTTACCAGGAATTTTGAAAACTACTACAATGGGCTATGATGGAAAAGGTCAGTATCCAATCAAAACAGCTGAAGATATAAATTCATTAAATATAGATTTTTCTAAAGGCTACATACTAGAAAAGCTAGTAAAGCTAAAAAAAGAAATTTCTGTTATAATAACAAGGTATGGCAATAATAATTTTGAGATCTATGATCCAATAGAAAATACCCATCAAGATCAAATTCTAAAATATTCATTTATACCTGCTGAAATTAGTAAAAAAATTTTAGATCAATCAAAAGATTGGGCTATCATGATTGCAGAAGAACTTAAATACATTGGTACATTGTGCGTAGAATTTTTTATTGATAGAAATGAAAATCTATACGTAAATGAAATTGCACCAAGAGTTCATAATTCTGGCCATTTAACTATTAATGCTTATAATGTAAGTCAATTTGAAAATCATGTAAGAGCTGTATGCTCGCTTGAAAAAGTTGCGTTAAAAAAATTATCAAATGCTAAAATGGTAAATTTAATTGGCAACCAAATTGAACCTTATCGAAAAAATTTAGAACTAGGTAAGAATGAATTTTTTTTTGATTATCTAAAGAAAGAAATAAAAGAAAAAAGAAAAATGGGTCATATAACAACTTTACTTTAAATGCTTAAATCAATAGAAGGAAATTTTGATCATCCTGAAGTTAATCAGCTTTTGATAAAACATTTTATAGAATTAAAAGCTGCATCCCCTGAAGGAAGTGCGCATGTTCTTGACATACCTGGTCTTAAAACTCCATCAATTAAATTTTGGAGTCTATGGCAAGAGGAAAAGTTATTCGGCTGTGGTGCTTTGAAATTCCTTACAAAAGAACACGGAGAATTTAAATCAATTCGGATTCACGACAATTACAGAAACAAAGGTAATGGTATACAAGTAATTCACCATTTAATCTTTGAGGCTAAGAAATTAAATATAAAAAGATTAAGTATAGAAACGGGTGCAGGTAAATTTTTTGAACCAGCACGAAAATTATTTAAAAAATGTGATTTTGCTCCTTGTGAGCCCTTCGCACATTATAAAGAGGATATAAATTCTATCTATTTAACTAAACAGATAAACAACGATTAGTATAAAAAAAGTCCCAAAAACATCTATTTAGTTGACAAAACCTTCTAAATTCTAAAGAAAGCTAAAATTACTTAATTATAAGTAATAAATTAATACAACAAAAAGTAAGAAGATAAATATGAGTCTACAAGGTAAAGTAAAGTGGTTCAATCCAACTAAAGGTTTTGGTTTTATTGAAAGAGAAGATAAAGAAAAAGATGTGTTTGTACATGTTTCAGCAGTAAGAGATGCTGGTATGAACGGTTTAGATGAGGGTCAAGCTTTGACTTTCGATGTTGAAGATGGTCCTAAAGGTCCTTCAGCAGTTAACTTAAAAACTGCATAATTTTCACACTATCATTTATTGGCTATAATCATTTTCAGTTCTTAATTTAAGAATTGATTTATTTTTATAGCCAATGAACTATTCTACAACAAACAAAAAAATATAATTTATATATGATTGGTATTTTAGGTGGAATGGGAACTCAAGCAGGTCTTGATTTTTGTAATAAGTTAGCAATCTTATATAGAGGGAAATTTGATCAAGATTACCCCCTATTCATACTCTATAATAAATCTAATATTCCAGGAAGACCCGAGTCAATAGGTGTTCAAACCGGGAATTTATCAAATAAAAAAAATAACAAAAAAAGTCAAAAAAAATATTTATTAGTTTTAAAAAGTTTAATTAAAGGATGTCAAGTTCTTAAAAAAAGTAAATGTAGATTTATAGTTATACCGTGTAATACAGCACATTATTGGTATGAAGATTTGCAGAAAAAAATTAATTTACCTATAATTAACATGCCAAAAGAGGTTTTTAATTTTACAAAAAAAACATGTAAAAAAAATTCAAGTATTGGTCTACTTGCTACTGAAGGCACTTTAAAAACTGGTGTTTACAATAAATTTTTCGATAACAACTATAATTTAGTTTTTCCAAATAAAAAAAATCAAAATAATTCTGTAAACAAGGCTATTAAATTTGTAAAAATGGGAAAAGTAAAAGAAGCTAGTAAGATTATAAAACCTGCCATTAATTATTTAATAAAAAAGAAATGTAAAAAAATAATTCTTGGTTGTACTGAATTGCCAATAGCTATTTTCGCATTTAAATCATTTAAAACAATTAAATCATCAAAAATATTTTTAGATCCTAATTTGATCTTAGCTAATTCAGCTATGAAAAAATATAATAATAGATAATGTCATCTAAAGAAAAACCTTACGTATTATACGTAGCAGAATTTATATATTCAAAAATTTGTCAAATTAAAAAAAAAAATCCTGATTTTTCAAATATTAATGCTTTTGAGTCATTCATTGGAACACCTGAATACAAAGAAATAAGTAGTGGTGAATTTCATGACAAATGGATTGAAAACTTGAAAAAGAATAATTTTATTGATCTTAAAACTAAAAAAAAGATACCAGACGAAACAATTAAGTTACTTTATGTTCAAAAAGATATGATGATTAAACAACTTATTCAATTTCCTGAATTATATTATGCAAAAAGTCATTTTCCTTTAGAATTGTCTCAAAGAGCTTTTGATCATTTATGGAGAATGTGTGAAAGTTATGAATTATGGTGTAAAGAAAGCAAACAAAAACATTTAATTTATTTAAAAATTACTGATTGATATTTTTAAGGTTTAGTTTTTGTCTTGTGAGTTTTATTCTTTTTTCAACTAGAAGCATAAGTTTTTTATTTAAATCTTTATTATCATTGTTTTCTTCAATTTTATCTTTGACAAAAGTTAGAGAGTTTTTTCCAGTTGCATCTTCAATTCTTTTATTAATCATATATTGAGCTCCAGCTTTGTAAACATTACCAGATGTAAAAGCTGTTAAACCAGGACCAAGTATAGAAAAAACAGGGAAAAACCCAGTCAAAAAGAAAAACGAAACTATAAACATTAATATTTTAATAAATCTAAATTTCATTTCAAAATCATTTTTTGTTAATCACAATTGAGAAGAATCTTATACATTTTCGAATACAACTCAAGGTAGTAATTATGCTCGCATATTTCATAAGTAAATTAAACTAAATTTATCCAATGAAAGTAAGAATAAATGATCTATAAAACCTGAAATGGTCAGAATATTCCCACTAATATTTATATTGTTATGGTCCTCAGCCTTTATTACCACCAAGCCAATTATAGATAATAGTGATCCCTTTTCAGCTTTAGCATTTAGATTTTTTTTTGTAGCAATTGGGTTTTACCTTTTTTCCATTTATTCAAAACATTCAATAAATATTAAAAGAAAAAATTTAATTGAGTCTGTTTTAAGTGGGGTTCTTTTTCATGGATTGTATTTGGGTGGGGTGTTTTATTCAATTTCAATTGGCATGCCTACTGGAATTGCAGCTTTAATAGTCACTCTTCAGCCTGTTTTGACCAATGCACTTAGTGGACCCATACTGGGTGAAAAAGTAACTATGAAACAATGGGTTGGAGTTTTTCTTGGATTTGTGGGTGCAGTATTGGTTTTAGGTTTAGATGTTGGTTCGAAAATACCATTAATAGGTTTGATTGCAACAATAGTAGCTTTAATTGCAATCACTTCATCAACTATTTGGCAAAAAAAATTAAGTAATAATTTACCTTTATCAGTAAGTAATTTTTATCAAGCAGTTGGTGGGTGTTTTTTTCATGTAGTGATTATAATACTTTTTGCTGAACCGTATATTGATTTCACTAAAACATTCATTATAGCAATGAGTCATCAAATATTTCTAGTATCATTTGGGGCTTTTACAATATTGATGTATTTGATTAAAAATAATTCAGCAAGTAAAACTGTTTCAATATTTTTTTTAATACCAGCTACATCTGCTTTTATGGCTTGGTTATTTTTAAATGAGAATTTAACAAATTTAGATTTGATAGGATTTCTAATAACTACAATAGGTGTTTATATTGCTACAAGAGATTGAGATGCTTAAATTGATTTATAACCAAACTCTAAAGATGCATCAGTTATTGAATGATACAAAGACTCTCCAAAACTTCTAAGAGCAAACAATCTTACTTTAGTTGGATTATCCTCTAACATGTCAATAGTGATTGCTATTCCATTATATGTAGAATTTATAGAATTATTTTTTTCTAGATTATTAAAATCAAAAGGACACCCTTTCTTCAAAACTTCTTTTGAGGCTTGTCCTTCTATTTGAATTATAGCTCTTGAATGAGATAAGTTAGTTACAGCAAAATCTGTTTCTTTAAAATTTTGTGAAATATTTTTAAGTAAATCATTTTTTGTTGAAACCAAAAGCCAATTTTTTGGACCATTCCATAAAATTCTGGTGTCATTATTATTTGATACGTTTAATGGCTTATCTTTTAATCTTAAACCATCAATGTCAATATTTTCAAAAGAAACTGTAGAATTTTTATACTGAGCTATTTGAACTATCAGTAAGTTTTTTATTTCAGAAATTTTTAAAAGATTATTATCATTTTTGTCTTCGTGATCACCAAATTGACCTATTGAATGGACATTTGCTAAGGCTGATATTAAACTCATGATCTAACCCTTTCACCTTTTGGATCAACATAGTGAGAAGAAACAATCTCAACTGGAATTACTTTATTTTTAAGAGGCGACATTACAAATAACTTTTCACCGATCATATTTTTCCCATTCTTTAGTATTGCTAGAGAAAATGGATTATCGTGTTCAACACTCCAACATGAAGCTGAGATGTAACCTAATTTTGGATTTGGCAATGGTGCATTCGAGTCTTTAACTAAATGTGACCCTTCTGGAATACTTGTTTTTTTATCTAAAGGAACTACCCCAACAATTTTTTGTCTATCTTCAGCTATAAATGCTTTTCTAGTTAAAGATCTTTTGCCAATAAAGTCTTTCTTTTTACTTAATAAACCTTCAAGAGAATTATCATAAGGAATTGTTCTTCCATCTAACTCAGATCCTGCAACATGACCCATTTCAATTCTAAGAGTTGATAATGCCTCAGTTCCATATGGCTGGATTTTGAATTCTTCTCCAACTTCCATAATTTTTTCCCACATAAAGTTTCCATTATCAGACTCAACATTTACTTCATATGCAAGCTCACCTGAGAAAGAAATTCTAAAAATTCTAGCTTTTACACCAAACAAGTCTCCTTCAATATAGCCCATAAAAGGTAACCCTTCGTTTGAAACATCAGATTTTGGGAATAATTTTTGTAATAAATCTCTAGATTTAGGTCCTGCAACTGCTGCACCTGCCCATTGTTCTGTGGTTGAAACTACATTTACATTTAACTCTGGCCAAACTAATTGCAAATAATATTCTAAATGTGAAAGAACGTTTGCAGCTTGAGCGGTAGTAGTTGTCATATGATAATGATTTTCTGAAATTCTTGTAGTTGTTCCGTCATCCATAACAATTCCATCTTCTCTTAACATCACCCCATATCTTGCTTTACCCACTGGTAACTTTAGCCAAGCATTTGTATAAACTCTATTAAGTAGTTCTGCTGCATCTGGTCCTTTAATATCTATTTTACCTAAGGTAGTTACATCACATACACCTACATTTGTTCTCACATTTTTTGCTTCTCTCTTAGACGCTTCAAATAAATTTTCATTTCCTTGTTTATAATATCTTGGTCTTAACCACACACCTGCATCTACAAATATCGCATTATTTTGTTCATGCCATTTATGCATTGGAGATTTTCTTGTAGGTTTTGAATGTTTTCCTATTTCTCTTCCAACAATTGCACCTATTGAAACTGGCGTATAAGGAGGTCTAAAAGTTGTGTGACCAACATTTGGTACTACTTTATTTTCAATATTCGATACTAATTGCAAACCATTTAAGTTACTAGTTTTGCCTTGATCAGTAGCCATTCCAAGAGTGGTGTATCTTTTTACATGTTCTATTGATCGATAGCCCTCCTTTAATGCAATTTCTATATCAGAAACTGCAACATCATTTTGAAAATCTAAAAATCTTTTATAATTCTTTCCTTTGGGTAATGGCACACACCAAAATTTATCGTGTGTTGTTGATTTTTTTTCAACAACATTTGGTAAAGAAATTTTATTATCATTGTTAGTGATTTTTTTTGATAGATCATAAGCTGTTTCAAAAGAGTTTTTTAAAGTCTCTTCTAAAGTATAAGATCCATTCGCTGCACCCAATGTTGTTTCATTTTGTTTCGATGTTCCTGGAACAAATGCATCAATTTCTTCGTTGAATTTTGTTTTATTTCCAGATTGAGAAGCTAAGTGAATTGTTGGTGTCCAAAAACCAGAGACACAAATGCAGTCACACTTAATATTTTCTACTGATCCAAGTTGCTCTTTATCATCTGAAATTTTTGCAATATCAGCTGATTTTACTTTTTTATATCCTTGAGCAGCTACTACTACATATGAAAACTTAATATTTATTCCTAAATTCTTTGCTTCATCGATTATTTCAGATTGTGGATCTTTTCTTGTATCTAAGATAGTTGGATCAACACCATTTTTCTTAAATTCAATTGCTGTTTCATATCCACTATCGTTGTTAGTAAAAATTAGAGGGTTTCTTCCAACTAATACTCCATAAACTTTTAGGTATTCTTTTGCTGCTGATGAAAGCATTACTCCTGGGGTATCATTGTTACCAAAAACTATTGGTCTTTCAATTGATCCTGAAGAAATAAGAACTTCTTTTGCTCTAATGTACCAAAGTCTTTGTTTTGGATGAAATTTTTTTGTCTTTGAAAGATGATCACTAATTCTTTCAGACATCACTAACATGTTATGATCGTAATAGCCAAAAACCTGAGATCTATTTTTAACTGTTACGTTAGGCATTTCTTTAAGTTCAGCAATTATTCCTTCGGCCCACTCTTTACCTGATTTATTTCCAATATTTACTTCACTTGTAAGAAGTGTTCCACCAAATCTAGCTTTATCTTCAGCTAAAATTACTCGTGCCCCATTTTTTGCTGCAGCATATGCACTTGCTAAACCTGATGGTCCTGAACCAGCAATTAATAAGTCACAATATTCATATTTATGTTCATATCTTTCTTTATCATGTTTGATTGATGCAACACCAAGACCTGCTGCTTTCCTAATAAAAGGTTCATAAACTTTATACCAAAAACTTTTTGGCCACATAAATGTTTTGTAATAAAATCCAGCAGGAAGAAATATTTTTAAAAAGTTATTTATTGCTCCGATATCAAAGTTAACACTTGGCCAACAATTTACACTTGTTGCTTTTAAACCCTCAAAAAGCTCCTGTTCTGTGGCTTTTATGTTTGGTTCAGTTTCACCATTTCTATATAGCTGCACCATTGCATATGGCTCATCGACTCCAGCACCAAAAAAACCTCTTGGTCTGTGGTATTTAAAGCTTCTACCAATTAAATGAACTCCATTAGCTATTAAAGCTGAGGCTAGAGTATCTCCTTCATAACCATAATAAGTTTTATTATTAAACTTAAATGATAACTTCTTATCTCTATTTATTAAACCACCATCTGATAATCTAAAGTTTTGATCCATTACGAATTATCCTCATTAGCTTTTAATGTTCTAAATATTTCATGAGTAGCGGTATCTCTTTCAACTTTTATCCATTGTCTACATCCTGATAAATGTTGCCATAATTCTAAATGTTTTCCTCTTAAACTTTTTCTATTGTAGACAAAATTATCCCAGTCTTGATCAGATATTTCTTTACCTAGCTCAGGTCTTTTAACAGTTGCATCACCACCATAAGAAAATTCATTTTGTGATCTCATTCCACAATGTGGACATTTAATATGAAGCATTTATGAAATCCAAGTTTTTGTGCCAAGACCCTTTTCGTCAAGTAAGTGACCTGTATTAAATCTATTTAGGTTATATCCTGCGTTTAATTCATGAACTCTATCTTGAGCAATAGTATGTGCAAATGTCCAACCAGATGCTGGAGTAGCTTTGAATCCACCATAACACCAACCACAATTTAAATACAAACCTTCAATATGAGTTTTGTCAATAATAGGTGAGCCATCCATCGACATATCCATAATTCCACCCCAAGTCCTAAGCATTTTTAATTTACTTAAGAATGGCATCATTGCTATTCCTTCAGTAAGCACATGTTGAAGTG
>CABYTJ010000003.1:0-73943 GCA_902521885.1 uncultured Pelagibacteraceae bacterium
ATTTCTACTCTACCAAATTGTTTAGATCTAGCTTTTCCTTTTTTTTGTTTTTCTAAAAGCTTTCTTTTTCTGTCTGTAGCTCCACCACCATGTATTTTTGTTAAAACGTCTTTTTTAAATCCTTTAATTGTTTCTCTTGCAATAATTTTACCTCCAATCGCTGCTTGAACTGGTATCATAAAGTTATGACGTGGAATTAAATCTTTTAGTTTTTCGCAAACTTCTCTACCAGTTTTTTGTGCAAAATCTTTATGAATCATCATTGCTAAAGCATCGACTGGTTCTCCGTTAACTAAAATTCCTAGTTTAACTAAATCTCCCTCTCTAAGTTCAATTATCTCATAGTCAAAACTCGCATATCCACTTGTCATTGATTTTATCCTATCATTAAAATCAAA
Organism: uncultured Pelagibacteraceae bacterium; assembly: GCA_902521885.1. Lineage (GTDB taxonomy): Bacteria > Pseudomonadota > Alphaproteobacteria > Pelagibacterales > Pelagibacteraceae > Pelagibacter. The sequence goes on from CABYTJ010000003.1 coordinate 399, forward strand.
TACGACTTCATTTAACGGAAGTTCATAACTTATTACAGCTCTGTTTCCAGAATAACTAAGGTTTGTTTGAATACCCCTCTTATCCTGACAAAGTTTAATTATTGAGCCCAAAAATTCATCAGGTGTAATAATTGTTGCCTTTATCCATGGTTCTTCGATAAATTTAATCAAAGTTGGATCTGGTAGACTTGATGGGTTTTGTAAGTCAATAACTTTCCCACTATTTAAATTTACTTTATAAACTACCCCTGGTGTTGTTGTTAACAAATTAACATCAAATTCTCTTTCCAATCTTTCTGTGATAATTTCAAGATGTAATAATCCCAAAAAACCACATCTAAAACCTAAACCTAAAGCAGAGGAAGATTCGGCTTCAAATGAAAAACTAGCATCATTTAATTGTAGTTTCGCTAAACCATCTTTTAATTTTTGATATTCAGAGCTATCAACTGGAAATAAACCACAAAAAACCACTGGTTTACTAGGCTTAAAACCTGGCAATGGTTCCATAGGTTTTTTTGAGGCATCACAAATTGTATCACCAACCTTTGTTTCTGATAAAACTTTTATCCCAGTTGTTATAAAGCCTATTTCGCCTGTATTTAATTCATCTATATCCTTTGCTTTTGGTGTAAATACTCCAACTTTTTCAACTACGTAATCTTGATTGGTAGATAACATTTTAATTTTCATATTTTTTTTAATTTTACCATTTATAATTCTAACCAATATTACAACACCAAGGTAAGTGTCATACCAACTATCAACAAGTAAACATTTTAGGTCCTGATTAACATCTCCATCAGGTCCAGGAAGTTGATTAATAATTTGCTCTAAAATATTATCTATACCTTCGCCAGTTTTCCCAGAACATGGAACTGCATTTTCAGTATCAATACCAATAACATCCTCTATCTGTTTTTTAGTTCTTTCTAAATCTGAAGCAGGTAAATCAATTTTATTCAAGACAGGAATTATCTCATGGTTAATATCTAAAGCTTGGTAAACATTAGCCAATGTCTGAGCCTCTACACCTTGGGTGCTATCAACAATCAGTATGGATCCTTCACAAGCATACAAAGATCTACTTACTTCATAACTAAAATCTACATGGCCTGGTGTATCTATTATATTTAGAATATAATCTTTTCCGTCTTTTGCTGTATAATTTAATTTTACCGTTTGTGCTTTAATTGTTATGCCTCTTTCTCTTTCAATATCCATTGAATCTAGAACTTGAGCTTTCATTTCTCTCTCGGTTAATCCACCACATTTGTGAATTATTCTATCAGCAATCGTAGATTTACCATGATCAATATGAGCAATAATTGCAAAATTCCTAATATTTTTAATAGTGCCCATTTTAATTTCTAGGATCGAATTTTAGCACCAGTTTTATTTTCTACTGTTTCAATAATCAAATTATTAATTTTTTCTAAATCACTATCATTCAAAGTTTTTTCAAGTGATTGGATTGTTACACTAATCGCTATCGATTTTTGATTATTAGGAATATTTTCACCTTCATAGACATCAAAAACATTTATATTGCTAATCAATTTAGGATCAACACTAGAAATAGCATTAATTAAATTTTGTGCTTTAACATCTCTATTAACCACAAATGCAAAGTCTCTCTCTGATTTTTGGAAGTCTGATACTACAAATTTTGACTTTTGATCATTTAATGTTTTTTTAGAAAGTTTTAAATGTTCAAGAAAAATTTCAAAACCAATTAATGCATCTGTTTTTATATCTATCTTTTTTAAAATATTAGGATGAATTTCACCAAAATAGGCTGCGACTTGATCTTTGTCCTTGTTTAGAAAAATTCTACCAGATTTACCTGGATGATAATAATTCGGAGTTTTATCATCTATAAAAAATTTATCATAATTATAACCTGCCTCGATTAAAGTTTGTACCACATCTCTTTTAACATCAAATACATCTACGTTTCTCTCTTTGTCAATCCAAGATAGTCTAGATTTTTTACCTGCAGATAAACCACATACAACTGTTGTTTGTTCACCTGGACTAGATCCAGTAAAAACAGGACCTATCTCAAATATTGATAAATCTTTGAAACCTCTATCTAAATTTTTACTCATATACATTATTAGATTTGAAAATATTGAGTTTCTCAAAACTCCTAAATCAGAACTTATAGGATTTATAATTTTAACTTCTTTTTTTGTTTCTTTAAAATGATCATTATAATTTGAGTCTGTAAAAGACCAGGTTATAGCTTCAAAATAACCTTTTGAAGCAATAGCTCTTTGCAAAAAATGAAATAATCTTTGCGTTTGATTTAAAGTAGATTTTGTTCTTTTTTTAATTGGGTCTATAATTTTTATTTTATCAAAACCACTTATCCTTACTAATTCTTCAACAATATCTATTTGTTGCGATACATCAGGTCTCCAAGATGGAACAGTTAAATTCAAATATTTTTTTTCTTTTTTACATTTAAAGCCAAGATCTTCTAAAATTTTTATCATTTTTTTAATAGAAATTTTAAAGCCAGATATCTTTTCAAATAAATTAGTATCAAATTTAACAATTTTACTTTTGTGAGTTTCAATTTTTTGGATATCTATTTTGCTAATATCCCCACCACAAATTTCTTTAATCAATAATGCCGCTTTATTTAAACCAGCTTCAATAGATAATGGGTCAATACCTCTTTCAAATCTAAACTTTGCATCAGTATCGAGATTTAATTTTTTTGCTGTATTTCTTATTGATCTTGAGTCAAAATAAGCTGACTCTAATAATATATTTTTAGTATCTAATTCTGTTCCTGATCTAGTTCCTCCAATAATTCCGCCCAACCCTAAAACTCCTTTTTGATCACTTATAACACACATGCCTTTTTCCAATTTATAATTTTTATTATCTAGAGCAGTAAATTCTTCTCCAGAATTTGAATTTCGAACAATTATGCCTTTTTCAATCTTATCAGCATCATATGCATGTAATGGGCGATTTATATCAATCATAACATAATTTGTGATATCAACTATCGCTGAGATTGGTTTTTGACCAACTGAAATTAATTTATCTTTAAGCCATTGGGGACTTTCTTTATTTTTTACATTTGTAATTAAACAGCTTCCAAAAGCAGTACATCCTTGGTCTTTTTCTTTATTAATTCTAACTTTCAAATTTTGTTTTGTTTTCGATTTAATTTTTTTTTCTTTTAATTCCAATAATTTTCCAAAACCTGAAGCAGCAAGATCTCTAGCTATTCCTCTAACGCCAAGACAGTCTGGTCTGTTAGGTGTTATTGATAAATCAATAAGATTAGATTTTGATTTTGAAAAAAAACTCTTACCAATACTTTTTTCATATTTTGTTGATAGTTCAGTTATCCCGTCACTTTCATTAGACAAATTTAATTCTGACTCCGAACAAAGCATTCCATAAGAAGTGACACCTCTTATTTTAGCTATTATTAATTTTGTTTTAGTTTTAGGAATGATTGCGCCTGGAGGCGCATATATAGTAATTAATCCTTCTTTTGCATTAGCTGCTCCACATACAACTTTTTTTAACTCTTTCTCTCCAATATTTACATCACATACTTTAAGTCGATCTGCATTTGGGTGTTTTTCAGTTTTAATAATTTTTGCTATTTTAAATGTTTCATTATCAGCAGATAGACTACCAACACTTTCCACTTCTAATCCTATATTAGTAAGTTGCTCTAAAAGATGTTTTTCTTTAAAATTAGTCTTTAAATGATCTTGTAGCCAATCAAATGTAATTTTCATCTACTAAGGCCTCTATAGTTTGTGGGTACATCCAAAGGATCAAATCCAAAATGATTCAACCATCTATAATCACAATCAAAAAATGCTCTTAAGTCATTGATCCCATATTTCAACATTGCCAGTCTGTCAATTCCAATACCAAATGCGTACCCTTGAAACTTTGCTGGATCAACTTTCACATTTTTCAGAACATTTGGATGAACCATTCCACATCCTAAAATTTCTAGCCATTGATTGCCTTCTCCAATTATTATTTTTCCATCTTTTATTTCATATCCAATATCAACTTCAGCAGACGGCTCAGTAAAAGGAAAATGGCTTGGTCTAAATCTCATTTTAATTTTATCTACTTCAAAAAACTCTTTGATTAAATAATTCAAACATCCTTTTAAATGACCCATATTTATATTTTTATCTATATGAAGACCTTCAACTTGATGAAACATAGGAGCATGTGTTTGATCACTGTCCGATCTATAAGTTCTGCCTGGAGCAATAATCTTAAATGGTGGTTTGTCTTTTAACATAGTTCTAATTTGAACTGGAGAAGTATGAGTACGTAATAGTTTTTGTTTTTTTTCATCTAAATAAAAAGTATCATGCATATCTCTTGCTGGATGGTTGTCAGGAGTATTTAGTGCAGTAAAATTATTATATTCATTTTCGACATCAGGACCTTCTTCTACACTAAAACCTATTTCAGAAAATATAGACGATATTTCATCAATTGTTTGTGAAACTGGGTGAATTTTTCCTCTAACAAAAGGTCTTTCTGGTAAAGTTATATCAATTTTTTCTTTATCCAATTTCTTATTTATTTCTGCATTTTCAACTTCATCTATTTTCAAATTAATTAGATTTTGTAGCTCATCCTTAATAACATTTAAATCAGATGCAAATTTTTTTCTTTCAGACTCAACTATTGTTCCAATTTTTTTAAATTGAGAAGAAACCAGTCCATTTTTACCAAATAGATCTGATTTTATTTGATTTATTTCCGAGAGATCTAATTTACTCTTTAATTTTAAGATAAATTCGTCTCTTATTTTTTTTAGATCAGACATCTTTACAGATTATTTCTTCAGGAAAATAAAACAATAGTGAAGATTAATTTAAAGCAGATTGTGCTTTTTGAACTATAGTTTTAAAGGCTTCTGGACTATCATACGCTATCTCAGCTAGAATTTTTCTATCAATTTTGATTCCACACTTATTTAATCCATTAATAAACCTAGAATAAGTCATGCCTTCAGCTCTCACACCTGCATTAATTCTTTGTATCCAAAGAGATTTAAAATCCCTTTTTTTATTTCTACGATCTCTGTAAGCATATTGCATAGCTTTTTCCATAGCTTGCTTTGCAACTCGGATTGTATTTTTTCTTCTTCCCCATTGACCTTTTACAGCTTTTAGGACTTTTTTATGTTTAGCTTTACTTGTAACACCTCTTTTAACTCTTGCCATTTTAACCTCTTAAACTATATGGCATGTACGATTTAACAATTTTTCCATCTTGTTTTGACATCGCCGTAGTGCCTCTTAATTTTCTAATTTGAGAATTTGTTCTTTTAATCATACCATGCCTCTTACCAGCTTGAGCCATCATGACTTTTCCTCTAGCTGATATTTTAAAACGTTTTTTTGCTGAGCTTTTTGTTTTTAGTTTTGGCATAATTGAGCGAGGTTATACAAAGATTAAAGAATATTTACAACCTATATTAAGGCTTATAAAGGCTGAATTACCATTATCATTTGTTTTCCATCAAACTTTGGGTGTAATTCCACTTTGCCAATATCTTTCATGTCTTCTTTAATTTTAGTCATAAGCTCATTACCCAAATGAGAATGTTGAAGTTCTCGACCTTTAAATCTTATTGTAAATTTTACCTTATCTCCTTTAGCTATAAATTTTTTGGCATTTTTCACTTTAAATTCATAATCATGAGTTTCTGTTACAGGTCTCATCTTGATTTCTTTAAGAGCAACAATTTTTTGTTTCTTTTTTGCTAAATTTGCTTTTTTTTGTGCATCATATTTAAATTTACCCATATCCATAATTTTGCAAACAGGAGGGTTCGCATTAGCAGCTATCTCTATTAAATCTAAGCCTTGATTTTTAGCCATAGAAATTGCCTCATTTGTATTAATAGTTCCTAAATTTTCACCGTCACTTGTAATAACTTGAACCTCTGGTGAAGAAATCCTATTATTAGATCTTGGACCACGATCCTTCGTTCTTCTTTGAAAATAATTTTGTTTAAAATCTGCCACTTAATTTGAAGATACTTTATTTAAAGCAGAGTATTTTTTTAGAAATGTATTTAGTTCCATATTTTCTTGTTTATTAGAATCCAATCTTCTAATGGTTACAGAATTACTGTCAACTTCTTTTTTACCACAAATTAATAAAACAGGGACTTTTGCAAGAGAATGTTCTCTAATTTTATAATTCAAGTTATGATTTTTTAAATCTACTAATGAGCTCATACCAGCTGATTTAATTTTTTCAGATACTTTAACTGCATAATTTTCAAAGTCTTCTGAGATTGGTATTACAACTGTTTGTAATGGTGAAATCCAAAATGGAAATTTTCCAGCATAATTTTCAATTAAAATTCCAATAAATCTCTCAAGAGACCCAAATAAAGCTCGATGTAACATCACGGGAACTTTTTTTGTTCCATCTTTATCAATGTATGAAGCGTCCAATCTTCCAGGTAAATTGAAATCGACTTGTAAAGTTCCACATTGCCAATCTCTACCAATTGCATCTCTTAAAACAAATTCAATTTTTGGACCATAAAAAGCACCTTCACCTTTATTAATGCTATATTCTAACTTTGATGCTTTAACTGCTTTTAATAATGAAGCTTCAGCTTTATCCCAAACTTTATCATCACCAACTCTAACCTCTGGTCGATCTGCATATTTAAGAACTACATTTTCAAAACCTAAATCTTTATAAATATCTAAGATTAAATTTGTAACAATTAAACATTCACTAGTGATTTGATCCTCGGTGCAAAAGATATGAGCATCATCTTGGGTAAAGGCTCTTACTCTTAAAAGCCCATGAAGTGCTCCTGATGGCTCATATCGATGAACTTTTCCAAACTCTGTTATCCGTAAAGGTAAATCTCTGTAGCTTTTTAAACCTTGATTAAAAACTTGGATATGGCCTGGACAATTCATTGGCTTAATTGCAAAAACTTTTTCATCTGGAGTTTCTGAAGTATACATGTTCTCTCCATATTTTTCCCAATGACCAGATTTTTCCCACAACAATCTATCTAATACCTCGGGGGTGTTTACTTCCCTATATCCAGCAGCATCCTGTCTAGCTCGCATATAATTTATTAATTTCTGAAATAAAGACCAGCCCTTTTCATGCCAAAAGACAGAGCCTGGGCTTTCCTCTCTAAAATGAAATAAATCCATTTCCTTACCAAGTTTTCTATGATCTCTTTTTTCTGCCTCTTCTATCCTTTTTAAATATTCGTCTAAATCTTTTTGGGATGCCCAGCTAGTACCATAAATTCTTTGAAGCATCTCATTATTAGAGTCACCACGCCAGTAAGCTCCGGAAACTTTTGTTAATTTGAAGGCTTTACCAATTTTACTGGAAGAGGTTAGATGCGGACCTCTACACAAATCATGCCAAGTATCACCATGATGATAAACAGAAAGTTCCTCATTTTTTGGAATACTTTCAATTATTTCAGCTTTATATTTTTCACCAATTTTTTTAAAATGTTTAATTGCTTTATCTCTTTCCCAAACTTCTCTTCTTGTTTTTACATCTTTATCAATTATCTCTGACATTCTTTTTTCTATTTTCTTAAGATCATCTTCTGTAAAAGGTTCTTTTCTAGCAAAATCATAAAAAAAACCATTTTCTATTACTGGTCCAATTGTAACTTGAGTGCCTGGGTATAATTCTTGAACAGCCATAGCCATAATATGTGCAGTGTCATGTCTTATAACTTCTAATCCTTCAGGATCTTTTGCTGTAAAAATTTTAACTGAGCAATCATTATTTATTGAAAAATATAAATCTTTTAACTCTTCATCCACACTCATTATTAATGCTTGTTTTGCTAACGATTTGCTAATTTTTTCAGCTACTTCTATTCCAGTAACTTTATTTGGAAAATCTAGGCTGTTTCCATCTGGTAATGTAATAGTTGGCATTTAATTTACTAATCTTTTATACTCTGAATAAGTAGAAAAACACATTTTTTCAACATTAAATTTCTTAATAATGTTTTTTCTTCCCTCTTTTCCCATTAATTTTAGAGATGACTCATCCATTGTAATTGCTTGAATAATTTTTTTACTTAAAGAATTAATATCTCCAGCTTCAAATAAAAAACCAGTTTTTTCATTTATTATTGTTTCGTTTGAACCTCCTATATTACTCGCAATAATTAATTTTTCCATAGATTGTGCCTCCACTGCAACCCTCCCAAAAGCCTCTGGCTCTATTGAGGGTGATATTACAATATCTGAGACTTTATAGGCTAAAGCCATATCTTTACATTGATCTATAAATTTTATTTGATTGGTTAAACGATATTGCTCAGTAATACGGATCAATTTTTTTTTATATAGATCTCTTCCTTGATGACTTCCTAATATAACAAGATGAAAAGCTTCATAGCCTAATTCAACTTTTGTTAAATTAATTGCTTCAATGAGCATTTCCTGTCCTTTCCAAGAAGTAAGTCTACCAGGTACTAAAATAATTTTTTTTTCTTTATTAATCTCCCATTTTGTAAGAAGTTTTTTTTCATCCTCTTCTAATTTTGAAGATGGATCAAAATAATCTACATTTATACCTCTAAATATTACAAGAAATTTTTTTTTAAGTGTTAAAAGTTCAGAATAATTTTCTTTTATATGTGAAAAAATAAAATTCGACCCAGCAATTATCAAATCAGATCTAACCATGACAGAGTTGTAAAATTTTTTTAATTTACCACTAAAATTATAAGTGCCATGAAATGTGGTTACAAATTTTCTTCTAGTCAATTTTGTTGCTAAAAGACATGACCATGCTGGTGCACGACTTCTAGCGTGAACTATTGTAATATTAAAAAATAAAATTATTCCAATTAAAATTATTGAATTAAAAAATATTAGAATAGGATTTTTACTTTGAACTGGTAGCCTAATTAATTTTACTTTTTTTTTATCTATGAACTTAGTTAACTCACCACCACTAGTAACAATAAAAGATTTACAATTATTTTCTGGTAGATAATGTGCAATATCATAACAGCCTGTTTCTGCTCCCCCATATCCTAATTTTGGTATTACCTGTAAAACATTTATATTAGACGACATAAGATAAGATTATATAATAATAGATAAAACTAATAAACTTTAATGACGAAATTTTACTACTATAAATTAAGTAAAGCTAAGAAGATAAGATATTTAAAACTGTATCAAAAAAACTGTGACTATATTGTTTTTTTACATGGATTTATGTCTGATTTAGATGGCAAAAAACCAAGATCATTTTTAAAATTTGCTAAAAAGAATAAATTAGGCTTTTTGGCATTAGAATATTCTGGCCATGGAAAATCATCTGGTAAATTTACAAAAGGTAATATTTCTAAATGGACTAAAGAAACGAGTATTTTAATTAAAAAAATAGTTAAAACAAATAAAATAATCTTTATTGGTTCTAGTATGGGTGCATGGATAGCATTAAACCAATTCAAAATTTTTAAAAAACAAATTAAAGGTTTCTTGGGTATTGGTTCGGCACCAGAATTTCTGGAAAATTTAATGTGGAATAAATTTTCGAAAAAAATGAAAGCTGAGACAATAAAAAATAGGATTTATAATTTAAAACATGGAGACTATATTTATCCAATTACTCTTCAATTAATAAAAGATGGAAGAAAAAATAAGGTTTTAAATAAAAAAATAAATCATAAAATAAATATTACCATGGTCCATGGTCAAAAAGATGAAGTTGTTCCAGTTTCTTACTCAAAAAAAGTGTTAAAAATTTTTAAAAATAGCAGAAAGAAGTTAGTAATTATTAAAAATGGTGATCACAGTCTATCTTCACCTAAACATTTAGTGACGTTAAAAAAAGAATTAAAATTAGTTATTAACTAACTTCTTTTATTTTAGTATTCAAAGTGATTGGATTTTTGAGTTTATCTAACATTTCTTTTGGACAAACTTGAACAAAATTTTTTATTTCATCCTCAAAATTTGAAATTAAACTTTTTGATAATAAAGATCCAGTTTCATTTGAATGCTCAAGAATCAAATCTTTTAAAAAATTTTTCCAATATGAAGTTTCAACGTTTTGCCAAACAACTGACTCAGAATTTACTTTTTTTTTCAAAATCTTTTTGTTTATCATAAATAAAAGCCATACCACCTGTCATACCTGCTGCAAAATTGTCACCAACCTGTCCAAGAATTATTACAGTTCCTCCAGTCATATATTCACAGCCATTTGAGTCACATCCCTCTATAACAGTTATTGCACCAGAATTTCTTACTGCAAATCTATCTCCTGCTTGACCAGCAGCAAAAAGTTTGCCTGATGTTGCACCATAAAGAACTGTATTTCCAATAATTGTATTTTCATTTGAAACTAAATTACTTTCATCAGAAAGTTTTATGGAAATAGTTGCTCCAGATAGTCCTTTACCAACATAATCATTTGCATCTCCTTTGAGGTTAAGTTTTAATCCTTTAGACGAAAAAGCCCCAAAAGATTGTCCTGCAGAGCCTTTGAAATTTAATGTAAGAAAATTTTCATTTAATTTTTCATAACCATATTTCTTATAAAGAAGGTGGGAAATTCTAGTACCTACAGCTCTATTGGTATTCTGAATAATAAATTCTTTTTCAATCTTTTCTGAGTTATTAAGTGATTTTTCAATTTCAGGCCAAATCTCTTGGTCTAATGTATCTGGTACCTTATTAATTTCAGGTATCTCACAATATCTTTTATTGCTACCAGGATCAGCTTGGACAAATAACGGGTTTAAATCTAGGTCATCTAAATTAGGTGAACCTTTATTTACTTGCATTAATAAATCAGTTCTTCCAATAATATCATTTAATGATTTAAAACCTAGCTTGGCTAAAATCTCTCTGACTTCAGAAGCAATAAATGTAAATAAGTTTACTATTTTATCTGGTGTGCCAGTAAATCTTTCTCTTAATTTTTCATCTTGTGTACATACACCAACTGGGCAAGTATTTGAGTGACACTGTCTTACCATGATACATCCCATTGCAACTAAAGCTGTTGTTGCAACTCCATATTCTTCTGCTCCCATCATAGCTGCGATAACAACATCTCTACCTGTTTTTATTCCACCGTCTGTTCTCAAAGTTATTTTTTGTCTTAAGTTGTTTAATGTAAGAACTTGATTAGCCTCTGTAAGGCCCATCTCCCATGGTATACCTACATATTTAACACTAGTTTGGGGTGTTGCACCTGTTCCACCGTTATGCCCAGAAATTAAAATAATATCTGCCTTAGCTTTAGCTACTCCAGCTGCAATAGTCCCAATACCCGAAGAAGCAACTAACTTAACACCAACTCTTGCTTTAGGATTTATTTGTTTAAGATCATAAATAAGTTGCGCAAGATCCTCTATTGAATAAATATCATGGTGTGGTGGGGGTGAAATTAAAGTAACCCCTGGTGTAGAATGTCTTAATTTAGCTATTTCCTCAGTTACTTTAAAACCTGGTAGTTGTCCTCCTTCTCCTGGTTTTGCACCTTGAGCCATTTTTATTTCTATTTCATTACAATTATTTAAGTAGTTTATAGTTACACCAAATCTTGCAGATGCGATTTGTTTAACTCTTGAATTCGCACTATCTCCTCCATCCATAATCTTAAATCTCTCTGCATCCTCACCACCTTCTCCACTGCAAGAAGCTCCTTTGATTCTATTCATTCCGATAGCTAAGGTTTCATGTGCTTCTTTAGATAGGGCTCCATGAGACATACTCCCACTTCCAAATCTTTTGAGTATTTTTTCTATAGGTTCTACTTCAGACAATTCTATCGAAGGGCCAATTTTCTTTTTCCTAAAATCAATTAAATCCCTCAAATTGATTGGAGGTAAATTATATATTCCTTCAGCATATTTTTTATACGCTGAATAAGAATTTGAACCTACGGCACTTTGTAATAAATGTATTAATTTGCCTTGATATTGATGAGTTTCACCATTCTTTCTATATCTATAAATACCTCCAATAGGTAAAACTGTATCTGTACTTTCAAATGCTTCTTTATGTATCTGACGTATCTTTTTTTCAATTCCTATCAGACCAATCCCAGAGATTTTAGAAACTACGCCAGGAAAATAATCATTAACAATAGTCCTGCTCAATCCAACTGTCTCAAAATTACATCCTCCTCTATAAGAACTAAGAACAGATATACCCATTTTAGACATTATTTTTAAAAGACCTGCATTTATTGATTTTATATATCTATGTACACAATCATCAAAACTGTATTGCCCAAATAACTTTTTTTCATGTCTTTGATATAAGCTGTCAAAAGCTAGATAAGGATTGACCGTTGTAGCTCCTACTCCAATCAAGGTAGCAAATGAGTGCGTATCTAGTGCCTCACCTGATTGAACATTTATTGACACATATCCTCTTAACTTTTTATCGATAAGAAAAGTATTAATTGCTCCCACACATAGAAGCATTGGCATTGGTATTTTTTTTGATGATAGATCTTTATCACTTAAAATTATTTGTGATACACCTTGTCTAACAGCAATTTCAGCTTCTTTTTGAATTCTTTTAATAGCAAGTGTTAAATTTTCATCATCAGAAAATGTACAATCAATTGATAAAGAGTTTTTTCCAAAATAGTTTATGAATTTATTAAATTGAGAATTTGATAAAATTGGACTGTTTAAAACATAAATGTTCTCTTTAGTCAGCGTATCAAAATCTAGAATATTTCCTAAGTTTCCAAATCTAGTTTTCAAACTCATAACTTTATTTTCTCTTAAGGAGTCGATTGGAGGATTAGTTACTTGACTAAAATTTTGTCTAAAAAAATGATAAAGAGGCCTGTATTTATCTGATAATACTGCTAGTGGTGTGTCATCTCCCATTGAACCAGTTGCCTCTTTTGCATCTTCTGCCATTGGATGTAAGATTAATTCTAAATCTTCTAAACTTATTCCAAAGGTATGTTGTCTTCTTCTTAAGTCTTCCCCTGAAAAATTATGCTTCTCTTTTGCAATAAAGATTTTTTCATCTAAATCAATAATTTGTGAGTTAAAATGTTTAAATTCTTTTGCTAAAAAATCTTTAATTTGATTGTTTGAAAAAACTTTTCCTTTTTCAATTCTTACTCCAATAATTTCACCCGGCCCTAATCTTCCTTTAGATAAGATCTTTTTTTCATTCAGTTTTATCATCCCAGTTTCTGAGCCAGCAAAAAGTAGTTTATCTTTGGTAATTGCATACCTAAGAGGTCTCAGACCATTTCGATCATTTGCAGCTATAACCCATTCATTATCAGTGGCTGCGATCGCTGCAGGTCCATCCCAGGGCTCCATAGTACTGTTTAAGAAATTAAATAACTGCTGATGATTTCTTGAGAGTGTTTTATTTTTTTTTGACCATGCATCTGGAACTAGCATTAATTTAGCTAAAGGAGCTGGTTGACCTGACTTATTTAATAATTCAAAAACGTTATCTAGTGCAGCTGAGTCTGAAACTCCTTGAGAAATTACAGGTTTTAAATTTTCTACATTCTCAAATAAAGGACTACTCATCTCTTCTTCATGAACTTTCATCCAATTTTTATTTCCTTTATAAGTGTTTATCTCTCCATTATGAGCTATTGCCCTAAATGGTTGAGCTAAACTCCAGCTAGGAGCAGTATTTGTAGAAAACCTTTGATGAAAAATAGCATATCTTGAAATAAATCTCTCATCTTTTAAATCTAAATAGAAATCTGAAATTGCTTCAGCTAAAAACATTCCTTTATAAATTATCGATTTAGAACTCATAGAACATACATAAAAATTATTTAAAGATAGTTTATTAGCTGAGTTTTCTATTTTTTTTCTAGTTTCATAAATTTTTCTTTCAAGTTCTTTATCAAGTAAATTTGGATTGTTTGATTTAAATAAAACTTGGATAATCTCTGGCATTGTTTGTAAAGCTTTTTCACCTAAAACTTTTGGGTTTACAGGAACTTGTCTCCATCCATAAATATTAAAATCATTTTTGGTTAATTCACTTTCAACTATAGTTTTAGAGTTTTCTTGAGATGAATAATCATTTTTAGGTAAAAAAATCATTCCAACACAAATTTCAGAATTATCATGGTGATGTCCAGTAACTTGAATTTTTTCTATAAAAAAGTCTTTTGGTATCTCTAAATGTATCCCTGCCCCATCACCTGTTTTTCCATCTGCATCTACTGCACCACGATGCCAAACGGCTTTAAGAGCCTCGATTCCATGCTCAACAACTGCTCTTGATTTTTTTCCCTCTGTAGAAGCAATTAGACCTACTCCACAAGCATCATGTTCCATCTCATGAGAATAAACTTGATTTTTAGAGAGTAGTTCCAGATTATTTTTATAATTTTTCATTAAGCCACTTGTGTTTTTTTTATTGCAATATTTTCAAGATATTTTTTCATTGATGAGGCCGCATCTCTTCCATCTTTAATAGCCCAAACAACTAATGATGCTCCTCGAACTATGTCTCCTGCAGCGAAAACACCATTTAAATTTGTTTCCATAGTATCAAAATCTGTCTTAATAGTTCCCCACTTAGTAACCTGTAATTCTTGCGCATCAAATAATAGTGGTAAATTTTCTGGGTCAAAGCCTAAGGCTTTGATAACCATATCTGCTTTAATTTCAAACTCTGAACCCTCTTTAATTTCTGGTCTTCTTCTTCCAGAATCGTCTGGCTCACCCAATTTGATTTGATCAACTATTAGTTTTTCAATTTTATTTTTTCCTTGAAATTCTTTAGGACTTGATAGCCAAACAAATTCAACTCCTTCTTCTTCTGCGTTAGCAACTTCTCTAGCAGATCCTGGCATATTTTCTTTATCTCTTCTGTAAAGGCACTTAACAGATTTAGCTTTCTGTCTTATTGATGTTCTAACACAGTCCATAGCAGTATCTCCACCACCTATGACTACAACATCTTTACCTTCTGCATTCAATATCCCTTTATCAAAAAGTTCAACCTCATCACCTAAGCCTTTTTTATTTGAAGCTGTTAAAAATTCCATTGCAGGGAAAATATGATCTAAATCATTTCCTGGCAATTCAACTTCTCTAGGTTTATAAACTCCAGTTGCAATTAAAATTGCATCATGTTTTTTTCTAAGTTGATCTAGATTGGCGTCTTTTCCTATTTCAAAATTTTGGATAAATTCAATACCCCCGGCTTTTAATAGTTTTGTTCTTCTTTCAACAACATGTTTCTCTAATTTAAAATTAGGAATTCCATAAATTAATAATCCCCCTGCACGATCATATCGATCATAAACTGTAATTTTATATCCATCTTTTCTTAATTGTTCTGCAGCAGCAAGTCCTGCGGGTCCTGCCCCAATTATACCTACGCTTTGATCTCTTTCATACTTTACTTCAATAGGTTTGACCCATCCTTGTTCCCAGGCATTGTCAGTAATATATTTTTCCATTGAACCAATAGTTACAGTTCCATGGCCTGATTGTTCTATAACACAATTACCCTCACACAATCTATCTTGTGGGCATATTCTTCCACATACTTCGGGCATATTGTTTGTGCTTTGTGATAACTCATAAGCCTCTTTTAATCTTCCCTCCGCAGTTAACTTTAACCAATCTGGTATATTATTACTAAGTGGACAGTGCACTTGACAGAATGGTACCCCGCATTGTGAACATCTGCTTGATTGTTCTTGGGCCTTTTGATTAATAAATTCATCATAAATTTCATTGAAATCTTCTTTTCTAGTACCAACCTCTCTTTTAGGTGGAGTTTGTTGACCTATTTTCACAAATTTTAGCATTTTATCAGTCATGTTTTTTTATAAATTTAAGGCAAAATATACATTGTTTTTATTAGTAAAAGAATTATTTAGGTCAGTATATATGACCTAAATAAATGAATTAATAGCCATATATGTGAGAATTCCAATTTTTGCATACCTATTATGAGTAAATCGAATTGTTTAAAATCAATATTTTTTAAGTTACGACACTTATATGTTTCAAGAATTTATAGAAATCCTTATTCTATCCGCAGTTCAAGGAATATCTGAATTTTTACCAATTAGTTCCTCTGCACACTTAATTTTAGTTTCTAATTTCTATGATTTAAAAACAGGCTCTTTATTAATAGATATCAGTTTACATTTAGGTTCTTTATTTGCGATTATATTTTATTTCAGAAAAGACCTACTAGATTTAAAGAATAATAAAAAACTTTTACAACTCATTTTACTTGGCTCTATACCTTTAATCATTTTTGGATACTTGCTCCACTCAACTGAACTTATTTATCTACTCAGAAATTTAAAAGTTATAGCATGGACAACATTGTTTTTTGGAATAGTTTTATTTTTTGCTGATCAGCAAAAAATCGATAAAAATATATCTACAAATTTAAATATTAAATCTATAATATTTATTGGTCTATTTCAAATCCTGGCATTAATCCCTGGCGTGAGTAGAGCGGGTATTACATTAACAGCAGCACGATTTTTAAAGTTTAATAGAGTTGACTCAAGTAAGATTTCATTTTTATTATCAATCCCGGCTTTAGCAGGTGCAAGTTTTCTTGGCCTCAAAAATGCAGCTAATCAACCTCTTGAAATAAATTATCTTATAATACTTTCAATAATTTTATCATTTTTATTTTCATATGTTACAGTCAAATTTTTTCTAAGTTATATAAATAGGTTCTCATTGAATGTTTTTATTATTTATAGAATTTTTATTGCTTCAATATTATTTTTGATAATATATTCTTAGGCAGTTTTTTTCATTAAAGGTAAAAGTTGTGATAATAAAACTCCACATAAAATAAAAAAACATCCTAAAATATTATTAATATCCAATATTTGATTAAGCAAAAACCAAGCTGCAATAGTAGCAAATACTCCCTCTAAAGAAAAAATTATTGCAGCAGGAGCTGGTGCAATTCTTCTTTGAGCATAAATCTGAAGAACAAATGCAAATCCTCCAGATAAAATTCCAGCATATAGAATAGAGTCGATTTCTTTTAAAATATTGTTTAAAATAAATTCTTCATAAATTGAACCAATTATAAAAGAAAATACTGCCACAATTAATGTTTGCAGAGCTCCTATTGTAAGAGGAAGATTATACCTGATAACAATCATGCCAGTAAAAATAATATGAGTGCTCCAAAAAAAAGCCCCTAGTAATACTAAACTATCTCCTAATCTTACAGTTGCATCATAAAAATTTGTAAGTAAATATCCTCCAATTAAACATAAAACTACTGATGGCCATACACTCCAATGAATTGATTTTTTTTTAAATAAAAAAACTATAATTGGTACCATTGGAACATAAAAAATTGTGAAAAAAGCTGCATTTGCCACATCTGTATGAAGTAAAGCAACTTGTTGTAAAGCAGAGCCTAAAAAAAGTGATATTCCAATTAATGCAGAGAGAATAACAAATGTTTTGATATCTAATTTAAATTCAGATTTAAACTTTTTTATTTCAAATAAAAATACAAGAGGAAGTATCGCCAAGAAACCAACAAAAAATCTTACAGCATTAAAAGTAAATGGACCAATATCATCCATACCAGTGTCTTGAGCAATAAAAGTTGTCCCCCAAATAAATGTACACAATAGGGCGCTAAGTAAAGATACTGTTTTTGACATAAGTTTATTTAAACAGCTAATTTATAAGCAAAATTTTTTCCTAAATTTTCCTTTAATTCATTATTAAATCTAGCTGCTTCAGCACCGTCAATTATTCTATGATCGTATGATAGAGATAAAGGTAACATTGTGCGAATTTGAAATCTACCATTTAAATAAATTTGTTTTTTTTGTGATTTCCCAATTCCTAAAATCGCGACTTCAGGATAATTAATAATTGGGGTAAAAAATGAACCTCCTATTCCACCAAGACTAGTTATGGTCATTGATCCCCCAAAAAGTTCCTTTTTATCAATTTTAAGATTTCTACATTCTTCACTTATCTTTTTTAATTCATCAGCAATTAAGGAAATATTTTTATTTTCAGCATTTCTTAATTTAGGAACCATTAATCCATGTGGTGTATCTACTGCTATACCAATATGGTAATATTTTTTAAATGTCATTTTTCCATTATCAATTTCATCTATTGAGGAATTAAAACTAGGATACTTTTTTAAAGATGCGGATAAAGCTTTAACAATAAATGCTAAGGGCGTTATTTTCTTTTTTTCCCCTGTATATATATCTGTAAGGGAATTTCTAAATTCTTCCATTTCAGTGATGTCGGCTTCATCATGGTTTGTAACATGAGGTATTCGTGTCCAGGAATTAACTAAATATTTTGATGAAATTTTTTTTACTCTAGGAATGTCTTTTATTTCAATTTCACCAAATTCTGAATGAACATATTCTAATTTATTTTCTTCATTTTTATTAATATGAACCTTCTCATTTTGACCTGATTTATTAGAAACAAATAATTTAATATCTTTTTCTATTACACGACCATCTCTTTCAGTGCCCTGTACTTTATTAATATCTACACCAAGTTCTCTTGCAAATTTTCTTGCTTTTGGTGATGCTGGAACAATTTTTAATAAATCTTTTTTTGACATTTATAATCTTGATGGCATTGGTTTGTTAGGGTCGATTTTATATTTTTTTATAGCCTCTGAAGCATATTTAGATGGCAAAAGTTGTTCTTTTGCTAATATACTTAATCCATAAGCAACTATGTGTTCTTTATCTACTTCAAAAAATTTTCTTAAATTTTTTCTAGTATCACTTCTTCCAAACCCATCTGTTCCTAAAGAATAAAAACTTTTATTTATATATGGTCTTATCTGATCAGAATTCATTCTCATATAATCTGAAGCTGCTAATATTGGTCCCTCTGTTTTTTCTAAACATTTTTCAACGTACGATTTTTTTTGATCTTTATCAGGATTTAAAAGATTATATCTTTCTACCTCTAGTCCATCTTTTCTTAATTCATTAAAACTTGTAACACTCCAAACTTCACTATCTATATTATATTCTTTTTGTAATATTTCAGCACCCGCAATCATTTCTCTTAAAATTGTACCAGAGCCTAAAAACTGAATTTTACTTTTTTTATGTTTATTAAACTCTTTGATTTTGTACATACCTTTGAGAATTCCCTCCTCACAATTTTTATCTTTTGGCATTTCTGGGTGGGAATAATTTTCATTCATTGTAGTAATATAATAAAAAATATTTTCATTTTTTTCATGCATCCTTTTTAAACCTTCCCTAAAAATTACTGCTAATTCGTAATGGAATGTTGGATCATAAGAAATACAGTTTGGTATTGTTGATGCCATTAAATGACTGTGGCCATCTTGATGTTGCAGTCCCTCTCCAGCTAATGTTGTTCTTCCAGCTGTAGCACCAATTAAAAAACCTCTCGATTGGCTGTCAGCTCCTGCCCAAGCAAAATCTCCGATTCTTTGGAAACCAAACATAGAATAAAATAAGTATATGGGTATCATTTCTATATCATGATTTGTGTAGGAAGTTCCTGCAGCTATCCAAGAAGACATGGCTCCTGCTTCAGTAATTCCCTCTTCTAATACTTGACCACTTTTTTCTTCTTTGTAAGAACTTAGTTGAGCAGCATCTTCAGGTTCATACTTTTGCCCTTCATGAGCATATATTCCAACCTTTTGAAAAAAACCCTCCATACCAAATGTTCGAGCTTCATCGGGAATAATTGGAACCAGTCTTGGTGCAACATTTTTATCCCTAAGTAAACTTGTAAGCATTCTTACTAACGCCATTGTAGTAGACATCTCCTTTTTACCGGTAGATTCTTTCATATTATCAAAAATATTTTTAGGTGGTGCTTTTATAGATTTAGCATAAGTTGTCCTCTCAGGAATAAATCCACCAAGTTGAAGTCTTCTTTCTTTTATATATTTAATCTCAGCTGAATTAGTATCAGGTTTATAATATTCAATATTTTTTACTTGATCATCTGTCAATGGAACATCAAACCTATCTCTATAATACATTAAATCATCAATATCTAATTTTTTTGTTTGATGTGTAGTGTTAACGCTTTCTCCACTTTTACCCATCCCATAACCTTTTATTGTTTTAGCAATTACAACTGTTGGGCTTCCAATGTTTTTTGAAGCTTTATCATATGCAGCAAAAACTTTATGGGGATCATGACCACCTCTATTTAGTCTCCAAATATCTTTGTCAGATAAACTTGAAACTAAATTTTCTGTCTCTGGATATTTTCCAAAAAATTTTTCTCTAACAAAAGCACCATCTCTTGCTTTTATCGCTTGGTATTCTCCATCGACTGTTTCATTCATTATCTTAACAAGATGGCCTGACTTATCATTTGCTAATAATGCGTCCCAATAAGATCCCCAAATAACTTTAATCACATTCCAACCAGCACCTCTAAAAATTCCCTCTAATTCTTGAATTATTTTTCCATTACCTCTAACTGGACCATCCAATCTTTGTAAATTACAATTGACTACAAAAATTAAATTATCTAATTTTTCTCTTGATGCTAAACCAATAGCACCTAAAGACTCCGGTTCATCCATCTCACCATCTCCTAAAAAAGCCCAAACTTTTCTTCCTTCATCTTTAATAAGGCCCCTGTTGATCAGATACTTCATATATCTAGCTTGGTAGATTGCTAACATTGGACCTAAACCCATTGAAACAGTGGGAAATTGCCAAAATTTTGGCATTAACCAAGGATGAGGATAAGAAGATAAACCTCCAGGTCTCACTTCTTGCCTAAAACTATCCAATTGTTTTTCACTAAGTCTTCCCTCTAAAAAAGCTCTTGCATACATACCTGGAGCACTATGACCTTGAAAATAAACTAAGTCTCCTCCAAATTTATTATTTTTCGCTCTCCAGAAATGATTCATACCTACGTCATAAAGAGTTGCTGCTGAAGCAAATGTACCTATGTGACCACCAAGTTCAGGAAACTTTTTATTAGCTCTTACTACCATAGCTGCAGCATTCCATCTAATCAAAGATCTAATTCTTCTTTCTATATTTTGATCTCCATTAGATTTTTGTTCCTCACTGACTGGTATAGTATTTATATAAGGGGTATTTTGCGTATAAGGAATATTTGCGCCTTCTCTATAGGCTTTATTTATTAACTCCTTTATTAAATAATGAGCCCTTTGATTCCCATCTTTTTGAATTACTGCAGACAAAGATTCCAACCACTCATTTGTTTCAGTTGGATCAATATCACCTTTGTTAACAACTTGAATATTATCAGTTTTATTTTCCTCTTTTATTAAAATTTTATTTGTGGTTTTTTGACTTTGAGCTACAGGCTTTTCAATTATTTCTTCTTGAGATTTTTTTAATGAATTTTCAGCTTCTTTTATTAAATTTTCAGTATTTTTAGGTACGTCCTCTGCTGTTTTTGTAGAAATTTTTGTCCCTGTTGTCGTAAGTAATAAATCACCTTTTGAAACTTTATCTCCAATTTTTACATTAACTGTTTCTATTTTACCTTCGATAGTTGATGGAATTTCTACACTTGATTTGTCACTTTCAATAGTAACTATTGGATCATTTTTTTTTATTTCTTGACCTTCTTGAACTAGAATTTCTATTACTTCAACACCTTCAAATTCTCCAATATCAGGAACTAATAATTTTTCAGTCATTAATTATGTTTTATACACCATAAATGCTTAGTAAATTGCAAATTTTAACACATTCTGTTCAATTTTTTGACATTCTTTAAGTTCAAATTAATAAAATGATTAAAAAATTATTAAATGTACTTATTCAACCAAAAGTTAGCACCTATATAGATGCTAAAACATGGATTCAAAAAATTTTATTAGAGAAGAAATACGGAAAAATTAGTTCCTAATTTCTTTCAACGCATATTGCAATACCCATACCTCCACCAATACAAAGTGAGGCACATCCCTTTTTTTTATTAAGTTTTTTCATTTGATATATTAGAGAAATTAATATTCTTGCTCCTGATGCTCCAATTGGATGACCTAAAGCTATAGCTCCACCATTAATATTAACTTTGCTTATATCAATATTCAGTTCTCTAATAACTGCAATAGTTTGTGCTGCAAAAGCTTCATTAATCTCAAATAGATCTATATCCTCTAATTTCCAGTTAGCTTTTTTAACAGCTTCTTTAATTGCTCTAATAGGTCCTAATCCCATAAGTGAAGGATCTACCCCAACTGACGCCCAAGATACTATTCTAGCTAACACCTCAAGTGATTTTTTTTCAGACTCTTCTAAACTTAATAACATTAAAGCGGCTGCTCCATCATTGATGCCTGATGAATTTCCTGCAGTGACTGTTCCATTTTCTTGAAAGACTGTTTTTAATTTTTGTAAATCATTTAAGGTTAAATTATTTCTTGGATGTTCATCAAGTTTTAAAGTATTTCCGTTAAGATTTACCTCAATTATCTCTTTTTCAAAGTTATTATTTTTTATTGCTACTAAAGTTTTTTTTTGAGAATTTAATGCAAATTCATCCTGTTCTTCTCTCGATATATTGAATTTCTTTGCAACATTTTCAGCCGTTACACCCATGTGATAATTCTTAAATGCATCAAGTAATCCGTCATTCATCATTACATCTAAAAATTTGTTTTCTGAATTTTTTTTTTCATTTTCTTTAAGAGCTATTTGGGGGGCGATTGACATGTTTTCTTGTCCACCAGAAATAACTATTTTTGAGTCTCCCAATTTAATTGATTGAAATCCTGAAATTATAGCTCTTAATCCTGAACCACAAACTTGATTTACAATATAAGCAGGTTTTGAAACAGGTATTCCTGCATTGATTGCAGCTTGTCTAGCAGGATTCTGTCCCATTCCTGCAGTTAAAACCTGACCCATAATTATTTCATCTACTTCATCAGGATTTACATTGCTTCTTTTTAAAACCTCATTAATTACTATCGATCCAAGTTGATGTGCTCTTATGTCTTTAAGGGACCCATTATAAGTACCTATAGGAGTTCTTACTGCCTCTACTATAACTACATCTTTTGAATTATCACTCATGAAATTTAGTTTTCTCTTGTAGTTAAAATACACTAAAAATTGTTATATTATAATTAAATAAAATTAAAAATGCGCCTGTAGCTCAACTGGATAGAGCGCTTGGCTACGGACCAGGAGGTTCTGGGTTCGACTCCTAGCAGGCGCACCAAAAAAAGGTAAATATGTTTGATTGGTTTATAAAATCTTCACTACAAAAATCTGTAATCTATTTTTTTATATTAATTTTTATAATTTTATTAATTTTAACTTTTGTATTATAATAAATAATGTCTAAAGATTTTGAACAAATTAGCTTAAATCCTGGATTTATGAAACATAATGGAGGTGTTTTGTTCAGAAATATTTCAGAAAATGAATATGAATTCAAAACTAAAATTACCAAAAATCATTTAAATATGGCTGGTATAACTCATGGTGGATATCTATCTGCTTTAATTGATGCTGGTGCTGGTACAGCTGCTCATAGATCTGCTGAGAATGCACCATGTGTAACAATTTCTTTAGATTTAAAATTTATAGGTGCATCAAAAGTTGATGATGAAATAATTGGAAAAGTTAAAATACTTAAGAAAACAAAAACTTTGGTCTTCTTATTCTGTGAGTTAAAATGTAACAATAAAATTATTACCTCAGCTTCGGGAGTTTGGAAAATTTTAGCTAAAAGATAAATGAGAACTTTTTATTCTCTGATTCGGTCATGTTTTAGTCTATTTTTGTTCTATATGTCTAACAAGATCTGGTAGGTAAAAAAAAAAGTATACCAAAAGTAGAAATGACTAAATATAAAATTACTGCTGTTCTAGGTCCAACAAATACAGGAAAAACCCATTTAGCAATAGATACTATGTTGTCTTTTGATAGTGGAATGATTGGTTTTCCTTTACGATTATTAGCTCGAGAAGTTTATGACAAAGTCATCAAAAAAATTGGTTTAGATAAGGTTGCTTTAATCACTGGTGAAGAAAAAATTATACCTACAAATGCAAAATATTACTTATGCACTGTTGAGTCTATGCCTATAGATAAACACTTAGATTTTGTAGGCGTAGATGAAATACAAATGTGTGCAGATCATGAACGTGGACATATTTTTACGGATAGACTTCTTAATATGAGAGGAACTAAATTAACAATGTTAATGGGGTCAAATACTATTAAGAATATTATTTCAAAGTTAGATGATGATGTAGAATTTATTAATAGAAATCGATTATCTAAACTTTCATATGCTGGACATAAAAAAATTTCAAGAATACAAAGAAAAACAGCAATTATAGCTTTTTCAGCAGAAGAAGTTTATGCAATCGCAGAATTAATCCGTAGACAAAAAGGAGGAGCAGCAATAGTGATGGGTTCTCTTAGTCCAAAGACAAGGAACGCTCAAGTTGAATTATATCAGTCAGGTGATGTAGATTTTCTTGTTGCTACTGATGCAATAGGCATGGGGATTAATATGGATCTAGATCAGGTTTATTTTTCAAATTTAAAAAAATTTGATGGTAAAAAATTAAGAAAACTTAATCTATCTGAAATTGGACAAATTGCTGGAAGGGCTGGTAGATATCTAAATGATGGTAATTTTGGTATTACAGGTCAATGTAAAGAGATTAGTGCTGAAGAGGTAAATTTATTAGAAAATCATAAATTTGAAGAAATTCAATCACTATTCTGGAGAAACTCTGATTTAAATTTTAATAACCCTTCAACTTTAATAAATTCGTTAGATGAAAAACCAAAAAAAAAATGGTTGAGAAAAATACATGAATGCGAAGACGAAAAAGCTCTTAAGTTTTTCTTGAGAGATATAAATTTAAAAGATATCGAGTTTAATAGAGAAAAGTTAATTCTTTTGTGGGAATGTTGTCAAATACCAGATTTTGTTAAAAAAACTTATGGAAATCACTACGATGTAATTGCAAGTGTATTTAAATATTTAAACAGTAAAAAAGCTAAAATAAGTGATAATTACATGCGCTTACAACTAATGAAATTGGATAAATTAGATGGAAATGTTGATTCTTTATCAAATAGAATTGCAAATGTTAGAACTTGGTCATATGTTTCAAATAAAAAAAATTGGATAGAAAATCAAGACTATTGGATAGAAAAAACAAAATCGTTGGAGGACAAACTTTCAGATAGACTACATGAAGAACTTACAAAAACCTTTATTGATAAAAGAGCTAGTATTCTTGCAAGAGGTTTAAAACAGGATATGAAATTTGATACAAAAATTTTAGATAATAATGAGGTTATGATTGATGATCAATTCATTGGTAAAATTAATGGTCTTAAATTAGAGCTAGATTTAAAAAAAGGAGCCCTAGAAACTGATATTAAATCTCTTAAAAAGGCAGCAAGGCAAACAGTTAGTCCAGAACTTGAAAAAAGAATTCAAGTTATAATTGAAACAAGTTTAATTAATCTTGAAAATGATTTTAAAATTTATTGGAAAGACTCACCTATCGCAAGATTATTATCAGGAAGAGACTACTTAAATCCAAATATTGAATTAATAGTCGATGATATTTTAGAAAAAAATCAAAGTCAAAAATTACTTGAATTTCTAGAAAATTGGTTAAAAAATAAAATCAACACAACTTTAAAAAGTCTTATTGATTTAAAAAATCTAAAAGAAAGAAATTCCTCTATGAAAGCTTTGGCTTATCAACTTTATGAGAATAATGGTGTTCTTAAAAGAGACCAAGTGTCTGAATATTTGAAAAAGTTAGGACAAAACGAAAGAAAGATTTTAAGAGATCTTGGTGTTAAATTTGGAAGATATCACGTCTTTTTACATAGATTAATAAAACCTGATGCTGTTTCGTTACGAACTTTACTTTGGAAAAATTATAACCAAAAAAATTTCACTCTTAAACCACCTACTTTTGGGTTAAATTTTATAGATAATAATAAAGTTAAAGATAAAAATTTTATGTTACTTTGTGGATTTGAAAAATTTGAAAACTTCTTTATAAGAATTGATATTTTAGAGAGACTTTTTGTTCAAATCATTAATTCTAGTTCTGAAAAAGAAAAACAAGTAAAAATGATGCCAGAAATGCTAAATTTATTAGGATGTAATAAAGAAAATTTTAAAAAACTTCTTAAAAGTATGAATTATATTGTTTTAGAAAAAAATGATGAAACTTATTTTAAATATAAACCTAAAAAAATATTTAAAAAAGCAGATAAAAAGATAGAAAAGGAAAATCCTTTTGGTGTCTTAAAAAATTTAAATTTTAACTAAATCATGTTTTTTAAAAAAAAAATAGAGAAACAGAATAATAATCAATTGATTAAAATAGCAGCTTTGATGATACATGCTGGTAAAATTGACGAAAATTTTTCAAAACAAGAAGAAATGATAATTAAACAAGCTTTATTAAAAATGGGTGCAAATACAGAAAATATAAAAGAAATCATTGAGCAAAGTAAAATAATTGAGGAAAATGCAAATCAAATTTTAGATTTTACAAAAGAAGTGAAAGCGATGGATGATGAAAAGAAAATAGAAATAATAGAAACTTTATGGAGAATAATATATTCAAATAAAGATGCTGATATTTATGAAACTAACCTGATGCGTAGACTTGCAGGATTAATGTATATTGATAATAAAATAATGGGAAGTATCCAAGAGAAAATTAGAAAAGAAATTTCATAATGACTTATATAGTTAATGATAAATGTATAAAATGTAAATTGATGGATTGTGTTGAAGTTTGTCCAGTTGATTGCTTTTATGAAGGAAAAAATATGCTTGTAATTAAACCGGATGAGTGTATAGATTGTGGCGTTTGTGAGCCTGAGTGCCCTGTTGATGCCATTAAAGCTGACACGGAAGAGGGAAGTGAACAGTGGTTAGAGATCAATAAAAAATATTCTGAAATCTGGCCTAATATAACTGAAAAAAAAGATCCCCCAATGGATCATGAAAAATATAAAGATGAGCAAAATAAGTTTGAAAAATATTTTAAAGAAAACATTTAATAAGAAAAAACCTAAAAAGACAAAAAAAAAAGTAATTCCAAAAAAAGTTACTAAAACTTCAAAAAAAATTACTAAAAAGGTTACTAATCCTAAAATTAAAAAGTCATTAATTCAAAAATCGTTAATAAAAAAAAATACCAAAAAAAAAGAAAAAAATACTGAGGTAAAAACTGAAAATTTAAGAATTTCTAAAAATAACGAAACAAAGCCAGAAATAAAAAAAGTAAAAAAACAAGATTCAGAGAAACGAGAGTATAAAATAAAAGATTATATTGTTTATCCTAAACATGGTGTTGGACAAATAAGTGAATTTAAAAAAATAAATATAGGTGGGATAGATGTTGAAACTTATATAATCAAATTTGAAAAAGATAAAGCTAACGGCATGGTTCCAGTTAATAAGCAGTCACACTTGAGACCATTAGCGACAATTAATCAAGTTAATAAATGTATTTCAATTTTAAAAAGCAAACCTAAAATTAAAAGATCTATGTGGAGTAGAAGGGCTCAAGAATATGAGGCAAAAATCTCCTCTGGAAAAATTTATGAGCTTGCTGAAGTAGTAAGAGATTTGAATAAAGGTGACGATCTAATGGTTGATCAATCTTATAGTGAAAGACAGTTATTTGAAAAAGCCTATGAAAGAATATTGACAGAATTTCAAATAATATTAAATCTTTCCTTAGAAGATACTCAAAAAAAATTAGATAAAGCTTTAAAAAGAAATTTAGCATCACAACCACAGCCAAATACTGAGACTTCGAAACAAACTACTTCGGAATTACCTGTAGCAGAAGTTGCAAATGAGAATGAAGTTGCTTTAGAGGAATAAAAAAAACGCCTCTCACACGAAATCGTTATGAGAAGCGTTTTTAATAAAGAATACTAAGTTACTATCTTCTTCTTCTTTTCTTAGCTTTTTTCTTAGCTTTTTTCTTAGCCTTCTTTGCTTTTTTTCTTCTCTTAGGCATCTTTAGCTCCCTTTTTTAGTTAAACGAATCAAAATGATTCGCTGTTACCCTATTTTTATTTTTTTATACGCGTTATGTCAATTATTTAATTAAAGATAAAATTTTATAAAAAAATTTAAAATAAAAAAAATATTTTATAATTTTAATGTGTAAAAAAGTTAGTGTTTATGCGCTTAATAATCAAACAATAAACTTTTATTAATAAAGATTTTCTAAATCTTCTTTATATTTTTCTAAAATTTTTTTTCTTTTTAGTTTTAATGTTGGTGTTAACATTCCATTTTCAATTGTAAATTCTTCTTTAATTAATTTAAATTTTTTAATTTTTTCTACTAAAGACAAAGTTTTATTTAAAGTTTCTAAATAAAACTCAATTTCTTTTTTATTTTCATCTGTTTCACTTATAATTAAAGCTACAAGATAATTTTTTTTATCTCCATAAACAAAACTTTGTTTAATTTTTTCATTAAGACACAATAAATTTTCAATTTTAGAGGGTGATATGTTATCACCTCCTAAATTTACAATAATTTCTTTTTTTCGGTCAGTTATCTTCAAATTTCCCTCTTTGGTTATCTCTCCTATATCTCCTGTGTGCAACCAACCATTTTTGATTATGTTCTCTGTTTCCTTTTTCATTTTCCAATAACCAAGCATAACGTTTTCTCCTTTAACTAAAATTTCACCATCCTCAGCTATTTTTACTTGGTTAGTTTTAAAAGGTGGTCCAACTGTCTCAATTCTGATCTCTCCTGGAATATTACAGCTCACAACTGGTGAAGTCTCTGTTAACCCATATCCTTGTAAAGTCGGTAATCCTATAGAGTTTAAAAATTCTCCGATTTTTTGATCTAAGGCACCCCCTCCTGAAACAAAGGCCTTAAGCTTACCACCAAACTGTTTTTTGATTTTTTTTCTTACTAATTTCTCACAAAAAAAATTGATAAAATTTTGTTTAAAACTAAGTGGTTTTTTATTCAATATTTTAGTCCCAAGTAAAATAGTATTAATTATAAGAAATTTCTTTAGTCCTTTTTGTTTTAAGAAATTTAAAGAAATTTTAGTATATAAGTTTTGATAAAATCTTGGAACCGCGGTCATGATGGTAGGTTTTGCAATAGCCATATTAGGTAATAATTTTTCTAAACTTTCAGCGTAAAAGACTTTTGCTCCAAGTAATATTTGAACATATTGAACAGTATGTTCATATGAGTGAGATAATGGAAGCCAAGTTAAGAAAACTGGAGGATCTTTTTTAGTTAATGATTTTAAAATTTCTTGTGCTCCTTCACAATTTGATAAAATTCCTCCATGACTGAGCATCACTCCCTTTGGGTTTCCTGTGGTTCCAGATGTATAAATTATGCAAGCTAAATCATTTCTTCTTAAATCATTATTATAAGGATCAGCAGATTTGATTGATTTTTCAAGACTAGTTTCATCTTTCAAAAAAATATTTTCAAAAAATTCTATTGTTTCATCAAATCTATCAATTGAAATTACAATGGTATTTTCTTCAATATAATTTTTAATTTTCTTAAATTGATCATTATTTGAAACAATACATACTTTCGGTTCACAATCTTTTATAATGTATTTATAATCATCTTTGGAATAAGTCGTAAAAAGTGGGACCGTTACTCCACCTGCATTCATTATTGCTATGTCGGAAATTAACCATTCAGGTCTGTTCTCTGATAATAAAATACATCTATCACCTTTTGAAATTATATTATTTAAATAATTTGATAAAATTTTTATTTTTGTTTCAATATTTCCCCAAGAGTAAGTATATGGTCCGGTATTTGTCTCTGAAAATTCTTTGTTTTTAAGGGATATTAAAAAAATCTCTTTATTTTTTTTTTCAGAGACATTTGAAAATTTTTCCTCAAATTTTTTAAAAAAAAGCTCAACTAAACTGTTTATTTCTTTAAGTTCCATAATTTGGTGGGCGAAGAGAGAATCGAACTCTCACTTCTTGCGAAACACGATTTTGAGTCGTGCGCGTCTACCAGTTCCGCCATTCGCCCTCGATTGTTTAATTATTTATTAAATAGTATAAGAACTAAAATTATATTAAAACCAAAAAATGTTTAATGCTCTTTATAAAAAATGTTTAGATTTGGCGGCTCATAAAAGTTCAAAATACTACCTAGCAGCTGTTTCTTTTATTGAAAGTTCGTTTTTTCCGATACCACCAGATGTAATGATAGTGCCAATGGTTATTTCAAAAAAAGATGATTTTTTTAAGATATTTCTTATTGCAACAATATTTTCTGTTTTAGGTGGTACATTAGGTTATTTCATTGGAGCTTTTTTTTTTGATATAGGAATGCAAGTTGTGACTTTTTATGGATATGAAGATAAATTAATTACCCTTAAAAATAATCTAATAAACAGTGAAGGATTTTATGCTTGGTTAAGTATACTTTTTTTTAGCAGGTTTTACCCCATTACCTTATAAAGTTTTTACTATAGCAAGTGGTTTAATCGGATTTAATATCTTAGTTTTTATAGTTATAAGTTTAATATCTAGAGGGTTACGTTTTTTTATTGTTTCTTATTTATCTTTTAAATTTGGAAATTTATTCACTAAATTTATGGAAAAACACGGATCTAAATGGTTTACAATTATTGGAATATTAATTGTTATAATCGGAGTCATAATCTATTTAATTTTAAAATTTTATGACTAATTTAAAAGTTGATTTTTATTTAAGATTAATTCTCATAATAAGTTTAGTTTCAATTATTTCTGCATATTTTATAGAATATGCTCTTGGACATCAGCCTTGTAATCTATGCTTGATAGAAAGAATACCTTATGCATTTAGCATAATCTTAATAACTTTAAATTATTTTTTCAAAAAAAATGAAAAGTTTATAATTTTGTTATTAATACTTACATTCTGTTTCTCTTTTGCTATTTCAGTCTACCATCTAGGGATTGAACAAGGCATATTTGAAGAATCTGCAGTTTGTGGCTTAAAAAATATGACTGGAATTATCTCAAAAGAGGAAATACTGAAACAATTACAGGAAAAGACTGTCAGTTGTAAAGATGTGACATTTAGAATTTTTGGATTATCTCTGACAAGTATTAATATGTTGTTAAATTTAATATTAATAATACTGCTTATAAAAATTTATATTTTATATGAAAAATACAAGTAGCAAAGTAGAGGAATTTATAAGAGTTGACCATGCTGGCGAACGTGGTGCAGTAAAAATTTATGAAGGTCAATTATTAGCACTAAATACTCTTGTTAAAAACGAAGATTTAAAAAAAACTATTGAGGAAATGAAAGTTCACGAAATAGAACATTGTCAATTTTTTGAAAAAGAAATTAAAAAAAGAAATATTAAACCAACAAAATTTTTACCTCTGTGGGACTTATTAGGTGTGGGACTTGGTTTTGGTTCCACTTTACTTGGAAAAAAAGCAGCAATGCTTTGTACGGCTTCTGTAGAGGAGGTTATAGATAAGCATTATTTAAGTCAAATTAATCAATTAGGTCCTGAAGAAAAAGAATTAAAAAAAAAGATTACTAAATTTAGGGACGATGAATTACACCATAAAGATATTGCTTATGAAGAAGGAGCAACAAAAAAAGGTATCTATTCTATTATGGATAAAATTATTAAAACTGGTTCAAAAATAGCTATTAATATTTCTGAGAAAGTTTAAATTTAAGCTTCTAACTCTACATCCCAATATAGATAATCCATCCAACTTTTGTGAAGATAATTGGGAGGAAAGTTTTTACCATTACGATGTAGATCCTCAGTAGATGGTTGATAGGGGTATTGATGAAGTTTCATTCCAGATGATTTGAGTAGTTTTCCACCTTTTCTTACATTACATGCTGAACAAGCTGTTACAACATTATCCCAATGGGTTTCACCACCTTTTGATCTTGGTAATAAATGATCAAATGTAAGTTCCTCACTGCTTCCACAGTACTGACATGAAAATTTATCTCTTAAGAAAACGTTAAATCTTGTAAAACTAGGTTTTGATTGAGGTACAATATAATCTTTTAGTGCAATCACACTTGGTAGTTTCATATTAAAAGATGGACTTCTTACAACTCTATCATAATTGTTCACAATGATAACTCTATCTAAAAATACAGACTTAACAGTATCTTGCCAAGACCACAGAGATAAAGGATAATAACTTAAGGGTCTATAATCTGCATTTAAAACTAATGCTGGACATTTTTCTAGCGAGACATCTTGCTCAATAAAATTATTCATACTTAAACATTAGCTTAAATAAAAAAGATTTTCAATGATAAGGAATATTAAAATTTTTTTAAAATATAATTTAATGCTATGCTTGACGCTTCTATAGGGATATGGTGGTCACAATTTTTTATTATGTGAGTTTCAATTTCTATATCATTTCTAATAAAAAAATCTTTTGCTTCTAACAAAAAATTTGGCATTACTACCTGATCTGCATCGCCATGAATTAGTAATGTGCTTGTTGCGACTTTTTTTCTCAACTTTAGATCTTCTGGATCAATTATTTTTCCGGAAAAACCTACAATACAATTAAATTCTTTGTCAGCCGTCAATCCCAAGTTTATAGACATCATACATCCCTGGCTAAAACCAGATAAGCAAATTTTATCATTATCAATATTATATTCTTTTTTGACTTCATCAATAAATTGGCTCAATTTTTTTTCAGCTATCTGAGATTGAACCAAAATATATTTTGGATCTTCGTTTGATAAATCAAACCATTGATATCCAGATGGATTTATATGACACCTTTCGTGACCATTAGGACAAATAAAAATTGTGTTTGGTAAATGTCTTTTCCAATTCAATGATAATACACTTATATCTTTACCATCTCCCCCATAGCCATGAAGTAAAATAATAGCATTTTTAATCTCAGCATTGTTCTCTGGTTTTATGATTATTGTATCTAGGCAGAATGTCATACTTTATGAATTATGTTTTTTTATTTTTAAAATACCCTACAATACTATTATGATTTCTGGAACAATTGTAAAAATTTTATCTATAACATTTTTAATCGCAGTTGGAGTAGTTTTAATTCTAGGTATTGGCACTTTGTTTAAAGGTGGGGAAACAAGTAAAAAATATTCCAACAAATTAATGCAATTAAGAGTTTTACTACAATTCATTGCAGTAATAATTTTAGTTTGTTTTGCGTATTTTTTTAAAAATTAATTATAATTTGCTAACCAATCAATAAACTTTTGATCATTAAAATCTATAGATCCAATTATTCTAGCAAACTCTAATCCATCCTTATTGAATATAATTGAAGTTGGTATTCCTCTTAGGCCAAATTTTTTAGCCAAAGTTATAGGTGAGTCAAAATAAATTTTTAAATTTTTTATTTTTAGATCTTCAAAAAATTTTAATGAGTTTTCAAGATTATCTTGCCCAACATTTATTGGAAAAATTTTTAATTTATCTAAATTTTCTTGATTTTGTAATAAATCTAAAGAGGGCATTTCTTCTTTACAAGGAGCACACCAAGTTGCCCAAAAATTCAATAAGATCAAATTTCCTCTATAATCACTTAAGTCTATTTGATTATTTTGATCATCTAAAAACGTTAAATCTTCATATTTTTTTAAATCTTTGTTTATAACGAGATTTTTTATATCAGATGCCTCTATAGCAAATGAATTAAATATTAAAAAAATTAAAATTATTAAAAATCTCATGTTAAATAGGTATAATTAATTATCATGGCAAAAAATAAAAACAACCAGGCAATATGGGGTACTAGAATTAAAGATAATACATCTAATCTTTTTCAGAAACTTGGGAGCTCTATAAACATTGATAAAAGACTTTATAAGGAAGATATAGCTGTATCTATTGCTCATGTAGAGATGTTATTTAAACAAAAAATAATAACTTTTAAAATTAAAAATAAAATTATTTATGGACTTAATAAAATAGAAAAAGAAATATCAAAAAATAAATTAGAATTTAATAAAAAATATGAAGATATTCATATGAATATCGAAAAAAGACTTTTTCAAATCATTGGAGATGAGGCGGGATATGTGCACACGGCTCGTTCGAGAAATGATCAAGTTATAGCTGACTTTAAAATATGGATTAAATCAGCGAATAAAGAAATAAACTTAAAATTGAATTCATTAATTAAAACGTCACTTAAATTAGCTGAAAAAAATATTTACACTATAATGCCAGGTTTTACACATCTCAAAAACGCACAAGCAATTTCTTTTGCACATTATCTTATGGCATATGTCGAAATGTTTAGTCGTGATAAAAAAAGATTTAATAACAATCTAGATAATTTAAATGAAAATCCTTTAGGTGTAGCTGCGCTTACTGGAACATCATTTAATATTGACAGATACTATACTACAAAAAAATTAGGATTTAATAAACCAACTAATAATTCAATTGATACTGTCTCTGACAGAGATTTTGTTTTAGATTTTCTTTATAGTGTGTCAGTTTGTTCAATGCACATTTCTAGAATTGCAGAGGAACTTATTATTTGGAATTCTGATGCTTACAACTTAATAAATTTATCAGACAAAATTGTTACTGGCTCATCCATAATGCCTCAAAAAAAAAATCCAGATCTTTTAGAATTCTTAAGAGGAAAATCAGGGAGTACTTATGGAAATTTATTTTCTATGCTAACAATTTTGAAAGGATTACCATTATCATATTTTAAAGATCTTCAAGATGATAAAGAAATAGTTTTTAAATCCTATGATACTTTAATTGGTTGCTTAAAAATTTTTGAGGAAGTTATAAAAAACTTAAGGCCAAACAGAGAACAAATGTTTAAACTTGCAAATAATGGTTATATTACAGCGACAGACTTAGCAGATTATCTTGTTAAAAGTCACTCCATGTCTTTTAGAAAAGCTTATCAAAAGACAGCGGGGATTGTAAATCTAGCAGAAAAAAAGAAAAAAAATCTTAATGAATTAAGTTTAGATGAAATGAAAAAAATTGTACCAGGACTTAAAGATGATGTTTTTAAAGTATTTGATTTAAAGAACTCTGTTAATTCTAAAAGATCTTATGGAGGAACATCTTTTGATAATATTAAAAAAATGATAATGAAGTATAAAAAAACTAAATGATTAAAAAAATTTTTTTCTTTTTAACTCTAAGTTGCTTAATAGTTTCGTGTGGAAAAAAAGGGGACCCTATATACAAAGATCCTGAAAAAAAAACTGATCTACAAACAGTTCTTAAAAATAAAGTATAATGAAATACATTAATAAAAAGCTTTCAATTGAAAAAGTTGCTGTAGAAAATATTGCTAAAAAGTATAAAACTCCAACTTATTGTTACTCCTATAGACAATTAAAAGAAAATATTAAAAATTTTAAGAAAAATTTTAAATCCTTTTCTCCATTAATATGTTTTTCAGTCAAATCTAATACAAATGTTAATTTGATTAAGGAAATTAGTAAATTAGGTCTCGGGGCGGATGTTGTATCAATGGGTGAATTAATGATAGCTATTAAAGCAGGTATAAAGCCCAAAAAAATTGTTTTTTCTGGAGTAGGAAAAACATCAAATGAAATAGACTATGCTATTGATAAAAATATACTTTTAATAAATGCTGAATCTGAAAGTGAAATTAAAGAAATTGAAAGAATAGCTAAATCAAAAAAGAAAAAAGTTCATGTAGGTATAAGGTTAAATCCTAATACAGACGCAAAAACTTTGCAACAAATTTCAACTGGAAAAAAAGAAAATAAATTTGGTGTTAACGAAAAAACTTTTTGTGAGCTTGTTAAATATTGTAAAGGCTCTAGCAATATAATCCTTAAATGTTTAAGTGTTCATATTGGAAGTCAAATTTTAGATCATAGACCATATGAAAAAATGCTCAGAATTCTCGGTAAAATTATAAATAAAGTTAATCATAAATTTGAGTTTATAGACCTCGGTGGAGGGATGGGAATTTCCTATGACAATAATGATAAAAAACTTAATTACAAAAGATACAATATTGCTATAAAAAAGTTTTTAAAAAATAACAAATCAAAAATTATATTTGAACCTGGTAGATCAATTATAGGTGATACAGGCACTCTAGTTTCAAAAGTAATTTATATTAAAAAAAGTGGAAAAAAAAATTTTGTCATTATTAATGCTGCTATGAATGATTTCATGAGACCAGCATTATATGGTGCTTCACATAAGATGTTGCCTTCTGTTAAAAAAAATACAAATTCAAAAAAAACTTATGAAGTTGTAGGGCCAATTTGTGAGAGTACTGATAAATTTACTACTTTAAAAAATTTTCAAGAACTTGAAGAAAATGATTTTATAGTTATCTGTGATGTCGGAGCATATGGAATGTCTTTGAGCTCAAATTATAATCTTAGACCTAAGCCAATAGAGTTATTAATAAAAGGATCAAAAATTAAAATAATTAGAAAAAGACAAAAGCACAAAGACTTGATGTAGCTTTTGACAAAAATGATTAGAAATATAATTTTTTCAATTTTATTTTTTTTAGGAATAATAATTATTTCACTAATTTTTTTACCTGCATTTTTTTTACCAAAAAAAATAGTACTAATTGGTGGGAAGTTGATGGGGTATTGGACTGGTTTTTGCTTAAAAGTTTTTTTATCTACTAAGATTACTATTAAAGGTAAAGAAAATATGATTACAAATGAGAGGTTTTTTATAGCAGCTTCTCATCAATCTATGTTTGAAACCTTTTATTTACAAACTATCTTTAATTCACCAATATTTATTTTGAAAAAGGAATTGCTCCGTATACCTATATTTGGGTGGTATTTAAAAAAAATTGGATCAATTTCTATTCAAAGAGATAAGATCACTAAAGATAATTTAGGATTCTTTGAAGATATATCAAAAAAAATTTCAAATTCAAATCAACCACTTATAATATTTCCACAAGGAACAAGAGTTTTGCCAGATGAAAGACCGCCTTTTAAGAAAGGTGCTTCAAGAATTTATGAAGAATTAAAAATTACTTGCCAACCTGTTGCTATTAATTCTGGTTACGTTTGGCCCAAAAAAGGTTTAAAAAATTCAAACAAAAATATAACTATTTCAATCTTAAAACCTATAGAGCCCAAGTATTCTAGAGAAGAATTTATGAAAATTTTAGAAAATAATATCTATTCAGAATTAGATTTATTAAATTAACCCTTCATTGGCATTACTACAAAAATACTATCAAAGTCACCAGGATCCTTTATTAATACTGGAGATCCAGTGTCATTAAAAAATAACTCTATTTTACTTCCATCAAGTTGAGATGCTACATCTAACAGATACCTTGAATTAAAACTGATTTCTAACTCGTTATCAAATTGTACAGAAAGTAATTCTTTTCCATCACCACTATTAGTGTTATTTACAGACAAGTTTAAAGTGTCTTTAGCTAAATTAAACTTTACACCATCCTTTTTATCAAGCGATACAGAAGCAACTCGATCAACAGAGTCTAAAAAAAGCTTAAGGTCTATTTCTAATTTTTTTTGATTATTTTTTGGTATTACCTGAATATAATTTGGAAACTTTCCATCAATTAATTTTGAAATCAAAATACTATTATTTAATTCAAACTTTATTTTAGATTTAATATTTGAAATTTTTACATCTCCTTCATAATTTTCTAATAATGAACATAATTGAAAAATAGTTTTCTTTGGCAGTATAATGGGATCAAAGTCTATTTTTTGATCTAATCTAATCTTTGATATAGACATCCTATGACTGTCTGTGGCAACAGCTGTGAGATAATTTTTATTTTCAAATTCTGTTTGATGAAAATAGATCCCACTTAAATAATGTCTTGTTTCGTCATTTGAAACAGAGAACTTACACTTGTTTAATAATTTTAAAAGGTTTTTTGATTTTATTGAGAATTCATTTTGATTAAAGTTTTCATCTGTTAATGGAAATTCTGAAGCACTTATACAGTTAAGGTTAAAAACAGATTTTTCAGACTCTAGATGTAATTTGCTTATGTCTGTTAAAGTTAAATTTATTTTTTTTCCAGAAGAAAATTTCCTTACTATATCGTACATAATTGCGGATGTTGTTGTGATTTTACCTTCTTCTAAAACTTCAACGTTATCTATTTGGTGAATAAAAATTAAATCTAAATCAGTTGCTGTAATAGTAAGTTTTGATTTTTCTGCATTTAATAAAATATTTGATAATATTGGAAGAGTACTTCTTTTTTCTATCACTCCTTGACAGTAATTTAGTGCTTGTTGTAAATCTTGTTGGTTAAGGTTAAATTTCATTTTCTGCGTTATTATACAATATTTGGTTTTTAAGTTTGTTTATATTGTCCAGCATATCTAGATCTTTAACTTTTAATTTTTCAATAGTTTTAACAGAATGTATTATGGTCGTATGATCTCTGTTCGAAAACTCTCTTCCAATTTCAGGCAAAGATTTTGAAGTTAAGATTTTTGTTAAGTAGATAGCTGTCTGTCTTGGTCTCACTAAATATCTTGATCTTCTTGAAGATAACATTTCATTTTTACTAATCTTAAAAAATTTACATACAACTGTTTGAATTTGATCAATGGTTACCTTATTTTCATATAAATTTAGTAGATCTTTCAGTACCACTTTCGTTTCAGCAAGATTTGGTAATTTTTTATAAATTCTTGAAAATGATACTACTCGATTAATTGCTCCAACTAATTCTCTTACACTAGTTGTTATTTCTGAACTTATAAAATCAGTAATTTCTTGAGATATTTTAAATTGTTCAGCATATAAACTATTTAGATCTTTAATTTTATTTTCAACAATTTTTTTTCTTAGTTCATAATCTGGTTTTTGAATATCAACAACTAATCCCCCTGAAAATCTAGATTTAATTCTTTCTTGTATTCTTGATAATTTATTTGGAGATCTATCTGCAGAAACAATAATTTGAGATCCCTTATCTAATAAAGCATTAAAAGTATGAAAGAATTCTTCTTGCATTGCTTCTTTGCCATTCATAAATTGGATATCGTCTATTAATAAAACGTCAGTATTTCTAAAATATTCTTTAAATTTAACCATATCATTTGATTTTATAGATTTAACAAATTGATACATAAAACGCTCTGCTGAAATAAACATCACTTTATTATCTTTTTTTAATTCAAGTCCTATTGAGTTTAAAAGATGCGTCTTACCCATCCCAACACCACCATAAATATAGAGTGGGTTATAATGGGAAATGTTTTCTGAAACTTTTACCGAAGCTTGATAAGCAAGATTATTACTCGATCCAGTAATAAAATTTTCAAATTTTTTATTTGGATCAATACGATTATATTGAAGATATGAGTCTTTTATAAAAGACACATTTTCTTTACTTTCTAAAGGACTAATATTTTGATTATTACTTATATTGTCATTGTTTTTTTCAACAATTTTAAATTCAATTCGAATTATATCTTTTTTATGATCTTTGATAATTTTTAAAATTTGGTCTAAGTATCTTGAAGTAATCCAATCACGGATAAATCTAGTGGGAACAGATAACAGTACATAGTTATTTATTTCTTCCTCAAAATTTATTTTTTTAAGCCAACTTTCATAGATATCAGCCCCTAATTTATTTTTCATTTCTTTCTGGACTATTAACCAATCAAAAGTTTCTACTTTCGAATTGCTGAAATTTTTATTTGTGTAAGAAATGTTCATATTTATTGGGGAGACTCCAGTTAGAACCATAATGAAATTATTGCAACAAATTTTTTAAAAAAAAATAAAAAAAATAAAATCTAGGATTGTGTAATTTAATTTATTAAAAATATAAAATTACTTGACAGAAAATTTATTTACAATTTTAAGAAATAAAATTTATAATTGAATTTAATATATTAAAATATTTACTAAATCTAAATATTGTTCAACCAAGCTCTCAAAGTATATATGAAGTGTATGCTTAAAGTTGAATCAACTTAAAGTTTATAATTTAAAGTAAAGATATCTTTTTAGAAAATCTCGAAACATTTCTCGATGCGTTCTGTTTTTTAATTACACCAGATTTTGCAACTTTCATTAACTCAGAATTCAACTTAGGTAAGAATTTAACAGCTTCAGATTTATTTTTTTTTTCTATTAAAAGGTTCATTTTCTTCAAAGCATTTTTGTATCTACTTTTTCTTGCTTTATTGACAGAAGTTTGTTTAGAAATTCGTCTTATTCTTTTGATTGCAGATTTGGTATTAGCCATATGCGCAGGGGTATAACTTGAGAATTAATATTGGTCAATTAAATAATTAATTATTTTGACAAAAATTACAGAAGAAAGTTGATCTATTTGAAATGGTTTTTTTTCTAATAATACCTTTGCATTTGGATCGTTTACAATTTAATCCCTCTCTTTCATAAACATTAAAATTTTTTTGAAAGCTGCCCGTCTCACCCTCTGTATTCCTAAAATCCTTTATACTTGAGCCTCCTTTTTTAATCGCATTTGATAGAACCTTTTTACAATTGATAATAATTTTTTTACAATCTTTTTTTTTTAATAAATGTACTTTTTTGGTAGGATTAATTCTACTCAAAAATAAAATTTCACTTGCATAAATATTACCAATTCCAGATACAAAATTTTGATCTAACAAAAAATTTTTAATATTTTTTTTTTTACCCTTAAAAAATGAAAGTATATAACTTAAATCAAAATTAGAGGAAAATGGTTCTGGACCAAGATGTTCAAATCTTTTTTTTAATAAATTTGAATCCTCTATAATTTGTAAAAAACCAAATCTTCTTGGATCATTATAAATAATCTTTAAATCTGAAAAAATTATTTCTATATGGTTATGCTTATTTGGTAACATTGGAGAATTATAGAAGCTAGTATTTGTTAAAAAGTTTTTTTTGTTATTGAATACCAAATGTATTGTCCCTGACATACCAAGATGTAATAAACAAAAACTATTGTTTGATAAAGATAGAATTAAATACTTTGAAAATCTATCTACTTTAGTTATTTCCTGACCTCTTAAAAAATTTTCAAATTTTAAAGGAATTTTAAATCTTAAGTTTCTATTTCTTATTATTACATTTTTAACCTTTTTATATTTAATGTTTTTATCTAGCGATTGTCTTACAATTTCTACTTCTGGTAATTCTGGCATTTGATACTATATTCAATATATATTAATTATTATGCAACAATATCTACAAAATAAAAAAGGATTAGTACAAAATGTTTTTGATCAAGTTTATGATCAATACGACCTAATGAATGATTTTATGTCATTAGGGGTTCATAGATTGTGGAAAAAAGATCTGTTAAATATGATGAATCCATCATCAAATCAAAAACTAATTGATGTGGCGTGTGGAACTGGTGATATAGCTAAGCTCTTTCTTAATAATGTAAATAAAAAGTCTTATGTTACATGTGTTGACCCAAATATCGGTATGATCAAAAAAGGGAAAGAAAAACTAAAAAAATTTAATAACTTAAACTGGGTTGTGGCTTCAGCAGAAAAACTTCCTATGGATATAAATTCATTTGATTTTTATACTATTAGTTTTGGTTTAAGAAATACGAAAGATTTAAATAGATCTTTAAGTGAAGCATACAGAGTATTAAAACCTGGTGGGAGATATTTATGTCTGGAATTTTCAAAAATAGAAAATTCTGGATTGGACTTTGTATATAAAAAATATTCAAAAGTTATTCCTTCAATTGGAAAATTGATTGTTGGTGATAAAGAGCCTTATGAATATCTTGTGAAAAGTATTGAAAACTTCGTTAACCAAGATGAATTGATTGATTTAATGAAAAAGAATGGTTTTCAAAATTGTACTTACAGAAACCTTTCTGGTGGAATAGTTTCTATACATAGTGGATGGAAAATTTAATGTTAAAAAAAATAATTACTTTATTTCAACTTGGAAGAAAAGTAGCTAGGTCTGATATATTAACTATAATTTCAAAATTTCAAGAACCTCCATTAGCTGTAAGGATTTTGTTTAAAGTTTTATCTTTTTCATTTTTCACAAAAAAGGAAATAAATATTAATCAAGATGAAGGTGAACGTTTATCTAGCTCATTGGAGTCAATGGGAACAACTTTTATAAAACTAGGTCAATTTCTAGCAACAAGACCAGACATTATTGGAGAAGAGCTCTCAAAAAAATTAGAAAACCTTCAGGATAGGTTGCCACCATTCTCATTAATTCAAGCTAAAGAGATAATAAAAAATGACTTAGGTAGTGATACATATAATTCTATAATTGATTTGAGCGAACCAGTGGCAGCAGCTTCTATAGCTCAAGTACATAAAGCTAAAATTAACGATGATGGCACAATAAAAGATGTAGCAATTAAGATTTTAAGACCAAACATTAAAAAAATGTTTAATGAAGAAATAGATGCTATGATGTTGTTTGCTTTTATAGTTGAGTCACTGATTAAAAAAACTAAAAGACTTAAATTAGTTGAAGTCGTTTTCTTATTAAAGGAAATAACAAACCTTGAAATGGATCTTAGATTTGAAGCTGCTGCTGCTAATGAATATTCAGAAAATACTAAAAACGATGTTGGGTTTAGGGTGCCTAAAATTTATTGGAATTTTACAAGTGAAAATGTAATGACGCTTGATTGGGTAGAAGGCATTTCTATAAGAGAAACTGAGGAACTCAAAAAAAGAGATTTAAATACAGAAAAGATTGCCGAGGATATTATACAAAATTTTTTAAGACACGCTGTGAGAGATGGTTTTTTTCATGCTGATATGCATCAAGGAAATATATTTATAGATAATAACGGTCATATTGTTCCTATAGATTTTGGAATTATGGGTAGATTAGATAAAATGAGCAAAAGATTTTTGGCTGAAATATTATTTGGATTTATTCAAAGAGATTATCGTAAAGTTGCTGAAGTACATTTAGTTGCAGGACTAGTTCCAAAAGGGGTTCCAATTGATGATTTAGCTCAAGCATTAAGATCAATCGGTGAACCAATTTTTGGTCAAGCAGTAAAAGATATTTCTGGTGGAAAATTATTAAAACAACTATTTGATGTTACTGAAAAATTTAATATGCAAACTCAACCTCAACTTTTGATGTTACAAAAAACAATGGTTGTAGTCGAAGGTGTAGCAAGAAAACTTAACCCTAACACTAATATTTGGACAACTTCAAAACCTGTGCTTGAAAGTTGGCTAAAAGAAACAAAAGATCCAATGACAACTATAAATGAAACACTTCAAAATACATCAGAAGTAATTAAAAGATTGCCAGAGTTTCCTGAAATAATGGATAAAGCAAATCAAGCTCTTACTTATTTAGCAAGCGGACAAATACCTCAAAACTCAAATTCTTACACAGCTTTAAATACTAAAAAATCTGAAATGATTGCTTTTAGAAATCAATCTATTATTGGATTATTAGCCCTTGTAATTGTAGGTCTATTGGTATTTTAATTCAGCCGATGAAAGATTTAACAACAAAAAAAATTCTATTTGTAATTTGTGGTGGCGTTTCTGCTTATAAAAGCCTTGAAACGATTAGATTGTTTAAAAAAAATAATGCTGAAATAAAAACTATCTTAACTAAAAGTGCTAAAGAGTTCGTAACACCTTTATCAATAGCATCTTTATCACAAGGTAAGGTTTATGATGATCTATTTAATGTGGAAAATGAGACAGAAATGGACCATATTGCTTTATCAAGATGGGCTGATGTAATAGTTGTTGCTCCAGCAACTGCGAATACACTTTCAAAACTAAGTCAAGGTTCTTCTGAAGATTTAGCTTCAACTGTAATTTTAGCATCTAACAAACAAGTATTTTTAGCTCCAGCAATGAACGTAAGAATGTGGGAACATCCTTCAACAAAAGACAATTTTAAAATCCTAAAAAGTTTTGGATATAAATTTATAGGTCCTGTAACAGGTGATATGGCATGTGGAGAATATGGAGAAGGGAAAATGTCTGATCCATATGATATATTTAATGAAATTTGTAGTTTTTTATTTTCTCAACTTAAAAATAAAAAAATTAAAGCTTTGGTTACAGCTGGTCCAACTAATGAATATATTGATCCAGTTAGATTTATAACAAATAAATCAAGTGGAAAACAAGGTTATGAAATAGCAAAGTCTTTATCTAGAAGAGGATTTAATACTACTTTGATATCAGGGCCTACTAACTTAACAATTGATGAGGATATCAAATTAATTAAAGTCGAGACCGCAGAGGAAATGTTTAAAGCTACTCAAATAAATTTACCGACAGATATAGCAGTATTTTCTGCTGCAGTAGCTGATTATAAGATAAATAAAAAGAGTCAAAACAAAATAAAAAAACAAGAAAAGTTTAATATAAATTTAGAACAGAATATAGATATATTAAATTATGTTTCTAATCATAATTCAATGAGACCTAAGTTAGTTATAGGTTTTGCAGCAGAGACTAGTAATTTAGATAAAAATGCAATATCAAAATTAAAAAATAAAAATTGTGACTGGATTGTAGCAAATGATGTGTCTAAGAAAAATATTGGTTTTGAGTCTGATTATAATGAAGTAACTATACATTATAAAAATACCCCAAATAAAAAAGAGAAACTTTCATTAAAAAAAAAATCAGAAATATCAGAAGAAATTGTAGATAGAATTGTTAATCAAATTAACTAATGGTTAAAGTATTAATAAAGAAGTTAGATCCTACAGTTCAATTACCAGAATATAAAACTAGTGGAGCATCTGGTATGGACCTTACCGCATTCACTGAAAAACCTATAAACGTTAAGCCAAAAACATCTTCACTAGTTCCTACTGGATTATCA
Source organism: uncultured Pelagibacteraceae bacterium (assembly GCA_902521885.1). Taxonomy (GTDB): domain Bacteria; phylum Pseudomonadota; class Alphaproteobacteria; order Pelagibacterales; family Pelagibacteraceae; genus Pelagibacter. Next base: position 45,272 of record CABYTJ010000003.1, read on the forward strand.
GTTGCATTTCATAAAAATTATGAAATTCAAATTAGGCCTAGATCAGGTTTAGCAGTAAAAAGTAATATAACTGTTTTAAACACACCAGGAACTATAGACAGTGATTATCGAGGAGAAATTAAAGTTATCATCTATAATCATGGGGATACTGATTTTGTTATAAATAATGGTGATCGTATAGCTCAGATGGTATTATCTCCAGTTATTAGAATGGAATTAGAAGAAGTCAAAGATCTACCTAAAACAATAAGAGGAGAGGGTGGATTTGGTTCAACAGGTAAATGAATTCAAAATTAGATAAAAATCAAGTTGAGAGATTTTCAAGACAAATAGTCTTAAAAGACATTGGTGCCTTGGGTCAAAAAAAAATAATCCAATCAAAAGTCTTAATCATTGGTATGGGTGGTTTAGGATGCCCTGTTGCAGAATTTTTAACAAGAGCTGGGGTTGGGACCTTGGGAATTATTGATTACGACAATGTTGATCTATCGAATATTCATCGTCAAAGTCTTTATAACGTAAGTGATATTAAAAAATCCAAAGTTTTGGTTGCTAAAAAAAAATTAAAAAAAATCAATTCAAAAACAAATATTATTTGTCATAAAATAAGAATAGATAAAAATAATCTTAAAAAAATTATAAAAGAATATAATTATGTTGTAGATGGCTCAGATAATTTTGAAACTAAATTTATAATAAATGATACTTGTAAGAAATTTAAGAAATTTTTAGTAACTGGAGCTATAAGTAAATTTAATGGACATATTTTTACTTTTGATTTTAAAGATAACAAAACTCCTTGCATAAGAAGTTTTTTTCAAGAAAAAAAAATATCAGATGATATATTGAACTGCGAATATGAAGGAGTTTTGGGAACAGTGGCAGGTATCATTGGTACTATTCAAGCAAACGAAATTTTAAAAAAAATCTTGAATATTGGTGAAAATTTAAATGGCTATATCCTAATTTTAGATTTACTAAATTTAAATTTTAGAAAAGTCAAATTAAGCAAATTAAAGAATGTTTAAAAAAATATTTTTTATTAAAATTCTGGTAATTTTTTTTTTATTGTTCCCTTTTTCGTTTGTTAATTCTGAGGAAATTTTTTTGTCACTCAAGAAAAATAAAGTTAATGTTAGATATGGTCCTAGCCTTGAGTCACCAATTAAATTCATTTATAAAAAAATAGATTTACCAATTAAACAAATAGATAAAAAAGAAAATTGGAGGAGAATTATAGATTCCAAAAATAATAGTGGTTGGATACACTGGTCACAATTAAAACCAATAAATTCTGTTATTCTACTAAAGGATAAAATTTTATTTAAAAAACCATCTAATTTTTCTAGACCATTAGCAAATATAAAACAGGGTAGGGTTTTGGTTGTTAAAAAATGTGATGGTAACTGGTGTAAAGTTCAGACAGGAAATTTAAAAGGTTGGATTGATAATAAAAACCTTTGGGGTAAGGTTAATTAGTATTTTTCAAAATATTTATTTATTACTTTTGCTGTGAACAAACATCTTTGATTACAGGAGTATTTGCACAATCACCACATTTAGTTTTTTGTACAATACAACCATCATCAAGAACCTCAACATCAACAACTTTATTACATTTAGAACAAGTTGAAGAAATTGTAAGACCACATTTTTTACAATTAAAATTTTCGATTTGCATTGTAAGAGACTAAATATGAAAAAAAGTTCATTCAAGAAAAATATGTGAGAATAATTATCATTAGCGTATTTTTTTTGAGAATAATTATTAATCTCAAATTTTATCTAACAAAAAAAATTAAAGGCTTAATTACTTTGATTTACTTGCCCACCACTTATCTAAAATAAAGTACCAGACTGAATTAGCGATTGGTTCAACAATTGCATCTGTCAACGCTATAGAAAAAGACACATCTGCAACCAACATTAAAACTGTAATAGCGATAGCAAAATGTCCAATTGTATAAATAATAGTTCTTAAGATTGAACCTTTGTTATTGCTGTAAATATTTCCAGCTGCTTTAAATATGCCGCTAGTTACTTCCATTTATTTTTTGAAAGGACTTTCTAGAACACATGCTACCAAGTGTATTCTTGCCTGTTCACCACCATTAAAAAAGTTATGATATTTGGTATTATTTGTTATCCAAACTTTGCCATCAGCTGGAAGGTGTTTTGCAACATTTTCGATTACCATCGAACAACCTTTATTAGTTATAATTGGTACATGAAGCCTACACTCAGGATCTTTATGCCAACTTAAAGTTGATCTTGGTTCTTTTAACAAAAGTCTAACTCTTCCTAATTTATATTTTTTACTTAATATTTCGAAAACTTCTTTAAAATAAGTTTTTTCAAACTCTGGAACTAATTGTGTATATTTAGATTCATCTATATCCACATCCCTTGAAACTTCTTTTCCAGTATCATCAGCGATTGTCCAGTATTTACCCCTTATATTATTTCCTTTAATAGAATTTTCATCATTTGGAATTTGATTTATTGGTATTGCACCAAAATGTGTAACTCCTGGTGAGTTGAATTTTTTATTTTTCAATATTTTATCTAAATCTGACCTTAGTCTTGAAATATCAAAATTTAGATTAGGTACTTCATAAAAATCATCAAAGGTAGCTTTTTCCATAATTTTTCTAATAATTTATTTTAATTAAGTCTTAAATCGAATCTATCAGCATTCATTACTTTTACCCATGCAGTGATAAAATCATTTATAAATTTATCTTGTGAATCCTCACATGCATAAACTTCCGCTAAAGCTCTTAGTTGTGAATTTGATCCAAAGATAAGATCAACTCTTGTACCTTTCCATTTTGTTTTTTTTGTCTTTCTGTCTATTCCAACGAATGTTTGCTCAGATTTATCAGTTTCTTTCCATGTTGTATTCATGTCTAATAAATTTGTAAAAAAATCATTCGTTAACACACCAGGTTTATTGGTGAAAACTCCATGCTTTGAGTTATCAAAATTAGTATCTAAAACACGCATACCACCCATTAGCACTGTCATTTCTGGAGCAGTAAGACCCATTAATTGTGCTTTATCAACTAACTTTTCTTCAGCTGATACAATTGATTTACCACCATTTAGATAATTTCTAAAACCATCTGCTTGAGGTTCTAATAATCCAAATGAATTCACATCTGTTTGATCTTGTCTCGCATCTCCTCTACCAGGAGAAAATGGAACTTTTACTTTATATCCAGCTTTTTTAGCTGCCATTTCAACTCCCACTCCTCCAGCCAAAACAATTAAATCAGCCATTGAAACTGTTTTCTTTTTATTATCAAATTTTTTCTTAATTTTCTCTAACGCTGAGGTAACTTTTGAGAGATTAGAAGGATTATTAACTTTCCAATTTTTTTGTGGCTCTAGCATTATTCTTGCTCCATTAGCGCCACCTCTTTTATCAGAACCTCTAAAAGTTGAAGCTGAAGCCCAAGCAGTGGAAACTACATCAGAAACTGATAGTTTAGATTTTAATATTTTTGATTTTAAATCATTAATATCTTTTGATTTTAACTTATATTTTGGTTTATCAATTGGATCTTGCCAAATTAATTGTTCTTTTGGAACATCGCTGCCAAGATAACAAACTCTTGGTCCCATATCCCTATGTGTTAATTTAAACCATGCTCTAGCAAATGCATCATGAAATTCTTTTGGATTTTTGTGAAAGTGTTTTGTAATAGGCCCATAACTTGGATCAACTTTCATCGAAATATCTGTTGTTTGCATCATTGGAGGATGAAATACATTTTTATCATGTGCATCGGGAACCATTTTTATCTTTTGTCCATTTTGCTTTGGTGTCCACTGATGAGCACCTGCAGGACTTTTTGTAAGCTCCCATTCGTGATCATAGAGACAGTCTAAATAACCCATATCCCATTGAATTGGGTTTTGTGTCCAAGCACCTTCTATACCGCTGCTGATTGTATCAACACCTTTTCCTGATTTGTATCCACTATTCCATCCAGTTGACTGATCTTGAATTTTTGAAGCTTCAGGGTCAGGACCTTTGTGTGACTCAGGTGCTGCTCCATGCGATTTTCCAAATGTATGTCCACCAGCCACTAGTGCTGCTGTTTCATAATCATTCATTGCCATTCTACCAAATGTTTCTCTAATGTCATGTGCTGCAAGTTTTGGGTCTGGATTAGCATCAGGACCTTGTGGATTAACATATATCAAACCCATATGTGAAGCACCAAGTGGTTGTTCTAAATCTCTTTTCTCAGTATATCTTTCCACACCTAGCATTTCTTTTTCTGATCCCCAATAAATATCATCTTCTGGTTCCCAAATATCAGTTCTTCCAGCACCAAAACCAAATGTTTTAAATCCCATTGAATCTAATGCAACATTACCTACTAGGATAAATAGGTCTGCCCAAGAAATCTTATTTCCATATTTTTTTTTAATTGGCCAAAGAAGTAATCTTGCCTTATCCAAATTGACGTTGTCTGGCCAAGAATTAAGTGGTGCAAATCTTTGATTTCCAGTTCCAGCTCCACCTCTACCATCGCCAGTTCTGTATGTGCCTGCCGCGTGCCAAGCTAATCTGATAAACAAAGGTCCATAATGACCATAATCAGCTGGCCACCACTCTTGTGAATCTGTCATTAATTTTTTTAAATCTTTTTTAAGAGCCTTATAATTAAGTTTTTTAAACTCTTTAGAGTAATTAAATTTCTTATTCATCGGATTTGATAAATTAGAATGTTGACTAAGAATTTTAAGATTTAGGCTATTTGGCCAAAAATCTCTTACGGATTGACCTCTTCCTGCAGAAAATTTTGCAGGTGTTCCAGCACCTGTAAAAGGACATTTGCTTAATTGATCGGCTTTAAAAGATTTATTTTTAAAATTTTCAGTGCTCATTTAGTTCCCCGTAAGTAAGTTTTTAGATTTTTTGTAGTTTATAATGATTCTAAAAAAGTGTCAATTGGTTTAAAATGACGCTAAATTGATTAATAGATTAGTCCTCTAGCTTTACTAGAACTTCAACTGACTTTATTTTTTTTCCATTAATTTTTTTTAATATATTTATTGGTCCTACATCTGAATTCTCTAAATCAATCAACTTTTCCTCTTTTAAATCATAAAAATGATGATGATCAGTAACGTTTGTATCAAAATATGTTTCACTAGAATTAATGGGGATTTGTTTAAGATATCCTTTTTTTTCAAAAGCATGGACTGTATTATAAACAGTAGCTAATGATATTTTGTTATTTGTTTGTTTTTTAATTTTTTGCTCTAGTTCATTTATTGTAAAATGAAATGTTTTGTCTGTATTAAATAAAACCTCACAGATTTGAAGCCTTTGCTTAGTTGGTCTTAATCCAGAATTTCTTAGTTTTTCAATATATTTCACTATTTAACCATATTGTTAGTTATAATTATTCTAAACTAGTATTATAATTATATTATATAATCACAAAATCAAGTAAATAAGGGTACTCAATTTTATGAAAAAAAACTCTTACTCATATGATGAGCTAATTAATTGTGGTGAAGGAAAACTATTTGGTCCAGGTAATGCTAAATTACCCCTTCCACCTATGCTCATGTTTGATAGAATTACAGAAATTACTGATGATAAAGGTGCTTTCAATAAAGGCTCTTTAAAAGCTGAATTAGATATAAAAAAAAACCTTTGGTTTTTTGATTGTCATTTTAAAGAGGACCCTGTTATGCCTGGTTGCCTTGGTCTGGATGCTATGTGGCAATTAGTAGGATTCTATTTAGGTTGGATTGGAAATCCTGGGAAAGGAAGAGCTTTAGGAGTTGGGACTGTAAAATTTACTGGTGAAGTTTTACAAAGTGTAAAAAATGTCAGATATGAGATAGATATGAAAAAAATTATGTCTCCGGGAGGTACAACTGTAGGTCTTGCTAATGGAGTGGTATTAGCAGATAATAAAAAGATATATTCAGCAGATAGTTTAAAAGTGGGTTTATTTAAATAATGAGAAGAGTTGTAATTACAGGTTTGGGAGTAGTGTCTTGTTTAGGTAATAATCAAGAAGAAGTTCATCAATCTTTATTAAATTCTAAATCTGGGATATCATTTAGTGAAGAATATAAAGAACACAATCTAAAAAGCCATGTCCATGGCAAACCAAAAATAAAACTTGAAGACCATATAGATAGAAAAACTATTAGATTTATGGGATCTGGTTCAGCTTATAATTATATTGCAATGAAAGAGGCAATTAAAGACTCAGGATTGGAAGAAAAAGAAGTGAGTAATTTTAAAACAGGGATCGTTATGGGTTCTGGTGGTCCGTCGATTGAAAATGTTATTTTAGCAGCTGATAAAACTAGAGCTAAAACCCCAAAATTAATGGGACCTTTTATTGTTCCAAGAACTATGGCTAGTACTGCTTCCGCAACTCTTGCTGTCCCATTTAAGATTAAAGGAACCAACTATACCATGAGTTCTGCTTGTGCAACAAGTGGACACTGCATTGGTAATTCTATGGAATTAATTCAAATGGGCAAACAAGATATTGTTTTTGCGGGAGGTAGTGAAGAAATACATTGGGCAATGACAGCAATGTTCGATGCTATGACCGCATTATCCTCAAAATATAATGATACGCCTGAGACAGCTTCAAGAGCTTATGATAAAACTAGAGACGGATTTGTAATAGCTGGTGGTGGTGGAGTACTGGTGCTTGAAGAATATGAACATGCTAAAGCTAGAGGGGCAAAAATATACGCTGAATTAACCGGTTATGGAGCAACTTCAGATGGATACGATATGGTTGCACCATCAGGAGAAGGGGCCGTAAGATGTATGCAAATGGCAATGGCTACTGCTAAAAATAAAATTGATTATATTAATACGCATGGAACATCAACACCTGTTGGAGATATTACTGAACTAAATGCAGTTAAAAATACCTTTGGAGATAATATTCCAAAAATTAGTTCAACTAAATCACTATCAGGTCATCCTTTAGGAGCCGCGTCAGTTCACGAAGCCATATACTGCTTAATTATGATGAAAAATAATTTTATAGCTGGTTCAGCAAATATTAATGAAATGGATGAAGAGGCTAAAAAATTCCCAATTGTTGCAAAAACAGAGACAGAAGCCACTTTAAACACTGTTATGTCTAATAGTTTTGGTTTTGGTGGAACCAATGCTGCTCTAGTTTTTGAGAAAGTATAATTATGAGTTTAATGAAAGGTAAAAAAGGATTAATCATGGGTGTTGCTAATGAAAGATCTATCGCTTGGGGTATTTCACAAAAACTTGCTGAAGCTGGGGCAGAACTTGCCTTCACTTACTTAGGAGATGCTTTAAAAAAAAGAGTTATACCTTTAGCGGAAAAATTAAATTCAAATATAACATTTAGTTGTGATGTTGAAAAAAAAGAGGAGATAATTAAACTATTCGAAGATATTAAATCCAAATGGGGTGAAATTGACTTCGTTGTTCATGCGGTTGCTTTTTCAGATAAGTCAGAGTTATCTGGAGAATATTTGAATACCACAAGAGAAAATTTTTTAAAAAGTATGTTAATTTCGTGCTTTTCATTTACTGAAATTGCAAAAGAGGCCTCTAAAGTAATGAAAAAAAATGGCAGCATGTTGACGTTAACATATGAATCGACTAAGGCTATTCCTAACTATAATGTAATGGGTGTTTGTAAATCTGCTCTTGAGGCAAGTGTAAAATACCTAGCTAGAGATCTAGGTGCTAAGGGCATAAGAGTAAATGCAATAAGTGCTGGACCTATCAAAACTCTGGCAGCTTCAGCAATTGGAGATGCAAAATTTTTATACAAATGGAATGAGGATCATTCTTTTTTAAAAAGAAATGTAGATATACATGATGTAGGGAATTCATCTTTATATCTTTTAAGTGATCTATCAAATGGTGTTACAGGTGAAATTCATTACGTAGATGCTGGTTATAATAAAGTAGGGATGCCAGATCCAAAAAATATTAAATAAGAATTTAAATATATTTTTGTATTTTGGAAATCGGTAAATTTATAGTATCAGCTTTTTTGTCAATTTTATTAACAACAATATTATTATGATTTAGCAACATGCATTGAGATAATCTCTTTATTTCACTTGGCCATTGAGATGAAGTTATTTCGATAATTTTTGTGTTTTTTTTGGAAAAAATTATATTTGCAAAACCAGCACCATGAAGTCCCATTATCACTTTAGCTTTATTAAAAATCGCAGCTTGTTCTAAAAAGGAATATTTTGATAATATTAATATTTTAAATCCACTTTCTGATAAAAATTTTTCAACCTCGCTATTATTTTCAAGAATTCTTCTATTTTTTTTTGTTGAATCACCTCGACTAATATAAATTTTCTCGTAATTATTATTTATTAGTAATGAATTATTTTTTACTTGAGATAAAATTTTATCTCTAAGTTTGGATAATAATGAAAAATTATAATATTCAAAATTTTCATTATTTGAGCAAGAAACAATTTTATCAAATTTAGAAAATCTATTTCTATTTAAACTTATGTAATTAATTTTTTTATTTTTTATTAAGTATTTAAGCGAATCTTTTTGATATTTTTTTTTGTAATCTGGAACTAACAAAGTTACTTCTTCATTATTTAGTTCTTTTTCTAAAATAATTAAACGTGGCAGTACATCAATGAGCCAATGCCAGTAGTTATCTTTTGCATCCTTTCCAGAGATAATTGAAACAACTTCAATATTAAATTTTTTACAAAATTTTGTAATCCCATAATTAAATATATTAGAAGTATCTGTAAGACCATTAGTAGCAATTGATGGTTTAATTAAAAGAGTATTTTTATAAATGTAAAAATATCTTCCTTCAGATGAATCCATATATACTTTTGTTTTTCTAAAAGTAAAAATTTCATAATTTTTTTTCCCTAAAAGAAAATTTCTAACAGAATATAACTTTTGATTATGTATGCTTAAAATAATTGGTTTATTTATTTTAAAAAATATATGCTTTAAAGTATTTTTATATAAAAATTTTATAATATTCATTAATTTGACAAGCGTATAAATATATTAAAAACTAATTAAATTTATAATCCTTTTGAAAACACAATAAATCTCTTCCTATTTTAAAAAAAATATAATTGTTATTTTTTAATTTTTTTAACAGTAGATTTACCTCATCTTCTTTGCCATGTATCCACTCAAAAATAATTATTGGTTTAGTTTTTACTGTTTCAATAAAATTATTAACAAGTGTAATATCATAACCCTCTGTATCTGTTATAAGTAAATCCAGATTATGATAATTATATTCATCTAATAAATTTTTAAAAGTAGTACATTGGATATTCTTTGAAATAATATGTTTGTCCTTTATCCCATGATTAATTAGATGTTCTTTATGAAAAGATGCTAAAACATTTAACCAATTAACATTTTTATCATTATATTTATTTTTATAAAATTCAAAATATTTAGGATCAACTGAAAAAATATTTTTTTTATCATTATCTAAACCCAAAGCTAAATTTAAGCACTTTACTTTTTTAAATTCTTTGTAATTTTCATTTAACTTTACAAATGCGTCATTCATTGGCTCAATTAAGATTGCGTCTGAATTTTTATTTAAATTTTTAAATAAAAAGTCATCACTTTTTCCATCATTTGCACCAACTTGTAGAATTTTATTTATCTTATTTTGATTTATAAGTTTATCTAAAATATTTTCTATTTTTAATGTAAAATTATCTATTAATCTTTCTGTCTTTGCAGAAGACTTATCTATTATTTTATATCCAAAAATACCTATAATTTTTTTTAATAGTTTAAATTTTTTAACATCATGACTCATAAATAAAATTTAATTAACTACAGGAGTATTCATTTATCTTGCTAATTTTTAGTTTTAAAGATCTTAATATTTGACAAATATACACTCTAAAATTATAAATTATTATTCTTTAGCTTGTTTCATAGAAAGCTTAACTTTACCTCGATCAAAACCAACTACTTTTACTTTTACTTCATCACCTTCTTTGACAACATCTGTAACTTTCGCAACTCTTTTATCTGCTAATTCTGAAATATGAACAAGTCCATCTTGTTTCCCTAAAAAATTAACAAATGCACCAAATTCCATAATCTTCATTACTTTACCCGAATAAATTTTATTTAGTTCAGCTTTAGCAGTGATATCTTTAATCATTTGCATGGCGATGTTTCTTGACTCTTCGTCTGGAGCAGCAACAGTTACTACCCCTTCATCATTCACATCAACTTTAGCACCTGATTTTTCAACAATCTCTCTGATTGTTGCTCCACCTTTTCCAATTACAGCAGCAATATCTTTTTTATCAACATTTACTTGTTCCATTTTTGGAGTATGTTTCCCAACATCAGCTCTTGATTCACCTAAAGCTTTGTTCATTTCACCCAAAATATGAATTCTTCCGTCTTTAGCTTGTTTTAAAGCTTGCTCCATAATTTCAAAAGTAATACCAGTAATTTTAATATCCATTTGAAGTGAAGTAATTCCATCTTTAGTTCCAGCAACTTTAAAATCCATATCACCTAAATGATCTTCATCACCTAAAATATCTGATAAGACACTAAAATCATCACCCTCTTTAATTAATCCCATCGCAATACCTGCAACTGGTTCTTTGATTGGAACGCCAGCATCCATTAATGCTAGAGATGCTCCACAAACGGTAGCCATTGAAGAGGATCCATTAGACTCTGTAATCTCTGATACTATTCTAAAAGTGTATGGAAATGAATCTTTTGAAGGTAATGAAGAATTAATTGCTCTCCAAGCTAGTTTACCATGACCAATTTCACGTCTACCAGTTCCAATTCTTCCAGTTTCACCAACTGAAAAAGGAGGGAAGTTATAGTGTAGCATAAATCTTTCTCTGTGCTGTCCATCTAAACTTTCTAATCTCTGTTCATCATCTGAAGTTCCTAAAGTAGTAACAACTATTGCTTGAGTTTCACCTCTGGTAAATAATGCAGAGCCATGAGTTCTTGGCAAGACACCAACTTCACATGAAATAGCTCTTACATCAGATAAACCTCTGCCATCAATTCTATTTTTATTTTTAAGAATATCAGTTCTTACAATAGATTTTTCTAAACTTTTTAATTGACTGTTTACGTCAAGATCAGTGTAGTTTTCGTCTTCTTCATAAAGTTTTTTGGCTTTATCTGTGATTTCAGAGATTTGATTTGATCTATCTTGTTTATCTTTAGTTGCAAAAGCTTTTTTAAGATCATCTGTAAATGTTGACTCTAGTTTTTTCTTAACTTCAGATAAGTCTTTTTTCTCAACTTTCCATTCTGGTTTTCTACATTCTTTTGCTAGCTCTTCTATCATTTGGATTACTGGAACAAATCCCTCATGTCCAAATTTAACAGCGTTTAACATTTCTTCTTCTGATAAACCATTAGCTTCTGATTCAACCATCAGCACAGCATCTTTGGTACCTGCTACAACTAAATCTAAACTTGAGTTCTCCAATTCAGCTTTTGATGGATTAAGAATATACTTACCATCGACAAAACCTACTCTAGATGCCCCTACAGGTCCCATAAATGGCATTCCTGAAATAGCTAATGCTGCAGATGAAGCAGTGATTGCTAAAATATCAGGTTGGTTTTCTTTATCATAAGAAATTACTGTTGGTAATAATTGTACTTCATTTTTAAATTCATCTGGAAACAAGGGTCTTATAGGTCTATCAATTAATCTGGAGATTAACGTTTCACTCTCAGTTGGTCTTGCTTCTCTTTTAAAATATCCACCAGGAATTTTTCCACCTGCGTAATATTTTTCCTGGTAGTTTACCGACAAAGGAAAATAATCCATATCTGGATTTACTTTCTTTGCTCCTACCACTGTTGCTAAAATAACTGTTTCACCGGATGTTGCTATAATTGCTCCGTCTGCTTGTCTTGCTACTTTACCTGTTTCTAAACTTATCTTTTTACCTGCTACTTCGATTTCCTTCTTATATTCTTTAAACATTTCATTTCCATTTCGTTTTGTTCGTTTCTATCCATTTCGCTCTATCTATCTTGATCTTTTATTTTCTTAAATTCAATTTCGACAGTACATTTTTGTAAGAATCCATTTTATTTTTTTTTAGGTATTCTAACAATTTCTTTCTTCTATTGACGGCCCTCAACAATCCAACTGAAGAATGTTTATCTTTTTTAAACTTCTTTATATGATTTGAAAGAGTTTCAATTTTGTCTGTTAGCAAAGCAATCTGGATTTCTGAAGATCCAGTATCTTTATTATGAATTGCTAATTCTTGTATTTTTTTGTTCATATTCTATTTTCCTATTTGTTTGTTTGTTTGATTAAATTTTCAATTTTTTCAGCATATTCAAATGACTCATCTTTTCGAAAAATCAGTTTTGGTAAAAATTTCATATTAACTTTCTGTGATAGAATTTTTCTTATCATAAATGAATAATCCTTTAAAATTTGAATAATTTCTTCAGCATTTTTTCCACCTAAAGGAAGTACATATGCTTTTGCTATTTTCAAATCTTGACTCATCCTCACCTCAGTAACTGTTATTGTGTTAGTTTCTAAATTGGGGACCTTAGCCTCATTTCTTATAAAAATCATGCTTAAAGACTGTTTAATCATTTCGCCAACTCTAAGCTGTCTCTGTGAAATTGGTTTTCCTATTCTATCGGCCATTATATCGACCTTTCTGTTGATGTAACACTAAAAGCTTCTATTGTATCATTTTTTTGAAAATCCATATAATTTTGAACTGTAATTCCACACTCCTGTCCATTACTAACTTGTTTAACTTGATTCTTTTCTCTAAATAATGAGCCTACTTTTCCAGTATAAATTATAGAACCATCCCTAATTACTCTTACATCAGAGGTGCTATTAATTTCACCATCAGTAATTTTCGAACCTGCAACTTTACCTGCACCTGAAACTTTAAAAATTTCTAAAATTTGAGCAGTACCTGTAATTTTTTCTTGAAGATCAGGTGCTAATAATCCAGACATTTTTTGCTTTACATAATCTAAGACCTCATAAATAATATTGTATGATGAAATCTTAATTTTTTCATTTTCTGCAAGTTTTTTTGCTTCTTTGCTAGGTTTCACATTAAATGCAATCAAAACAGCATTTGAAGCTTTTGCTAACGTAACGTCAGTCTCAGTTACCATCCCTATATCAGCCAAAATTATTTTTGGTTTTACTTCATCATGTTTTATTTGATTGATGGCACTTTTAATTGCTTCGGATGATCCATGTACATCAGATTTAATTATTAAATTTAATTCTTCAGAAGATTTATTTGAAAACGCACTATCTTGTGTAGCAAATGTTAAAGGATTTTTTCCTTCTCTGATTTCTTGAGCTCTATTTTCACTCAAATTTTTGGCCTCTTTTTCATTATTAAGAACAATAAAATCATCTCCAGCTTTTGCAGCTCCATTAATTCCTAAGATTTCTATAGGTGTTGAGGGTGGAGCATCGTTAATATTGTTTCCTTTATCATCAATTATTGCCCTAATTTTTCCCCAACGTAATCCACTTACAAAAAAATCTCCCTTTTTTAAAGTGCCAGCTGTTACAATTATAGTTGCTACTGGTCCTCTTCCAACATCAATTTTGGACTCTAAAACAATCCCTGTTGCTTTAGACTCAAAATCTGTTTTTAAATCTAAAATTTCAGCTTGAAGTACAATTGCCTCTACCAATTTATCTAGATTTAATTTTGTTTTAGCTGAAATCTCAACCATTAAAGTATCTCCTGATAAATCTTCAGCTATTAATTCATATTCTAGTAATTGGTTTTTAATTTTTTGTGGATCTGCCTCAGGCAGATCACACTTATTAATTGCAACAACAATTGGAACATTTGCAGCTTTTGCATGCTTAATTGACTCTATAGTTTGAGGTTTTACACCATCATCAGCCGCTACAACTAAAACTACAATATCAGTAAGTTTCGAACCTCTTGCTCTCATTTCGGTAAATGCTGCATGGCCCGGAGTATCTATAAAAGTCAGTTTATTATTTTTATTTTCAATTTGATAAGCTCCAATATGTTGTGTAATTCCACCAAATTCACCGGAAACTACATTAGCACTTCTTAAAACATCAAGAACTGAAGTCTTGCCATGATCTACATGTCCCATAACCGTTATTATAGGAGGTCTATTTTTTAAATTTTCTGTTCTTGACGCTTTTATCTTTTGAATTATCTCTTCTGCCTTCTCCTCTCTAATAGGATTATGTCCAAATTCTTTAACTAAAAACTCTGCAGTATCCGCTGCTAAAGTTTGATTGATAGTGACTGTCACACCCATACCAAACAAATACTTTATTACATTACTAGATTGCTCAGCCATTCTATTAGCAAGCTCTCTAACTGTGATTGCTTCTGGAATGTTAATGTCTCTTTTAACAGGTTTTAAACTTTCTTGAGGATCATCTTTCAATAAATTTTTATTTTCTTTTTGCCTTGCCCTTTTTACAGACGCTAAACTTCTTTCTCTTGCCTCTATTTGATCGCTTAAGGCTCTTGAAACAGTTAGTTTTAGCTCTCTTTTCTTCGTTCCAGATTTTAAACTTTTTTTATTTTTACTATCGTTGTCTTCTTTAAGTCTCTTTGTGGCTCTTTGTTCAGCTAATTTACGTCTTTCAAAATCACTTGATAACTGTGTAGTTTTTAGAGAAAAACTTGGTTTTGATAAAGCTCCCCTATTATTTGACAAGGTAGATTTTGACTTATTAAAACTGGATTTAAATGAACCACCTTTATTTGAAAACTTGCTTGATTGCTTTTCTATTATTACAGAATTTTTGCCTTGAGTTTTTGCTTTCTCAATATTTTGGATTGATTTTTTGGCTATACCGGATATTTTTAATTTTGTTTTTTTTTCCATATCTCATCTCTCAATCTTTATAAACAATTTCTCTTGCTGACATAATTAGTCCATCAGCTTCATCTTTTGAAAGAGCAAAATCTTCTAAATATCCATGAATTTTGACTCTTTCTCCTTTTACGATATCAAATCCACCTGTTAATTCATCTGATGCAAGATCAGCAAAATCCTCTAATGTTAAAATTTTTTGATTTCCCAGCGTAACAAGCATACCTGGTGTCAAACCTTTTAAATTTATTAATGTATCTTCCAAACCTAACTCTTTTATTCTTTCAGAGATGTGTTCTTGATCTTTTTGATAAAATTCTTTTGCTCGATCAATAAGTGCTTTGGCTGTATCTTCTTCTATCCCTTCAATTTTTCCTAAAGTTTCTAATGAACTATCTTTAATATCATCTATTGTAGAAAATCCCTCAGCGACAAGTAATTGTCCCAGTGTCTCATCTAATTCTAAATTTTTAACAAAATTCTCAGTTTTTTCCTTAAATTCTAACTGTCTTCTTTCAGAATCCTCAGCATCAGTCATTATATTAATTTCATAATTTAATAGTTTGGTTGCAAGTCTTACATTTTGACCTCTTCTACCAATTGCTTTGCTCAAGTTTTCTTCTGTAAGAATTACATCAAGTTTTTTTCTTTCTAGATCAACATTAACTCTTTGAACTTCTGCTGGTGATAATGCGCTTGAAACCAAAATCGCTGGATCTTCAGACCAGTTTACAATATCAATTTTTTCTCCTTGAAGCTCATTTACTACAGCTTGAACTCTAGAGCCCCTCATACCAACGCAAGCTCCAACAGGGTCAAGAGAAGTGTCAACAGCTTTCACACAAATTTTTGCTCTGCTTCCCGGGTCTCTTGAAGAAGATTTAATCTCAATTAAACCATCATAAATTTCTGGAACTTCTTGAACAAAAAGTTTTTCCATAAACTTTGGATGGGCTCTAGATAAAAATATTTGTTGTCCACGAGGTTCTCTTCTAACATCATGGCAGTACGCTTTTATTCTGTCTCCAGCTTTTATATTTTCTCTTGGGATAATTTCATTTTTTTGGATAATTGCTTCTGTTCTTCCAAGGTCAACAATCACATTTCCAAACTCCAGTCTTTTTACTATTCCACTTAAAATAGTATCTTTTTTTTCTATAAAGTCATTAAATTGCCTTTCTCTCTCAGCTTCTCTTACATTCGAATTAATCACTTGTTTAGCTGTTTGAGCAGCAATTCTTCCAAAATCAAATGATGGCAAG
This sequence comes from uncultured Pelagibacteraceae bacterium, assembly GCA_902521885.1. Taxonomy (GTDB): domain Bacteria; phylum Pseudomonadota; class Alphaproteobacteria; order Pelagibacterales; family Pelagibacteraceae; genus Pelagibacter. Next base: position 61,445 of record CABYTJ010000003.1, read on the forward strand.
GGTTGTAAAACTTCATCACCAATCAACTTGTCTTTATTTGTTTGATTTAGATTGATTGCGTCCTCTAATTTAATTTCTGTATTTGAGTTTTCTGGATTTTCAGAAACGATTAATCTTCTAAAAATTTCTATATCACCACTATCTCTATTAATGATAACTTTAATCTCGTTATCTTGGCCAAATTTAGATTTAGCAGCCTTTGCGATTCCTGTTTCCATTGATGATATTATCAATTCTTTATCTATAGATTTTTCTAAAGCTACTGCTTCTGCTATTCTTAATAGTTCAAGTTTATCAGCTCTTTTATTTAACATAGTTTTGTTTGCTCCAAAAAAAAATGGGCTTAAGCCCATTTTGATATTTCAACAATGTGAGATGAATATAGTAAAGTTTTTTCTTAATTCAATAAAAACTATTTAGAAAAAATGCTTAATTTATCAGTTTTTTCCCATGAAAATGAACCATTATTTTCTGGTGTCCTACCAAAATGACCATAAGCAGAAGTTTTTTCATATATAGGTTTATTTAATTCAAGCATCTCTCTAATTCCTCTTGGGCTTAGATCAAAATTTTCTTTAATTTTTTCTATGACAAATTTATTCTTATCTAAATCATTATCAAACAAATCAACATAAATTGATAGAGGTTTGGAAACACCTATGGCATAAGCTAACTGAATTAGGCATCTATTACTTATTTTTGAAGCTACAATATTTTTAGCAATATATCTTGCTGCATAAGCCGCTGATCTATCAACTTTAGTTGGATCTTTTCCTGAAAAAGCCCCCCCACCATGCGGAGCAGCTCCACCATAAGTATCAACTATTATTTTTCTTCCTGTTAATCCACAATCTCCATCTGGACCACCTATTACAAAGTTCCCAGTCGGGTTAACATAAAACTCTTCATCATTAAAACCATCAAGAAAATTTCTCGGTATTGCTTTAATCATATATGGTCTTAACAAATCTATTACTTGAGCTTGATTTACATCCTTAGAATGTTGAGAAGAAATAACTACAGACTTAACTTTAACAGGTTTACCATCAATATATTCAAAGGTTACCTGGCTTTTAGAATCTGGTTCAATATTTTTAAGTTTACCTGTTTTTCTATCCTCAGCCATTAGTCTTAAAATTTTGTGAGAATAATGAATTGGAGCTGGCATTAACACATCAGTTTCATTGCAAGCATATCCAAACATAATTCCTTGATCACCAGCTCCTTCATCTTTATTTCCTGAAGAGTCTACTCCCATAGCAATATCAGCAGATTGAGAATGTAAATGACTTTCAATCTTAGTGGCTTCTTTCCAAGTAAAACCCTCTTGGTCATAGCCAATATCTTTTATACAGTTCCTAACTTTTTCTATTAATTCATCTTTTTTAATTTTTGGACCTCTTACTTCGCCAGCCAAAACAACTTTATTGGTTGTAGTAAGTGTTTCACAAGCTACTCTTGAAAATGGATCTTTAGAAAGATAGCTATCTACAACCATATCTGAAATTCTATCTGAAACTTTATCTGGGTGTCCTTCTGATACAGACTCACTAGTAAAAAGATAATTTTTAAGATTACTCATTTTTAATTCTAATAAATGAAAATATTAACAAAATATACAATAAAGTTAGTAATCCAAAAATTTTATTTCCATATTTAGAAAATATTGTTGGTTGTATTTTTCGCATTTTTTCTAAATCTAGATAGCCTGATTCACCAAATTTAACCTTTTGTTCTACAATTCCTATAGGATTAATTATAGCTGCGATACCATTATTCGAGGAGCGAAGGATATATTTGCCACTTTCAATTGCTCTAAAAATACTATGATCAAAATGTTGTTTTGGCCCTATTGATTTGCCGAACCATCCATCCTCAGAGATATTAATTATAAAATCATAATTTGAATTTTTAAATAATCTACCTGAATAAATTATTTCATAACAAATCAAAGGTAATATTTTTAAAGTAAAATTTGCATTTTCTATTTTAATTAGTTCCCTTTTTTCACCTTTTGAAAAAGGTTGATAATTATTGGTTAAAGATCTTAATCCTATAACTTTTAGAATACTTTCAAATGGCAAAAATTCGCCAAAAGGCACTAAATTAATTTTATTGTACGAATCTAAAATATTTAATTCACTATCGTAAACAGATAATGAATTAAAAAAACTTGTAGATCCATTATTAGAAACCTTCTTATTTATACCAATGACAAAGAAATGATTTTTATTAAAACTCTGATCAAACAATGATCTAAATTCTTTTAATTCTTTTTGCGAAATATCTGGAAAAATTCCTTCAGGCCATATAAAGATTGTTTTCTCACTACTATTTGGTGAGCTTAATTTTATTAAATCCTTAATAATAGATACAGTGTTAGCACTGGTATAAAATCTGTCTAAAGAAATATTAGAACCAATTATTCGTATTTTATGCTCAAAAATTTTATTATCTGCCTTATAAAAACTATCTTTTTGAGAAGAGCCATAGACGTAAAAAGATATGAAAGTAATTACAAAAAAAACGCATACTGCAATATTCTTTTTTGATTTACTTAAAAATATTATTGCTGGGCTTGTAAATAAAGAAATGCAAAATAAATTTAATCCATAAGTGCCTATGATTGAGGTTATGCTTAAAAGTTCGAGTTGATTAGAAAGACTGTAAACAATTAAATTCCATGGGAATCCTGTTAGAATTATTCCTCTTAAGAATTCTATAACTCCAAAAATTAGAGAAAAAATAAAAAAAGAACTAACGATACTCTTCGGCTTTAAAGCTGCAAAAAAATAAGAAATTAAACCATAAAATAAAGCTAAAAAACTGGGTATTAAGACTAAAGTAAAAGGGATTAAAAATTTAAAACTTTGGTCAAATGTTAAAGAAATTGATATCCAATATAAATTTGTTACAAAAAAACCAAAACCAAATGCCCAACCATAAAGAAAAAAAATCTTCGTATTTTTTTTTTGTTCTAATTTCTTACTTAAAAATAGATAGAGGGAAGAAAATGTGAAAAAATTTATTATAAAAAAATTAAAAGGGGTTAAACTTAAAGAAGTAAGTATTCCTAAAAAACCTAAAAATATGATTTCAGTGAATAATTTTTTTTTCAATTTAATTAATCTTTGAAATTACAGATTTATATATAAGCTCTTCTTCTTTTAACATCTTAATATAATCTTTATCTTTTATGTGATCAAAATTTAGTAAATGAAGAAAACCATGTATAAAGGTCTTAATTAACTTTTTTTTAAAAGATTTAAACGATTGGGATTTTGGTTTATCTATAAAATTATAACTTATAATAATATCTCCAATATAATTTTCTTTTATTTTTTTTAGTTTTTTATTAAAAGGAAATGATAAAATATCAGTAGGTTTATTTTTATTTCTAAAGCTTTTATTCAATTTTTTAATACTCTTATTATTGGAAAGCAAAAGCGTAAAGCTTACTTTTTTTTTTAAAAATTTATATTTTTTTGGAAATGATTTACAAATTTTTTTAAAGAAAAGTTCTTTTTTCTTAAGTTTTTTTGACCAAGCTTTCTCCTCTGAGAAAACATCAACATTAATCATCGTTAGAATAAGCTTTTACTATTTTTGAAACAAGAGGATGTCTTACAACATCTGAATGATCAAAATCAACAACTGCTATTTCATTTAAATGTCCTAATAGTTCTTTAGACCTTACAAGTCCTGACATGCTTTTATTGGGTAAGTCTATTTGTGTTGGATCACCGTTAACAACTATTTTTGAATTTTCCCCTATACGCGTTAGAAACATTTTAATTTGAGTATCAGTAGCATTTTGAGCTTCATCTAAAATAGCAAAAGAGTTTTTTAAAGTTCTTCCTCTCATAAACGCTAACGGTGCTATTTCAATATCACCTATTTCAATCATTCTTTGTATTTTTTCAAAATCAAAAAGATCATAAAGTGAATCATATAAAGGCCTTAAATATGGGTCGACCTTTTCCTTCATATCTCCAGGCAAAAAACCTAATCTTTCGCCAGCCTCTACGGCAGGTCTTGATAAAATTATTCTTTCAATCTTTTTTTCTAATAACATTGTAAGACCCACTGCCACTGCTAAAAAAGTTTTCCCTGTCCCAGCTGGCCCAGCTGAAATTATTATATCACTTTGTCTTAAAGCTCTTACATATCCCTTTTGTTTTTCTGATCTAGGAATAATTGATTTTTTTGGTGTTTTAATTATATCGGTTACATTGTTGTTTTTGACTTTTTCATTAATCATAAATTTATCAACTGATGAGACTATATCTTTATTTTCGATACTGCCATTATTGATAAATTGATTAGCTAAAAATTGAATAGCATTTTTAATTATCTCATTTTTCTGAGAATTTGATTTAATTAATATTGAGTTGCCCCTTGAGTATAAACTAGATTTAGTAATTTTTTCTAATTCTTTTAAATTTTTATTAAATTCTCCAACTACTCCCATTAATAAATCGTTATCATGAAAAATAACACTAAGTGTGTTATTATCTGAATAAACAAATTTAAGTGATGTTTCTAAATTCTTTTTAGTTAAACTATCCAATTTTTATGCTACCTTCTGATTGGAACCAATAACTACATCACCAAATAAAGTAGTTCTATTGCTTTGTTTAATTTTTACTAACATAACTTTACCTATGTCCTCTTTTTTACCATTAAATATAACTGGTGTCATATATTCAGAGCGTCCAAATAACTGGGTTTTATCTTTTGTTAGATTTTCTACTAAAACTCTCAATATTCTATTTTCTAGGGACTTGTGCATATTAATTTGATTTTTAAATAATTGATTTTGTACTTTTTCTAATCTTGAAGTAGAAGTACTTTTATCAATTAAATATAAGTCTTCAGCGACAGTACCAGGTCTAGGACTAAAAATAAAAGAATATGAATTAATGAATTTAATTCTTTTAATCAAATCAAGTGTATCATTAAAATCTTTTTCTTCTTCTCCTGGATAGCCAATAATAAAGTCACTTGAAAATTCTATTTTTGAATTTATTTCTTTTAATTTTTCAAATATTTTCAAATAATCACTTATTAAATGCTTTCTATTCATGAGTTTTAAAATTTTATTTGAGCCACTTTGAATAGGAAGATGAACTAGAGGCATCAATTTTTTCGAATTTTTATAAACTTCAATTAAATCTTCTGACATGTCTTTTGGATGAGACGTTGTATAACGGACTCTCTCAATTTTTGAAAATTTTTCAATTTCTAAAATCAAATTAGATAGTCGATAATTGTTATGTTTATAAGCATTTACATTTTGACCAAGCAAAATAATTTCTTTGACTCCATTATCAACCAGATGCTTAGCTTCATCTAAAATTTGTTGGAATGGTCTCGAGTATTCTGGTCCTCTTGTATACGGTACAACGCAGAAATGACAAAACTTATCGCAGCCTTCTTGTACAGTTAAAAATGACGAAACTTCACTGATCTCATTTTTTATTTTGCTCAAGTAATCAAATTTATCATCTGCTTCAAATTCAATTGTTTCTGTTTTTTCCTTTTTTTTTATGAAATTTAATATTTTATTATTAATTTCATGATATGACTGAGGTCCAATGACCAAATCTATATAAGGTTCTCTTTTTAACATTTCTTGATTTTCCGCCTGAGCAACACACCCTGCTACAATAACTAATGGTTTATTTTTTGATCTAAAAATTTTTTTAACCCTTCCTATCTCATGATAAACTTTTTCCTTTGCTTTATCTCTTATGTGGCAAGTATTTAAGACATAACAATTGGCTTCTTCGTAAATATTTGTTTTATTATAGCCAATTTTTTTAACTGTATCAAAAATACGATTTGAATCGTATTCATTCATTTGACATCCAAAAGTTTTGATAAAAATTTTTTTACTCATTTATTGGGGTTTTTTTTAACCCCATATAACTCTAATTTATGATCTACTAAAGTATAACCATATTTTTCTGCTACTTTAATTTGAAGTTTTTCTATTTCATCATCTACAAACTCAATTATCTCTCCTGTTTTTACATCAATCAAATGATCATGATGACTCTCGATCATTGCTTCGTATCTTGCTTTACCACCTTTAAAATCGTGTTTAGCTAATATGCCTGCCTCTTCTAAGAGTTTTACAGTCCTATAAACTGTTGCAATACTTATTTTTGGATCAATCTTAGAAACTCTATTATACAATTCATCTACATCTGGATGATCTGACTCTCCATAAGACTTCTTGGACTCTGATATTACTCTAACTATTATTTTCCTTTGATCAGTTAGTTTTACACCTTTAGATATACATTTTTGTTCAATTGAATCTGACATATTTTAATTTTAACTTATATAAATAGGATTAATCAAATTTTTTTTAATTTTAAATTTATCGCATAGAATGGGAATATTTTCATATTTAATCTCGTTAATATCTTTAAAATCCCTAAAACTAAAACAATAATAATCAATTTTCATGGCTAAATGGAAAGCTTTTATAACAGAAAGTGAGTTCCTTACGCCGGCAAAACTACCTGGACCTCTATTGACATAAATAGATGAAATATCTTTTATTTTTATCTTTTTTGAATTTAAAAAATCATTAATTAATATAACTAATTTTTCATAATTAGTTTTGCTATTTGAGTGGGTAATATTATAAATATCCTTATTATTAATGAGTACAAAAAAAATATTTTCTCCAGCTGCATCAATAATTAGTCTATTCATTTTTATTTTTTATTTCACTGTAAATTCTAATGCAGAAGACGATAATAGCAAATACTATTCAAAAGATGAAGGTATAGTGTCTATTATGTATCATCGTTTTAATGAAAATAAATATCCATCTACAAATATTAAAATTGATATTTTTAAAGAACATCTTCAAATCATTAAGGATTCTAGTTATAATTTCCTTAACCCAAAGGATCTTGAGAATAATCTAATGATCCCAAAAAAAAATAAAGAAATTTTGATTACTATAGATGATGGTTTTAAATCATTTTATGAAGAAGCATGGCCAATTTTAAAAAAAGAAAAAATACCTTTTATTTTATTTATATCAACTGAGCCAGTTGGTAAAAATGGATACATGAATTGGAGTCAAATAAAAGAAATTGAAAAATCTGATCTCGCAGTTATTGGACACCATTCACACACCCATGATTACTTAATTGATAAAACAGGTAATGAATTTATTTCTGATATTGAAAAGGCAAATGAAATATTTTTAAAAAATTTAGGATATATACCAAATCTTTTTTCATATCCTTTTGGTGAATACTCTAAATTTATGAAAGATTATATTTCTAAAAATTTTAAACTTTCATTTGGTCAACATTCAGGTGTAATAGATGTTAACAAAGACAAATTTGAACTTCCTAGATTTCCGATCAATGAGAAATATGGAGAAATAAAAAGATTTAGATCAATTATTAATTATTTCCCCCTAGAGTATAAAAACTTAAAACCAGAAGAAAAAAAATTAAAAAAAGAAGATAATCCACCAATATTTAGTGTAGAATTTTTTAAAAATCAAAAAAATTTAAATAACATTAATTGTTACTCAAATGAGGGTGGTGTTTGGGAAAAATCTAAAATTAAATTTAATGATTCTAAACTTTCTATTGAGTTTAGAGAACCTTTCCTTCCAAGAAGGGGAAGAATAAATTGTTCCTTAAATGATGATGGTAAATGGCGTTGGTTTGGTACCCAATTTATAGTAAACAAAAATTAAGTTAAACTTTCAAGCTCAATACTTGAAGGGAGTAATTTTGCATCATCAAAATCTTTTAAATTATTTTGTTTAATAATTTTTTGTAATACTTCAACATACTGGTTTCCAGTTTCAGCATAATTTTTAAGAAACTGAGAAAGTATAATACTATCTAAAGGTCTTTTAGAGTCTCTTAATTGTGCCCTAGCTAATCTAAAATTTTCGTATGAAGAGTGTGTATTTAAGTTTCTTTGATATGCTCTTACTGAGGCTTGTAATACATTAAATTTCATTACTTTATGACCTTTATTTCCATCAGCTTCCTTGGGCTTCAATCCTTCACCAGACCAAGTCCATTGACCAAAAAGAGCATTACCCTCTTGTGCAAATCTAGAGGTTCCCCAACCTGTTTCTTTTGCTGCTTGGGCTATAGCCAATGAAACAGGGATTTCATCCATTCTTATTTTTAAAATTGATAGATCTTTAGATGGAATACCATATTGTTTAAATTTATTTTTTAACCATTTCTTTTCTATTTTAGTATTATTGCTTTTGTTAATAATATTAAATAAAGTTTTCCTATCTAATCTTATATTGTTATTTTCTTTCAAAATAAGAGGTAAAACAATTTGAATAAAAAATTCTTTTCTTTTTTTAGTATTTTCAATCATTTTAATTTCAGCGGGCAGAAGAGTTAATGCTACTGGTTTAACTAATTTTTTTTTTCTCACATCATCTAACTTATAATCTGTATCCTCAAACAATTGTTTAATTGTTGAAGCATTCAATCTTACTGTATCGGTTTCTAAATCGTTTAAACTGAAAATATCAATTAATAAATCTTTCTCATTTAGTTCATTATCATTGTATGTTCCCTCATTTTTTTTATTAAGGGTATAAGCTAAAATAGATTTCGAATTATTTTGGAATTCGTTTGTAATCATAAAATTTTTTTTTGTATAATTCGATATCAAAGGCAATGAATAAAAAGAAAAAACTATAAAAATACTAGCAATTAATATTCTTGGTAGCGATCCAATTCTTCTATCATCAAAAAATTTAAAAATTTTCAAATTTTTTCTTTGGATTTTAAAGAAAAGAAGCTTCGATCTTAATAATAAAATTTGATTGAAGAAATTAAGATTATTCAATTTAAAATTAAAAAATTTTTTTTTAATCATTTAAATAGCCTCAACTTTTTTAACTTCAGGTAAATAGTGACAAAGAAGATTCTGTACACCTTGTTTTAAAGTCATTGTCGAGCTTGGACAACCAGAACAGCTACCTTGTAATTGTACCTTCACAGTCCCATCTTTAAATTCTTTAAATCTAATATCTCCACCATCTTTAGCTACTGCTGGTCTTATCTTTTCATCTAATATTTTAACAATTTTTTTTTCTATTTCTTGTAAATTTTCATTTTTTTCTTTTAATTCATTATCAATCACACACTCTTTACCTTTTGAGTAAAAATCGTTTATTAAAGAAATTACAATATGTTTAATTTCATCCCATGATATTTTGTCTTCTTTATTAATTGATATGAAATCTTTGCCTAGAAAAATACCTTCAACCCCATTTATTAACAATAAATCTTTGACTAATTCGTTATTAGTTTCTTCTTTTTTGGTTACTTCAAAAGAACCTTGGTTAGATACAACTTTTCCAGGTAAAAATTTTAACGAATTTGGGTTTGGTGTAATTTCCGTCTGCACAAACATAGATTATATATAGTCATTAATCATCAAAATGAAACTTGTTAATAAAAATATATTAAAAACCAATTATTTCATGAATTTTTTCAACTTTTTTAGACGCTATTTTGTCTGCTTTCTTGTATCCATCTATAAGAATTGAGTCTAAATAATTGTGATCATTTAGTAATTTTTTAATTTCAAGTGAAATAGGAATAATTTTTTCAATCAACAATTGAGATAAATTTTCTTTAAAGAGCGAAAAATTTTTTCCTGAAAATTCATTAAGAGAATCTTCTAGAGTTAAACCTGCTAGACTTGAGTAAATTCCAATTAAATTTTTTACTTCAGGTCTTTTTTCTAATTCTTCAATTTTTGATGGTAAGGGCAAAGCATCTGTTTTGGCTTTTTTAATTTTGTTTGCTATTGTGTCCTTGTCATCAGTAAGATTAATACGACTTAAATCTGATATTTCAGATTTACTCATTTTTTTTAAACCATCTTTAAGACTCATTATTCTTGAAAATTCTTTTTTAATTAAAGGTTCTGGTATCTTAAAAAAATCATCTACGTTAAAATCATTATTAAACTTTTGAGCTATATCCCTACAAAGCTCTAAATGTTGTTTTTGATCATTTCCTACTGGAACATGTGTTGAGTCATAGAGAAGTATATCTGCAGCCATTAATACTGGATATGAATAAAGACCAATGCTAGCTTTCTCTTTATCTTTTCCCGCTTTTTCCTTAAATTGAGTCATTCTATTTAACCAACCTAATCTAGCTGTGCAGCTTAAAATCCAAGCTGCTTCTGAATGAGCACTAACTTTAGATTGATTAAAAATAATACTTTTTTTTGGATCAATACCACTTGCAATAAAAGTTGCTACTGTTTCACGTATATTATCTTTTAATTGTTTGGGATCTTGATTTACTGTGATGGCATGAAGATCAACAACACAAAAAATACAATGATTTTCTTTTTCATTATTTAGTTCTACGAAATTTTTTATAGCTCCTAAATAATTTCCCAAATGAAGATTGCCACTTGGTTGAACACCAGAGAAAATTTTTTTTACCATAAATTAATACTTTAGTTTAATATCATCATATTTAAAAGCTTTGATAAGTAATGAAATCAAAAGGTAAAATATTAATCCTAAAATCACCGAAAGTAACAAGTAAAATGATTTGAAATAATAATCATAAATCAATTGATTTTCAAAAAACACAATTACATATTTGAAAAAAATACCCATTAAAAATGATGAAAATGATATCTTGATAAACCTTATTATAAAAATTTCATTAAATTGAAATAAATCTTTATTTTTTAGAAAAATAAATAATAATATAGAATTGAACCAAGAAGAGATACTAGTGGCGATAGGTATGATTATAAAACCTACACTTTTAAAATAATAAAGACTTATAATTACATTTAGAATTACTGAAAATAATGAAATATAAAATGGTGTCTTAGTATCATGATTCGCGAAAAAAAAAGTCGAAAAAACTTTTATCAAAGCAAACGCTGGTAAACCCAGACCAAAATAAAAAAGTGCTTGTGCAGAATTATCTACAGCCTCTTCAGTAAAAGAACCATAACCAAATAAAGCTGAAATAATTACGTCTGATCCAATAAACAAAGCAACAGAAGCTGGCAAGCTTAAAAACATGCTCAATTCCAGTGCTTTATTTTGAACTTGTAAAATTTTTTTCTTTTTTTTTAAATAAACGTATTTTGATAATTGGGGTAAAACAACAACACCAATAGCAATTCCAGCAATTGCTAGATTTATTTGATAAATTCTATCAGCATAATATAGATATGATACTGCGCTTGCTTGAAAAGAAGCAATAATTGTTCCAACTAGTATATTTATTTGTGTAACTCCCGACGAAAAAATACTTGGTAAAAGTTTTTTAAAAAAAAATTTTACTTTATTATCAATCTTAAATTTAAAATTTAAATTTACAACATAAAATTTTTTAACAAATCTATACAAGAAAATTAATTGTAACAACCCAGCTGCAGATACTCCATAGGAAAGAAAGTAAATTAATTCATCATCTAAATATTTACCTAAAATTAAAATACCTATTAAAACTATATTTAAGATAATAGGTGCTGCTGAAGCTACAGCAAATTTATTATGGGAATTAAGTATTGCACCGAAGAAAGAAGATAAACTTACAAACAGTAAAAAGGGAAAAGTTATTCTTGTTAAATTGATAGCTAATTCAATTTTTTCTTTATTTTCAACAAAACCAGGAGCTATTAAACTAACAAAAGCAGGCATAAAAAGTTCAACAACTAAAACTAAAAAAAATAAACCTAAAAATAATAAATTAAAAATTTGATTAGCAAACTTTATCGATTTAGATTTTTTTTTTGCTAACTCTTCAGTATAGCTTGGAACAAAAGCAGCATTGAATGTGCCTTCAGCAAATAATCTTCTAAAAGTATTTGGTATTCTAAAGGCTACAAAAAAAGCATCTGCTAAAAAACTTGTTCCAAGAAAAATTGCAATTAGTACATCCCTTAAATAACCAAGTATTCTGCTGATTATAGTATAAAAACCAAAAGTGCCTGTTGACTTAACTAAATTCATAAATCATATTAGTCTTAATTTTACCCCATTTGTACACCTAATTAAGATAAATGAAAAAAACAAAAATAGATCATTACACTGATAAGGAAGCACTAGACTTTCATAGTTATAAAAAACCAGGGAAGATTGAAATTTCATCATCAAAAAATATGACTACCAAGAGAGATCTTGCATTGGCTTATTCTCCTGGGGTTGCTGCTCCAGTAAGAGCTATTAGCAATAATCCCGATGCTGCATTTGATTATACAAGTAAAGGAAATCTAGTTGCTGTTATAAGTAATGGTTCAGCTATCTTAGGTATGGGTAATCTAGGTGCTTTAGCATCTAAACCTGTGATGGAAGGAAAAGCCGTTTTGTTTAAAAGATTTGCTGACATAGACTCAATCGATCTTGAAATTGATTCTAATGACCCTGATGAGATTATAAATAGTATAAAAAATTTTGCACCAAGCTTTGGTGGCATAAATCTTGAAG
>CABYTJ010000004.1:0-65868 GCA_902521885.1 uncultured Pelagibacteraceae bacterium
GGGTATCCCCCTTTGTGGTGTTTTAGGTGGCGGTTATAACAAAGACTTTAATAAATTAGTCGAATTACACTCATTTTTACACCAATCATGTGCTAAATTATTATAATTTTATGGTTAAAAAAAATTCTAATCTAACAGCAGAACAAAAATTAGTAATGTTTGAAGATGGTACTGAACCACCTGGTACTAGTAAATTAAACAACGAAAAAAGAGAAGGCAGTTATCATTGTGCTAATTGTGGAATAAAATTATTTAATTCAAATAGTAAATATGAAAGTGGTTCTGGTTGGCCTTCTTTTTATGAGTCTTTACCAGAAGTATTTGAAACTAAAACAGATCATTTATTAGGTTACGCTAGAACAGAATATCATTGTAAAAATTGTGGTGGACATCATGGTCATATCTTTGAAGATGGACCACAACCTACAGGAAAAAGATATTGTAATAATGGGATTTGTTTAGTTTTTAAGCAAAAAGATTAATTTTTTTTATTTAAATAAATTTAATTTTAGGTTAAAAAGGCTTTTTAGTTTTGCGCGGGAAATTAAAAATAATTACATAAATTTAAAATATTTTATGAATAGCGCTAAAACATTAATATCCATAATATTATATCTTTTCTTAACAAGTATGGTTTATGCAGATGTTTCTAAAAATGTTTCTGAGTATGTATCTAATTTAATACCAGGAAATGGTCATACAGAAGTTAGCATTGATTTAAGAGAAAATAATAAGCCTGATTATAGTATTTTAGGTGTCAGAGAGATACTGGAACTGGACTCAGGTAATATTTTTACTCAATTTTCATTATTTAATACAGAGCAAAATAACTCTGAAAGAATAATTGGAAATTTAGGAATAGGCTCAAGAAAATTATTAAATAGTGACACCCTGATGATTGGAATGAATGCTTTCATAGACCAAGATTTTAATGAAAGTCACAAAAGGGGTAGTTTTGGGTTTGAAGTAAGAAATTCAGTTTTAGACTTTAATGGAAACATGTACAGAAGTCTTCAAGATACAACAGAGGAAATAATTTTAGATGGGTGGGATTATCGACTTGCAGGTCAAGTTCCTTATGTTCATTGGTCAAAAATATTTATAAATAGTTATGAATGGGATGGAGTTTTAAGAGAAGACATAAAAGGAATGAAAATAGGTTCTGAAATGGTTTTAACTCCTATATCTATTTTAGAATTAGCTTACGACGATAAAGACAAAAAAGGATTAGAGGATGAATGGTATGCAAAAATTCAATTTATCTATCCACCAAAAAATAATGGACCGACAGCTTTAGATGGAATAAGTGACCTTGCATGGAAAGAAAATAAAGATATGTCAGGGGAGCTTTTAAGCAAAGTTCAGCGTAATAATAAGATCATGATTGAATTTAAAGGAAGCTCAACAATATCAAGAACTGATTAATATGAAAAATATTTTTAATATCATTATTTTTTCTTTAATCTTATGGGTTGGTTTTACAAAAATATCTTTTGCAGCATCTGGCCCAGCAGATATTTACAAAATTACAATGAGAAAAGTAGAATTGTGTACAGCGAGCACAGGAGTTACGAGTTGTGAAAATGCAGTTGTGATTGGAAGTGGTGATCGTACTGTAGACATTGCAGCCGCTGGCGTAGGTGCAGTTGCAGCAGCTTATGGTGATCCAGCCTTATTACCTCTAGGAACAACTTATACTCATATGAGAGTTACAATTGACAGAAAGTTTTCAGTTAGATCAAAGGCTGCAATTACTGGTGGGGATGAAAATACAGATGCATGTGTTACAATCGCAGCTACTGATGCCATGTACGCAGGTGATCAAGATGCAAATAAATACACTCATAAGCCTGCGGTAGCAGAAGGTGGAACAAGAGCTGAAATGAATATGTATTTAATTAATGATCAATATACAAGGTGTAACAATGCAGCGTGCAACAATACAACAGCTGATCAAGATCAAGATTATGATCAAGGAGTTGGTTCATCAAAACATCAAAGTCAACATGCAGATGGTAGTGCGGATGATGATCATATACTTATCTACGAATTAACATCACCGTATACCGTAGCATTAATTTCACCAACAATTGATATATCTTTTGGCACATCTGAAGCGATCGCTGTTAATAACAATGGCAGTAATTTATGTCAAATATGGGCTGAAGAACCTGCAGTAACTATTACTATTAAGTAACTTTTTTAAAACTAAATAAATCTGTTACGCTAATTAATAATGTTAATTAAATATATTAGTTTTTTAATAGGAATTATTTGGTCATACTCAATAATAAAAACTCAATCAGTATTTAGCAAGAAAGCTGGAATAATATTCAAAATTTTTATTACAAAAGTTTCTTGGCTTACTTTTGTTGCGGCTTGTTACTTTGGTTATAAAAATTTCACAATTAAATCTGTTATTATTGGTATTGTAATTGGAATTTTGTTAGTAAATATCGGTTTTTATTTTCTTAAAAAATATATAAATCAAAAGTTTAATGAAAAACAAATAACAATTTTTAAAAGTTTTTTCGAATATACTTTGATTTTTTTAGTAATTTACTTCGTTTTATTTTAAGAGATCTTGTAATTTATTTTCTTTTTCTAAAGCTCTAACTTCATCGTAACCACCGATATGTTGGTCATCAAAAAAAATCTGAGGAATTGTTCTTTTACCATTAGCTTTTTTAATCATTTCATCCATTGCTCCATCTACTTTGCCAATGTCAATTTCATTATAAGTAGCGTTGTTTCTAGTTAATAATCTTTTAGCTGCATCACAATAATTACAAAATGGACCTGTATAAATTGTTATTTTTTTCATTGATTAAAGATAGTCACCTTTTTTTATTTTACTAGTAATTTGTTTTCTAGAGTATTCAAACTTTTTTCTATGCTTTATACTTTTTTGATTTACTCTTTTTCTCCATAATCTAAATGATGATGGTTTGAGAGATCGTCTCATTATTTTAATTACATCAGATTCTTTGTAACCAGTTTTTTTTTCAATTTCCTCAAAAGTGATTCTATCTGCCCAAGCAGCCCAGATGACCCAATCTGGACTTTCAACATTTGGCTCAGGATTTTTGACTCGGGTAATTGGGGTGTGACCTTTTTTTTTCATAAATTCCTTATATTTGAAAAAAATCGATAATGCATTTTTTTTCAGATCTGATATATTATTGTAGATAGTCCTTCTTAGCCATCTTTAGCTCCCGGTTTTTAAGGGCTATCTTTTTTAGATGCTCCCCTTAAATTATTTTCTTTTTTTACAGATTATAATTTTTCTTTTTATCACACCTGGTACTCCTAGAATTGTTATTATCTCATATTCGATGAATTATGGAATTCAAAAATGTATTTGGACTGCATTAGGAGACATTAGCGCTAACTTAATTCAAGCTACTTTAGTTATATTTGTTTTGGGTAGTTTTTTTTCAGATAACCCAAGTTTTTTAAGTATATTAAAATGGATAGGTGTAATTTATTTACTTTATTTAGCTTATGATGTTTATAAAACAGCACCAAAGAATATCAATTCAGATATAATTTCTTCAAAAAGTTTTTTTTCTTTTTTTAAAGATGGTTTTTTAGTTGCTGGTACAAGTCCAAAGGCTTGGTTGTTCTTTCCATTAATATTCCCACAGTTTATAGACTTTAATTCAAATTATGTTGTTCAGTTTTTTATTTTAATAACAACTTATATAGTTTTAGATTTTTTATCTTTGATTGGTTACGCTTTGCTCGCACAAAAACTTATTACTTGGATAAAAACAAATCCAAAAACAATTAATACAATCTCAGCGAGTGTTTTAGTTCTAATTGCACTAATAATTATTATTTCACAACAATATTAAAAAAACTTAATGCACCTTTTGTCTCTTGCAAAACAGCTGTTTTCTTTATTTAATTGGCTATTAATTAATTAATTAACAAGGGAAATAAAATGAAAATAAATAAAATAATCTTAAGTTTTATTTCTGCAATAGCATTATTATTATCTACTTCAGTAACATCTTTTGCAAAAGTTGTTGGTGATAAGATAGTTTTAGGTTCTGCTATTTCATTAACTGGAAAATATTCCTCAAATGGTGTTCACACTCAAAACGGTTATAATATGGCCGTTGACAGAATCAACAGCATGGGTGGAGTTAAAGTTGGTGGAAAAACTTATAAGTTTGAAATCATTTATTATGATGATGAGTCAAACCCAAAAAGAGCAGCACAACTTGCAGAAAGATTAATCTCACAAGATGGTGTTGAGTTTATGCTTGGCCCATACAGTTCTGGATTAACAAAAGCAATCGCTCCAGTAACAGAAAAATATGGTGTACCAATGGTAGAAGCTAATGGTGCATCTAGATCATTATTTACAAAAGGATATAAATATTTATTTGCAGTGCTTGCACCAGCAAACTTATATCTAGATGTAGCGATTGATTTAGCTGTTGAAAAGAACGGTGGCAAACCTGTAAAAATAGCACAAGCTTTTGAACAAGATGCTTTCTCACAAGATGTGAGATTAGGTATTTTAGAAGCTGCTGAAAGAACAGGTTCAAAAATCATTATTGATGACAAGTTACCAAAAGAACTAAATGATATGGCTGCAACTTTAGCTAAAGTTAAAGCTGTAAAACCAGATGTTCTTGTAGTTTCAGGTCATACAAAAGGTGCATTAACTGCAATCAGACAAATAGCTGAGATGAAAGTTGATGTTCCAATGTTAGCAATGACTCACTGTGATGCTGCGAAATTATCAAAGCAACATGGTAAAAACTCTGAGTATGCATTATGTGCATCTCAATGGCATAAAACTCTATCTTACAAAGATAAATTCTTTGGAAATGGAATGAAATATGCTGCTGACTTTGAAAAAGAGTTCAAATATGACCCGCCATATCAAGCGGCTGAGTCATCTGCAGCTTTATTAGTTTTTAAAGATGCATTTGAAAGAGCAAATTCTTTTGATAAGAAAAAAGTAAGAGATGCTCTAGCAGCTACTAATATGCAAACTTTTTATGGAAACATAAAATTTGCATCTGGTGGTCAAAATGTTGACAAGCCAATGGTATTATTCCAAGTTATGTGTAATGCTGATGGAAGTAAGTGTGAAAATAAAGTTGTAGCTCCAACTAAATGGGCTTCAGCTAAATTGATTCACCCAATTCCAAGCTGGTCAGAGAGATAATATCTAATATGTAAAATGCCCCCTAGTTCTAGGGGGCATTTTTTTATAACAGTATCTAAATTATGGATTTTTTAATATTCCAAGTTCCAATGTTAACTCTACAAGCAACGCTTGATGGGGTTCTACTAGGAATATTATTTGCATTAATTGCTTACGGTATGGCTCTTCAATGGGGAGTAATGAATATTATCAATATTGCTCAAGGGGATTTAGTTATCTTAGGTGGATACATTGCTTACTTTATGTACCTGTGGGGAATTCATCCTGCATGGGGAGTGATTGTTTCACCGTTTATTATGTATTTTGTTGGAGTAGGTATTTATAAGTTGGTTATTAATAAAGTGGTGGATAGAGATCTATTTATCTCAATTCTAGCAACATTCGGAATAAGTATTTTATTTATGCAATTAATGAACTTTGCATTTGGTGCTGATGTTGTTCTTGCAAACTCTGGCTATGGAACAACAATGTTATTTGATAATTCCGTAACACTGCCAAATTCTAAAATATTTTCAGCATTCATTAGTATTGTTTTTGCAATAGGTTTAGTTGTTTATATGAAAAAATCTAAACTTGGCAGAGCAATTAGAGCTACAGCTCAAAATGCCCGTGCAGCAAAGATTTTAGGTGTTGATACAGAAAAAGTTTATGCTGCTACATTTGGTATTAATGCTGCTTTATGTGGTGTTGCTGGAGCTTTAATATCAATTACTTTTACAATTCATCCTTATATGGGATTACCTTATACAATTAGATCTTTTATGATTGTTATTGTTGCTGGATTAGGAAATCTTCCTGGTGTAGCAATGTCAGGAATGGGACTTGGAGTTTTTGAAGAATTTGCTGATTATATTTTAGGTACAGAATTTAGAATTGGTTCAGTATTTTTATTACTAGTTTTGATTTTAGTTTATAGAAGATTTAAATTATCAAGAAAAAGAGAGTATTTAAAATAATGAACAAGAATATTATTTTATATGCAGCATTGTTAATTTTTGGATTAGCTGCGCCATTTATATTTCCAGCTTTTAAAGTTCAACTATCAATACTATGTGTTTTAATTGTTTTAGCTCTTACTTGGAATATTCAAGGTGGGGAAATGGGTTACAACACCTTTGGAAATATACTATTTTATGGACTTGGAATGTACCTTTGTGCATCAGTTCAAGTGGGAATGTTTTTTCCACTAGCTGAATGGACTGAAAGTGGTGGGGAGAAAACATTTGTACATACTCCAACTCAATTTTTTCAAGGAATGGCTATGGGTCTTGTTGTTGCTGCAGTAATCCCAACAATTGTTGCTGGATTAATTGGTTACTCAATTTTAGGATTAAGAGGCCATTACTTTGCAATTTGCACTTTAGGTTTAGGAGTTGCAGCTGGTGAGATTTCAGGTGGTATAGAAATTATTGGAGCTGGACAAGGTTTTACAACTCCACCTTTCCCAGATGTAGGAAGCTTAGAAGCAAGAGGTGAATTCTTTTACTTCTTGAGTTTCATGGCAGTTGTTTTGACTTTTATTACAGTCAAATCAATTTATTCAACAAGATTTAAATTAATACTAAATGCAATAAGAGATAATGAAGACAAAGCTGAGGCAATGGGAATTCAAACAATGAAATATAAAATTATTGGTTGGATGATATCTGCTTTCTTTTGTGGATTAGCTGGAGGAATTATGGGTGGTCTAGTTGGTTATATAGACTCAACTGATGTTGCATTTGATGGAAGAGAGATGGGAGTGTTCATGGTCTTGATGGCTATCTTAGGTGGAAAAGGAACTTTATGGGGACCTGTTATTGGAGCAACTGTATTTCATATCTTCAAAGAAGGTTTTTGGACATTCTTCTTAGGCTGGCAATACGTTGCACTAGGAGTTCTTATAGTTGTAATTGTAATTTATTTCCCGGAAGGAATAATGGGATGGTTGAGAGAGAAATACCCAGAAAGATTTGGGGAAGTAGTTGATGAAGCAGATCGAAAAGCACAGGTAGAATTAAAATGAGTATTTTAGAAGTTAGTAATGTCAGTAAATCATTTGGTGGTGTAAAAGCCAATGTTGACATTTCAATGAAAGTTGAGAAAGGAAAAATTGTTGGTCTAATAGGACCAAATGGTTCAGGTAAAACAACTTTATTTAATTCTATTGTCGGCACTTATCCAATCGATAACGGATCAATTAAATTTAATGAGAAAGAAGTATCAGAATTACCTGTTCCAGTAATAGCAAAACTTGGTTTATTAAGAACATTTCAACAAACTAGAATTTATGGCAAATTAAATTGTGTAGAGAATATGCTGATTAGTCATAAAGGAAGTGATGCAAGCTTATTCACAATTTTTTCAAAAATTCCAAAAGACTTAACAGAAAAGGCAGAAAATTTATTAAATTTTGTTGGATTATATCAAAAAAGAAACTTAAGAGCTGGTGATTTATCTTTTGGACAACAAAAATTATTAGAATTAGCAATGGCACTTATGAATGAACCTGAGATGTTGCTATTAGATGAACCAACTGCTGGTATCAATCCTACTTTAATAAATGGAATTATAGATAGATTAATTAAAGTTAATCAAGATTTTGGTATTACACTTTTAGTTATCGAGCATAATATGAAAGTGATTATGCAGTTAGCTGAGGATATTTTTTGCTTAGCACATGGCAAGATGCTTGCAAATGGATCACCAGATGAAATTAAAAATGATAAGCGTGTTATCGATGCTTATTTGGGAGCACAATAATGTCAAATCAATATGAAGTTTTGGGTAAAGCTCCTGTTGCTGAAGATTTAAAGAACCTATCTCCTAATGATGTTCATTTAACAATAAAGAATCTCAATGCTGGTTATGGTAAAATGGAAATACTTCATAATTTTGAACTTTTTGTAAGTAAAGCACAATCACTTTGTTTAATAGGTCCCAACGGAGCGGGAAAATCCACAATACTCCATTCAATTTATGGATTTACAAATATTTTTTCTGGAAAAATAGAAATAGATGGAAAAGAAATTACAAATCTTTCTCCTGCTGAAAAACTTAAATCAGTTGGAATAGCCTATATTCTTCAGGATAATTCAGTTTTTCCAGATATGACAGTAGAAGAAAATTTATTAATGGGTGGGTTTATTAAGGATAAAACAGAAGAGTCTTATGAAGAAGCAGAAAAAATTCTTCAAAAATATGAAAGATTGGGAAATAGGAGATATCAACCAGCAAAAGTATTATCTGGGGGAGAAAGAAGATTGTTGGAAATTTCTAGAGCATTAGTGATGAAGCCATCAGTTTTATTAGTTGATGAACCATCTATTGGGTTAGAGCCCAGATATATAGATATGGTATTTGAAATTTTAAGAGATCTTCAACAGAATGAAAAAAAAACTATTATTCTTGTAGAACAGAATGCTAAAAAAGGTCTTGAGTTTGCAGATATTGGTTATGTTTTGGTCTCTGGACAAACTGCAATAGCTGGTAAAGGAGACGATCTTTTAAATAATCCTGATGTCGGTCGCTTATTTTTAGGCGGTTAATGATTAAAAAAGAATTATTTTTTAGAGGATTTAAATCAATTTTAAAACCTGATAGTCCCGCAATAGCACTGGGATGTTGTTTCATCGCTATTGGTGCGCTTCTTAAAAATATAGGTTTTAATATCCAGGAAAGCATTTTTTCTACAATGTTAATTTATGCTTTGCCAGGCTCACTTGTCATGGCTGAGTCAATTTTAGTAGGTGCTTCGTTACTAAGTATTTTTATTGCAGTTTGGTTTGTTAATGCAAGACTTTATCCAATGGCAGTTTCTTTATTCCCTTTGATGATGGATGAAAAACAACCAAAATGGAAATATTATTTATCTTGTCACTTCATTGCTGTCTCAGCTTGGTTAATTATGAAAAGTAACTATGAGATGATTGAAAAAAAAGATCGAGTTGATTTCTGGATAGGCATAGGTTCTGCCACATGGAGTGTTGCAGTTGTATCAACAATTCTTGGTTTTTATTTATCTGATTATCTAAATAAAGATATGTTAATGGGATTAGCTATTTTAAATCCAATTTATTTTACATGTATGTTGGTAGGAGCGATGAAAACAATTCAAGTTAGTTTATCAGTTATACTTGGAGGAATATTAGGCCCATTTTTTTATTTTTTTTCGCCTGAATGGTCAATTTTACTCGGTGGATTAATTGCAGGATCAATATCTTATTTAATTGGAGAAAAAAATGTCAATTAATATCCTATTATCGATAATTGTAACTTCGTTGGCAACTTATATATCAAGATTCTTAGGAGTTTTGTCATCGGTTAGAATCAAAGAAACTTCAAAAATATTTCGTTGGTTCAATTGTTTGGCTTATGCAACATTAGCAGCACTTATTGCACGAACTATAATATTTCCTGTTGGGGCGTTATCTGACGCAAGTTATTTGAGTAGAATTTTAGTTGTCATGTTGAGTTTAGGGATTTTTTTTGTTACAAAAAAAAACTTTGTTTACCCTACAGTATTCTCAGCAGTTGCAATGAGCTTAATTAATAATTATTTTTAAGACTTTAAAAACTCGTTATAATTGGATAAATTATTTTAATTATGAATGACATACCAGGATTTGAAATTTTACCCAATAAAGTTTCCCCTAGAATAATCGATATTAAGATTAAAAACGAAACAATTGAAAAATTAATTTTTCCTTTTAAAAAATTTGATCTGACAGCAATTGAATACAAACCATTTACAAGATTTACAATTGCAAAAAGTTTAGACGACTTAACTCAAAATAAACTTAGTATTTTATTAAATAAAATTATCAGAGATAGAAAATTAGGTTGTTTTATAATTGGTCCAGAAGATAAAAATTCTAATATTGATGATATCTTTTTGGTTAAGTTGTCTACTGCGATATCTCATTTAATTGGAAACCCCAATCATGACTCTATGGCAGGAAAGTACTATGCAAGATTTCATGTAAAACATGTAGATAAGAGTGACTCATATTTAAGGAAAGCTTATACCAACATGGATCTTCATACTGATGGAACATATGTAAAAGAAGTAACCGATTGGCTTTTGATGACAAAGATTGAAGAAAAAAATGTTGAAGGTGGTGAAACAGCAATGCTACACTTGGATGATTGGGAATACTGTGAGGAATTATTTAACGATCCTGTGGGTAAAGAAAATTTTGTTTGGTCTTCACCAAAAAGTAAAAATATAGATTATAAAGTTGAACATCCAGTATTTTCAAAAGATGAAAATGGAAAAGCTCAAATTTCATACATTGATCAATTTCCTGAACCAAAAAATATGTCTCAAGGAAATTTTTTGCAAAAACTATCTGATTGTCTGGAGGAGAGTAAAAATAAAGTCATAACAAAATTACCAGTCGGCTCAGCTATTGTAGCAAACAATTATTTTTGGTTACATGGCAGACGTCCATTCAAAGAAAACAAAGATTTGAGCAGAGAACTCTTGAGAATTAGGGGTTCATTTTTCCAAAATTAAACTATCATCCATTAAATAAGAAATTTATAAATTTATGAAATTAGGATTTATTGGAACAGGAAAAATAGCTTCTTCAGTTATTTTAGGAGTATGTAAATCTAAGATAAAGTTTAGACAAATAATAGTATCACCAAGGAATAAGAGAATAGCAAACAATTTAAAGAAAAAATTTAAAAAAGTAACTATTGCAAAAAACAATCAAGATGTAATTAACAAATCAAATTGGATATTTTTATCTGTCACTCCAAAAGTAGGAGATAAAATTATTAAAGACTTAAAATTTAAATCTAATCAAACAATTATAAGTTTTATTTCAACAATAAATCTTTCTGAACTTAAAAAAATGATCAAAGTAAAATCTAAAATTGTTAGAGCAATACCACTGCCTCCAATTTCTATCAAGAAAGGCCCAGTTCCTATTTGTCCACCTAATAGACAAGTAAAAAGTTTTTTTGATAAAATTGGATCTACCATAGAAATTAAAAATGAAAAACTGTCTATTAATTTTTGGTCGACATCTGGGATGATGGCGTCTTATTACGAAATGTTAAGAGTAATGAGTAATTGGCTTGTAAAAAAAGGCATAAAGAAACAAGATGCTCAAAAATATATAACTTCATTATTTTTAGCTTTGTCAGAGGATGCAGTTGTAAATTCTAACAAGGATTTAAAACATTTAGTGAAAGAGTCTCAAACACCGAAGGGACTTAACCAACAAGGTCTTAATACGATGTCAAAAAAAGGTGTTTATAAATCTGTTGTTAATACTTTAAATAGTATTCACAAAAGATTGAATAAATAATTAATGTCTCAAAATATTTTAGAAATTAATAATCTTTCAAAATTTTTTGGAGGGTTGGCTGCTGTATCGGATTGTTCATTAAAAGTAAAAAGGGGAACTATCACAGGGATCATAGGTCCGAATGGATCTGGTAAAACAACTTTATTTAATTTAATAGCTGGAAATTTAAAATCATCTAAAGGAAATGTTAAATTTAATAATGAAGATATTACTGATACTCCATCATATGAATTATTCTCTAAAGGTTTATTGAGAACTTTTCAAATTGCACATGAATTTACGAATTTATCTGTCCTAGAAAATCTAATGATGGTACCTGGAAATCAATCTGGTGAAAAATTAACGAATGTTTTGTTAAAACCCTCTCTTGTTGCAAAAGAAGAAAATTTAATTAAAGAAAAAGCAAAAGAGGTAGTAGAATTTTTAAATTTAAGTCACCTTTCAAATGAACTTGCTGGAAATCTATCTGGAGGTCAAAAAAAACTCTTAGAGCTTGGTAGAACAATGATGGTTGATGCAAAATTAGTATTATTAGACGAGGTTGGTGCTGGAGTTAATAGAACATTGCTTAAAGATTTAGGCACGGCAATTCAAAAATTAAATCAAGAAAAAGGTTATACTTTTTGTATGATTGAACATGATATGGATTTTATAGGGAGACTTTGTGATCCAGTTATTGTTATGGCGGAAGGTTCAGTTTTATTCGAAGGTACTGTAGAAAATGCAAAAAAAGATCAAAAGGTTATAGAGAGTTATTTAGGTAGAGGATCAAAATTAAAGGATAAAAACTGATGGCTTTCTTTGAGGGAAATAAAATGACTGGTGGTTATGGAAATGGTCCTGATATTATTCACTCATGTTCTGTTACTGTTGATAGGGGGGAAATTGTATCTATTCTTGGACCCAACGGTGCAGGAAAATCTACAGCTATGAAGGCTATGTTAGGACTTCTTAATTTAAAGTCAGGTACAATAACTATAGATGGAAAAGATATTTCAAACTTGTCACCCCAAGATCGAGTGAAACAAGGAATTTCATTTGTACCTCAAACTAAAAATGTATTTGCAGGTATGACTGTTGAGGAAAATTTGGAGATGGGAGCATTTTTATTAGATCAAGATTTAAAAAAATTGATAGATGATATTTTTGACTTATTTCCAATTTTAAAAGAAAAAAGAAATCAATTAGTTGGAGAGCTATCAGGAGGACAAAGACAACAAGTTGCTTTAGGAAGAGCATTGATGATAAAGCCTTCAGTATTAATGTTAGATGAACCTACAGCTGGAGTTTCTCCGATAGTAATGGATGAGTTATTTGATCATATAATAAAAGTAAAAAAAACTAATGTTGCCATACTTATGGTTGAACAAAATGCCAAACAAGCATTAAACATTTCTGATAGAGGATACGTATTAGTAACAGGAGAGAATCGTTATTCTGGTACGGGAAAGGAATTGTTGAATGACTCAAGAGTAAGAAGCTCATTCTTAGGTGGTTAAATGGATTTTATAAACGCAATTATTCTTTTACTAAACTATATATTTATTCCAGCTTTAACTTATGGTTCACAGTTAGCACTAGGCGCAATATTCGTGACATTGATTTATGGTATTTTAAGATTTGCCAATTTTGCTACCGGGGACATGATGTCATTTGGAACTATGGCGGCAATTTTGTTTACTTGGTATTTTCAATCCTTGGGTGTTTCGTTGGGTGTTTTGCCAACAGCACTTATAGCTATTCCATTTGCAATCATTTTTATGATTTTTTATATGCTATTGATTGATAAATTTGTTTTCAAATACTATAGAAATCAAAAAAGCCCACCTGTTCAACTTGCTATGGTTAGTATAGGTGTGATGTTTGTTACTCAAGCAGTAGTAAGAATTATTATAGGGCCTTCAGATAGAAGATTTTTTGATGGTGAGAAATTCATAATTAAAGCTGGTGAATTTAAAGAAATTACAGGATTAAATGAAGGTCTTGCAATTAAATCAACTCAAATATTAACTATACTGGTAACACTAATTTTAGTTTCAACTCTTTTTTGGTTTTTGAACAAAACTAAGACAGGAAAAAGTATGAAAGCTTATTCGGATAATGAAGATCTAGCTTTACTCTCAGGAATAGATCCCAAAAAAATAGTTATGATTACTTGGATAATTGCTGGAATATTAGCAACTATTGGCGGAACTCTTTATGGTTTAGACAAAAGCTTTAAACCATTCACATACTTTAACAATATGCTACCCATATTCGCTGCAGCAATAGTTGGGGGAATTGGCAATCCTTTTGGAGCATTTTTAGGAGGATATGTAATTGCTTTCTCCGAAATATTTTTAACATATGCTTATAAAAAATTTTTTATGTATGTTTTACCAGAAAGTATGGAGCCTGATGGTTTAGTTCAGTTACTTTCAACCGATTACAAATTTGCAGTTTCTTTTTCAATATTAGTAATTGTATTGTTATACCGACCGTCTGGAATATTTAAAGGTAAGGTACTATGAGAAAAAACCTAAACGTAATTGCTGCCTACAGTATTATGATGGGATTAATCATACTTGTTGGAATATTTCAGTCATGGAATATCGCTTTATCAATATTTAATCTTTGTTTAATCTCAGCTGTCATGACGATGGGTGCTAATATCCAATGGGGTTATGCTGGTCTAATTAATTTTGGAATAATGGGTTATACAGCTTTAGGTGGCTTAGCAGCAGTTTTAATTTCAGTTAATCCAGTTCAGGAAGCTTGGAGTGTAGGAGGTTCTAATATTTTATTTAGCTTATTCTTAATTATAGGAATGGTATTGGCTATAAGATATGTTTTAAAAAAATATGATAAATCAAAACTTCGAACTTATATAATTGCCACAATTATCATTTCAGGAATTATTTTAGTTAGATTTATTTCTGAGCCTGGTATTGAAGCAATAGAAGAAGTAAATCCTGCTAAAACAGGTTTT
Organism: uncultured Pelagibacteraceae bacterium; assembly: GCA_902521885.1. GTDB lineage: Bacteria > Pseudomonadota > Alphaproteobacteria > Pelagibacterales > Pelagibacteraceae > Pelagibacter. Next base: position 14,456 of record CABYTJ010000004.1, read on the forward strand.
CTTGGTGGCTTTGGATTACCAATTATTTTTTCATGGATAGTAGGGGCAGTATTTGCAGGTGGTTTAGCCTTTATTATTGGTAAAGTAGCTTTAGGCCTAAGAGCTGATTACTTAGCAATAGCAACTCTACTTATTTCAGAAATCGTAATAGCAATTATTAAACATGAAGACTGGTTAACAAGAGGTGTTAAAAATGTAATAGGCCTGAAGCGCCCAGCACCATATGAAGTAGATCTTCAGCAAACAGATTGGTTCATAAATTTAGTTGAAAAATTTAATTTTAGTCAATTAAATTTGATACAAGATTTTTCAGAAAGACAAAGTGCACTTAAACAGTTGGTTATTGAAGGTTCTTCAATTTTTGTAAAACTTTGTTATTCAGGATTATTTTTAGTTGTAGTAATTTTTCTTTTAATATTAACACAGAAAGCTCTTTATTCTCCATGGGGACGAATGATGAGAGCGATAAGAGATAATGAGGAGGCAGCAAATGCCATGGGTAAAAATGTTGTTAAGCAACATCTTCTAATATTTGTTTTAGGCTCAGCTATAGTTGGAATTGCCGGAGCAATGTTAGTAACTCAAGATGGGTTATTTACCCCTGGAAGCTACAGACCAATGCGATATACTTTTTTAATTTGGGTAATGGTAATTGTTGGAGGAAGTGGAAATAATTTTGGTGCAATTTTAGGTGGTTTCGCAGTTTGGTTTTTATGGATTGAAGCTGCACCAATTGCACTCTTTGTAATTAATCTAACTACATCTGGATTAGCTGATACTCATTTTTTAAAACAACATTTAATTGAAAGTGTTCCTTACTTTAGGTTTTTAATGATGGGAATAGGCTTATTATTAATTATGAGATACAGACCAAAAGGTATACTTCCTGAAAAAATAGAAATAAAATGAAATTATGAAATATATTATAACAGGCGCTGCAATAGCTTGGGCTTTGTATATAGCAGATAAATATATTTTTTTTTAAAAAAAAACCCCCAACAAACTAATGCTGGGGGTTTAAATTTTAAGATAAATTATCTTTGTTTTTTAGTTTTGAATTTTCCGCCTTTAATTTCTTGTTCTAAGAAAGAACCTTCAGCTTCACCGACGCTAGTAAAAGTAACTCCAGTTGCACCCTCGTAGTCAACTTTTTTACCTTTTGCTAATAAATCCAAACCTTTTTTTAGTTCACCTGGATAAATTTTTGTTCCAGGACCATTAGCAACATCCATCACATTTTTTGCAATTGATGCTCTATCAGCTGATCCACCTGCTTGCATTGCTAAAATAATTAAAGCAGCAGCATCATAAGATTCACCAGTGTAAGGACCTGAGCTATCGATACCAGCAGCTTTTGCTACATTACCGAATACACCTGCACCTTTACCAGTTGAACCTGGCATTGAACCAAAAGATTTTTTCAAGTCTTTTCCAAATGCATCAACTAACGACTGACCGATCATACCATCAGATAAAATGAATTTATCAAACGCACCAGAGTCTAGAGAGGCTTGGATAATTCCTTTACCACCTTGGTCTAAGTAACCAATTACAGCTACTGCATCACCACCTGCTGAAGCAAGAGTTGCTACTTCAGAAGAGTAATCCGCTTTACCATCTTCATGAGCGGTTACAGTAGTTACTTTGATACCATGAGCTTCAACAGCTGCTTTGTAAACATCTGCTAAACCTTTTCCATAGTCATTGTTAGTATAAGTGATTGCAACACTTTTAACTTTTCTATCTTTCGTAATATCAGCTAAAATTTGACCACCTCTAGCATCAGATGGAGCAGTTCTGAAGAAATACCCTTTGTCATCTAAAGTAGTTAATCCTGGTGATGTAGCTGATGGTGAAATCATTACTACACCGTTTGGTACAGCAACATTTGAAGCTATTGCTCCAGTTACACCTGAACAGTCTGCGCCCATAATAGCCGCTACACCTTGCGCAATAACACCTTCAGCTGCTGCGGTTGCCGCTGCTGAGTCCACACAAGTAGAATCTGCTCTTACTACTGAAATAGTTTCCCCACCTAATAGCGATCCCGAGTCTGAAGCTTCTTTGAAAGCAAGCTCAGCAGAGGCAGCCATTGCTGGTGTTAGAGATTCAATAGGACCAGTAAATCCTAATATAATTCCCATTTTAACATCTGCAAATGTATTCGTTGTAAAAGTTGAAACGAATATAAAAACAGCAATAAATAGTTTTTTCATTATCTTCCTTTTAATTGTTAACAATTTATAAAAGATAAATTAAATCTAATTTTCTAAAAATTTTCAATAACCAATTTAACTTATTTTATGCAGAAAGATTACAGAACTAATCACAATAATGCCGCCTATTACAAATAAGAATGACGGAACCTCTCCAAATATAAGAAAACTTAGCAAAATACCAAAGATTGGAAACAAGGAATAGAAGGGAAAAATTTTACCTACTGTATAAAATTTATACAAATAGAACATTAATAGATGTGCACATAAAGAAACAATAATTGCTTGATATGAAATTAATATCCAAGACTCCATTTCAATTAGTCTGATATTCTTAATTACCTCACCTTCTAATATTGACGAAATAAAAATTAAAATAACAAAACCAAAAAGACCTGTGCTTGCATTAATTAGACTGATACTTAAATCTTTTAATTGTCTAGAGTAAACTTGTGCTAACCCAAAAAATAATGCCATTAAACTCGCAAATAATAAACCAAGAAAATTGTCAGTTAGTTTTGGATCAAAAAATATTATTAGAATCCCTAAAAAAGAAGTAAAAATTAATATCCACTTTTTTCTACTGATGTTTTCATCAAGTATAAAAGCACTTGCAATAATACCAAATGGAATTGCCAATTGTGATCCTAGTATTATTGGAGAAATTATAGAAGAATGGAATAATGATAAGTTCATAAATACGTAAACCATTACTCCCATAGATAATGAAAAGAATATTAAGGACTTATAATATTTTTTTTCTGGTAATTTGAACTTCCAAAATGGAATTAAAATCAATAACACTAATGCCATACGCAGGGACGCCATTAGTATTGGTGGTACTGAATTGTTTAAAGCCAATTTAGCTACAGGAAAAGCACTACCATGTGCAGCCATTATAAAGAGTAAAATTAATAAATGTTTGATTGGCAAATCATTAACCCATTGTGAAAGGATCAGACATTGGCTTATCAGAAGAGTTATACCAAGTTGTTTTAATTCTCGTATACTCTTTAATTGACTCGATACCCGCTTCTTTTCCATAGCCACTATCTTTAATTCCACCAAAAGGTGCCATTGGAGATATTAATCGATAAGTATTTATAAATACTATCCCAGCTCTTATTGCTTTTGAAACCCTAAGGCCTCTTGCAAAGTTAGATGTATAAACTCCAGATGATAATCCATATTTGTTATCATTCATTTTTTTTATAACTTCTTCTTCTTTATCAAATTTCATAACGGATAATATTGGTCCAAACAATTCATTCTCTGCTACTGGAAGGTTATGATTTTCACATTCAATAATTGTTGCAGGAAAATAATAACCTTTATTTGAAACAGAGGATCTCTCACCACCACATCTTATTTTTCCACCTTGTTCAGTAGTTGCCTTAATATTTTTTTCTATATTTTCTAATTGTTTAAAACTATTTAAAGGTCCCATCTGAGTATCTTCCTTCATAGGTCCACCTAATTTTATTTTTTTTGCTTTAGTTATCAATTTGTCTAAAAATTCATTATAGATTTTAGATTGTAAATAGAGTCTTGATCCAGCAATACAACTTTGCCCACTAGCACCAAATATTCCTGCAGTAATTCCATTTAAAGCATTTTCTTGATCAGCATCATCAAACACTACGACAGGACTTTTTCCACCAAGTTCTAAACTTACTTGTGATAAATTTTCAGCAGAATTTTTTACAATATGTTTGGCTGTTTCAGGGCCACCAGTGAATGCAATTCTTTCCACAAGATTATGTGTAGTTAGTGCTTTACCACATGGTTCTCCTAATCCGGTAATTATATTAATTACTCCTTTGGGTATTCCAGTTTTTTCTATTAATTTTGCAAATTCTAAAAGGGTTACTGGGGCAAGTTCTGATGCTTTTATTACTACTGTATTTCCCATAGCAAGAGCAGGAGCAAGCTTTACAGCAGTCAATAGCATTTGAGAATTCCAAGGAATAATTGCTGCTACAACACCAATCGGTATCCTTGTTGTAGTAACTTGCATGTCAGGTTTATCAATTGGAACTACAGTTCCTTCAACTTTGTCAGCCAGTCCAGCAAAATAATCATAATATTCTGCAATATAATTAGCCTGGGTTTTTGTTTCTCTATAAATTTTTCCAGTATCTATAGTTTCTATTTTTCCTAGATGCTCTGCATTTTCTCTTAGTTGATCTGCAATTAATCTTAAGTATTTTGCTCTATCTCTCGGGTGAAGTATTGACCAACTATTTTCAAAAGCATTTTGTGCTGATTGAACAGCTTTATCTACATCTTTCTCATTAGCTTCAGGAACTGTTGCCCACACCTCATTGTTTTCTGGGTTAAGAGTTTGTATTTTTTTACCCGATGAGGAGTCTACCCACTCACCATTTATATACATTTTAAAATTTTGAATTTTTGGCATTTAATTATTAATAAAATTCTTGATGTTCATATTAACATCATCTGCACACTCTATACTACAAAGATGTTTTGCATTTTTAATTTCAATAAAAATTGAATTAGGTAGGTCTTTAGCTAATTCTTGAGACATTTTTGGAGTCGATCCAGGGTCATTAGATCCAGTCATAATTAAAGTATTTGAAGTAATATTTTTGATTATTAATGAATTATCGTTGTGATTAGCAAATAATTCGTAAGCTTTAAGAAAGTTTTTATGATCCTCGGGTTCTTTAGTTAGTATTTTCATAAACAAATCGTAAGTAGAAGGATTGTTTTCTAGATAATTATCGCTAAACCATCTTTTTAGTGCTTGTTTTGATATTGGTTTATTTAGTTTAGCTTGGTTATATCTATCTAAAACTAGTGCTCTTTCAGATTCAGATCTTTTATAAGTTGTCCCGATTAATATAAGCTTATTAACTTTATCTTGGTAATTTGAGGCAAAGTCTAAGGCTATTAGAGATCCAAGAGAAAACCCAACAAGATTAATCTTATCTACTTGAAGATTATTTAGTATTTCATCAAGTTGTTTCGTAAAATCATTGAGAGTTAACTTTTCTTTTTTACAAGGTGTTTTTCCATGACCCAATAAATCATATGTAATTATAGAGAATTCATTTAATTTACTAATTTGTGATTGCCACATTTGATGATCAAGGCCAACTCCATGAATAAAAACCAATGGAGTTGTGTTTTTTTTTAAAAAAAAATAGTGATTTTGATTTGAATCAAAATTATCAGACATTAAATTATTTTGGATCTAAACCCATTTCTTTCATATCTTGATAACGATCTCCAGTTCTAGCATGTGCTCTACCACTTGAAGCACCTCCGATTGCAATTACTATTTCATCATCAAATGGTGCATCATGAATTGTAAACTCATGAGTTAAATAATAAGGTCTTAAACCTGAGTCAGTTTTATGCATCATTGGTATAGATATTTTAGAGCCTGCAGGACCTCTAGTGTTTGTAAAACTTAAATAAGATGTTCCACCAACAGCATCTCTAAATTTATTTCCAAATCTTAAGGTATGAATGAATGCTGATGCATGTTCAATTTCACCGTTTAAGCCAACAGTTCCTGCTTTACCATAAGCTAAAATTTTTTCTGGTGATCCAATTTCTTTTATTAATTCTGGAACTAAAATATCACCAAGTTTTGGAGCCAAATCTAAAATGATTGGTTTTAAATCTTCGACAAAACCTTTTCCAGCCCAAGGATTTTTGAACACAGCCGCTACTGATACTAATAAGACTGGTTCTTTAGCTTTCTTTCCACCCTCAATGAAAGTTTTATCAACAAACTTTGTAAACTTTCTAAGTTCTAAATCCATTAACTTGCTTTTTCTATATTAGAAGAGTCTAAATTAATTTTTGGAATTACCTCGTCATTAAATAATTTAATGCTTCTCATGCAAGCTTTATGATCTATACCGGGGAAGTTTGACCAAACTTGTAGATTTTGTAAATTTAATTCAGATTTTAATTCGTTAATTTTATTAACAACATACTCAGGAGTACCAAATAATAAATTTCTTTTATGAAGAAAATCATAGTTTAGTAAATCCAATTTATGTTTTGTCTCAGGAAGTTCTTCGCCAGGATCCATGTGATTTCCTAAGCCTCTCCAATGACAAACCCATTTCATATAATTAATGATGTGTTCACCAGCCATTTTTTCTGCTTCTTCCATAGTTTCAGCAACAAACATATCTCTTACTAAAGATATACCTTCTCCTAATGGAACATCTCTATTTTCAGCCTTTGATTTTGCATCTCTATAAATTTCAAATCTTTTCTTTAAAGCTTTAACAGTTGGTATCCACATAATTGTATTTAAACCATTCTGTGCAGCCCACTCAATTGATCTAGCGCCATCAACAACTTGCCAAATAGGAGGATGCGGTGATTGTTTTGGTTTAGGAACGATACTTATTTTTTTTATTTCATTTGTTTTTGTATCTAAAAATTTTTCACTTGGCGGACTCATATCATGTTGCCAAACAAAGTTTGGTGATGGATAAGTATAAAATTCACCTTGGTGATTGAAAAACTCCTCTGTCCAAGCTTTTTTCATGATTGTTAAAGACTCTTCGAATAGTCTAAAATTTTTAGCTTGGTCTTTAAGATCAGCCTCTTTATTCATATTTATTGCTTCTCTTCCATAAATCCCTCGGCCAATACCTACATCAACTCTGCCACCTGATAATTGATCTAGTAAAGCTATGTCTTCTGCTAATCTTATTGGGTTATGAAATGTAATGACATTGCAGGCTTGTCCAATTCTTATTTGTTTAGTTCTAGCTGCTGCATCAACACCCATCATTAATGGATTAGTACAGGACTCCATTCCTTCATGATTAAAATGATGCTCAGTATACCAAATTGAGTCCCAATTATTTTCATCACAAAAAGTTGTGATCTCTTTAGTTTCATCAAGTAATTGATTATATGGCTTGTGATTCCAATTCGTGGTGTTGCAAAAATAACCAAATTTCATTCGAACCTCCTTAAATAATTAAATCTAAGACGATCGATCCCACTTTCGTATTTTGTAAATATCGACGAGTTATGTATCGCTCAATCAAGACTGTAATTTAACTAGACTATTTAATCAATATATATTTAATCAGCAATTAAATGAAACTAACTAAAATAGAACCAAAATTTATTGAAAAACATAACCCAAGGGTAGGATTAATTACTTTAGCAAGTGACTTTAGGATTGAAAAAGATTTTAACAATATAATTTATGGTAAAGACATAGACTTATTTTGTAATAGAATTCAAAGTTACAATCCCTTAACAAATGAAACATTAAAAAAAATGGCAGATGATATTCCTAAAGTTGTTAAGAATATCTTACCTGATCAAAAAATTGATTGTATAGCCTATGGATGTACTTCAGGAACAATTGCTGCAGGATATGCATCTATTTATGAAAAAGTTAATTCAACAAAACCAAATACAAAAGTTACAACACCAATTACATCTGCAATTAATGCATTAAAGGCACTTAAGATAAATAAATTATCTGTATTCACACCTTATACAGATGAAATAAATCAGTCAGTAATTAATTATTTTAAAAAAGAAAATATAGAAATCACTGGACTAACTTATTTTGATATAGCCTCAGATTTAGATATAGGAAAAGTTAATCCAGATCATTTATTTGATGTTTTAAATAAAATAGATCTGTTAAATAGTGATGCATTGTTTGTTTCTTGTACTGCGTTACCCGTGTTATCAATTATTAAAGATCTAGAAAAAAAAATGAGTAAAATTGTTTTATCTAGCAATCAAACTTTAATATGGGACACACTTAAACAGATTGATTTTAAAAGTAAAGTTGAAGGCTACGGTGAATTATTTAATAATTAGATTATGAATTTTACTAGAGAAGAATACAAATCAAGATTAAAAAAAGTCCAAGCTTTAATGCAAAAAAAAGGTATTGAACTTTTAATATCACAAGATCCATCTAATATGAATTATTTAACAGGTTATGACGCTTGGTCATTTTATTATGCTCAATGCGTAATAGTACATATAAACGCTGATGAACCAATTTGTTTTGTTAGAAATCAAGATGCAGGAGGCGCATATATAAAAACCTATCTAAAAGATGAAAATATAATTAAGTATCATGAAAAATATATTCATACATGGCCGTTACACCCTTACGATGCTTTAGTAGATCTTATTAAAGAAAGAAAGTGGGACAAACTCTCAGTAGGACTAGAAATGGATAGTCATTATTTCACCGCTTATTGTTACGAGAAAATTAAACAAGGTTTACCAAATGCAAAAATTTTGGATTGTGAGCGCTTAGTAAATTGGGTTAGAGTTGTAAAATCTGATGCAGAAATAAAATTTATGAAAGCTGCATCTCAAATTTCTCAACTAGGAATGAAAAAGGCTTTTGAAGTTATCAGTCCAGGAGTAAGACAATGCGATGCAGTTTCAGAAATATATACTACATTAATAAAAGGAACTCCTGATTTTGGAGGAGATTATTCATCAATAGTTCCAATGATACCAACTGGAAAAGGCACATCTGCTTCACATTTAACGTGGTCAGAAGATAAATTTGTTGAAGGTGAAGCTACAATTATTGAATTATCAGGTGTTAATAAAAAATATCACTGTCCTATGGCTCGTACAGTTCTGCTAGGAAAACCAGACCAAAAAAAAATTGATACTATGAAGAAGACTAATGAAGCGCTTCAAGCAGGAATAGATCTAGTTAAAGCAGGAAATACTGCTGATGATGTTGCTCAAGCTTTTTGGAAAGTGTTAGATAAGTATGGAATAGAAAAAACTTCAAGAACTGGATATTCCATTGGTATAGGATATCCACCTGATTGGGGCGAGCATACTTTAAATATTTCTAAAGGTGATATGACGGTTTTACAACCTAATGTTACTTTTCATATGATTGCAGTGATGCAATTTGGGAATTGGGGAGTTGAAGCATCTGAAGCAATTAGAGTTACAGATAAGGGTTATGAATTATTTTGTAATTTTTCTAAAGAACTTCATGTGAAAAGCTAGTTATTAGGGGTTGATATTTACACTTACAAATGTTTTAAATTCATAATTTAATTTCAATGAATAAAGAATTCGTAAAATTTGACAAAGTAGACAAAAGTTATGACGGTAAAATTCTTGTTGTAAAAGATCTTCAATTAGATATTGAAGAAGGAGAGTTTGTTACTATGTTAGGACCTTCTGGTTCTGGTAAGACTACTTGTTTAATGATGTTGGCTGGATTCGAAACACCAACCCATGGTGAAATTTATTTAGACGGAAAAGCAATTTCAAGTATTCCACCCCATAAAAGAGGTATCGGAATGGTATTTCAAAATTACGCTTTGTTTCCACATATGACAGTTTATGAAAATTTAGCATTTCCTTTAAGAGTTAGAAAAATTCCTAAAGATGAAGCAGATAAAAAAATTGATAAAGCACTATCAATGGTTTCACTGCAAGGATTTGCTCAAAGAATGCCAGGTCAATTGTCTGGGGGACAGCAACAAAGAGTTGCAGTAGCGAGGTCACTAGTATTTGATCCACAACTAGTTTTAATGGATGAACCTTTGGGTGCTTTAGATAAAAATTTGAGAGAGAGTATGCAGTATGAAATTAAACATATTCATGAAAGTATTGGAGTAACTGTTGTTTATGTAACACATGACCAAAGTGAAGCTCTTACAATGTCAAATCGTATTGCAGTTTTCAATGATGGTAAAGTTCAACAGCTCTCAAGTCCTGATGAACTGTATGAAAAACCAGTTAATTCATTTGTCGCAGAATTTATTGGAGAAAATAATACTTTTGCTGGAGAAGTGTCAGATATTTCTGGTGGAAAATGTAAAGTGAAGTTAGCTAATGCAGAAATATTAGCAAATCCTATTTCTGTTAAAGGAAAAGGGGATAAAACAACCGTATCTTTAAGACCTGAGAGAGCTTTAATTAATCCAAGTGATAAGATGGATAATGTTCATAACGGAAAAATTGAAGAAGTTATTTACCATGGTGACCATACTAGAGTCAGAATTAATTTATTAGGAAATTCTGAATTTATTCTCAAAGTACCAAATAGTTCGTCTAATCTTGATATTAAATTAGGTAATGAAATCAAGATTGGTTGGAATAGTGAAGATGCTAGAGCATTAGACCCAAAATAAACACCAATTACATCTTGTATAACTTACAAAAAGGGCTGTTGACTCTCATTATCGATCTTGTTGTAATCTATTTTTATAAAAAAACGTTTAAACGGAGGAAAAATGAAAACACTTAGTAAATTATTACTAGCCATTTCTTTTGCTATCTCTGTAACTACTTCAGCATTTGCAGTAACTGCAGTGTCTTGGGGTGGAGCTTACACAGAGTCCCAAAAGTTAGGTTATGGTGATCCTACTGGTAAAGCCCTTGGTATAACTATCAATTGGGTTGATTATTCAGGTGGATTATCTGAGATTAAAGCACAAAAAGAAGCTGGCAAAATTACGTGGGATATAATCGACGTATTTGCAATGGATACTATCAATGGATGTGATGAAGGATTATTTGTTGAATTTGATTTTGACAAAGATTTCCCACCTGCACCAGATGGAACTCCTGCAAGTAAAGATTTCTTTACTGCAATGCCAAGTAAATGTGCTGTAGGAAACATTTTATATTCTTGGAACTACGCTTATAACAAAAACAATGTTAAAGGCACTCCAAAGACTATCAAAGATTTCTTTAACACTAAAAAATTCCCTGGAAAAAGAGCTATCTATAAAGGCGCTCTAACAAACTTAGAAATCGCTTTAGCTGCAGATGGAATTAAACCAGGAAAAGGTGGAGCAAAAATCTACAAAGCTTTAAATACTGAAAAAGGTGTTGATAGAGCTATGAACAAGATCAAAGAATTATGTACAGATCCAAAAGGTGGATGTGTATTTTGGTCTGCAGGTGCTCAACCACCAGAACTATTAGTTTCAGGTGAAGTTGTAATGGCTACAGGTTGGAATGGTAGATTCTTCAATGCAGAAGTTGGAGAAGGTGCACCAATCGTACAAGTATGGGATGGACAAGGTCTTGACTACGAGTATTTCGTACAAGTTAAGGGTGGACCAAACGATGCTAATGGTATGGCTAAAAAAGCTTTAGCTATGATGACTAGTACAGAGATGTTAGCAGGAAGTGCAAAATACATTGCATACGCTCCTTGGAGAAAATCTTCTATAGCGATTATGGAAGCAGGGGAGCCATGGTATAAAGATGGTAAAACTAATATGGTACCACAAATGCCAACTGCACCACAAAACACTAAAAACTATTTCTTAGTTGACCCAATTTTCTGGGCTGACAACGGAACAGAGCTAGGTGAGAAGTGGGAAGCTATGAAAGCTGGTCTATAATTTAAGTTTTATTAAACTTAATTATATATTATAATTTGAGGGCGGTTATTTGATAACCGCCCTTTTTATTTATGAGCTCAGAAACACAAAAAATTTTAACAACAGACGGCATACCTTTAGAAGTAAGTCTTAAAAAAGCTGAGAGAAGAAACAAGATAAAAGCTTTTTTACTTGTAGCTCCACTATTATTATTTTTGATTATTACTTACGTGTTTCCAATTGGTGATATGCTTATGAGAAGTGTTGATGATAAAATGGTAACTGAAATGCTTCCTAAAACATTTAAAGCAATGGAAAAGTGGGATGGGAAAGAATTACCAGAAGAAGAGGTTTTTAAAGCCTTCTATTTAGACTTTAGACAATTAGTTGATGAAAAGCGTGAAGGTAAATTATCAACTCAACTTAATTATACAAAAAATGGATTTAAAAGTATTATTAAAAAACTTAGAAGAAAATCCAAAAACTTTGAAAAAGGAAATTATAAAGAACAAATAATGGCAGTCCATAAAAGATGGGCTGATGTTGAATATTGGAAAGCAATTAAACGAAGAGCCCCTGCATATACAAGTCAAAAATATCTAAAAGGTATGGATATGTTTAAAAATGAAAATGGGGAAATTGTTAGTGTTTCTGAGGACAGAAGAATTCACAGAATTTTATGGCTTAGAACTTTAGAAATTGCATTTTTTGTAACGCTATTTTGTTTTTTGATGGCTTACCCAATAGCTCATTTGTTAGCTACTTTACCCATGAAGTATAGTAACTTACTAATGATCTGCGTGTTGCTTCCATTTTGGACGTCTCTTCTTGTAAGAACTGCTAGTTGGATGATTTTGTTGCAACAACAAGGGGTCGTAAATGATTTCTTTGTAGGAATAGGTTTAGTTGCTGACGATGCAAGGCCTGAAATGATGTACAATAAAACAGGAACATATGTTGCAATGACACAGATTCTGTTGCCTTTTATGGTTTTACCACTTTACAGTGTTATGAAAACTATTTCACCAAGCTTAATGAGGGCTGGAAAATCATTAGGTGGAACACCAATAGTTGCGTTTTGGAAAGTTTATTTTCCTTTAACAATTCCTGGAATTGGTGCTGGTTGTTTATTATGCTTTATATTAGCAATTGGTTATTACATTACACCCGCCTTAGTTGGAGGAGCTTCAGGAACATTGATTAGTAACCAAATTGCATTTCATATGAAAAGCACACTTGATTGGAGTTTTGCATCTGCGATGGGTCTGATGTTGCTTGCTGGAGTTTTGGCAATTTACTGGGTTTATAATAAATTAGTTGGAATTGATAATATAAAGTTAGGATAAATAGAATGGCTTTACCAAAACATACAGAACTACACTATAGGATTTGGCATTATTTTTATTTAACAATCTGTGGTCTTGTCTTCTTTTTCTTAATTGCACCGCTGTTTGTAATATTTCCACTATCTTTTAATGCTGAAGAATTTTTAAGTTTTTCAGACGGAATGAAAAGTTTAGACCCAGATGCTTTCTCATTAAGATGGTACAAAGATATGGTTTATGGAACAAAAAATCCCTGGGGCTTAGCTGCCAAAAATAGTTTTATCATTGCAATTTTTGCTACAATTGGTTCGGTTCTATTGGGAACAGTTGCTGCTCTAGGGTTAAGTAGTAGGCATATGCCTTATAAAGGTATAATCATGGCAGTTTTAATATCTCCAATGATTGTTCCATTAATTATTTCTGGTGTAGCAATATTTTTCTTTATGGCCAAAGCTGGCTTAGCAGCAACTCATACAGGTATAGTTCTTGCACATATTATTCTAGGTACACCATTTGTAGTTATTACTGTTACTGCCACTTTATCAGGATTTGATCATAGTGTTACGAGAGCTGCAGCAAGTCTTGGTAGTAATCCAGTTAATACTTTTATGAAAATTACTTTACCTTTAATTTTACCTGGTGTTATATCTGGAGGACTTTTCGCTTTTGTAACTTCTTTTGATGAAGTTGTGGTAGTTTTATTTTTAGCAGGGTTAGAAAATACAACTATACCAATTCAAATGTGGACAGGTCTTAGAGAACAGTTAAGCCCAACTATTCTTGCTGTTGCAACTTGTCTAATTATTTTATCAACATTAATATTAGTAACTGCTGAACTCTTAAGAAGAAGATCTGAGAGACTCAGAGGAATTAATCGATAATAAAAATCATCTAATGAAGATTAAGAATGTAGTGGTGATTGGCTCAGGAACAATGGGAAGTGGTATTGCTGCTCATTTATGTAATGCAAATGTGCCTGTAACTTTACTCGATTTAAAAACAGAAATTAGTGAAAAAGCAAGAGAAAAAATCCATAAGTCTAGACCACCATTATTAATTGATAAATCAAAAATTAATAACATTAAAGTTGGAAATATTTCTGACGACTTTGATGTAGTCAAAGATGCTGATTGGATCGTTGAGGCGGTAGTTGAAAGAATTGATATTAAACATCAAATTTATGAAAAAATATTTAAAGCGAGAAAAGAGGGGGCTATTGTTTCTTCTAATACATCGTCAATTCCAATTAAAGTTTTATCTGAACATTTAACAGTTACTGAGAAAAAAGATTTTTGTATCACGCATTTTTTTAACCCAGTTAGATATATGGGCTTATTAGAAATAGTAAAAAATGAAAATAATGATCTTGAAAAAATTAATCAGTTAAAGGAATTCTGTGAAATTGAGTTAGGTAAAGGAGCTATTGTTTGTAATGATACTCCAGGATTTTTAGGAAATAGAGTTGGTGTTTATGCCATGCAAATAGCAATGACTGAGGCTTTTAAGATGAAACTTTCGGTGGAAGAAGCGGATGCAATTTTTGGAAGACCAATGGGAATTCCAAAAACAGGAGTATTTGGTTTATATGATTTAATCGGTATTGATTTGATGGCCGATGTATTAAAAAGTTTTATAAAAGAATTACCAGAGACCGATGAATTTCACGAAGTTGCAAAAGAAATTCCATTAGTGAAAAAATTAATTGAGACTGGCTACACTGGAAGAAAAGGAAAAGGTGGATTTTATAGAATGAACAAAACTGAAGCTGTAAAAGTTATGGAGGCTATCAATCTAGAGTCTGGTGATTATTCACCTAGTAAAAAGATTGATATTAAATCAGACAAAGTAGATCTTAAAGGATTGATTAATAGAAAAGATAAATATGGTGAATATGCTTGGTCTGTAATGTCAAAAATAATTAAATATGCATCTTCATTAGTTCCAGGAATTACAAAAGAATTTAATGATATTGATGAGGCAATGAGACTTGGATTTAATTGGGCCAAAGGACCTTTTGAAATGCTTGAAGAAATTGGGGTTAAAAATTTCTTTGATAAAGTTGATGATTTTTCAGGAAATAGTTTTCTGGAAAAATTATCTAAATCTAAGAATGAAAATTTTTATGGTGAAAGACAAAAATATACAAATATTGAAACTTTAGGAAAAGTTAAGAAAACAGCCTCAAGTTCTGATGGAAATGACTCAGCTAAAATTTATAGGTTTAATGATTATAATATCGTTGAGTTTACTACTAAAGCTAATGCTTTAGATTATGACTCTATGGATGCTCTGAAAAAAGCAACTGATAAACCTTTAATTATAATTAATGAAAGTATGCAATTTTCAGCTGGTGTAAACTTAACTTACACAATGCAATTTGCTGACAAAAATGATTTTAAATCTATTGAAAAATTTATCAAATACTTCCAAGAAACATGCAAGCATTTAAAATATTCAAAATACCCAGTAATTTCTGCACCTTCTGGATTAACATTGGGGGGTGGATTCGAAGTAATGGTGCAAAGTAATTTTGTAGCTTCGCATACAAATATTGTAGTTGGACTAGTTGAAACTATTGTCGGTTTAATTCCTGCAGGTGGTGGATGTAAGGAGATGTTAGCAAGATGGCTTGATACTGATGAAGCAAAATCAAATCCTAATTTTGCTCCCCTAAAAGTTTTTGATATCATTGGATATGGTAAGACAGCCACGTCACCAGTTGAAGCAGAACCTTTGAAATACTTAAGGACAAGTGATAAAAAAATAATGAATAGAAATAGTTTATTAGAAGTTTCTAAAGAAATCCTGAATGAAAATAAAAATTTTAAACCACCTAAAGAACTAAGATTTAAATTACCTGGGAAAGCTGTAAGAGGTGAAATGGATAAAATTTTAGAAAAACTTTATAATGATAAAGTGATATTAGATCATGGAGTTGAGGTTGCAAAGGAACTTGCACATGTTTTGAGTGGTGGTGATACTACAATTGATAAAACTTTATCTGAAGATGATTTGTTTGAATTAGAGCTTGATGCTTTTATGAAACTGATTGAAACTCAAAAAACACAAGATAGAATTAAGCATACTCTCTCAACTGGTAAGCCTTTAGTTAACTAACATTCTTAGAGAATTTATAAAGTCAGGCCTTAATACATATTGAGATTTATCTAAATATTTTATTGTCCCTAAAGCTTCTAATCCATAAATTACTTTTCCAATAGGGGTATACTCAGTCTCATATAATGGTTCATCTTTAAGAATTATAAAGAATTGACTATCTTCAGTATTATATTTTTGTGTTCTAGCAAAACCAACACTACCTTTATCAAAACTAAATGGAAAGTCTACTTCTGAGTTAATCGTTCCTAATCCAGATTTTCCAGTTCCAATTTTTCCATAGTCAATATTTCCTTTTTTACCAAACTCTAAGTCTCCTGCTTGAACAAGTGTATCTTTAATTACTCTATGAAAAGCAATATCATCATATGCTTTAGATCTAACTAATTCTTTAAATCTTTTTACAGCCTCAGGTGAAATTTCAGGGTAAAGCTCAATAATAACATTTCCACATGTAACATTTAAAATGGCAATATTTTTTGGATTATCAAAATTAATCTTTTGAGGATCATAACTTTTTATAAATAAACATTTGTCTTTTATCAAAAAGAAAGAACCAAAAAAAAATATCGCTAAAATAACAATAAAAGTAAAAATTATTTTTTCTAAATTTGATGCTCTTATTTTTTTGATCATAAAATAAAATTTTGATCAATTTTGAGTAGATTACTTTTAATAAACTGTATTTTTCTTTTTAAAATTGGATCAAGATTATTTAAATTTACTCCAATCATTAAATGGGAAAAAACCTCTGCCATATCCTCAGAAGCGGTAGATTGAGAATATTCAGAAAAAAAACCTTTAGTTCTAATATAAGTATTTAGCCCTAATTTATCTGTACAGGTGGAGCATTCAGCATATTCGAATTCTTTGACATTAAATTTAGACCAAACGTCTTCGTCAAATAATTGTTTAAAACTATCATTTATAATATGGAACACTTCATGGTGGATTACACGTTCAAAATAATCTTCGTTAAATTTGATATCTAAGATTAATGTTTTCATTACATGATCAGGGATTCCAGCAGTATTAATATTTGATATGGATAAATCCTCACACAGAACTATGTATTTAAGATTAATTTTTTTAAGAAATTCTTGACTATATCTATTTAAATTTTTTTTAATTATTTTGTATTTTTGATCGAGAATTTTTTTTTCAGAATTATAACAATTTATATTTTTTTCAACACCGAGTGTAAAAGGTTGTTTAGCATATAAGTATCTCAGTTTGTTTGGAGTTTTAATGTCATAAATTTCTAAATTTGGAATTTTTATAAGATTATAAATAGTATCAGCTTGAGTTTGAGTGAAAATAAATAAAGATAGTATAATTAATCTAATTAAGCTCATAAATTTACACATAGAAGATATTCCAATTTAGATGAATGTGATACAATTTTACTGTGAAAAAAAAAAGAAATAAAGATCCAATCCAACCAGTAAGTGGAACTAAAGTGCCACGGTTTGCTGGACCTTCAACATTTGCAAGATTACCTGAGCTAAGAGATGTGAAGAGTTGTGATGTTGCAATTGTCGGGATTCCATTTGATGCTGGAACCAGTTACAGACCAGGTGCAAGATTTGGACCCCAAAGTATTAGACAAGCTTCCAGACACTTAAGAACAAATTACCATCCAAGCTATGATGTTGAACCTTTTAAAGTACAACAGGTAGCTGATGCAGGAGATATTACTTGCAACCCATTCAACATTGAAGAAGCAATTAAACAAATAGAGGTGGGAGCTGAAGAATTATTAAATAAAGTTGGGGGAATTATAAGTCTTGGTGGTGACCACACAATCGCATTTCCATTGTTAAAAGCTGTTAATAAAATTAACAATGGTCCAGTAGCTTTAGTGCATTTTGATGCTCACCTAGATACTTGGGACACTTATTTTGGTGCACCTTACACTCACGGTACGCCTTTTAGAAGAGCAAGGGAAGAAAATTTATTTTTAGATGATGCTTCAATGCATGTAGGTATAAGAGGACCTTTGTACAGTAGAGATGATATCAAAAATGATGAAAGTTTTGGATTTAAGATTATTCATTGTGATGAGTTTCAAACTCAAGGAACTGATAAAATTGCTGAAAGAATTAAAAAAAGAGTTGGAGATAACCCTCTATATTTATCTATTGATATAGATGTATTAGATCCTGCTTTTGCCCCCGGAACTGGTACACCAGAAATTGCTGGAATGACCTCAAGAGAAATGGTTAACACTATAAGAGGTTTATCAGGTTTAAATTTAATTTCAGCTGATGTTGTTGAGGTTTCACCAGCTTATGATCATGCTGAAGTAACCTCTCTTGCTGCAGCAACAATAGTTTATGAATTAACTAATTTGTTTGCAAAAAAATAAGGAAAGGTTAGGAGTCTGCTATGGAAAATAAAAAAAATTTTTATATAGATGGTAAATGGGTAACAGCAATAAGCAAAGAAGAAATTAAAGTAATCAACCCTGCTACAGAAGAAGAATGTGCTGTAATATCATTAGGAAACAAAGAAGATGTTGACTTGGCAGTAAACGCTGCAAAAAAAGCTTATAGTTCATGGGCATTTTCACCGAAAGAAGAAAGAATATTATTATTAGAAAAACTTTATGAGAATTATAAAAAAAGATGGGCAGATATTGCCAATGCAATTACAGTTGAAATGGGTGCTCCAAAAGACTTTGCTACAAAACTTCAAGCTGGAACAGGCGCGGCTCATTTAAAGTCTTTTATTAGGTATTTAAAAAATTTCGAATTTGAAAAACCATTAGGTGAACATGCTCCAAACCAAAGACTTATCTATGAACCAAAAGGAGTTTGTGCATTAATAACACCTTGGAATTGGCCAATGAACCAAGTTTGCTTAAAAGTTATGCCTGCAATAGCTTCTGGATGCACAATGGTTTTAAAACCATCAGAACTTGCGCCATTATCATCAATGATTCTTGCTGAATTGATAGATGATACCAAATTTCCTGCAGGAGTGTTCAATTTAGTTAATGGAGATGGAGCCACAACAGGCGATGCACTAACAAGCCACCCGGATATAAATATGATTTCTTTTACAGGATCAACTAGAGCAGGAGCTTTAATCTCTCAAAATGCTGCTAAAGATTTTAAAAGAGTGAGTTTAGAATTAGGAGGCAAAGGTGCTAATATTATTTTTAAGGATGCTGATCCTGAAGCAATTGAAAGAGGTGCGTTAAGATGTTTTAGAAATTCAGGTCAATCATGTAATGCTCCTACAAGAATGCTAGTAGAGAAATCTATGTATAGTGATGCAATAGAAAGATTGAAAAAATATACAGAAAATTTTGAGGTAGGTGACCCTAAAAAAGAAGGAGAGCATATAGGCCCAGTGATTTCTGAAACTCAATATAATAAAATTCAAACTTTAATTAAAAAGGGAATTGATGAAGGTGCTAAATTAGTTGCAGGTGGACCAGGTAAACCACCAGGACTAGACAAAGGCTATTTTGTTAAACCCACTGTATTTGCAGATGTAAATAATAATATGGAAGTCGCAAGAACAGAAATTTTTGGACCAGTATTATCGGTAATTCCATTTGAAACCGAAGAAGAAGCAATTGAAATTGCCAATGACACACCTTATGGATTAACAAACTATATTCAAACCAAAGACTCAGAAAAAGTAAAAAGAGTTGCGAGAAAGCTGAGATCAGGAATGGTTGATGTAAATGGAGCTGGTATTGCAGTTGATGCTCCATTTGGAGGTTTTAAACATTCAGGAATTGGTAGAGAAGCCGGTGAACATGGCCTTGAGGAATTTTTGGAAGTAAAATCTGTGGGTGGCTGGAGTTAATTTAGAAGAGATTGTTTTTTTAAACCATCTAAAAACTTTAAACACTTTTTTAATTCATTTAGTTCAATAAATTCATCTACTTTGTGAGCTTGTTCAATTGAGCCTGGACCACATACAACTGTACTCATACCAATTTCCTGAAATAATCCTGCCTCTGTTCCAAAAGACACAACTTCTCTTGAATTATCACCAGTGAGACTTGAGACTAACTCACAAGCCTCAGATTTTTCAACTCGATCGAATCCTGTTACTTCACCTATTATTTCTTTTCTAATATTTGATTTAGAAAAAACTTTTTTCATTTCTGGCAAAAGAATATCATTTGCGTATTCATCAATTTTTTTATTTAAAAAAACACCATCTTCTTTAACAACTGGTCTCGTTTCCCAATTAATATGACACTTATCAGCTATAACATTATGAGCAATACCTCCAAATATTCCTCCTACTTGTAAAGTTGAAAAAGGTGGATCAAATATAGAGTCTTTTGGGGCTCTTTTTTTAAGTTCATTTCTTAATTCAATTAATTTTGATGCGTATCTTGCTGCAAATTCAACAGCACTAACACCTTTATGAGGAGCAGAGCTGTGTCCTGCTAAACCCTCAAAATAAGTTGTATATTCATAACAACCTTTGTGAGCATCTATGATTTTCATTTTAGTAGGTTCACCAATAATACAAATTCCATCTTGAATATTTCTTTTTTGAAGTTCTTTGATTAAAATAGGAGCTCCTAAACATGCTGTCTCCTCATCAAAGGTAAATGAAAAATGGATATCTCTATTTAAATTTATTTTTGCATAAATTGGAGCAAAAGCTAAAGTGCATGCTATAAAACCTTTCATGTCACAAGAACCTCTACCATAAAGTTTGTCACCCTTAATTGTTGCTTTAAAAGGATCAGTGCTCCAACTTTTAGAGACAGGAACTGTATCTGTATGACCAGATAAAATTATTGGTTTAGCACCATTAGATTTTTTTGCTTTAATAGTCGCAAAAAGATTTACTCTTTTTTTTTCATTATCAAATGTCTTAAAAGATGTTGCTCCAAGTTCTTTTAGTAAATTTTCACAATAATTAATTAATTCACTATTATCTTCTCCTGAAATAGTCCTAAAACCTATTAGATCTGATAAAATTTTTACAGAATTATTATATAATTCTTCTAAATTAATATCTGTACTCATAACCAATAATTAATATAAATACTGCATTTATGAAAGAAGAAATAACATACGATATTTTTGATAAAGTTGATATTAGAGTTGGAACAGTGGTTTCAGTAAAGAAAAATGAAAAAGCTAGAAAACCCTCATTAGTTGTTGAAGTAGATTTTGGAGAAGAAATTGGTATTAAGCAATCATCAGCTCAGATTACTCATTACTACAATGAAGAAAATTTAAAAGGTAAACAAGTTATAGGTGTTTGCAATTTTGCTGAAAAAAATATTGCTGGAGTAGTTTCACAAGTTTTGATTTTAGGTTCAATCGATAAAGAAGGAAAAGTAATCTTAGTACATCCATCTCAAAAATCTGAAAACGGTCTTCCTATAGCCTAATTTCATGCACCCTGAAATTTTATCAATGGCTTTGTTTTGGATAGTAGCAGCCTACACCCCAGGTCCGAACAATGTAATAGCTTCTTATTCAGGTTTTAATTTTGGTATAAAAAAAACATTACCACATATTTTTGGAGTTGCATTAGGATTTACTTTTCTTATTTTTCTATTAACAATTGGTTTAGTTAATGTCTTCAAAATATTTCCTATTATTCAAGTTTCTTTAAAATATTTAGGAAGTATTTTTTTAGTTTACTTAGCTTATAAAATTTATTTTTCTAAGATAGATAGTGAGAAAAAAAATGAAAACCCAGTAAAGTTCATTGAGACATTTCTTTTTCAATTCTTAAATCCTAAAGGTGTATTAATTGGTATAATTATTGTATCAACTTATGTCGAAAATGGAGAGAACTATTTTAAATATGCGACTCAAGTTATTCTTTTTGCATTCTTAGTTTCTTTAAGCAGCATTACTTTTTGGACATTTGTAGGTAAATATCTTAGGAAATTTGCGACAAATGAGAAATTTATTAAATACTTTAATTGTGTTATGTCACTGCTTCTTATTTTAAGCATAATTACTTTTTATATATAATACATGAAACCAGGTACAAAAAATTCATACAATTCATTAACAGAAATAAAGATTAATAATAAAGACTTTAAAATTTTTTCTTTATCTAAAGCTGAGACTAATGGCCTAAATGGTATATCAAAGCTACCCAAATCCCTTAAGGTATTACTTGAAAATCTTTTAAGATATGAAGATGACTTGTCAGTTACTAAAAATCAAATTGAAGCAATAAAAAATTGGCTAAAAGAAAAAAAATCTAAAACTGAAATAGCATATAGACCAGCAAGAGTTTTACTTCAAGACTATACTGGAATACCTGCAGTAGCAGATCTTGCTGCTATGCGAGAAGCTGTTAAGGACAAAAATAAAGATCCAAATACAATTAACCCTCTTTCAGCTGTAGACCTTGTTATTGACCACTCGGTACAAGTAGACCAATCTGCAAAAGCAGACTCTTTTGATAAAAATGTTGAAATTGAATTTAATAGAAATGGAGAACGATACTCTTTTCTCAAATGGGGACAACAGGCATTTAATAACTTTAGAATAGTTCCACCAGGAACGGGGATTTGTCATCAAGTTAATCTTGAATATCTTTCAAAAGTTGTTTGGTCAGCTGAGCACGAGGGTCAAAATTATTTATTTCCTGATACACTTGTTGGTACAGATAGTCATACAACAATGGTTAATGGCTTATCTGTTTTAGGATGGGGTGTTGGAGGTATAGAAGCAGAAGCAGGAATGTTAGGTCAGCCAATATCTATGTTAATTCCAGAAGTTATTGGTTTTGAAGTAAAAAATAAAATGCCTGAGGGCACTACAGCTACCGACTTAGTTTTAACAGTTGTTAAAATGTTAAGAGATAAAGGTGTTGTTGGGAAATTTGTAGAGTTTTATGGTGATGGTTTGAAGAATTTAACTCTAGCTGATCGAGCAACAATAGCAAATATGGCTCCAGAGTATGGTGCAACGTGTGGATTTTTTCCAATAGATGATGAGACTTTAAAATATTTAAAATTTTCTGGAAGAGATCAGTCCACAGTAAAAATAGTGGAAGAGTATGCAAAAGCTCAAGGATTATGGGCGAGTGATGATATTGAATTTACAGATACTTTAACTTTGGATATGTCTACAATAGTACCTACAATTTCTGGACCAAAAAGACCTCAAGACAAAGTTTTGCTAAATGATGCATCAACAAGCTTTAAAAAAAGTTTTAAAGAAATAACTAATAAAAAAGATTTCTCAATAGCTAAAGTTCCTAATACTGATTATGAAATAAAAGATGGATCTATTCTAATTGCAGCAATTACATCTTGCACAAATACTTCAAATCCAAACGTTCTTATAGGAGCAGGTTTGCTTGCAAAAAAAGCTGTAGAGCTTGGTCTTGATGTAAAACCTTGGGTAAAAACTTCGTTAGCTCCAGGGTCTCAAGTGGTTACAGATTATTTAGCGAAAGCTGGCTTAAATATTTATTTAGATAAATTAGGTTTTAATTTGGTTGGTTATGGCTGCACTACATGCATTGGAAATTCTGGTCCATTGGCAGATAATATAGTTGAAGCTATCCAAAAAGAAGATATTTACGGTGTTTCAGTTTTATCTGGAAATAGAAATTTTGAAGGAAGAATTTCTCCTCATATTAAAGCAAATTATTTAGCATCTCCTCCTTTAGTAGTTGCTTATGCTTTAGCGGGACATATGGAATTTGATTTGTACAAAGACTCTTTTGGAAAAGATAAAAATGGAAATGATATTTTTATGAAAGATATTTGGCCGACTAATAAAGAAATAGAAGAAACTCTTAAATCATCTTTAAACGCTGAAATGTTTGTTAAAAGATACTCAAATGTTTCTGAAGGACCAAAACAGTGGCAAGAAATCAAAACAGAAAAAACAAGCATTTATAATTGGGAAGAAAATTCTACCTATGTAAAAAAACCTCCTTTTTTTGACAACCTTCCAGATGAACCAGAGGGTTTTCAAGAAATTAAAGATGCTAGACCATTACTGATCTTAGGTGATATGGTCACAACAGATCACATTTCACCCGCTGGAAATATTCAGAAAGAAAGCCCTACTGGTGAATATTTTATGAAACATCAAATATTACCCAAAGATTATAATTCCTATGGTTCAAGAAGAGGTAATCATGAGGTTATGATGAGAGGAACTTTTGCTAATATAAGAATTAGGAATGAAATGGCCCCAGGTACAGAGGGGGGTTTTACTAAGCTGTACCCTGAAGATAAAGTAATGCCAATTTATGATGCAGTTGTGGAATATAAAAAAAGAGGAACAGACCTAGTAGTTATTGGAGGCAAAGAGTATGGAACAGGTTCTTCTAGAGATTGGGCTGCTAAAGGAACAAAACTATTAGGAGTAAAAACTGTAATTGCTGAAAGCTTTGAAAGAATTCATAGATCAAATTTGATTGGTATGGGTATTTTACCATTACAATTTATTGATAATATAGATAGAAAAAAACTTAATTTAATTGGATCTGAGTTAATAAGTGTAATGGAAATTGAAAATGGAATTAACCCCTCTGATAAGATTAAGGTTGAAATAAAGTATGCCTCAGGAGAAATCAAAAAGATTCAAACATTATGTAGGATCGATACTAAAAATGAATTAGAGTATTATAAAAACGGAGGCATATTGCAATATGTCCTTAGAAATATGATTTAAATATGGATGAAGAAATCTCAATAATTGATAGCAATACTAGAAATCAAAAAATTAAAGATTTTTTTATAAATAATAAAAAAATATTAGCAACAATTACTATTTTTTTAATATTTTCAATATTAAGTTTTTACATATATCAAATTTATAAAGACCAACATAAAGAGAGCATTTCTAATAGATATAATAGTGCAATAATTGAACATAAGAACGGTGATGACTCTAAAATTATCTCTGAGATGAAAGAAATTATTGAGGATAAAAACAGCACATATTCTCCTTTAGCGCTTTATTATTTGATCGACGAAAATTTGATAAAAGACAAAAATGAAATTAATTATTTATTTGATGTTCTTATAAATAAAACTTCCTTAGATTATGAAATTAAAAATCTTATAATATATAAAAAGGCTCTTTTTAATGCTGATACGACTAATGAAAATGAATTATTGAATATATTGAACCCCATCATTAATTCAAAAAGCATTTGGAAGTCACATGGATTATATTTATTGGCAGAATATTTTTACTCAAAAAATGAAAAACAAAAGTCAAAAGAATTTTTTAATCAAATACTAAATACAAAAAATGCTAATACAGACATAATAAAAGAAACCCAAAAAAGATTAAACCGAGATCTTAGTGAATAAACTATTAATATTTATCTTAATTTCTTTTCTTTTAAACAATTGTTCATTAAACAAGAATTCAAAACTATGGAATGAGAAAGAAAAAATTGAAAATGAAAACAAGAATTTAAAAAAAATTCTTGTTGAGAAAAAAAATGTAGTGAGTGAGTTAAATGCTTCATTAAAATTAGACTTGTCTAAAAGTCAAAATAATAAAAAAACTCACAATAAACTCAATAACTTTGGATCACTGGAATATGAAGGACATTTTAATAAAATTGCAACTCATAAATTTTCAAAATTTGAAAATTTTGCGCAATCTAATTTTGAACCATTATTTTTAGATGATGGTTTAATATTTTTTAATAAAAAAGGAGACATCATAAGAATTGATGAAAATAAAAAAATTTCTTGGAAAAAAAATTATTATTCTAAAAATGAAAAAAAATTAAATCCAATTTTGTCATTTTCTTCGGTAAACAATAATCTAATAGTAGCTGATAACGTTTCAAAAATCTTTTCAATTAATAGCAATTCAGGAGATTTAATATGGTCTAATAAAAGTGATTACCCATTTAATTCAGAAATAAAAATTAATGACAACAAATTTTTTGTAGTTGATTACAAAAATATTTTAAGATGTTTTTATTTAAATGATGGTTCTGAATGTTGGAATGTACAGACAGAAGACTCTTTTACTGTTTCAAAATCAAAATTTTCGCTAATAATTAAAGATAACTTAGTTATTTTTAACAACTCAATAGGGGATATTACAGCAGTTGACATATCTTCTGGATTAATACAATGGCAACTTCCAACTCAAAAAAGTACTATTGCTAATGAGACGTATAATTTTAATTACTCAAAATTAATAAGCGATGGTAATTCAATTTTTTTTTCTAACAATAAAGATCAATTTTATTCAGTTGATTTGAAAACTGGAACAACTAATTGGATCAATAAAATTAATTCTATTTTAACACCTATTATAATTGATGATTTTATTTTTACCGTTTCGAATAGTGGATATCTTTTCACTCTTCAAAACAAACAGGGTAATATAATTAAGATTAACAATCTTTATAAAAATTTTGATCAAAAAAAAAGAAAGAATTTAAAACCAACAGGTTTTTCTATTGGTAGTAATAAACTTTATCTAAGTAATTCAGATGGAAGTTTAATAATAATAAATTTAAACTCAGGAGATATGTTAAAAGCTGAAAAAGTTGCTCGTAACTTTATATCGAAACCTTACATTCAAGGTGGAAATTTATTTGTTGTTAAAAATGGATCTATCATTCAATATGATTAAATATGTTTTTAAGATTCTTAGAAAAAATTGGAAGAAAAAAAGTTGTTCTAGATAGAGGGCCCTCCCATCCTAGATATGATGAAGCTAAACCATGGATGAATAGGTACTATGTTCTTTTGAGACATAGACCAAAATGGTTTCCCTTTAACATCTTGATCCATGAAATGTTGGCTGATGATCATGGAGACGGAGTTCATAATCATACATTTCCTTATATTACGATAATATTAAGAGGAGGTTATTGGGAAACTTTGACCACAGGAAAATTTTGGAGACCACCAGGATACATTGGCTTTAGATCAGCTAATAATTTACATAGAGTTGATTTAAAACCTGGTACTAAGCCTTTAACGATATTTATTTCAGGTCCTTTTGGATTGAGACGTGGACCAAGATCAGAATACGGAATAGATTTTAAAACAAAAAAATGAATTTAAACAAATTATTTTTAAATCATTGTGAAGATAAGCAATATGAAATTAATCAAAATCAAATTGATATAATAGATAAACTTAAGGATTTCTATTCAAATAATTTTAATCAAAATTTTCTAAAAAGATTTTTTAAAAAAGAGAAGAGCAAATTAGGATTCTACTTAGTTGGAGATGTAGGAGTTGGTAAAACGATGATTCTTAATTTTTTTTTTAAAACATTAAAGGAAAAAAAATTGAGACTTCATTTTAATGAATTTATGATTAAATTTCATAATCATATTTTTGAAAATAAAGATAAGGAAAATGGAATAAAAAATTTTGTAAAAGATTTAAGTAAAAAAACCGAAATTCTTTACTTTGATGAATTTCAAGTCACTAATATCGTTGATGCAATGATTTTAGGAAGATTGTTTGAAAAGATATTTGAGGAAAATATTAAAGTTATTTTTTCGTCAAATATACTTATAAAAGACCTTTATAAAGATGGTTTGCAAAGAGATCAATTTATTCCCTTTATTAAAATTTTAGAAAATTATTGTTTTCAGAAAGAATTGTTAATTGATGAAGATTATCGCTCAAGTAAAAATGTTAATTTAGAAAGATTTTTATCTCCAATTGATAAATCAACAAATTTTATATTTAATAAAAGTTACCAAGAATAAAAAAAAGACACTTAAAATTTTGGAAATAAAAGGACGCCAAATAAGATTAGAAAATTTTTATGATGGAGTTATAAAATTAAACTTTGATGAATTATTTAATAAAAATCTGGGATCTGAGGATTATATAGCAATCGCTGATATTAGTGACTTTATCTTTATTATAAATTTACCTAAATTTGATCAAAATAATTCTAATCAACAACAAAGATTTATTACTTTTATTGATATTATTTATGAAAAAAGAATTCCATTAATGATTACCTCTGAGGAAAATTTAGATTTTTTAGGATCATCGAATAATTTGAATGAACCATTTAAAAGAACAACCAGTCGATTATATGAGCTAACATCAAAGAATTATTCATAGAAAATGAGACAAGAATTTTTTAATTATCAAGTCAATACAAATGGCCAACAGCTTTATGAATTCACTTCGGAAATAGTTCAATGGGTAAATAAAAATAAATTTAAAAATGGTATTCTAAATTTAAATATTCAACATACTAGCGCATCGTTAATTGTTCAAGAAAATGCAGATCCAGATGTACAAACAGATTTAGTAAATTATTTTAATAAACTTGTTCCAATGGATAAATCTCTTTATATTCATACCACAGAAGGTAAAGATGATATGCCAGCTCATATTAAATCTTCTTTAACAAATAATCAGATAACTTTAAGTATTAAAAATAGCGAAATTATACTTGGAACATGGCAGGGATTATATCTTTTTGAACATAGATTAGATCCTCAAATAAGAAAAATTTTATTCCATTTTTTAGGTGATTAAAATTTTTATCGGTATGGATCGTAAGCCCACTGTAATATTGCTTGTCTTTGTCTCTTTCTACATCCTAAGTCACCTTTTTCACAATTTTTTTCTATTGCCAAAACGTGTCTTCTAAAGTTTTTCCATCTTTTAATTTGGATTTCGTCTATATGAGGAATTCTTCTTCCATTAGTATATCTACAATACCATTGAAACCAACCCAGAGGATCCTCTTTGAAAATCCATCCCTTTTCAATCCAGTGTTCTCTTGATAATCCTGATACCACTTTAAATCTATTGAGATTAACATCAAAAGTTTTGCTAATTTTTACATTTTTAAACCATATTTTTGGATATTCTTTTACATTTAATCCAAAATAAGATCCTCCAAATACTCCTAACTCCATCATTCTTTTTGGTGTTAATTCTGGTTTAAAAATTTTATAAAAATCTAAATTATCGGCTTTCTTTTTTAAAATTTTTTTCATTAAAACACTATTTTATTGATTTATTAATTTTTGATACATTTCTTTATCTGTATCCCCCTCACATCCAATTAGTAAAACATTTGAATTTTTACTTAGTTGCATTTTTTCTTTTATTTTCTCATTTTCACAACTTGAAATTAAACTTATTACTCCTGGTGTTGAGTTTTCTCCTGCAATAATTTTTTCATCACTAAAGTTTGCATTTCCAAGTAATTTCATAGTTTTTGCAATATCATCATCTGGTAAACTAATACAATACTTTACTGAATTTTTTAAGATTTCCCATGGGACCAAAGATACTTCTCCACAAGACATTCCACCCATTAAACTTTCTCTTATAATGTCAATTTTTTCTATTTTGCCTGTTCTAATGCTTTCCAAAACACATGCTGCACTATCAGGTTCTACAACTACAGTTATTGGTATATTTTTAAGATATCTTGCAACACCAGCAATCATTGCTCCAGCCATACCACCCACACCTGCTTGTAAAATTATGTGAGAAATTTTGTTATGATCAAGCTGGTCAACAATTTCTTTCATCATAACCGCATATCCAGCCATAGTATATTTTGGAACAGTAATATATTCTTTCCAAGCAACATCTTGAATTATCTGCCAATTATTTTTGGTTGATTGTTTAATACATTCAATTAATGAACTTTCATAATTACCTTTTACTTTAATTACATCTGCACCAAGATCAGACATCACTTTACCTCTAGCATCGGTAACATATTCACTAATAAAAATTTTGCATTTAAGACCTAGTCTTTTAGCACCCCATGCTACTGACCTTCCATGATTACCTGCAGTCGCCGTTGCAACTACGATATCTTTATTTCCTTTTGTAACTTTTTCTACAGCATACGCCCCTCCAAGTGCTTTGAAAGACTTTAGGTCAAAACGTTTACTCTCATCTTTATAAAAAATTTTATTTAGATTTAATTCTTTTGATAATTTATTTAATTCTACCAAAGGAGTTGGAGAATATCCTTTCCAATTAGATATTTTTGTATAAGCATCATCAATATCTTCTTTGGATAATGAATTTAAAATTTGATTTTTGTTAAAAGAGAACTTTTGGTTTTCAAGAAATTCGGTAAGTTTCCATAAATGACCATTAGACAAGATTGACATATCTTAGCAGTCTAACGTATTATCTCTTTCCCACCTAGTAATAGCTTTTGTTTTGTCAAAATTTTCTTTTTGTTTAAATTGGTTAATTTCAGAATTTTTAAGTTTAATATAACTATTGATAACCTCTTTACCAAAAGCATCATTTATATCTTTATTATTTTTAAGTTTTTCAAGTGATTGATCTAATTCGTTTGGAAGCTTCGGAAGATTAGGATATTTTTTATGATCCTCATACATATTACAATCTAATGGTTTTCCTGGATCAATCTTATTTTTTAAACCATCTAAACCTGCAGCTAATACACTAGCTTGTAACAAATATGGATTTACAGACCCATCCATTAACCTTAATTCAAATCTACCAGGATCTGGAATTCTAATCATGTGCGTTCTATTGTTGCCAGTATAGGAAATACTACTTGGTGACCATGATGCTCCAGATTTAGTTGGAGGAGCATTTATTCTTCGATAACTATTTATTGTTGGATTAAAAAAAGCTGATAATGAAGATGCATTCTTTATTACACCTCCAAGAAAATTATAAGCCATTTTACTTAAACCTAAATTATTAGATTTATCTAAAAACTTATTTTTTTTACCATCCCAAACTGAGATGTGGGCATGACACCCATTGCCAGTTAAATTTTCAAAAGGTTTTGGCATAAACGTTGCTCTTAATCCATGTTTTTCTGCAATCGTCTTTACCATAAATTTAAAGAAAGTATGTCTATCTGCTGTAACTAAACAGTCATCATAATCCCAATTCATTTCAAATTGTCCATTAGCATCCTCATGATCATTTTGATAAGGACCCCATCCCATTTCAATCATGCAATCACAAATTTCTTTAATTAGATCATATCTTCTCATTAAAGCTGATTGATCATAACAAGGTTTTGACTGAGTATCTCTGGGGTCAGCTATTGAATTACCATCTGTTGAAATGAGAAAATATTCACATTCAACACCAGATTTCATCTGTAGGCCCTTTTTTTTAAGTTTTTTAATTTGATTTTTTAGCATTACTCTTGGTGATGCTTCAACAGGCTTTCCATTCATCCAAAGATCGGATGCTAACCAACCAACTTCTTTATTCCATGGTAATTGAATTAGACTATCAGGGTCTGGAATACCAAACATATCTGAGTCAGCAGGTGACATATCTAACCAAGCAGCAAATCCAGCAAATCCTGCTCCAGCTTCTTGCATTTCTTTTATAGCTCTTGTAGGAACCAATTTTGATCTTAATACTCCAAATAAGTCAACAAAACTTATTAAGAAGTATTTTATTTTTTTTTCTTTCGCAATTTTAAATAAGTTTTTTGACATAAATTAAATTAACATAGTTACCTAAAAAAAGAAAAAATTGTTTCTCTATAGTATATAAGGTTAACTACAATAATTAT
The DNA here is from genome assembly GCA_902521885.1 of uncultured Pelagibacteraceae bacterium. Lineage (GTDB taxonomy): Bacteria > Pseudomonadota > Alphaproteobacteria > Pelagibacterales > Pelagibacteraceae > Pelagibacter. Next base: position 45,955 of record CABYTJ010000004.1, read on the forward strand.
TATTATAGCTAAAATAACTCCATACTTCGATTTTGGAAAAGCAACACCTCGCATTTTGCTAGGTCTTAATTCTTTATTTTTTTCTTCTTCTTGCATTTTATGATTGAAAATTAAAAAGGGCGCTACAATTCAAGTAGCGCCCAAATTTTTATTTTATATTACCATTCAGCAATGTTGCTTTTATGGTCATTAGCGCTATGTCTTTTTCTTGCTAATCTTTCGAGTTCTTCACTCTCAGATTTTGCAGTCAAAACATGCCAACCGATCCATATAACAAAGCCTAGGATAACTAGTAGTGTTTCACTTGAACCAGCACCAGGATAAATAGCACCTGCAACTTCTTCTGCAGGTTTATTTAGGTGATCGATCCAGTTTGTAACTGTAGCCATATATTATCTCCTTTACCTGGTTGCGGATGAAACTGCTTTTTCATCACTCTTAGCAGACTCCATCATTTCATAGTCAAGCCCAGCTATTTCTACTTCTCGTGGGATCCTTAATTTACCCATACCATGAAGTACTTTAGCTATGACATAACCTGGTAACATTCCAAGAACACCAAACATTATGATTGCCCCTAAGAACTGTCCTAACGGGTTAATTGAAGCATACGTTGTTCCATCCCACATAGCACCAACACTATAACCAGATGCTGGATAACCGTTTAGAACAAAACCACATATTACTAGACCAATAAATCCAGCATAACCATGTACTGCAACTGCACCTACTGCATCATCAATTTTGAACTTACGTTCAACCCAATAATGTAGTTTGTATGAAATCACAACACCGATCATACCAATGATCATTGCTTGAATTGGATGATATAAATCATTTCCAGCTGAAGCACATATAATTCCAGCTAGCCCACTTGAGTAAGTCCAGAAAGGATCACCTTTAGCAATCCAATAACCAGCTAATAATCCTCCTGACAATGACATCAAGAAGTTAAAAGTAATACCACTAAGTGTAGTAGGGGTTACGTATATGTTTGTAGCTGTCCAATAACTTATTCCTTCCATCCCATATTCAGGCCCAAGGTCAAAGATTGGTATATTACATGCTGCATAAAATCCCCAGAATCCAGTATAAATTAAAAATAATCCTACTGTAACGAGCCAAGGATTTCTTGGTCCTATGTTTCTTGGTTCACCACTAGATGAAAATTTACCAATTCGTGGTCCTAAAACCATTAGAACACCCAAAGCAAATCCACCTGCAATTGCGTGAATTACTCCTGAGGCATAAGCATCATGATATCCTAAAATCTTAAGCATCCATCCATCGAAGTGCCATCCCCAAGCAGCATCAATTGTCCAAAAAACAGATCCAATCGCAATTGCTAAAATTCCAAATGCAAAAGTAGTTATTCTTTCAATGATTGCTCCTGAAACGATAGAAGCAGCTGTCCATGAGAACAGTAAGAATGCAGCCCAGAATACTCCACTTATGTGGTCACCTAAGTTAACCGCCATGTATTCTGTATTAGCTAAATACCACTTTGCACTAAAAGTACTGTCGTCAGTGATAAGAGCTGTGCTTTCATTCATTATTGAAGGAGCAATTCCAGGTCCTGTTGGAAAAGCCCAATAAATCCACCAACCAAATAAAAACCAAGTTACTGTTACCAACGGTATCAGCATTGTATTTTTCATAAGAGTATGTTGATGGTGTTTGTATCGTGATGCACCAACTTCATACATACAGAAACCGACGTGAATTAAAAACATCAGTACCACTGTCACCCAGTAGTAAAATTCTGTAAATATAGTAGTAAGAGCACCTAACTGATCAGTCATATTCTCTCTCCATATTAGTTTTCAAAAGCCTATTAAATTTTCTAAGGTGTGACAAATGAAACAACTACAAAAAACCTAATATAAACATCAGGTTTTTAAAAAAAAACAACTTAAGATTGTGGAATTAAAATTTTAGATAAGCTTTTTTTAAATCTACAAGAGGATGTTTTGGAGACATTTGAAATTTAACTAGTAACTCTCTAGCTATCATATCTCTATCCTGCTGATTTTCTGGTAACTTTATTGACTTGGGAATTGTAACCCATCCATTTGCATTTCTGCAAAACACCGCAGGTTTTCCCTCTTCATAACCCATATGAACATCTTCTAACCAGTTAAGATCATCCCAGCCCATAGCTTCTACATATTTTTTTAGGAATGGCGTTATTTTTTTATAATCTGGAAGTAAGTTTACATCATATCTATAACCAATATGTTGGCCAATTAATTTTTCTCTAGCAGTTTCCTTAAAAGTACCAAGTTTCATTTTTTTTTCTTTTTTTGATTTACTTTTAATTTTACTATTTTTTTTCTTGGGCATAATTATCTTTATATTTTATGATAGTTATCAACTCCAACAGTATAGTTCGTTCCTGCCAATGGTACTTTTGCTAAAGCAGAAGCTTCAGATGTTAATGCAGCTAAATCTTCTGGCTCTAAAGAGTGAATATTAGTTTTTCCACAAGCTCTAGCTAAAAGTTGTGCTTCTAAAGTCATAGAATGTAAATAATTATATACTCTTAAAGCTGCATCATCAGGATTTAATCTTGCTCTTAATTTTGGATCTTGAGTAGCAACGCCTACTGGACATCTTCCTGTATGACAGTGGTAACATTCTCCAGCTTTTACTCCCATTTCTTTTTCAAAATTTGCTTCAGGAATGTCTTTGTTACAATTTAATGCAATCATTGAACCAGTTCCGATTGCAATTGCGTCAGCACCTAATGCTAAAGCTTTCGCCATATCAGCACCATCTCTTACTCCACCAGCATAAATTAAAGTTACTTTTCCAGTCTTACCAACATCATCTAAGGCTCTTCTAGCTTCTCTGATGGCAGCAATTCCAGGAATACCAGTATTTGCTGCAGCTATGTGGGGACCAGCACCAGTAGAACCTTCCATTCCATCTAAATAAATAGAGTCAGGATCACACTTAGCCGCCATACGCACATCATCATAAACTTTTGAAGCACCAAGTTTTAGTTGAATAGGTACTCTATTTTTAGTCAATTGTCTTAATTCTTCAACTTTTAAAGCTAGATCATCTGGACCTAACCAATCAGGGTGTCTTGCTGGAGATCTTTGGTCAATACCAGAAGGTAATGATCTCATTTCAGCTACTTGGTCAGTAACTTTCTGACCCATTAAATGTCCTCCCATCCCAACTTTTTGTCCTTGTCCGATAAATACTTCTATTCCATCTGCTAGTTGAGCGTGATGTGGGTTAAACCCATACCTTGATTGAATACATTGATAAAACCATTTTTCAGAATATCTTCTTTCATCAGGTATCATTCCACCTTCACCTGAACAAGTTGCACTTCCAGCCATTGTTGCTCCTCTAGCTAAAGCAGTTTTTGCTTCATAAGAGAGAGCACCAAAACTCATTCCAGTAATATATACAGGAATATCTAATTCAATCGGATTCTCACATCTTGGTCCAATTACAGTTTTAGTTTCACATTTTTCTCTATAACCCTCAATAACAAATCTTGTAAGTGTCCCAGGTAAGAAAACTAAATCATCAAAAGTTGGAATTTTTTTCATCAATGCCATACCACGCATTCTGTATCTTCCTAATTGTGCTTTAATATGAATGTCGTCTATAACTTCTGGAGTAAAAATAGCATTATGACCTAATAAACTTTTATTTCTTTTTCCCTCTTCATGTGCATGGACATCAGCTTTTCCACCAACTCCTTTACCATTAGATTTTTTTTTCTTTTTTCTTTTTGCCATTAGATAGCTCCTTTTTTTTCAGTTGGTTCTAAATTGTCATAATTCCAAAGTTTTTTTCCAGCTACTATTTTTTTCATTTTACTCACGTCAAAATTTTCACCAATCTCAGCAACTTTTAATTTTCTTTTTAGCCAATCTTGATCACTTTTTGTTAACTCTGAGTCTACAGCATCACTACCATAAGACCCAATTTGTCCACCTATGAAAATTGTCCCATCATACATCGAGTCACCTAAATTAATTCCTACATCTCCAAGTATAATAATTCTTCCTCTTTGCATCATAAATCCAGTAAATGCTCCAGCATCACCACCAATTATTATTGTTCCACCCTTCATGTCTATTCCAGTTCTTGCGCCGACACTTCCTTTACAAATTAAATCACCACCTCTGATTGCAGCTCCAAAACATGATCCTGCATTTTTTTCAATTACAACTTTTCCAGCCATTAAGTTTTCCGCACATGACCATCCAACTCTCCCATTAATTCTAACAGTAGGACCATCACATGATCCCATTCCAAAATAACCTAAACTTCCTTCAAAAATTAAATTTAATTTATTCAAAATACCAACACCTAAACTATGTTTTCCTTGAGGATTTTTAATTACGATCGTTCCAAAGCCCTGACTCATTAAATTATCTATTTCCTTATTAGCTTCAGCAGCTGTCATATCTTTAACATCTAGATTAGTCCTTTTATTAAAATCAACATCATAAGTACCAAAGTAATAAAAATTTTCTGCTTCGTCAGGATTAAAGAATTTTTGTTGAGTTCTTCCTGTTAAAACTTCTGTATGCATGCCCATAGCTTGGGCTTTTGTTTTTTTTTCAGTACTCTTTAAATTTGCCATACTTTTACCTCTCCATCAAAAGGATCATAAGTATCTATTTCTTGTGGTAAAATTGATCTAATAGCTATTTCTTCAGATCCCATAGCAACTAAATCATCAGACTCATATAGTACCAAAGGTTTTGCGGCCATAGTATCTTTCGCCATACCTAAAGAGTCTTTTGTAGCTACAAAGTAAGTAAATACCCCATCTAAACCTGACAAAGACTCTTTCATTCCCTCTTCTAAGGAAGCGCCATCTCTCATTTTTTCAGCAAGATAAACTGCGATCAACTCTGAATCACACTCAGACATAAATCTCATGCCTTTATTTTCTAAAGCTCTTCTATTATTCCAATAATTTGTTAATTGACCATTATGAACAACAGATACATCACTAAAAGGATAACCCCAAAAAGGGTGAGCAGATTTAATATCTACACCTGACTCAGTTGCCATCCTCGCGTGACCAATTGCATGGGTTCCAACAACTTTATCTAAATTATATCTATCACAAACCATTTTAGCATTTCCTAAATCTTTAATTACTTCCAGAGATTTACCCATAGAAAGAATTTCCACACCTGGAATACCCTCAATCTTTTGTGAAAACTCTAATAAATCTTTTTTATTATATTCAATTTCATATCTTAAAGAGTATGGAAGTATTCTATCTTGTTTAATAATTTTAGCTCCTAATTCTAAAAGATAATTATCAACAATTTTTTTTCTTTCATCATAAACAGATACGTCTTCTGATATCGATGTACTTCCTTCTCCAACATTTTCACCTACTTTAAAACGCATGATGAAATTTTTACCATCTGTATCACCATACAAAGCATAACCAGTTGAGTCTTCCCCTCTATGTTTAAGAGCTTGCAACATCCCTTGAAGCTCATGTCCTACTTTTGAAGATTTACCCCTATGTATTAGTCCCGCGATTCCGCACATATACTTCCTTTTCTAATAATTTTTTATGGTAGGCAATCAAGATAAGTATCTAGATCCCATTGAGTTGTTGCACCTAAAAATTTTTCCCATTCATCATTTTTATACCAATGAAATATTTTATACATTTCATCAGGCATCGCTGATTGAATTACTTTATCAGCAGCCAATTGATCTAATGCTTCACCAAGACTTAAAGGTAATTTTTTAACATCCTTACCAGCTTTTTGAGCTTCATAAATGTTTCTAGACTCTGGTTTACCTGGATCAATTTTATTTGTTAAACCATCATCAAATGCTTTTAATAGACCTGCTCCCATCAAATAAGGATTATGCATTGAATCTACTGATCTATATTCAAATCGTCCTGGAGCAGAAACTCTTAATCCACAAGTTCTATTTTGATAACCCCAGTCTGCATAAACAGGTGCCCAGAATCCTTGATCCCACAATCTTCGATAAGAATTAACTGTTGATGACCCGATTGCGGTAAGTGCTCCTAAATGCTTCATTACTCCTCCAATAGATAACAAACCTACTTTACCAGGTAACTGAACATCTTTAGTATCAGGCATAAATGTATTTGTACCACCCTCTACATAGCTAAAAACCTCGTCCATTCCTGGAATAGATTTATGACCTAATTTATTTACCTTATCTTTACCACCTGTCCATAAAGACATGTTAGTGTGACATCCACTTGCAGATACTCCCATAAAAGGTTTGGTCATAAAGCAAGCAATTAAGTTGAATTCTCTTGCTACTTGTGCACAGATTTGCCTATAAGTTGAAAGTCTATCTGCATTTCTTAAGACATCATCGTACATCCAGTTTAATTCAAGTTGTCCTGGGGCATCTTCATGATCACCTTGAATCATATCAAAGCCCATTGCTCTAGCGTATTCCATCACTTTCATGAAAACAGGTCTTAGAGACTCAAATTGATCAATATGATAACAATAAGGTTTAGAAAATCCTTTACCTGTTGGTGTACCATCTGGATTTTTTGTTAACCACATCATTTCAGGTTCAGTACCAACTCTCAATTGGTAACCATGTTTTTTCTTAAACTCTTCAGCAATTATTCTTAAATTTCCTCTACAATCAGATGTTAAATGCCCACCTGGATTTTCTCTTTCTTCTCTATTTCTAAAACAAGTAACGAATACTCTTCCAACTTTTTTATCCCAGGGAAGTTGACAGAAAGTTTCAGGATCTGGGATTCCAACTAACTCTTTAGCTTCAGGCCCGTATCCTATGTAATTGTTATGTCTATCTAAAAATAAGTTGGCAGTAGCACCGTAAACTAACTGAAATCCTTTTTCACAAGTTCTTTCCCAGTGATCGGAAGGAATACCTTTACCAACCACTCTTCCTGTGACTGATATAAATTGAAAAAAAATATACTCAACTCCAAGTTCATTTATTTTAGCTCTAACTTGTTTTACAAGTTTATCTCTGCCAGGTTTATTTACGTGTTTTTCTAGATCTGTCATAGTTCCCTCTATTAAGAATTTTTAGTTCAAAAAGGTAACTGAAAAAAAAACTTCTGTCTACTTAGATAAACTAGCTCCAAGGAAACGGACTGTTCGAAGTAGGGTGAAGCTCACCCTTCTCGTATCGGTTGAATCTAAAAGGTTTTAATAAGTCACTTTCTTGTCCTAAAATTTCTTTTGCAACTAGTTCACCAACACCAATCATTTTATAACCATGATTAGCGTCAGCAATCATATAAACATTTTCTAAAAATCTATCAAAGATTGGAAACGAGTCAGGTGTCATGCATCCTAGTCCACCTGAAGGACCTTTCCTATATAAATGAGATTTACCTTCAAATCTTTTTTGACAGTGAGCTAAAGCAGAACACCACATTTCATTAAAAGCCTCTGTAGTTTGATACTCATGTGATTTTATTCCATAAGGATCAACATTTACTTCATCAAAATGTTTATCAACTATGTAAGGAGATGTACCTCCTTGAACACCTAAACCTTCAATGTCTGGTTTATAATAAATTCCCCAAATTTTATCAGTAATCAATTTTTTTGTAGTATCAGAATATAATGGAGCGGTAGAATCTACATGAATGACTGGTGGTTGATTACCATCGTTTGTCTTTAAAAAATCTGGTTCTACTCCAATAACTCCTTCTTGAAGCATCCAGTATTTCCACATTTCAGTTTCATGTAATTTTCCATCGTTACCCTTAATTTTTGCAGTCTTAGGAAGTTCTAACATATTCCAAAAATCTCTTACCCATGGTCCTGCCCCAACAACAATTTGTTCACAATCTATTGTTCCTTTATCTGTTTCTACACCAGTTACTGCTTTACTGTTGCTACCTCTTTTAAAACCTGTAACCTTTACACCTTTGATAACGTTAACTCCATTGCTTACAGATTTTTGTTCTAGTGCTTTAATAGAGTCTTTATTAAATGCATAACCACCTTTTTTTTCATGTAGAACAGATGTTATTCCTTTGGCCTGCCAATCATCAAACATGCCCTTCATATATTTTGTACAATCTTTTTCTCCTTCTATAAATTCTGACTCATAACCAATAGCTTTTTGTTGTTCATAAATTGACGCAACATCTTTATGCATAACTTCAGGAGAAATTTGAAGATAACCCACAGCATTATATTTCCATGCTTTTGGATCACTTTCCCAAACAGAAACAGAGTGAGCCATTAGTTCTCTCATTGCTGGCTGAAAATAATTATTTCTTACAACCCCACATGCAATCCCGCTTGCACCAGCAGCAGTATCATCCTTCTCTAAAACTATTATTTCTCCAGGATTTTTATAAGTCTCTGAAAGCTTCCAAGCAGTGCTTAAACCGTGAATTCCTCCACCTATAATTACTACTTTAGCTTTTGTCGGTAATGACATAAATCAAACTTTATTTTTAGTGAAAGTTAAATATATAATTTTTTTTATATATATAAAATATAAGTAATAAATATATTAAGTAAAATTCTATTAGAAACTAAGATTTTTTAAGGTTTGAAGATATAGATTAAATTCATCTATGAATGATTTACTTGGTTTTATAAATTTTTTTCTTTGATCATCTGATGCCTTTTCTAAAAAAAAGAAACCCTTTTCACACGCCTCATTTATCATTAAAGCTGATTTTGGTCTGGATGTCTTAAATAATTTTGTCTTCAATTCCTCAACAGTTAGATGTTCCTCATACTTAAAAGCATGCATAACTAACAACATCATATGATAATGAGATGGAGATTTTCTAAAAAAATAATTACTAGACATATGGGAAAGTTTCATTTGATCCTCCCAAAATTCTAATAAATCTTTAGTTGTTTTTGCCATTAGGATTTTACTCTAGTCTTTTTAGGGTCGAAATGAGGGAAAGCCACTACTTTGGCAGAAATTCTTTTTTGATGACCATCAATTTTACCAACTTCAACTTCAGTACCTAATTCTGAATATTGATTATCAATTCTACATAAAGCTATATTTTTATTAAGAACGGTAGATAAACAGCCACTCGTAATTACTCCTACCTGAGACCTTCCGATATGAACGCAATCACCATGTCCTGCAGCTTCCTTACCAATCAGTTCTAATCCAACAAGTTTTTTTTGTGAATTTAATTTTCTCTCTTTTAAATTATCTTTGCCTATAAAATCTGCTTCTTTAGTTTTTAAGGGAACAGCAAAACCAATACCTGCTTCAAAAGGATCTTGTTGACCATCAAATTCATTACCAAACAAAATTAAACCTGCTTCAATTCTTAATTTATCTAGAGCGGCAAATCCTGCTGGTATTAAACCATCATCTTTTCCAGCTACCATTAGTTTGTCCCAAACTTCAGGAGCATGTTTTGGATGACACCATATTTCATAACCAAGTTCACCCGTATATCCTGTTCTTGATACGATTAATGGAATACCTTGAATTTCTTCTACTCTACAAACAGTAAATCTAAACCATTCTAATTCATCAATAGAAGGTTGGGTAGGTGGAGTAAAAATTATTTTTTTCAATATTTCTCTACTTTTTGGTCCTTGAATAGAAACATTACTTATTTGGTCTGTAGAATTTTTTACATTTACTTTATAATTTTTCTTTTTTGCAATTTCTTTTAACCATTCTCCTGAATATTCATCACCACAAATCCATCTGAAACCAGTTTCACTCAGTCTTAATAAAGTACCATCATCAAACATCATTCCATTTTCGTAACACATAGCAGAGTAAACAACTTGACCAACTGAAAGTTTTTTTATGTTTCTTGTCAGAGTATAATTCATTAATTCCTCAGCATCGGGTCCAATGATTTCGAATTTTCTTAATGATGAAAGATCAATTAAAACAGCTTTCTCTCGACACGCAGTATATTCTTCAACTAAACCATGTTTAGTGTAATCATTTGGTAACCAAAATCCCCTAGCATCAATAAAGTTTCGGGTTAATTTTGAAGTTCTATCGTGAAAACCAGAGTTTCTAGTGAGTTTTTTTTCTGAGTCTGTTTTCATTCTAAAAGCAAATGATTTGGAAAATTCTTTTTTTTTGTCATATGTTCTAACAAAGATATCAGTTGGATTCCATGAATTGCAAGGATCAATATCACTAGGACATGCGGTGGTTCCGATTGTTAAATCTTTTAAAGCTTTAAACATTACATAATCTCCCGGTCTAGCGTAAGATTCATCAGAAATTACAGAATTAAGACCCGTAGAAGAAGTGTTAAAAAATAAGTTTATCGCATGCCAACCTTTTTGCTTTTGAACTCCATATTTACTCATTGAGCTTGTTAAGTTATCAGAGCAATTAGGATGGCCGAAGTAACCTACATCTTCATAATATTTAGAAGTGCAAGCTAAATTAAAAGTATCATGTTTACCAACAGTATCTCTTATAACTTCGACAAGTGGCTCATGATCAGTGTCATAAAATTTTGAAAATAATCCTGGACCTGGAAAAGTATTACCCATAAATGTTCTGGTAGTTTGCCAATCAAGTCCTTTTTCAATACCTTTATCAAGTTTTCTAGTATCAAATGCAACAAAGTCTGAACATTGCCTGCCTGCTGGACTAATTATCTGAATGTAATCACCTTCTTTAACTTGATATGAAATACATGTTTGTCTATTTATATTTTTTTCGTAATTAGGCTCAAAAACAGGGTCAGGGATAATAGACAATTCTTTATCTTTAGTAATTTTAGCGCGTTTAATAAATATTGTTAAATCTCCTGAAGGATTTTGATCACTTATCAGCATTTCATTTTTAGGTGCTGAAAAAATTACATAACATTTGTCTTTTGATTTTAATTTTACTTTCTCACCACTAGGCGTATCTTTATCAAAAATAATCGATGATTTAGAATTATTGATATTTAAGTTTCTTTTTTTTAATTGAAGTTTAGTTATTAGAGAACTTTCATCATTATTATTTAATATCTCTTTAATAAAACTTTTTTTAATATTTTCTTTTAAACTTAATATTCCTAATTCAGATTTACCATTTTTATCAAAACAAATTATTTCACAAATTTGATTTCCTTCTTCATTAATTATTTCTATTTGATCATCAGGAAAAATTTGCAAACCTGTTAATCCTCCCATATTAACTATGTGTCTTTCAACCCCAGGTGGCAATACGTTTAGTCCAGGTTCTTTAATATCTAAAGTAGTAGGCATCTTTTATAAATATTTAGAATTATATTATATAAATATCTATGTGTTGACTATCCTATTAGTAAAGCACATAATATTAAGATTAACTAGTACTAGGAGGAATAATGAAAAACAAACTACCGTTAATTATCGGTGCGATTGTTGTCATAGCGGGTCTTGCTTTCTTCATGGGTGGAGGAGACAAATCTGCAAAAAAATCAGGCAGCGATAGTGCTGAACCTATAGTTATTGCAACTCATAACTGGTCAAGCCAAGTGGTTATGGCTCATGTTATTGGGGGAATTTTAGAGTCTATGGGTAACAATGTAAAATATGTACCAGCAGATTCACAAGCTGTTTATGAGTCAATTAGAATTGGTGATGTAACATTAGCCCACGAAGTTTGGGAATCAGCTTTTGGTAAATCATTTGATACTGCTAGAGAAAAAGGCGGTGTATTAGACTGGGGTGATCATGAAGCAAGAACAATTGAGGATATGGGTTATCCTGATTGGGCAGCTAAATATTGTCCAGGCCTACCAGACTGGAATGCTTTAAAAAGTCCAGACTGTGCTAAAGCGTTTGCTACACCAGACTCTGGTGGAAAAGGACGTATGTTAGAGGGTCCACAAAGCTGGCATGGAGATCTAATCCCTCAGAGAATAGAAGCTCTTGGATTGGGTGACTTATGGACTGTTAAGTTTGCTGGTGGTGCAGATGCATTATGGGCAGAACTTAAAGCAGCTGAAGCTGAAGGAAGAGGAACTATTATCTTTAACTGGACACCAAACTTTACAGATGGAAAAGGATTTACTTTTATTGATTTTCCACCGTACTATGATGGTTGCAGACCAGTTGATGGTGGTGATGGTAAATGTGGAGCTCCAGATGGTTACTTGAAAAAAGCCGTTAATGAGAACTTCCCAAAAACTCATCCTAATGCAGCAGCAATGTACAAAAAATTATCATTTAACACTAGTCAAATTGGAGCAATGGCTGCTTTAGTTGACGAAGATAAAATGACTCATGAAGATGCTGCTAAAAAATGGTTAGCTGATAACAAAAGTGTTTGGGAGAAGTGGACTAAGTAACCACTTTCTTTAAACCATAAATAAATTAAATTCTCCCCTAGTTTTACTAGGGGGGATTTTTTTTTAAATTTAATATATTTTATTTTTAGATGAAAAAAATTTTAACATATATCTTTTTGAGCTTAATAATTTCAAATACAAGTTTTGCGAAAAAGTCGGGTTGTACAGATGGCGATTGTAATAATGGATTTGGAACCTGGACTTATACGGATAAGACAACTTATGTTGGGCAATGGCAAAATGGTTCAAAAAAAGGAAAAGGTATTGAGACTTGGCCTAACGGGTATGTCTATGAAGGTGAATTTAATGATAGTAAATGGCATGGTGAAGGAACTTTAAAATTTCCTGATGGATCTTCTTACAGTGGAGAATGGAAAAATAATAAGATGCATGGAAAAGGAATTTTTAAATGGTCAGATGGAAAAGTAATTAAGGGAACATGGAAGGAAGGAGATTATGTTAAGTAAGTTTAATCAATTTCCAGAAAGTTTTAAAGGATTGATAGGATTGACATGTTTAACAATAATAATTTTTTTTACTTTTTTAATACTTAATATTTTTTTTGGACCAGATAAAGATGCTGAATTGAAAATTGCTGAACAAAAAAAAGTACAAGAAGAAGCAAATGAATTGATAGCATCATTACCAAGAGGTGTTTTAACATTCTATAAATCTGATAAAGGGCAACAATTATCAGCAGATGAATATAAGATGATTTGCATCAATACAAAAATAATTACACAAAGAGCAATAATGGGAGCCAACATTATTGATAATGACGCATTTGATTTATACACAGCTAATGGTGGAACAACTGGAAAATATTCAGTAAATTGGGACGAAAGTCAGAATAGATGTTTTGCTAAATTTACAGTCAAGCCATTATCTGGTTCTTCCAAATCTGTAACAGTTGAAGGTGAAGCTTTAGGCTTTTTAAAAACTAGTATTGATACAAGGGTTTATTTTATTAAGAATTTTTAATGGAGTATTTAATAATAATAATAGTATAAATATATAGAATATAAATATGACAACAACACCTGTAATTAAATGTGAGTCTGTCTATAAAATATTTGGAGCGAATGCAGAAAAAATGCTTCAAAATTCAAATGGCAATGTAGATGCAAAAATATTTCAAGATGCAGGTTGTATTGTAGGGGTTAACAATGCTTCTTTTGAAGTATCAAAAGGAGAAATGTTAGTTGTAATGGGTTTATCTGGTTCTGGTAAATCAACTTTACTGAGATGTATTTCACGATTAACTGATGCTACAGGTGGAAAAATTTTTATCGAAGGTCAAGACTTGTTAGCAATGAATGATAAGCAATTAATTGAGTTAAGAAGAAGTAAAATGGGTATGGTTTTTCAAAGTTTTGCATTACTTCCTCATAAAACTGTTTTAGAAAATATTGCGTTTCCACTTCAAATTAAAGGAGGTGAAACTGATGACAGTATCAAAAAAGCTATGGAGATGGTTGAATTAGTAGGTTTAAAGGGAAGAGAAAATTATTTTCCTAGAGAATTATCTGGAGGTCAACAACAGAGAGTCGGTATTGCACGATCATTAGCTGTTGAACCAGATATATGGTTTTTAGACGAACCTTTTTCTGCATTGGATCCACTTATAAGAAAAGAAATGCAAGATGAATTTTTAAGACTCCAAGGGGTTTTAAATAAAACAATTCTTTTTATTACACATGACTTTGATGAAGCACTAAGACTTGCTGATAGAATAGCTATTATGAAAGATGGTTTAATTGAACAACTGGATACTCCAGCAAATATTGTTTTGAGTCCAAAAACTGAATATGTGAGAAAATTTACAGAAGAAGTGCCAAGAGAAAAAGTATTAAAGATAGAAGCAATAATGGACAAATCTGTAAATGAAAAAGATAAAAATATGATTAGTGTTTCTAAAGATGCAATTATTGAAACAGTAGCAGAAAAAATATTGAGTCAAGAAAACTCAGTAAACGTTTTAGATGCAAACAATAATATAGTTGGAAGTGTTAAACCATCAAAGATAATTCAAACAGTTTTTAGAACTGGAAAAGAAAAGTCGTAATATTCTATGGAAATAATTAAGAAATATCCAAAAGCTATCCAATGGATCTTTTTATTTATTATTTTTTTTGGTTTGTGTTTTGCCATTCAAATACCAGAGGGGTATGAGTTTGCAAAAGCTGGAACCGAATTTATTGATAAAGATAAGTTAGACCAAACTAAGTACAGTGTTTTTTGGAGATTGCCAGCCTTTATTGCTTGGATGCCAGGATGGATAAATGACTCTGTATACTTTTTATTAAATGAGTGGTTTCCAATTGAATACTTTGACTCCAGTATTCAAGAAACAAAATCTAGACCATTGGTTCTACATATAACAAGATTAATTTCTAGTTCTATGCTTTTTTTAATCCAATTTATTCGTGAAATTTTAATTGGTGGAGTTGATACTATAGTTGCTTTTACAAGTTGGGATTTTTTAAGTGCAAATCCTTGGGCAAAGTTACCAGGTTTACCTTGGACAATTGTTGCTGGTGGAGCAGTCTTACTAGGTTACAAACTTAGTGGAAAAAATTTAGCAATATTTGCTGCGATAACCATGATATTCATTTCTGCTTTCGGCCAATGGAAGCCATCTATGCAAACTTTATCATTTGTATTGGTTGCAGCACCAATTTCTTTTGCTTTAGGTCTTGGTTTTGGAGTTTGGGCATATAGAAGCAAAAGAGTAGAAAATATTTTAAATCCTCTTTTGAATGTTGCTCAAACCATGCCTCATTATTCGTATCTTGTACCAATAATGGTTTTATTTGGAATAGGTGATCATGCTGGAGCAATAGCAACAATTATTTTTGCAACACCTCCAATGGTTAGACTAACTTTACTAGGTCTAAGAAAAGTATCTCCTGAAGTTATTGAAGCAGGTAAGATGAGCGGCTGTACAGATTATCAATTGTTATCTGAAGTTTTAATTCCAACTGCAAGAAGAGATATTTTAATAGGTGTAAATCAAGTTATAATGCAATGTTTAGCAATGGCTGTAATAGCTTCGTTTATAGGTGCAAAAGGTCTGGGGTGGAATTTGCTACTTGCATTAAATCAATTAAGAATTGGTTTGGCACTTGAGGCGGGTGTGTGTATTACTTTGATAGCAGTTTTATTGGATAAACTGTCATTAGCATGGGCAAATAAACAAAAAAACTATTTTGAAAATCCAACAGATTTTGAGAAAAATAAGTATCTTTATATATTTGGTGGAGTTGTTATTGCTGGATATCTACTTTCTTTTATAGGGACCTTCCTTTTTAAAGAAGGTTTTAACTATTTTTTTATTGTTCCGCACAATAAAGGTATTTCTACTGAGGCATTCTGGAATGCAGGAGTAGATTGGGTTTTAGCTAATTTTTTTGATACACTCAAAATTTTCAATACTTGGCTAATAGTAGATGTCTTAATTCCTATGAAAAATGCATTTTTGAGAATGCCAATTGTTGCTACATTTATTTTATTTATGGGTGCAGGTTATATAATTGGAGGAATTAGATCTGCATTAGTTATTGGAAGCTTTACTTTGTTTATAGCTTTAACAGAATGGTGGGATAGAGCGTTAATAACAATGTACATGGCAACTTTTGGTGTTTTAGTTTCAGGAATTCTTGGAATAACAATTGGTACTTTAAGTGCTCAAAATAAAACTAGCTCAAGAATAGCTATAGGTGTGTGTGACACTCTCCAAACTTTCCCATCTTTTGTTTATTTAATTCCAGTTATAATGCTCTTTGGAGTGACAGATACATCTGTTCTAATTGCTGTTGTAGTTTATGCAACAATTCCTGCAACAAGATACACTATTGAAGGGCTAAGAAGTGTACCTTCTGCTTTACATGATGCTGGATCTATGTCTGGAGTAACTCGATTACAAAGATGGATAAAAATAGAACTACCACTTGCGTTTCCACATATGATGTTAGGAATTAATCAAACAGTCGTATTTGCATTATTTATGGTAATCATTGGTGCAATGATTGGAACAACAGATTTAGGCCAGTATATTCTAAAAGCTTTATCTGACAGGCAAGGAACTGGTAATGGCTTAATGTTAGGATTATGTGTTGCTTTTATAGGCTTAGCTGTTGATAATTTAATTAGAACTTGGGCGGATCAAAGAAAAAAACTTCTAGGAATTGAGTAGAATATTATGAAAAATATTTTAATAATTGGTGGCGGAGCCATGGGATCTGCATTTACAATTCCATGCATTGATAATAAGAATAGAGTTACAATAACTGAGCCATATAGTAAAATATTTATAAAAAATCTATCATCAAAAAATAAATTTCACTCAGCCTTAAAGATTAATCTTTCAAAAAAATTAAAATTTAGAAAATTTTCTAGCAACTTATTAAATGAAAAATTTGATTTAATAGTTATTGCGTTAAGCCTATCCGGTATTGATTTTATTGGAAAACAATTAAAAAATTTAAGAGTTAAATCACCAATTTTAGTACTCACAAAAGGCTTAAAATACGAAAAAAAAAATAAAAGAATTTGGACTATCTCTGAGCAACTTATTAAAAATTATAATGCTTCAAATGTTTCTGTGTTAAAAGGTCCTTGCCTAGCTAAAGAACTCGCAAGAAAGAATCAAACGAGTGTAGTTATCGCAAATAAAAATATTAAAATTGCTAAATCTATTGGAAAAATTATTTCTACTAAATATTATTTAACAGAGTATTCAAAAGATGTAGCTGGTATAGAAGTAAGTTCAGCAATTAAGAATATCTATTCCATGATAATAGGTGCTGGCCAAAGTCTAAACTCGTCATCAAACTTATTTCAAAAATCAATACTTGAAATGAAATATTTGATTAAATATTTTAAAGGGAAAAATGAAACGATTTCAGGACTTGCAGGAGTGGGAGATCTGTATGTAAGTGCTGCTGGTGGAAGAAATAGCAAGATGGGTAGTTACCTTGGAAAAGGATTTACTTTTAAATCAGCCAAGAGAAGATTTATGCCTAAAGACACTATAGAAGGAGAGCAGTTAGCAAGAGAGATTGCACCATTTATATTAAAAAAAATTAATAAAAAAAAAATTCCTTTAATGGTCTATTTGCTTAAAGCAATTTTAAATAACAAAAAACTTAAGATCATTTAATTAAATATATATGAAATTTAATTGGAATTATCCAACAACTGTTTGGGTCGGGGAGAACAGAATAAATGAATTAAGAGACGCATGCAAAAATTTAAATCTTACAAAACCATTATTTGTTACTGATAAAGATTTGATAAATTTACCTTTTATCAAAAATATTGTTTCAAAAAATTTAAAAAAATTTGATAATTTTACTATTTTTTCAAACTTTACAGGTAATCCAACTGGTGAGAATGTTGACGAAGGTGTAGAAGAATTCAAAAAAAATAATTGCGATGGAGTTATTGCAATAGGTGGAGGAAGTGCTCTTGATGTTGGAAAAGCGATCGCTTTTATGTCAGGACAAAATAGACCTATTTGGGATTTTGAAGATATCGATGATTATTGGAAAAGAGCAAATGAAAATAAAATTTCCCCAATAATAGCTATACCAACTACTGCAGGCACAGGATCAGAAACTGGGCGAGCTTCTGCGATTATAAATAAAAAAACTGGAGTCAAAAAAATTATATTCCATCCTAAAATTTTACCTTCAATTGTAATTCTAGATCCATCTTTAACAATAGAACTTTCACCAAGACTTACAGCGGCAACAGGTATGGATGCATTAGCACATAATCTTGAAGCATTGTGTGCACCAAATTTTCATCCTATGGCAGAAGGAATAGCTTTAGAGGGAATGAAATTAATCAAAAATTCACTCTTAAAAGCTTTTAAGGATGGAAAAAATATTGAAGCAAGACAAAATTTATTAGCTGCATCATCAATGGGTTCAACTGCCTTTCAAAAAGGATTAGGAGCTATACATTCTTTAAGCCACCCTGTTAATGCACAATTTGATGTTCATCATGGATTATCAAATGCTATTTTCATGCCATATGTTTTAACATTTAACAAATCTTCAATTGAAAATAAGATAATTTCAATTTGTGATTATTTAGATTTAGAAAAAAATTTTGATAGTTTTCTAAAGTGGATATTAGATCTTAGAAAAAATTTGAATATTCCAAACAAATTATCTGATGTCATGGATTGTTCAGATTTGGATTTAGATAAACTATCTTTAATGGCCTTTGAAGATCCATCGACAACTGGAAATCCAAAAAAAATCTCTAAGGAAGATCTTAAGTTAATGTATCAACATAGTATCTCAGGAGAGCTATTTAAATGAAAAAACTATTAATTGTTGAAGGAAATTTAAGTGAGGAAAATAACAAATTTTCGGCTGAGGGGATTCAAACCCATACTGAAAGTTTAAAAGATAGTCTAAATTATTATACAAAAGATTTACAATTTGATGTCATAAATCCTTCATCTGATAAAAGCCTAGAATCAACAAAGAATAAACTTTCAATATATGATGGATTAATTTGGGGAGGGAGTAGTTTAAATATTTATAACGATACACCTGAAATTAGAAGACAAATTGGATTCATGAAAGAATGCTTAAAAAAAGTAAGAAATATCCTAGCTATTTGTTGGGGTATGCAAGTAGCAGTAACAGCTGCAGGAGGTGAGGTTAAGAAAGCAGATGATTCCCATATAGGAATAGCAAATGAAATTATTATTAATGAAAACGGATTAACTCATCCAATTTATAAAGATAAAGAAAAAATATTTAATTCACCAGCATTTAACTTTGATGAGGTAAGGACTTTACCTAGAAATGCAGTTTGTTTGGCTTCTAATAAAATTAATAAAGTACAAAGTATTTATTTTAAAGTTAATAATACCAATGTTTGGGGTTTACAATATCATCCAGAAATAACTTATGAAAAAATGATAAGTTTAATTGAGTTTAGAAAAGATAGATTAATAAAAAGTAGAAAAGTTTTTGAAAGTGAAAAAGATGTTGAAAATCACATATCTTTTATAAAAAAAGAAATTTTAAAAGCTAATAAGCAAAAAAGAATGGTTGAGTTAAGAAACTGGCTTAACTATTTAAATTAAAATAAACCTTCTATTTCGCCTTTTTTATTTAATTTAATAGAGTCAGCTGCTGGAACTCTCGGTAAGCCAGGCATTGTCATGATAGCCCCACAAACAACAACTATAAATTCAGCACCTGATGAAAGTCTAATTTCTCTTAAAGGTAAAGCATGTCCGGTTGGAGCTCCTTTGAGACTTGGGTCTGTGGAAAAACTGTATTGAGTTTTTGCTATACAAATAGGCAGATCACCATATCCAGACTCCTCAAAACCCCTAAGCTGTTCTCTAATTTTGGTGTCTGCTATAACTTCATCGGCTCTATAAATTTCTTTAGCAATAGTTTCGATCTTTTTAAAAAGAGGAGTTTTGTTTTCATATAAAAATTTAAATTTAGTATTATTTTTTTCACATAAATCAGCTACTAGAGTTGCTAAATCTTTTGTGCCTTCCCCACCATTTGCCCAATGGGTACATAGACTAGCTTTAACACCTAAACCATCACAAAAACTTATTAAAGCTTTTACCTCTTTATCAGTATCTTTAA
>CABYTJ010000005.1:0-56881 GCA_902521885.1 uncultured Pelagibacteraceae bacterium
AATAAAAGTTTTAAAAGGTCTTGAGGCAGTAAGAAAAAGGCCTGGTATGTATATTGGTGATACAGATGATGGTACTGGTTTACATCATATGGTATATGAAGTTGTCGATAACTCGATAGATGAGTCATTAGCAGGTTTTTGTAAAAAAATTGAGGTTAAGTTAAACTCTAATGGAACTGTAACGGTAACTGATGATGGCAGAGGTATACCTGTAGATATGCATAAAGGTGAAAAAAAATCAGCTGCAGAAGTTATTATGACCCAACTCCATGCTGGTGGAAAATTTGATCATGATTCTTATAAAGTTTCAGGAGGATTACATGGGGTTGGTGTTTCGGTTGTTAATGCGCTCTCTGAAAAGTTGGAGTTAGAGATAAATAGAGAAGGAAAAAAATATTTTATTGAGTTTAAAAATGGTGAAGCAAAATCACCACTTAAGAGTATTGGAAAGTCAAAAGATTCAGGAACAAAAATAACCTTCCTACCTTCTAAAGAAATTTTTTCATCAATAAAATTTAGTGGAAATATTTTAATAAAAAGAATGAGAGAATTAGCTTTTTTAAATAAAGGTATTAAGATTACTTTTATTGATGCTTTGCAAAAAAAAACAAAGATAGATGAATTTGAATATGAAGGTGGTATTATTGAATTTGTTGATTTCATAGATGATAAAAGGGAAAAATTAAAGAATAAGAATGATAATGATTTATTTAAAAAGCCAATATTCATTGAAGGTAAAAAAAATAATATTGATATAGAGTGTTCTCTTAAGTGGAATGCTGGATATGGAGAAAACGTACTACCATATACAAATAACATATATCAACGAGACGGTGGAACTCATTTATTAGGTTTCAGAAGTGCACTTACAAGAACAATAAATAAATATGCTAACGAAAATAATTTGTTAAAAAAAAATAAATTAAACATATCTGGAGATGACATTAAAGAGGGTTTAACTTGTGTTTTATCACTTAAAATACCAGATCCAAAATTTTCATCTCAAACAAAAGATAAGTTAGTTTCTTCTGAAGTAAGGATGATTGTTGAAACAATAATTAACGAAAAATTATCAATTTGGTTTGATCAAAATCCTTCTATTGCGAAAATTATTTTAGCGAAGGTTATACAGGCTGCTTTGGCAAGAGATGTAGCAAGAAAAGCTAGAGAGAATGTTAGAAGAAAAGGAGCTTTAGAATTAAGTGGTCTACCCGGTAAGCTTGCAGATTGTCAAATTGGTAAACAAGAAGGAACTGAATTATTTATAGTTGAGGGTGATTCTGCGGGTGGTTCGGCAAAGCAAGGAAGAAATAGATCTAACCAGGCTGTTTTACCATTAAGAGGTAAAATTTTAAATACTTACGTTGATAGTTTACCAACTAAAAAAAATGGAAATGGTAAATCCAATGTTGATGATCAAAGAACAAAAGCATTATCTAAAATGATTTCTTCTAATGAGATTGTAACTTTAATTAACGCTTTAGGATTAGATCCTAAAGCTCATGAGATTGACCTTAAAGATCTAAGATATGGTAAGATAATAATTATGACAGATGCCGATGTTGATGGTTCTCATATTAGGGCATTATTATTAACATTTTTTAATAATAAACCTTTTAATAAGTTAATCGAAAATGGAAATGTATACTTAGCTCAACCTCCACTGTTTAAAATCAATAAAGGCACAAAAGGTATTTATATAAAAGATGAAAAGGAGCTTGAGGAATATATAATAGATAATAGCAAAGAATTAAAAAAGACCAAAAAAGGATCAAAAGATTTTTTAAAATTATTAGAAGATGAAAAATCAAAAATGAATATTCAAAGATTTAAGGGATTAGGTGAAATGAATCCAGAAGAATTATGGGGGACTACACTAAATCCTGAAACTAGAACTTTATTACAAGTGCAATATTCAAAAGATTTGAAAAAAGACCAAGTGCTTATTCATACTTTAATGGGAAGTGATGTGTCACTTCGAAAAGATTTTATAGTTTCTAATGCAATTAATGTTCAAAATTTAGATATTTAAAAGATGAAGTTGTTTGAAACTTCAAAGCAATATTCTTTAAAAAAATCAATATATATTAATCTGAGATGGATCGGAACCATTGGTCAATTTATATCAGTATATCTTGTATATTTTTATTTTAATTTTAATTTTAATTTTTTGTATTCAAATATTATTATAGCTATAGGAGTTATAAGTAATCTTTATTTAATTTTCATTTATAAAAAAACTCAACTTAGTGATAGATCGGCTTTAGTTTATTTGTTTATTGATATTATTCAATTAAGTGGACTTTTATATCTAACAGGGGGGATAATAAATCCATTTATAATTTTTTTAATTATTCCAAGTGTTTTTGCCTCTTCAAATTTAAGTTTTAAAACAAACTCCTTACTAGTGCTTATTACTTCTATATCAATCTTATTTTTGACATTTTACTCTCAGGAACTACCTGAGCCCTTAAACGATCATTTTCATGTTAGTCCTTATTATTATTATTCTATACCCTTGGCTTTGATCATAGCTTTACTTTTTTTGAATTATTTTGCTATTATTTTTGGAGCAGAGTCCAAGTTGAGAAAAGATGCTTTAAATAAGATGGAAGAAATAATGGCTAATGAGCATGAAATGTTATCGTTGGGAGGACAAGCAGCAGCAGCAGCTCATTCATTAGGTACCCCTTTATCAACAATTAAAATTATAGCACAAGAATTGTCTAAACAACTTAAAGGACAAAAAGATGTAATACAAGATATTGAACTTTTATCTAGTCAAGTTGAAAGATGTAATGAAATACTAAAAAAATTATCCCTAAATCCGAATGAAGAAGATGATTTTATTGATGAAGACCTATCCATGAGAGATTATCTTAAAGAAATTATTTTATCATTTAAAGAAACAAGTAAAAAAGATTTTATTTTAAATTTAGATCAAGATTTTAATTCTAAAAAAATAACAAAATCTATTGAAATTGTTTATGGTTTAAGAAATTTTATTGGTAATGCAAATAAGTTTTGTAAAAGCAAGGTCTTTATTAGTTTGAAAAGTAATAGTGATTTTACAATGGTTGCTATTGAGGATGATGGAGATGGATATCCTAGTGATATATTATCAAAAATAGGTGAACCATATTTGAAATCAACAAAGGCTTTTAGTAATAAAAAAAAAGGATTAGGTCTAGGATTATTCATAGGTAAGACCTTATTAGAAAAAAATTTTGCATCAGTAAATTGTTCTAATTCTGAAACCAGGAGTGGAGCTGAAGTAGTAATTAAATGGAATAACAAAGATTTATTCAATCTTTAATGTAAATTTTTTTTATTCTCAAATAATTGACTTAGTTGTGAAATCATTACGTCACCTAATTCGTTAACATCTGTTATTTTTATAGCTCTGCTATAATACCTCGACACATCATGACCTATACCAATTGCTAAAATTTCTGTTTCAGTTTTATCCTCAATAAATTTAACAATTTTTTTTAGATGCTTTTCTAAAAAATCGCCTGAATTAACAGATAACGTTGAATCATCTACAGGAGCTCCATCTGAAATAACCATTAATATTTTGCGTTCTTCTTTTCTTTTTTTTAATCTACTAAAGGCCCAGGAAATAGCTTCTCCGTCTATATTTTCTTTTAATAATCCCTCTTTAAGCATTAAGCCAAGATTATTTTTTGATTGTCTCCATTGGGTGTCAGCTCCCTTATAAATTATATGTCTCAAGTCATTGAGTCTTCCAGGTGTTTTTAATTTTCCTTCTTTATTCCATAATTCTCTACTTTTACCACCTTTCCAATTTTTGGTTGTAAAACCTAATATCTCAACTTTTACTGAACATCTTTCTAACGTTCTTGACAAAATATCTGCGCAAATGGCTGCTATGGTTATTGGTCTTCCCCTCATTGAACCAGAATTATCAATCAATAATGTAACTACCGTATCTTTAAAATCTAAATCTTTTTCTTTTTTAAATGATAAAGAATTATATGGGTCTAAAATAATTCGTGGCAATTTAGAACTATCTAATAATCCTTCTTCCAAATCAAATTCCCAAGTCCGATTTTGTTTTGCTAGTAATTGTCTTTGAAGTTTATTTGCAAGTTTTGTTATTATATCTTGAAAACTGACTAATTGTTGATCTAAAGTTTTTCTTAATTTTGAGGCCTCTTCAGAATTTTCTAGATTTTCAGCTTTAGTAATTTCATCAAATTTACTTGTGAAAATCTTATAATCCAAATTTAAATCTGAGATATTTTTTTTTTGAAGAATTTGCTCCTGTTTTTGGTCAAAATTTGTATCAACTAATTGTTCATCCAGTCTATATTCATCGACCTCATAATCAGAATCAAGACTGGCGTCTGTTTCGTCCTCTTTATTTTGATCCTTTTTATCCTCAGTATCGCTCTCTTGATCATCATTAGAGGGATTGTTTTGACCATCCTCCTGGTTTTCATTATTTTCCTCTTCATTATTTTCATTTTGAAATATTTCCATTTCTTGTAATATTTCTGAAAATTTTGAAGAATATTCATTTTGGAATTCCAAATTTTCTTTTAAAAAATCTATGTGTTTTTCAATTGCTTGATCAAAGTCTTTTTCCCAGAAACTCAACATAGCTTTTGATTGTGTATTTAATTCTATTCCATGAAATTTTTTAAGCATGTATAATTCAAAGGCTTCGTTTATGATAACATCTTCTTTATTTTTTAGCTGATCTTTTCTTTTTAATTCAATTATTTGATTATAATTTTCTATAAGATTTTTTTGTATTCCCTTAAGCATCTTACACCCTAAAGACTCATATCTTATTTTTTCAGCTATAGAATAAAGAGATTTGCATGATAAATTAGATGGTGAATTTTTCTTAAAAATTTTGTCATTAGAAAATTTTTTTTTTAAGGCTAAAGAATCAGCCCCAGCTCTTGCTTTAATAAAATCACTTTTTGAATTTAAATTTTCTAAATCAAAATTGTCAAAAAATTTTGACTTTTCATTTTTATCTGGTTTGTCTCTGTTTTTGAAATCATCTGAAATTGCTCTAGCCGTAGATGTTAAAGCTTGTTTTAATTTTTCTTTTAAAATTTCATTCTTATTGTCACTTTTCATCTAAATTTGAATATTTGCAAGAGACTCAGGAAGTTCTTCTCCAAAACATCTTTGATAATATTCTGCAATAGTGTTTTTTTCTATTTCATCACATTTGTTTAAAAATGTCACTCTGAAGGCATATCCTATATCCTTAAAAATCTCAGCATTTTCTGCCCAATGCAAAACAGTTCTAGGACTCATTACTGTAGATATATCTCCCGCTATAAATCCTTTTCTTGTTAAAGAGGCTACCTTGATCATATTAGAGACTTTCTCTTTACCTTTAGTATTATTTAAACCTTTATTTTTTGCCAAGATAATATCCATTTCTTTTTCAAGATTAAGATAGTTTAACGTTGTTACAATATTCCACCTATCCATTTGTCCTTGATTTATTTGTTGCGTTCCATGGTAAAGGCCAGTTGTATCTCCTAGACCTACGGTATTTGACGTAGCAAATAATCTAAAAAATTTATTTTGCTTAAGAACTTTATTTTTATCTAAAAGGGTAAAGTTACCTTCGGCTTCGAGGATTCTTTGTATAACAAACATTACATCGGGTCTGCCCGCATCATACTCATCAAAAACTAACGCAACTGGATTCTGAATAGACCATGGCAAAATTCCCTCATTAAATTGAGTTACTTGTTTTCCATCTTTCAAAACGATTGCATCTTTTCCAATTAAATCAATACGACTTACATGACTATCAAGGTTAACTCTTATACACGGCCAATTTAATCTTGCTGCTATCTGTTCAATATGTGTTGATTTACCTGTTCCATGGTAACCTTGAACTAAAACTCTTTTATTGAATGCAAAGCCCGAAATTATTGCAAGAGTGGTATCTCTGTCAAATTTATAACTCTTATCTATTTCAGGCACATATTCGCTTTTTTCAGAAAAAGCGTTTACTTCCATTTCAGAGTCAATTCCAAAAGATTGCTTTATTGAAACTTTTATATCAGGTTGTATGTTTAAGTTAGGTGTCAATTTTTTTCCTATAAGTATTTTTTAGTTGAGTATAAGCTAGTGTAATTAATTTAAGTTTTTCTTCATATTTTATATTTCCAGAATTCATATCAGGGTGAAATTTTTTGACAAGTATTTTGAATTTTTCTTGAACTTTTTGCCATTTTATACCCACTGAGACTCCCAAGATACTAAAGGCTTTTATATCTTTATGATCAAATTTAAATTGACGCATATGATTAAATTCACTTTTAAATTTTTCTTTATCTAACTCATCTTTTAAAGTGTCATTCCATAAAACTTTAAAAAAGTTATCCGAAGAACTAAAGCTTTGTGTAGGTTTGTGCCAAATCATGTCAGATTTTAAAAAATCAATTACCTGCTGATCATCCATACCTGAAAAATAATTCCAATTCTTATTGAATTCTTTCACATGCTCTAAGCACAACATTCTGTATTTTTTACTATTATCTTTTTCTATCGGAGCCTTATATTCTCCAAATTCTTTACAATTATTCCAGTCACAAATATTTTTCATGATATATAATAAATAATACTTATGGATATAAATCAATTAATTGCAATTATAAAAAAAAAATTATTAAATGAAATTGAAATAGACAATATTCTGATTGAAGACAAGTCCTTCCTTCATAAAAACCATCCTGGTAATCAACAAAATAAATTTCATATAAAAATTTCTTTAAAGTCCAAAGAATTAAAAAAAATGAATAGAGTTGAAAGTAATAAAAAAATTTATAATATTTTGGATGAAGAATTAAAAAAATCTATTCATTCCTTGCAAATATTAATTGATTAATTCTTTTTTTAAAAATAGGCTTATAAAAGTCTTTTTATATTTTTTGCTAATTATTGGATTCCCAATTTTTTTTAATAGAACTAAATTTATTTTATTAGAATTATTTTTTTTATCTGTCATCATAAAATTTAAAATCTTATTAAGATCTTTTAATGAAAAATATTTTTTTAAATTAAATGGTAATTTTGAATTATAAATATGTTTTCTTATTAATTTATATTCTTTAAAATTTAAAAATTTATTTTTATAACTAAATGATAAGGCTGTATTCATACCTAAAATTACAGCCTCACCATGATTTAATTTTTTAGAAAAACCTAATGATGCTTCATAAGCGTGAGCAAAAGTATGACCAAAGTTTAATATTTTCCTCATACCATTCTCTTTCTCATCTTTTTCAACAACTATTTTTTTAATTTTACAACTTTCATATATAGCTTTATCTATAAATGGTGATTTAAGTTTTATAATGTTGAAAAAATTTTTATTTAAAAAATTATAAAAAACTTTATTTGATATAATTGCATGTTTCAAAATTTCACCGTATCCACAAATAACCTCTCTTTTGTTAAGAGATTTTAAAAAATTTGTATCGCTAATTACTAGTCTGGGCTGGTAGAAACTTCCAATAAGATTTTTCCCTTGGTTTGTATTTATTCCAGTTTTTCCTCCTATAGATGAGTCTACTTGAGATAGTAAAGTAGTGGGTATGTTTATAAATTTTAAACCCCTTTTAAATAAACTTGCAGCAAAACCACTTACATCACCAGTAATTCCACCTCCAACTGCTATTAAACAATCATCCCTAGAAAAATTTTTATCAAGTAAAATTTGAAGAATTGAATTAGTTGTTTTTTGATTTTTATTTTTTTCATTAGCTGTAATTAAAAAAATAAATAATTTTTTATTTCTTAATGATTTTCTAATTTTAGAAATAAATTTTTTTGGAACATTTTTATCTACCACCAATAAACATTTTTCAAAACTTATTGAATTATTTAACATTAATTTGGATATATTAGAGATTACATTAGAACCTATTAATATAGGATATTTTCCAGAACTTGATTTAATTATTAGTTTGGATATTTTCATATTTATCTATAATTTTATTAATTATTTCAGTTTTTGATTTATTATTACAATTTATTTTAAATAAGGCTTTAGCATAATATTTAGATCTACTTTTAATCATATTTGTTAATTCAATATTAGAAGCATTTAATACCAAAGGCCTTTTAGTACTATTTTTAATTCTTTTTATAAGCAAATCACTGTTTAATTTAAGCCAAAAAGATATGTGGTTATTAATAACTTCATTTCTTATATTCTTATTAATAAAAGCTCCTCCACCCAAAGCAACGATAATTTGTTTTTTTTTCAGTATATCTAGTGTTAATTTTTCTTCAAGTTCTCTAAAAAATTTTTCACCTTTAATCTTAAAAATATTTGAAATTTTCATCCCTAACTTATCCTCTATACATTTATCAACATCAAAAAAATCTAATTTAAGTTTTTTAGAAATTAAAAAACCAATAGATGATTTTCCAGATCCCATCATACCTAAAAACACAATATTTTTACTTGATTTCATAATTTTCTTTATTGAAAAATCACAAATATGTCTTAATTTGAAATTAACTAAAGTTATATGCAATTTATAAAAAAAACAAGTTCAAGCAAGAGTATTATTGGGATAATTACTAAAATAGCTTTAGTTTCAATTACTATTCTTTTAGTTATTTTTTTATTAAACAAAATAGATTTTCCGGCACCCAAAAAAGAAATAGAGAAAATAATTACTAATGAAAATTTCAAAATTGTTAAATAAAAACTGTTTATCAATTATATTAATTTTGCTATTTGGACTTAATTCATTTGCAGAAGATCAACCTATTGATATTTGGAACATTGATAAAGATAAATTAGAGACTAATTCTTTGAGTGATGACGATAAGTCAGTAAAAGAAGAAACAGTAATTGAAACAGAATTCAAATCTAATGTTTACAAAATGCAATCTGAGAAAGAGGTAAATGCAATTAACCTCGAGGATAGATTGGACTCACAGGAAATTAAAATTGTTGGATTGTATGATCCTGATGATTATGGTCTTAATATAAATATGTGGTCTAATACTAATGGAGATCAATTAAAAATTCTATTTGATAAATTAAATAAAATGCCTTTATCAAATGATGCTGTAGAAATTATTAACATATCTCTTTTGACTAATTCTTATTATCCACAAAAAAATATTACAGAAAAAGAATTTCAAAAATTTAAATCAGATTGGCTTATTAAAAACTCAAATTTAGAACTTATTGAGGAATATTTGATTAAAAATCAAATTATTAATTCACATCCAAAATTAACCAAGTTCTTAGTTGATCAATATTTGTCGGATACGAATATTAAAAAAGCATGCGAAATTTTTTCAAAAAATACTGAGCCAATATTTGATGAATATCTCTCAAAATTCAATATTTATTGTTTAATTAAGGATAATAAAAAGGAGGAAGCACAGCTCATTTTAGATCTTAAAAAAGAACTTGGATTTAAAGACAAATATTTTGAAAAAAAAATTAATTATCTACTAGAGTATACAGACAAAATAGATGATGAAATTTCTGAAAAATCAATTTTTGATTTTTACTTAGCTCATCAAACTAATCCAAATTTTAAATTTGAGCCAAATGATAAAACTAAGAAAATAATTTGGAAATATCTTTCCTCTGCAAATTTATTAAATTCTTTTAAAGAAACAGACACTTCTGAATTAGATAAAATTGCAACTATCGAAAAGGCAGTCCATAATCAGAATTATCCTGAAAAAGATTTATTAGAATTATATAAAAGATTTCAATTTAATATAAATCAACTTTTGAACGCTAAAGACGCTTATAAAACTTTACCCAATATAGAAGCAAGAGCACTAATATATCAAAAAATTTTATTAGAATCTGAAATAGTTGAAAAACTGAAATTTCTTAAAATATTAAAAGAATCTTTTGAAAATGATGGTCTAGCAAATGCTTTTGATGTAGAGTTAAAAGCGTTTCTTAAGGGCATAAAACCAACTGAGATACCTGACAACCTAACAAGTTTTTATTATACAAATATTAAAATTGAAAAAAATTTAGATAAAAAAATAAAAATTAACAATGATATTATTCATCAATCAAAGCTTATTAATTATTTCAATGGGGATTATGCAAAATCTAAAATTGAAAAAGATACTAATAACTTATTAAAGAAGATACAAAAAAACAAAAAATATTTTTTGTCCAAGAAAGATGTCATTTTGATAGAGTCATTAAAATATGATGGAATAGAAATCTCAGAAAAATATGACAATTTATACAAAATAGATGAAAATGAGATCCCGACTGATATTCAAATAATGATTAACAATGAAGAAACTGGTTTAGCTCTTTTGAGAATTGCTGAAGTTATTGGTCAAGATAGAATTGAAAGAATTGATGAAGATACTATTTATTTTATAGTTACTACACTCAATCAATTAAATATTGATAGAATAAGAAATCAAATATTACTTCAAGTTCTCCCTTTAAAAGTTTAAAATTTAGTTTATTTAATTAATAAATGAGCATTAAAAAAATTATTACTGTACCAGATGAAACTTTAAAAAAAATCTCTGAACCCATTGAAAAAGTTGGAGTAAACGAAAAAAAATTAATTAATGATTTATTTGAAACAATGTATCATTCCAAAGGTATTGGGTTAGCAGCAGTACAAGTGGGTATACTTAAAAGGATTTTAGTCATTGATATATCAGCTAAAGATGAAAAAAATAAGCCTTTAAGCTTTATAAATCCTAAAATAAAAAAAATTAGTGATGAAACTTCAATCTACGAAGAAGGATGTTTATCAATACCTGATACTTTTATTGAAATTGAAAGACCTAAAATTTGTGAAGTAGAATACATAGATTTAGATGGCAAAGTTCAAAATATGAAATGTGATGGACTTTTATCAACTT
The DNA here is from genome assembly GCA_902521885.1 of uncultured Pelagibacteraceae bacterium. Classification (GTDB taxonomy): domain Bacteria; phylum Pseudomonadota; class Alphaproteobacteria; order Pelagibacterales; family Pelagibacteraceae; genus Pelagibacter. Next base: position 10,894 of record CABYTJ010000005.1, read on the forward strand.
GTCTTCAGCATGAAATAAATCATTTAGATGGTAAATTGATAATTGATCATTTGTCAAAGTTAAAAAGAGATTTAATTATTAAAAAAATCTCAAAGACAAAAAAAAATCCAGATAGAATAGTAGTTTAAATGGCCAAAAAAATTATTTTTATGGGTACACCTTTATTTGCTGTACCAATTTTGAAGTCCTTATATCAAAATGGTTATCCAATTTCTGTCGTTTATACTCAACCACCTCAAAAATCTCATCGAGGTCAAAAAATAAACAAATCTCCAATTCAAGGTATTTCTGAAACATTGAACATAGATTTTAGATGTCCAGAAAATTTAAAAGATAATGATGAAGAATATGAATTTATAAAAAATTTAAATGCTGATCTTGCTGTTGTAGTTGCTTATGGCAAGCTAATTCCTAAAAATTTTTTAAACTTAACGAAAAAAGGTTTCATAAATATCCATGGATCTATTCTACCTAGTTGGAGAGGGGCTGCTCCAATTCAAAGATCGATTATGAATTTAGATAAAGAAACAGGCATAAGTGTTATGAAATTAGTTGAAACATTAGATAGTGGACCTGTCAGTAATATTTATAAAATTAAATTAGATCAAAATAATAGTGCTGAAGAAATTTCAGAAAAACTATCCTTTTTAGCTGCCGAAAAAATTTTAGATGATATTGATGATATACTTGATGATAAAGCAAAGTTTATAGATCAAGATCATTCAAAAGCCTCTTATGCTAAAAAAATTGAAAAAATCGAAGGTGAAATTAATTGGAATGATGAAGCAGAAAAAATAATTGGAAAAATTAATGGTTTATTTCCTGTTCCTGGTGCTTTTTTTAATTTTAAAGGTGAAAGGTACAAAATTTTAAAAGCTGAAATAGGAAATGGTATAGGCCAAACTGGCGAAGTGTTATCTGATAAATTAGAAATTGCGTGCACAAACAATCAATCAATAAAAATCCTTGAGATACAAAGACAAGGAAAAAAACCCCAAAAAATCGGTGAATTTATGCTCGGATCAAGTATTAGAAAAGGTTCATTATTATCTAATGCCTAGGTATCAGATATTAGTAGAATATGCTGGAAGCAACTTCAGAGGATGGCAAGTTCAAAAAAAAGGGAAGACGGTTCAAGGCTTGATACAGGAAAAAATTTCAAGACTTTTAAAAGAAAAAATAATTATTTATGGGGCAGGTAGACTTGATAGTGGAGTTCATGCAAAAGAACAGTCTGCACATTTTGATTATAATATTGAAATAAAAAAAAAAGACAGGTTTTTACAATCAATAAATCATTTTTTAAGAAATGATAATATTACAATTCTCAATTTAAAAAAGAGAGACAAAAACTTTCATGCAAGGTTTTCTGCTAAAATGAGAATATATAATTATATTATTATTAATCGATTAGGCCAACCTACTTTAGAAAAAAATAGGTGTTGGCACATTATGAAAAAACTTGATTTAGACGTAATGAAAAAAGGTGCTAAAAAATTTATAGGGACTAAAGATTTTTCAACTTTCAGAGCATCTAGTTGTAGGGCAAAAAGTCCAATAAAAACTATGAAGTTGGTAAAAATAAAGTCCTCAAAAAATAAAATTGAAATAGAGTTTAGATCCCAATCATTTTTACAAAAACAAGTACGTTCAATGGTGGGCTGTTTAAAGTATTTGGGTGAAAAAAAATGGTCGTTAAATAAATTTGAGAATGTTATGAAGTCAAAAAAAAGAAGTTTATGTGCTCCACCGGCACCACCAGAAGGGCTTTATTTAATGAGAGTTATTTACTAATTTTTTTTTACTCATAGCGAATTTTTTATGGATTCGCCATCTAGACTCTTCTCGAACAATATAACCACAGCAATTTTTAGCTCGACATTTGCATGGAAATTGTTTGTAGTCTTTATCAAAGCCAAATCCATAATCACAAGTAAATTCCTCTCCCTTTTTAATATCTTTTATAGCTGTTATCCAAATTTTTAAACCTTTGCCATCATATTGAGAGTTAGGATCACAGCTATGGTTAATTAATCCTGCTGTATTCCATGAAAAATCTCCATCGAGTGTATATCTTTTGTTTAAAGTAAACAAATATATTGGTTTATTGTTGTCATATTTATCGGACTCATCAACTTGCTTGTTAGTAATTATCTTACCTGTGTAATTAATAATTTTTGTTCCTTCTTTAATGTCTTTAGCTGCATAAAGTCCCCGACCTTTATTATCAATTTTAGATTTTTTAATTTTGTACAACTTCATGAGGGATAGATATAATGAGCTAGAAATTAATCAATTGAATTCAATAAGTGCGTTAACATGTTCATTAGCACTATTAGCTAAAGCGTTCAAATCATATCCACCCTCAAGTATTGAAACAACTTTTCCTTGAGTAAACTCTTTAGTAGCATTCAAGGTTCTTTTGGTAATCTCATAAAAGTCTTTTGAACTTAATTGAAATTGAGCTAAAGGATCATCTTTATGTGCATCAAAACCTGCTGAGAATAAAAGAAAATCAGGTTTATATTGAACTAATCTCTCTAAAACTCTATCAAACGCATTAAAATATTGTTCAGAATTGGTACCAGCGGGTAAAGGAATATTTAGAGAGTTGTTAAAGTCTCCCTTATCTTTTTCTGTCCCTCCTCCTGGATAAAAAGGATATTGGTGAGTAGAAATATATAATGAATTTTTATTATCACGCATGACATCATAGTTTCCGTTACCCCAATGAACATCAAAATCTACACAAGCAATTCTTTTATATTTATATCTATTAATTAGATAATTTGTTGCGACTCCAGCATTTGATATACAACAAAATCCCATAGCTTTATCTTTTTCAGCATGATGTCCAGGAGGTCTTGCTAAACAAAATGCGTTTTTAAATTGATTATTTTCTATTCCATCTATTGCTTTAATTGTTGAACCTGCAGCATCAAAAACTGCTTTTTTGCTTTCGGGTGACACAACTGTATCCCCATCTAAAAACTTAAGGCCTTTTTGTGGAAAAGAATTATTTAAATTCTCAATATATTCTTTTGAATGTGTCATTGCTAAAATATCATCAGGCACACTAACTGGGGTTTCCCAAATTAAATCATTTCTTTTTTTTAATTTTTCTTTTATGACAATTACTCTTTTAGGCTGTTCAGGATGACCATCACCTGTATTATGTTTTTCATAAGAATCAGAATTTATAATCGCTGTATTCATTTAAAGTAATTTTGCAAAATGCTTTCATAAATTTTTGTTAAATTTTTTAAATCTTTTAAAGATACTGCTTCATCCACACGGTGCATAGTCCTTCCAACTAAACCAAATTCTAAACCAGGTGATATAGATTTGATAAATCGTAGGTCTGAAGTTCCACCTGTAGTAGATAATTTTGGTTTTATTTTAGCAATTTTTTTAATAGTGTTTTGTATCATATATGTTGTTTTATCTGGCTTAGTTAAAAAAGCTTCACCAGAAACCCTATAATCAATTTTGAATTTTGATTTATAATTTTTATTTGTTCTAAGAAAAATTCTGTTAAGTCTTTTTTTAATAGAAGCTGAAGAATGTTTGTTATTAAACCTAATATTAAATGTTGCCTCAGCTTTCGCAGGAATAACATTATCAGCAGTGTTGTTTATATTTATTTTTGTAACTTCTAAGTTTGTAGGCTGAAAATCTTTTGTCCCTTTATCAAATTTAATATTTTTTAACTCATTTAAAATTTTTACAATAATTGTTGAGGGATTATTTGCTCTATGGGGATATGCGACATGACCCTGTACGCCAGATATAGTTAATTTACCAGTCAAACTACCTCTGCGACCAATTTTAATCATTTCACCTAATCGATTTGGATTTGTTGGTTCACCGACTAAACAAAAATTTATTTTTTCTTTTTTTCTTTTAAGATATTCTACCACTTTTTTCGTTCCATTCACCGCATCACCTTCTTCGTCTCCTGTAATCAATAAACTAATTGATCCATTAAATCTTTTATTTTTTGATAAAAAAGTGCTCACAGCAGAAACAAAAGCTGCAATAGAGCTTTTCATATCATTTGCGCCTCTTCCAATTAAATGACCTCTTTTTATAGATGGTCTAAATGGATTTACTGTCCAATCTTTTATATTTCCTGGAGGGACAATATCAACATGGCCAGCAAACATAAAATTAGGACTTTTAGACCCTAATCTTGCATATAAATTTTTTACAGGTGAAAAACCTTTTTCTTTGAATTCTAATATTTTTGTTTTGAAACCAAGTTTTTTTAATTTTTTTTCTAAAAACTTCATCACTCCAGCATCTGCTGGAGTAACAGTTGGAAACCTAATTAGCTCTTTAGCTAATTTTAATTCATTAATCGTTTGCATAATTAGTCTCTTAGAAGATCGTTAATTGAAGTCTTTGACCTAGTTTTAGAGTCCACAGTTTTAATTATATGAACAGCATATAGATCTTTATGTGTGCCTGGTACAACTACTGAATACGGAGGTATACGACCTTTTGTAATTTCTCCATTTGATCTATTAATAATTTTAGTACTTTGGCCTATATAGCATCCCATTGAGAGAACACTTCCTTCCTCAACAATTACTCCCTCAACAACTTCAGACATGGCTCCAACAAACACATTATCTTCAATGATTGTTGGTAATGCTTGAGCAGGTTCTAGTACTCCGCCAATTCCAGAACCAGCAGATATATGGCAACTTTCTCCAATCTGGCAACAACTACCAGCACGGCTAAACGTATCCATCATAGTTTTAGCCCCAATGTAAGCACCAATGTTTACATAACATGGCATAAGAACAGCATCTTTTCCTACGAATGATCCTTTTCTAACAGGCGAGTTTGGTACCATTCTAAAACCAGCTTTTTCATGGTCTTCTTTTGTCCAACCTGCAGTTTTACCTTTTAATAAATGAGCTTTGTCATACCAACTAGAGTATGGTCCATTTAAATTTTCCATTGGGTAAATTCTAAAACTTAACATGATTGCTTTTTTTAAATGCTGGTGAGTAATCCATTCACCATTTACTTTTTCAGCAACACGAGATTCGCCACTATCTAAATCACTTATAACTTGATTAATCGTGTCCTTTAAAGATTGATCTGAATTAGGATTTACTTGATCTTTGTTTTCCCAAGCATCATTTATAATTTTTTCTATAGACATAATTTACTAACTTTTTAATAACCTTATTTCTTTTAGAAATAAAGATAGATTTTCAATTTTGTGTGAAATAAAATCTTTATCAGCATCCATTTTTCCAAAATGCTCATCATTAATTAACCAAACAGTTGCACACCCACGCTCATACCCGATACTTAGGTTTTTTGCAATATCCTCAATATAAATCGTTTCTTTTGGATCGATACCAAATTTTTTAACCATTGAGTCAAAAGTCTCTGCCTCAGGTTTGGGCACATATCCAGCATCTTTGATATCAAAAACTTTATCTCTACCAAATAAATCATACACTCCTAGATGTGTTAAAATATTTGCAGCATGGTCTGCAGAACCGTTTGTGAAGATAAATTTTTCCATATTTAATTGTTCAAGCTCATATCTCATAATTTTATCTGCTTTCATAAATGATAAATCTATATCGTGAACGAAGGATAAGAATTCATCTGGAGAAATTCCATCATGTATCATTAATCCTCTTAGAGATGTATTGTATTTGTAAAAGTAATTAGTTTGTAATTCTTTGGCTTTATTTTTATCAATCTTAAGTTTTTCAGATATAAACTGTGTCATTCTTTTTGAAACTTGACCAAATACTCGCTCTAGAGAATAATTGTTATGTTTACCATAACAAACACCATCAAGATCGAGTAGAAGATATTTTTTTTCTTTTAAGTTCATTTTCTGATTAATGTACCTGAGCCCTCATCTGAAAAAATTTCCCATAAACAAGAATGTTGTTTTGTACCATTAATTATACCAGCAGCAGTAACTCCACTATTTACAGCTGTTAGGCACGCGTTTACCTTAGGTATCATCCCAGAATTAATTGTTTCATCTTTTATCATCTCTAAAATCTCAGAAGAGGAAATTTCTGCTATCAGTTTTTTTTCTTTATTTAAAACACCATCAACATTTGTCATTAAGAGCAATCTTCTTGATTTAAGAGATTTTGCAACAGCCATCGCCGCAGTATCACCATTAATATTGTGTGTTTGATTATTTTCATCTAACCCTAATGGGGAAACAATAGGTATTCTATTTTGTTTAATAATATCTAATAAAATTTTGTTATTAATTTTTTTTGGTAGACCAACAAAACCAAGCTCTTTTGCTTCTGGTACCACCTCGATTATGTTATTTTTTTTTGTGTTAATAGAAACAGCTTTAGACCCCATTTTTTCTAAAGAAGATACAATATCATTGTTAAAATCAATTAGAACTCTTTCAACAATATCTATAATTCTTTTATCAGTAACTCTTAATCCTCTTATGAAATTTGATTGAATATTAGATTTATCTAATTCCCTTTTTATTCTTGGCCCACCACCATGAACTACTACGATAGAGAGACCCAATTTATTTAACAAACATATATCAGCTATGAAGTTATCAAATATATTTCTATCAATAAAAACGTTACCCCCATATTTAATTACTATTAATTCATTTTTGTATTTTTCAATATATTTAGATACTTCTTTTATGGGTGGTCCATTTTCTGGTAATAATTTTTTTAGATCCATCAGCTTTTATTTGATTACAACAACAACATTATGTTGCAGTTTTAACTGTTGTTCTTTTCATAATAAAAACTTGTTGAGCCATAGTTAAGATATTATTTACAGTCCAATAAATTACTAAACCACTAGGAAACGGAGCAAGTATTACAGTTAAGAAAAGTGGAAAAAACATAAATATTTTTGCTTGCATAGCATCGGTAGGAGCAGGATTAAGTTTTTGTTGCACCCACATTGAAACACCCATTGCTACAGGCCATGCGCCTATAACTAAAAAAGATGGTACATCATATGGTAGTAAACCAAACAGATTAAATAAACTAGTTGGATCACGTTCACTTAAATCATGAATCCAACCATAAAAAGGCATCTGCCTCATTTCAATGGTTACAAATAAAACTTTATACAAAGCAAAGAATACAGGAATTTGGACAAGTATTGGTAAACATCCTGACATTGGGTTTACTTTTTCTTTTTTATAAAGTGCCATCATTTCTTGCTGTAACTTCATTTTATCATTTTTATGAAGCTCTTTAAGCCTTACCATTTCTGGTTGGAGCGCTTTCATTTTTGCCATACTTCTAAATGAAAAATTAGCAAGTGGAAAAAAGGCTAACCGAATACAAATTGTAATTGCAATTATAGCTAAACCATAATTACCAAGAAGTTTAAAAAAATAATCAATTCCAAAAAATAATGGTTTAGTTATGAAATATAAAAAACCCCAATCTATAACTAGGTCAAACTTATCTATATTTAATGACTCAGCATATCCATCAATAACATCTACTCTTTTAGCAGCTACAATTATTTGCAAGCTATCTTCAATTGAACTATTTTGGTTAAGTTCTAGAGGCTCTGTAGTAATAAAATTTGCTCTAAACTTATTTTTATAATCAAATGTTGTTTTAAATTCTTTGTTTTTAGGTGGTATGATTGAGGCTACATAATATTTATCTCCAACACCTAACCAACCTTTTTGAGCAGTACGAGAAAATTTTTGATCTTGAATATCATCATAATCCTCTTCAATTAATTCATCATCTAAAGTAGCAATTGGACCCTCATGAAGAATATAGAAGTTAGATAAGCCTTCAGGAATTTTATTTCTAATTATTTGACCATAAGAATAAAAATCATATTTCTTGTTAGTAGAATTTATTACTTTTTGATTTATAGAAAATAAAAATTTGTCATCTAAACTAATTTCTTTTTCAAAAGTTATTCCCTGTTTATTAGTCCAAGATAATTTTATAGGTGATTTGTCTGTGAGAATATCATTTCCAACGATAGACCAGACTGTATCAGAACTTGGAATATCAATATTTTTATCGGTAGTAACGAATCCACTTTCAATAAAATAACCCTCTTCAATATTTCTTGGCCCTAGTAGTGTTACCTTTTCTTCACTTTCCAGACTTATTTTATAATCTTTAAAAGTTAAATCATCAATTGCTGCACCCTTTAATGCAATAGATCCAATGATACTTTGGTTTTCAAATTTTATTCTATCACTTTTTTCTAATGCTTCTTCTCTAGATATCTGAACTAAAGTTTCTTTTTGTTCTAAAATTGGAGTATCGGTATTTTGTTCTATCTTATTTTTTTCAGATAAATTTTGTTTTGTTATTGATTGCTCTGGAGTAAAAAACAATGCATATAAAACTATTACAGCTGAAGATAAGGCTATTGCAGCTATTACGTTTTTAGATTCCATTATTTTTTAACCTTTATTTTTTTGTCAACTGGATCAAATCCTTCTCCACCCCCTAAAAATTTTATAGGATGGCAAGATAAAATTCTTTTAAAACTCATATATAAACCTTTTAATAGACCAAATTTTTTTAATGCATCAATACTATACTCTGAACAAGTTGGTAAATATCTGCAAGAGTCTCCTATTAAAGGGCTTATCAAATATTTATATCCTTTTATTAATTTTATCAAAATTATAGTGAGAATATTCATTATTTAATTTTTTTAAATTCCTGAAATAAGGTTTCTTTTATATTAGTATAATCACTGTGTAACACACTCGCCTTACATATAACAAGATAAGAAAAATTAAACTTTATTGTTACTTTTTTTACTGCTTCATTCATAATGTTTCTTAGTCTTCTTTTAATTTTATTTCTTTGAACCGCATTTCCTATTTTTTTCTTTGTCACAAAGGAAATATTTAGTTTATCATTATTTTTCTTATCTAATTTACCAAAGAAAATTGTAGCATATTTGTTTGATACTTTTTTCTTTTTAAGCAATGATTTAAATTCTTCGTTTTTTGAAAGAGCAACAATTTTGCTTCTCATTAATTTAACCAGATACAGTTAATGATTTTCTGCCCCTAGCTCTTCTTCTAGCTAAAAGTTTTTTCCCACCCTTAGTTTTCATTTTCGACCTAAAGCCGTGTTTTCTGGCTCTTTTGATTTTTGATGGTTGGTATGTTCTTTTCATAATTGTGGTTAAATTTTTATTAAATTTGGCCCTTTATAGTAATTAAATATATAAATAGCAAATAGAAGATTTTATAAATACGATAATGAATAATGGAAAAAACTAAAAAAATTAAAATATTTATAGGTTTATCTTACTTAATCTTGATATCCATATTTCTGTTTTTGTTTTTTTCAAAATTTAGTCTTCAAGAGATTACATCTTACAACTTTATAAAAGAAAATAGATCATATTTCTTAGAACTTAAAAATTCTAACTTATTTTTTATATCAACAATTTTTTTGATTTTTACAATTTTATGGGTATTTCCATTTTTAGGATTTGGATCTCCAATAGCTTTAATTGGTGGATTTATTTTTGGAAAATGGTTGGGTACAATTCTTGTAGTATTAGGTTTAAGCATAGGAGCAACTTTTTTGTATTTGTTTGGTAATTTTTTTTTAAAGGATCTAATTAGAGAAAAATTTCTAAAAAGATATCAAAGTCTCGAAATTAAATTTAAAAAATCGGAATTTTTTTATTTATTAATTTATCGTTTTATAGGGGGAATTCCTTGGCAACTTAGTTGTCTTTTACCAACAATTTTTAATGTAAAAACAATTAATTTCTTCTTCGCAACATTAATAGGCATTATTCCTCAAATTTTTATAGCTGTTTCAATTGGTAGTGGACTTGAAAAGGTTATTGATCAAAATTCAGAAGTTCCTGGATTATCACAAATAATTTTTTCTCCAGAAGTATACGTTCCTATTCTAGCTTTTTTTATTTTAGTCCTGTTAACTATTCTTCTTCGAAAATTGTTTTATAAAAGCTGATGGTGCTCCCACCCTGTACTGACCAGGGAACTAGTCCTTACCAAGGACTTGTTATACCATTTAACTACAGAAGCGATTATCACAAATTGTATTTTATTGATAATAAAGCATTTTTTTCAAATTATTGCCTTAATTTTTTGATGAATATGATTTATATCTACTTAAGGAAATTATATGGGCATTCATTACGATTATAAATCTACTAAAAGTGCTAAGCTGATGGAAAAGCAGGCTAAAAGAGAAAAAAAGCTTGCTGAAAAAAAAGCTAAGCGACTTGCAAAAGAAGGTCCAAAAAAAGACGATGACCATGATAAAACTTTAGATGCGTCAAAGCCCATAACACTAGATTTTCTAACTAATCCAAATAAAGAATGATAGTAAAAGAAAAAAATGAGCGATTAAGCTTAGCGCTAAGAAAAAATTTGAAAAAAAGAAAATTGTTTCAAAAAAAAAATAAAAAAAAGAATAAATAATGTCAGTTCTTTCCGATAAGTGGATAAGAAAAATGTGTAAAGAGAAGGATATGATCTCACCTTTTGAAGAAAAGCAGGTTAGAGGTGATAGTATTTCTTATGGTCTCTCTTCGTTTGGTTATGACGCAAGAGTATCTGATGAATTTAAGATTTTCACTAATGTAAATTCAGAAATTGTAGATCCAAAAAATTTTAAACCAACTAATTTTGTCACAAAAAATACTTCGGAATGTATTATACCACCAAATTCCTTTGTGTTGGCTAGAACTATGGAAAAATTCAAAATTCCAGAGGATGTTTTGGTAATTTGTTTGGGAAAATCAACATATGCAAGATGTGGTATTATAGTTAATGTTACTCCATTGGAACCAGGTTGGGAAGGTTACGTAACACTAGAGTTCTCTAACACCACACCATTACCGGCTAAAATTTATGCCAATGAAGGTGTTGCTCAATTTATTTTCCTTAAGGGCAATGAAAAACCTGAGGTAACTTATGCGGATCGTGATGGCAAATATATGGGTCAAACTGGCGTAACTTTACCTAAAGTTTAATAATGCAAAAGTTAGAAGTTTTTGGAGCCAATAAGCTCAAGGGAGAGATCAATATTTCAGGTTCAAAAAATGCTTCCTTACCAATTTTAGCCGCAACTTTGTTAACAAATAAAAAAGTCTATTTAGATAATTTACCAAAAGTTAAAGATATTGAAACAATGATTAATCTACTTAGGTCGCTGGGCTCAAAAACAAAATTTAATAAAAAAAATTTAGTAGTTGATAATTCTAAACAAAATAAAAATTTTGCTTCCTATAATTTGGTTAAAACTATGCGTGCTGGAATATTAGTTCTTGGTCCTTTACTTGCAAAATTCGGTAGAGCCAAAGTATCTCTTCCTGGTGGTTGTGCAATTGGTACTAGACCTGTTGATCTTCATCTGAAAGCTTTATCAAAATTAGGTGTAAAATATAAAATAATTCAGGGCTACATTCATGCAACAGCTCCAAAAGGTTTAATAGGTACAAAAATTACTTTTTCAAAAATTTCAGTAGGAGCAACTGAAAATTTGATAATAGCTGCTACATTAGCTAAAGGAACCACAATATTAAAAAATTGTGCAATAGAACCAGAGATAAAAGATTTAACAAATTTTTTAATTAAATTAGGATGTAATTTAAAATGGTTATCAAATCGAACAATTAGAATTAAAGGGGTAAAAAATACACATGAAATTAAATATTCTGTGATGTTTGATAGGATTGAAGCAGGAACATATTTAGTTGCAGCCGCTGCTACTGAGGGAAATTTAAGGATAAAAAAAGTAATTCCAGAAATAATAAAGACTGAGATTAATATTTTAAAAAAAATTGGTGCAAAAATTGTAGTAAAAAAAAATCAAATTCATATTTATGGAAATAAGAAAATAAGAAACACAAATATCAAAACAGCCCCTTATCCAGGATTCCCCACAGATTTACAAGCTCAAATTATGGTATTGCTGTGTAAAGCAAACAAAAAATCTTTGATTAAAGAAGATATTTTTGAAAACAGATTTATGCATGTTTCAGAATTAAATCGAATGGGTGCTAAAATTTTAATAGAAGGGAACAAAGCTTTGATAGAAGGAAATATCAAATTTACTGCCGCAGAATTAATGGCAACGGATTTAAGGGCTTCAGTTTCTCTTATTCTTGCAGCTCTTACAACTAGAGGTAAATCAATAATAAACAGAATTTATCATTTAGACAGAGGGTATGAAAATATAGAAAAAAAATTAAAAAGAGTCGGTGCAAAAATAAGAAGGATAAATTAATGGGGAAAAAATATTTAGCTCAAATTATTGCCAGTGATAATGAAGGTTTACAAATGATTTCAGCCTGTAGTGCTGGTGCAAAAGTAAGAGTTTCAGATATTAAATATCTTAGCTCAAGTAAAGTTTTTTTATTATCTATTGAGCGTACTAAAATTGAAGGAGGGCAAAATAATAAAAAGATTAATAGTATTTGTCGGTTTGATTTCGTTGATAATGTAAAATCTAAGAATATTAACCAGAAAAATGATAAATTAATCATAGAACTAATTGCAATGGACTATATGAAAAATAATGATAATTATGAAATTAATTTAATTTTTAAAGATAATGCTCACATTGTTTTGACAACAGAAGCTATTGAAGTAAGGCTTGAAGATCAAAATGAGATCAAAGAATAATGAAAATATTAAATAGTAATAACAAAAGTTTTGATAAAGTTTTAGACAATATTCTTATAAAACGAAAATATAAGATTAAATCCAGCTTGATTTCAGTGACTGGCATTATCAATGATGTGAAAAAAAATGGAGATAAAGCTTTGTTGAAATATGAAAAAAAATTTAATCTTAATAAAACTATTATTCCATCAGCTAAGCAGATTTCAAGGTCAATAAAATCTTTAGATAAAAAAGTAAAAAAAGCAATTGATCTTGCATATTCAAGAATTTATAAATTTCATTCTTTTCAAAAATTCAAAAACATTTCTTACTCTGATAAATTTAAGAATAAACTTGAATATAAATATTTACCAATCGAGTCTGCTGCAATTTATGTTCCAGGGTCATCTGCTTCGTATCCCTCTAGTGTTTTAATGAGTACAATTCCTGCAATAGTTGCTGGAGTTAAAAGAATAGTAATGATTAATCCTAGTTATAAAGGAAAACAAAACCCAGCAGTTTTATATGCAGCTAAAAAATGTAAAATAAAAGAAATTTATTCAATTGGTGGTCCTTCGGCTATTGCTGCAGCAGCTTATGGAACTAAAAAAGTTAAAAAAGTTGATAAAATAGTAGGACCAGGAAACTCTTTTGTGGCAGCTGCTAAAAAGGAGGTTTTTGGTGATGTTGGAATTGAAGGTATGACTGCAGGTCCATCTGAAATTTTAATTGTATGTGATAAATTTTCAAATCCAGAATGGGTTGCAAGTGATTTAATTGGTCAAGCTGAACATGACGTTTTAGCTCAATGTATTTTGATTTCAAAAGATAAAGATTTTATTCAAAAAGTTAAGATTGAAATCTCAAAACAATTAAAAGAATTACCAAGGGTTTCTATTGCAAAAAAAAGTTTAATTAGTAATGGAATTTTAATACATATTAATTCAGATAAAAAGATTGCAGAAGTGATAAATAAAATTGCACCAGAACATTTAGAACTGAATGTTAAAAATTATAAATCATTTATACCTAAAATCAAAAATGCAGGTTCAATTTGTTTGGGTAAATATGCTGTCATGGCAATGACTGATTATAATGTTGGATCAAATCATGTATTACCTACTAATAGTTCAGCAAAATATTCTAGTGGTATAAGTGTTAATGAATTTTATAAAAGAATTTCATATATAAACTTATCAAAAAAGGGTATTGAAAGTCTTGGACCATCAGTTATAACTCTTGCAAATTATGAAGGGTTAGCTGGGCATGCTCAATCTGTTAAAAAAAGAATAAGGAGAAAATAAATTTGTCAAAACAAGACTTACTTGAATTCAAAGGTAAAGTAACTGATTTATTACCTAACGCTATGTTTAGAGTTCAATTAGAAAATGGTCATGTTGTTACTGCACATACTGCAGGCAAATTAAGAAAAAATAGAATAAGAGTTTTACAAGGTGATAATGTGACAGTAGAAATGACCCCTTATGACCTTACTAAAGGCAGAATAATCTTTAGAGGTTAATCTTTTGCCTCGGTAGCTCAGGAGTAGAGCAGAGCCCTGAAAAGGCTTGTGTCGGAGGTGCGAATCCTTCCCGAGGCACCATCAAAATATCTTGAAAATTCTTATAATAAAAATTAACATCGTAAGATAATAATAACAAAAGGACTAAGAAATAAGATGAGTACATTAAAAGGAACAGTTAAATGGTTCAATGGCAAGAAAGGCTTTGGATTCATTGAAAGAGAAGATAAAGAAAAAGATGCTTTTGTCCATGCGAGCGCAGTGAAAGCAGCTGGTATGAGATACCTTAATGAAGGTGATAAAATAGAATTTACTCTTGAAGATGGTCCAAAAGGCCCATCAGCGGTAAATTTAAAAAAATTAGACTAATACTAAAATTTTTAAAGGACGTTTTTCTCAGAAATAGATTAACGTCCTTTTCTTTTAAGGGTTGAATAATTTAAATATTTGTCATAAAAGACCCGCATGATTATAAATAATACATTGATGATAACTTCAAACAGTTCTCACAAAAACTGTTTCCATAGCCTATAGGCTATTTATTTATAATATAATTTTAAATCCACACAAAAATAATATAAAAACAAGGAATGCCTGGGTGGTGTAACGGTTAGCACGAAAGTTTGTGGAACTTTAAGTTTGAGTTCGATTCTCAGCCCGGGTACCAAAAAATGAATAAAGAAAATAAACTAGTTCCTGGACTACCTCCAGGATTTGAAGATCGTTGGGATAAAAAAATTCTTCTCAAAAAAAAGCTTTTAGAAGCTATTGAGAATAATTTTATAAAATTCGGAGCTGAAGCTCTTGAAACTCCCTCGTTCGAAATCGCAGAAAATATAGGATCTTTTTTGGCAGAAGATGAAGCTAATCCTATGTCTGATGTATTCTCATTTAAGGATGGAGACAAGAATATAACTCTTCGTTACGATCTCTCAAGTCCCCTTGCAAGATTTTATGCTCAAAACAACCAAGAACTTCCATCAATCTTCAAGCGATATCAAATTCAAAATGTATTCAGAAATGAAAAAGCTGGAAATGGTCGATACAGAGAATTTATGCAAGCAGATTTTGATATTGTTGGAAATGTTAATCCTGCACAAGCAAACGCAGAGCTTTGTAATTTAATATCAAGCACACTAGCAGATTGTGGATTAAAAAAAGATCAATTTACAATTAATGTGAGTAACAGAAAAATAGTTCAGGGTTTAATTGATGATTTAAAAATTTCTGAGGAAAAACAAACAAAAGTTATTAGAGCAATTGATAAACTCGATAAGCCTGGTTTTGGATTAAAGGGAGTTGAAGACTTACTTAAAAAACAGAGAAAAGATCAAAGTGGAGCTATTACTAAAGGAGCTGACTTAAATAATGAACAGGCAGCACAAATATTAAATTTTCTAAAAATAAAAGATTTAAAAAAATTAAAAGAAACTTTAAAAAATCCATTATCTCAAGAAGGAATTCAAGAATTAGAGAATGTATTTCAAATACTTGGATATGGTTCAAATTTAAATCAAGTTAAAACAAACTTTACGATTGTGAGAGGGCTCTCATACTATGATTCATTTATAGTCGAAACAAATTTAAATTTCAAAGTGACCAATAATAAAGGTAAGGAAATTGAGTTAGGTAGTATCTGCTCTGGAGGATCGTACGCCAAACTTATTTCAAGGTTTAGAGGTGTTGATGTTCCTGGGACTGGAATTAGTTTTGGTGTAGACAGGTTGTTATTCGCATTAATTCAGTTAAACCAAATTCAAGTACAAGATCAGAAACCAGTTTTAGTTTGTGTCATGGATGAAAAATACTTAAAGAATTATTATGAAATTGTTAATCAATTAAGAGATAATAATATTAATGCAGAAGTTTTTTTAAACACTAAAAAAAATCTTGGTAAACAACTCGATTTAGCAAACAAGCGTGAATTAACAGTAGCAATTATTTGCGGGGAAAATGAGTTTAATGATAATACTGTGACCATTAAAAACCTTAGAGGTGTTAAGGGTGAAAATAACCAAACAATCCCAAAATCAAATTTAATAAATGAAATCAAAAAACTTATCTGAAAAAATCCTAAAGTCTGTTAAAGGCAAGGGATTTAAATATATTGAATTACCCTCAGTAATTGAAACTAATCATATTGTTCAAAGATCTGGTGAAAATTTTAGAAAATTTATTTTTTCATTTATTGATCAAAATGGGAATGAGCTATGTTTACGTCCAGATTTAACAATAGTTTCTTGCCTAAGATATTTAGAAAGTAACTTAAGAGGTAAAGAAAAAATATTTTATACGGGGCAAGCGTTTAGGAAATCTCAAAATAGAAAAGACTCTATAATTAGAAATCAAATTGGATTCGAAATCATTGGCTCTAAAGATGAAAAAAAAGATGATAAAGAAATTATTAACACTTCTTTAAATTCCTTAAAAAATTTAAAATATACCTCTGGCACTTTAACATTAGGAAATGTTGAAATATTTAAACTTTTAATATCTAAACTGGATATTCCAACTAGATGGAAATTAAGATTATCAAGACATTTTTGGAGAGAAGACTATTTTAATGATTTGTTAAAAAGGTTGGAAACAAACTCTGATGTTGATCCAACTATTGTTGAGATAGATAAAAAACGTTATCTAAAAATGCTCAAAGGTGACAAGAACTCAATCGTTGCTGAAAGATCAATTGAAGAAATTTTAAGGCGTTTTGATAAAAAGATTAAGGATCCAAGACGTCCTAGTAAAGGAAGAAATATATCAAAAATTATTAAAGAGTTTTTAAAGATTAAATGTCCAATTAATAAAGCTGCAGATGTATTAAACAAATTCTTTAAGAAATATCAAATAAACTTAGTGGTAGATCAAAGATACTTTCCAACCTCAGTTAACAGAACTTCAAAATTAAATGTAGTTTTTTCAACCTCATTTGGAAGACAACTTGAATATTACACAGGTATGGTTTTTAAAATTGATATCAAATTAAATTATAAGATTAGAAATATAATTAATGGTGGAAGGTATGATCAATTAATTTCTGACCTTGGATCTAAAAAACAAATATCAGCAGTAGGAGCTGCTCTAAATTTAAATTATTAAAATGAAAAACATAATCAATATAGGAATTCCAAGTAAAGGCAGGCTTAGAAAAGATGTTTTAAACATTTTTAAAAAGAAAAAATTAAAACTAGTTTCTGAACGAGGTGAGAGGGATTTAATTGGTTCTATTAAAAATAAATCAAATATTAAAATTCTTTATTTGCATGCAAGAGAAATTATTCAAAGATTAGGAGATGGTTCTTTAGATATAGGTTTTTCAGGTTTTGATTTACTTAAAGAAGGAGAAATTAATATCCAAAAAAAAATTAACTTAATCAAAAAGTATGAGTTTGGAAAAGCAACTCTAGTTGTTGCTATTCCAGATCCGTGGATTGATGTGCAAACAGTAGCTGATTTGGAAGAAATTGCTTTTGAATTTAGAGATAAAAAGAAAAAAAAATTAAGAGTTGCAACCAAGTATCCAAATTTAACTAAAGAATTCTTATTTTCAAAGGGTGTAACACAATTTCAATTAGTTGAAAGTTTGGGTGCTACTGAGGCCTATCCTTTTATAGGTTCTGCAAATTTGATTACTGATATCAGTTCCACTGGCGAGACTATAAAAAGTAATAATCTTCGTATTTTAAAAGATGGTGAGATTTTAAAATCCCAAGCGTGTATTTTTACCTCAAAAAAAAATTCTAAAAAAAAGGGTTTAATAAATTTATCTAGATTACTTGCCAAGTAACTTATCTTTAAAGTATATAAGGATAATTTTTATAATATCTAAATTTCTTAAAATTGCATAAAGACCGATTAATAGTCCGAGTCCAATAATAATTTTAAATATTAATAAAGTTTCCATGTATAGAAATATATATAATTAATTTAACTGATCTTTATCTTCCTCAGGATCTGAAACATCTGTGATAGTTGCTTGTTCTGGTGGTATCACAGGAATTTGTTTACCAGGCATTACTCCATGTTCTTCCTCAAGTTTTTTGATTTGTTTTTCAAGTCCTTGTGAACCCCAAGATTTTGTTACTAGGCTTTGTAGTTGATTAGCATGAGTTTTATATGATTGCAGCGCTCCTTTAATTGCTGTTTTAACATCTGAATATTTATCAAATATCTTACTGGCAGAGGTTATGATCTTGCTGATATTTTCAATTTGCTTCTTTTCACTCTTTATTTGCTCAAATACCTTGATCATATTTAATAGCTCAGTAGGGGATGATAAAATAAAGTTAGCTTTTAAAGCTTCTGTTTGAAGTGTCTTATCAGCATCAAGTGTTACAGAATATAAATTAGATGCTGGAAAAAAAACAATAACTGATTGTAAAGACTTAATTCCATATAGTTTATTGTAATTTTTCTTAGCCAGTCCTTTTGGTCCAAATAAGTGATTTCTAACAGAAGTGAGATGATCTTTTAGGTATTGTTTTTTTTGGTTGTCATCTTTTTCGTTAATATATTTTGTCCAATGGGTTAGAGATACTTTTGCATCAACAATATAATTTCTTTCTGGAAACTTAAGCAGCATATCGGGGATTACATCCTTGTCTTTATTATCATCTATGTCATAAGTCGTTTGCTTTTTTTGAGGAAAAAAATCTCTATCTTTTACAAGATTTGCGCTGATTAAAAGATTTTCTAAAATTTCTTGATTAAATTTTCCTTGATAAGTGATGTTAGTTGTCAATTTTTCCCACCAATTTGTATGTCGGGCTACTGCTTGGTCATGTTTATTAAGTGCTTTTTCAGAAATTGACTTATATTCGCCCACTCCCTCAACAATACCGTCAACTTTTTTATAAAGATTTGACACCTCTACTTTTTTATCATCGAGTTGTTTGGTTAAATCTTTTTTTGCATCCTCTGCAGCCTTTACCTCTGCCTCTCTTGTGGCTAAATCTATTTGTGATTTTTTTAATTCTTCTTCTTTTAATCTCAGTTCATCCGTTGATGCTTGATTATCTTTTGGTTTTAATAAAAAAAACCAAATAACACCAAATGCTATAAAACCTACTATTACTCCTAAAATTGCTTCCATAATCTAATTTAACCTTTTATCATGACTATTATTAATATATTTACTTTATTTCTAAATTAAACCTATGAAATGGAATAAAAAATACGATTATCCTACATCTTCAAGAGCAACCGTAGATGGAATAAGAAGATATCTATTAGGAGAGAAAAAATTACCTAGTGTTACCTCAATCCTTGATGCTACTAAATCAGAGGAAGATAAAGCAGCTCTTGCAAATTGGCGAGAAAGAACAGGTCAAAAAGAGGCTGAAGCAATTACAAAAGCTGCGAGTAGCAGAGGTTCTCAGATGCACAATTATTTAGAGTCTTATCTTTTGAGTAGAGAAAATCTAAGTTTTTTTGAAGACAATGAACAATACAAAAAGATGGCCAAAGAGATAATTAATAAAGGATTAATAAATAGATTAGAGGAAATATGGGGAGTGGAATGCACTCTTTATTATCCAGATAAATATGCTGGTACTGCCGATTGTGTAGGAGTTTATGAAGGAAAAGAAACAATAATCGATTTCAAGCAAAGCAATAAACCAAAAAAAGCTGAATACATAGATAACTGGATGCTGCAGACATCAGCCTATTCTTTGGCACATAATATTGTGTATAACTCAAATATCACAGCTTGCGTAATACTTGTTTGCACAGTAGATAACTTGTTCCAAGAATTTAAAATTCAAGGACATGATTTAGTTGTTTATCAAAACTTGTTTTTAGGAAGATTAAAAAAATTTAATGAGCTTTGAAATTTAACTTAAGTACTTATTTAGGAGATAATGGACAAAATAGTAATATATGATACAGAAACTACAAATAGTACTATTTGGGGATCTATCATTGAAGTAGGAGCAGTAGTAGTTGATAAAAATCTTAAAGAAATTGGAAAATTAAATATTAGAGGCAGAATGCCAGAAGGAGAAGTGCCAAGTGCAAAAGCACTTCTAGTAAATTCTACAAGCATTGATTTGTTAACTAAAGGCAATTATTCACATTATGAATTTTTAGGTGCAGTCGAAAATTTCTTTGTAAAAGCTGCTCCTGCTATGTTTATGGGCTGGAGTAATTTAAATTTTGACAGAAGAATGTTTCATTTCAATTTTTTTAAGGGTAATAGGTATCCTTATTTAACTCACTCTTCACCAAATCAGGAACACGATGGTTTACATGTAGCAAGAGCTGCTCAAACTATAGATTCTAAAACACTAAAAACAGAATTAACAGAAGCAGGAAATGAGAGTTTGGCCTTGGAGGGTTTGGCTCGTCAGCAAGGTTTTGATACTTCAGCAGCCCACACTGCCTATGTAGACGCACATAATTCCTTAAAAATTTTAAGAATTATAAAAGACAAACATAAAACAAATTGGGAAAAATTTCTAGGCACTTCGACAAAAAGTAGTGTGGAGTCTATTTTAAAAGGTGAAGGTATATATTCAATTTTTGAAAATGTTAAAGGGAGAAATATGATGTATCTAGTTTGCACATTACATCCAAATCATTGCTTTCATCCTTCTTATGCATCTTGGGGTTATTTATGGGATTTAAGAAGAGATCCAGAGCCATTTTTAAATATGTCAGTCAATGAGCTTAAAGCAAATTTAAAAAAGATTAGTCCTAAAGCAACTCGAGTGATTAAAACCAATAAAGCTCCAATAGTTTTAGATAAAAATTTTGCATTAAAAGAAAAGGCTTATGCTGATCTTGATTTAGAGACAATTAAAAAAAGGGCAGAATTAGTAAGAAGTAGTGAAAAATTTTGTCAAAATATTCAAATTATTAATAGGGAAGCAGCAGAGGAAAAAGCACAAACCAAAACCCAAGAAGATTTATTACCTGAGGAAACTCTTTATGAAAAATTTATCCCTAATAAAGATACAGCTTTATTCAAAATATGGCACAGCTCTTCCTGGGAAGACAAATTAAGAATGTTAGATAAATTTCAAGATAAAAGATGTAGCTGGTTTGGACAAAAAATTATTTATCAAGAGGCACCACAAATTTTACCACCAGATTTATACAAAAATATTAAAAGTGAAATTGCGAGACGAATTTTAAGTAAAAACAAAGAAAAGTGGCAAACAATTGGAATGGCCTATAACGAAATCGATATATTACGAGATCAAGCAGATAATAAAGATGATGATGAAGAACTTAAAAAATTAGATGAAATTAATGAATTTATTATGTCTATTGAAAAAAAATATGAAATTGCCTAGTTGACTTTAGGACACTAATTTATAGAAAGGGATTATGCTTGTAGATTTTAAAGATGAAGACTTTGATAATAAAGTTAAAAATGAAGATGTGTCAGTTATTCAATTTAGTGCTGCTTGGTGTGGACCATGTAAGGCCTTAAAGCCAGTTATGGATAAATTAGCTGAAGAGTATAAAGATAAAGCAGGATTTTATTATGCAGATATTGAAGATGGTGGGATAAATACAGGAAGTGCTGCAGGAATAAGAGGTGTGCCCACAGTTATTATATACAAAAAGGGTGTAGAAGTAGATAGGAAAGTTGGTGGAGTACCAGAAAGCCACATGAAAGAATTTTTAGAAAAAAATATCTAATTTAAGTTTAAAACTTCTGAACATAAATAAAGTGATCCAGTAATTATTAATAAGTCTCCTCGATTTAATTTTATAGATTTTATAGCCTTTTCAATACTTTCTGCATACTTTACATTTGGTAAGTGATTAAATTTATCTTTTAACTTTTTACCGCTAATAGCATTTGGTTGATTGGGAATATCAACAGTTGTGATTGACGAAATATTTTTTATACATTTAATATAATTTTCATGGTCTTTATTGGCCATCATGCCAACTATTACATGTTTATTACAATCTAAACTTTGGAGGTAATCATTTAATACCCTTGCGCCATCCTCATTATGATCTCCAGATATTAAAAATAGATTATCCTTAACTAAATTTTTTAAGTTTCCAGCAGTAATCTCTTGAAGTCTTGCAATATTATTAATGTTTTGAATGCCCTTTTTTATGTTTTCATCTTTTATGTTAAAATCTAACATTCTTAAAGTTACTATAGCGGTTGAAATATTCTCTAATTGATAGAGACCAAGAATATTTGGTTCTGGTAATTTCAATCCACCAAATTTATCCTCATAATAAAAGTAACCATTTTCTCCATTTGTAAAAGAAAAGTCTTCATTAAAGAAAATCTTGTTTGATTGATTCTTAGAAATATTCCTTTTGATATAGTTCATCGTATTTTGATTTTGCTTTGCTACTATAATGTTTGAATTCAAAAGATTTGAAGTTTTTTCAAACACAATTTTCTCAATAGTTTGATCATTTTTAGGAAGCCAATCTAAATGATCTTTGCTTATTGATGTTATGATGGTTGCTAAATTTTTCTTTAGTATGTTAGTGGCATCAAATCTAAAAAATAACCCAGATTCGACTAAGTTAATATTCTCTGGATAATGAGCAGCTTTATAAAAGTAACATGCTGTTAGAATTTCAAAAAAAGTAATTGGCTGATTATTATTAACTTTTTCTACTTCTTCAAAAAGGTCAGTTAGTTCATCATCTTTCAGCTCCTGGTTATTAAATATAAACCTTTCATTTATCTTTCGTATGTGAGGGCTAGTGTAAACATTACATTTAATATTGGCCTCTTTTAAGATGGAATAACATGCTTGAATGGTTGAATTTTTTCCATTTGTACCCACCACATTTATAGCTTTAATCTTTTCTTGTGGATTTCCAAGTTTTTCACAAAGATTTAAAATTCGATCTAGGCTTAGATCAATTTCTTTAGGATGCAACTTTAGAAAGCGACTGAGTATTCTCTGTAGTTTCATTTTCTTCAGTGCTTATAGCAGAATTTTTCTTTAACAATATTGATAATAAAGTTCCAATTTTTTCAGACAGATTTTTTCTTTCAATAATAATGTCTACAAAACCAGTTTTTTCAACATATTCACTTTTTTGAAAACCCTCTGGAAGCTCTTCTTTGACAGTACCTTGAATTACTCTCGCACCAGCAAAGGCTATTAAAGCTCCTGGTTCAGCAATATGAATATCACCTAACATAGCATATGAGGCAGTAATACCTCCAGCCGTTGGATCAGTAATACATACTAAGTAAGGAAGATTATTTTTTTTAAGTTCATTAATCGCAAGAGTTGTTCTAGTCATTTGAGATAATGAAATTAAACTTTCCATCATCCTCATTCCACCACCAGCACTAATACACAAAAATGGAGTTTTATTTTCTATAGCATGTTGAATACCATACAGAAAAGCCTCTCCTTCAGCAGCAGCCATTGAAGCTCCTAAAAAATCAAAGTCGGATGCCACTGCAGTAATTTTAATATTATTAATTGATCCACTTACCACCATCATTCCACAATCCATTCCAGTTTTTTTTCGTGCACTCTTTAATCTGTCTTTATAAGATTTTGAGTCTGTCCATTCTAAGGGATCATCTTTTGGAATAGGTGTTTTAAAAATCTCATAATTATTTTTTCCAAATAAAATATCAAATCTTTGTCTCGGTTTTATACGATGATGTTTATTACAGTCAGAACATACCCAAAGGTTTTCCTCTAAATCTTTTTTTAAGATTGGACCTTTACAGCATGATGTCCAGTCACTATTAGCTATATCTTCTTTGGATGCTCTTTTATGTATAGCAGTTTTAATTTTTTCACCTGCTTTTATTATTTTAGTAATCCAATTCATTTAATTTTATTTTTTAATTTCCTTACTACATTAGTAACATTTGTGACAGTATTTTGTCTTTTTTTAATTGATTTTGTAATTTCCTTACAAATTGCACTTCCAACAACTAATCCATCCGCTTTTTTCAATAATTTTATAGTCTTTTCAGTAATACCGAACCCAATTACTACATTCTTAGATTTATTCTGATTTTTTATTTTTTGGTATTCTTGAATTATTTTTTTTGGCGAAACTTTCAATTTTCCACCAGTAGTAGATAACATACTAATATAATATATCATGTCATGAGAGTCTTTGATAATTTTTTTTAATCTTAATTTAGAGGTAGTAGGTGAAATAAGCTGAATAAAATTAATTTTATTTTTTTTACATTTTGAGGCAAAAATTTTATTTTCTGGATGAGGAAGATCTACAACGATTAGGCCATCAACTTTTGATTTCTTACATTTTTGAATAAATTTATTTTCGTTGTATTGGTAAATCATATTATAATAGCCCATTAGTATAATTGGTTTATCTTTTCTTAATTTCTTAAATTTGCTTACAATCGAAAAGACATCGTTTATTTTAATTCCATTTTCTATTGCACGATAAGCACTTGTTTGAATTTGTCCTCCATCTGCAATAGGGGTGTTATGTGGAAATCCTAATTCACAAATATCAGCATATTTTGAGATTGATCTTAAAATCTCTAATGATTTTTTTTTAGTATTGTCACCTGCTACAGTGTAAGTAAGAAGAGCAGGTCTATTTTCTCTTTTGGCTTTTTCAAAAGATTGATTAATTAAGGAATTATTCATTAATACTTACCCAGCCTATTTTTTAAGATATCCCTATCTTTTTTGGCGTCTCCGCAGGAATTGACTATCAAAATTGTATCCTGACTTAATTTTGGTGCAATCTTTATGGCTTCAGCAAAAGCATGACTTGGTTCTAAACTTGGATTTAGTTTTTCAAATTTTGTTACCATCTTATATGCGTTTAAAGCAGCTTCATCTGTTGCATACGTATATCTCGCTCTTTTGGTATCTTTCAAAAAACAATGAATCGGACTAACTCCAGGATAATCAAGACCAGCACTGATTGACTCTGTATCTTGAATTTGTCCCTCATTATTTTGACACACATAAGACGCGGCACCATGCAAAATTCCAATCTTAGCATTTCTACTTAAAGGAGCTGCATGTAATTTTGATTTCTTAGGTCCTCCAGCTTCTACTCCAATTAATTCAATATGCTTTTTATCATAATCAATAAATTCGCTCCAAAAACCATAAGCTGAACTTCCACCTCCAACACAGTTAATTAATTTTATTTTTTTTGGAACTTTCTTAAATTCTTTTTTCAATTGAATTTTAAGTTCTCTTGAGATTTGAGCTGTAGACCATCCACAGATTTTAACAAAAATGTTAGGGCCAACAGTTGAACCCACACACATGTGGGTATTATCACAATTCGAAACCCAATATCTCATACATTCACTCACTGCATCTACTAAAGTTTGACTTCCAGAATATACTGGTACAATCTCTGCACCATTTCTTCTCATTGCATCACAATTTGGTTTTTGTCTCTTAATATCTTTAGCTCCCATAAAAATTTTACATTTTAGTCCAAACTTTTTTGCTGCCATACTTAGCATTTTTCCCGCATATCCAGCACCTGTATCACCTACTATATATTTTTTTCCCATTGCCTTACAGATTAAGGCGTGAACAGTTGCATTATATATTTTGTGAGCTCCACCATTTGCCTCTGAAACAACTTTTGCCCAAATTTGTGCACCACCCAAATGATTAGATAAATTTTCTAATTTAATAAATGATGTAGGAGATCCTATGTAATTTTTAAAATAAAAATCTCTTTTTTTAATAAAATTTCTATTTTTTCTCAGTTTATGAAATTCTTTTGTAAGATCCTCTACAGGTTTTTTAAGTGTTTCTGGAATAAAACTTCCACCAAATTTACCTCCCCAAAATCCAAATTTGTCGTGTTGATCAATTAAAGGAATATTTTTTTTAAGCTTCATTATTTAAATCACTTAATTTATTTAAGAAAATTTCTATTTTGTTAATATCTTTTAATCCAGAAGTTTCCAACCCTCCAGATATATCAATAATATCTGCTATTTTTTTATATTTTTCAAGATCATCATTGATCTGAATATTTCCTGCTAGCATTAGTTCTTTATCAGACTGGATATTCTCAATTAAAGTATGATTGAATGACATACTTTTTTCGTATCCTTTACTATCAAATAAATAAATATCAGAAACATCTTTATATAACTGATAGTTTTCAACATCTTCAGAATTTTCAATAGTTAATGCGGTTATAATCTTTTTATTATATGTATTTTTTATAGATCTTATTTTATCTACACTACAGTTATAGAGCTGATAGTAATCAAAGGGTAAATTTTTAATTTCTTCAAGAATACCTTTTTCAGGATTAACCAGGACTGCAACATAAAATGAATTTTTTTTATCAATATCAGTCAGCTCTATTAATTTTTTTATATCAACATACCTTTTTGATTTTGGGTAATTAACAATGAAACCTATAAATTGAGAAGGACTTTTATGATTGACTATATACTTTAAAGTTTTGGTGTCAGAGACACCACAGATTTTTGATTTCAGAATCATTGACTTAAATGATTGATTAAAGATGAAATATTTTTTTTAATATTACCTTTAGTTATAGGTCTGCCTATTACCAACCAATCACTTCCATTTTTAAAAGCTTGCTTTGGTGTTAAAACTCTTTTTTGATCATTAGCTTTAAGGTTAAGTCTAATTCCAGGGGTAATTATTTCTTTTTTAAATACTTTTTTGACTATAGATACCTCTTGTGGACTACATACTATGGCATCAAGTTTTGCTTTATTTGCTAATTTAGCTTGATGATAAACTAATTTCTTAACATCTTTGTTAAAACCAATTTCTTTTAATGCTTTATTATCTAGAGATGTTAAAATTGTAACTCCAATTAATTTAGTTTTTCCTGAAACTTTTTTACTAGCTTTAAGGGCCTCAGGTCCGCTACTTATATGAATTGTCAAATAGTTAACTTTTAAATCTTTAATTGCTTTAATTGTTGAAATACACGTGTTTGGTATATCGTGAAGTTTAAGATCTGCAAAAGTTATCGTATTTTTTAAAGTCGATAAAAAGTTCCTACCACTCTTTGAATTAAGAAACTCTAATCCAAACTTATAACCAATTTTTAGTTTTGAACTTTGTGTTTTTTTGATAATTTCTTTAACTTTTGAGATGTTATTAGTGTCACAAGCAATAAATATTTTATTCTTTTTCATTATTTAACTTTTTAAACAAGTCTTTTGACATTTTCCATTTTATTGTTCTTTTTTTTGGGACATTAATTTTTGTACCTGTTTTAGGGTTTCTTCTTATTGACTCTTTCTGAATATTTGTACGGAATGTTCCAAATCCTCTTAATTCTACACCTTCACCTCGATTAAGAGTATTTTTAATTTCTTTTAAAATTATATCTATTAGCTTATTTAAATCACGAGATAGAAAATTAGGGTAGGATTTTTTTAACTGTTTTATCAGCTCTGATTTTACAATTGCCAATTTTTTACTTTAATCTTTTTTTTTATCTTTTTTCTTCAAATCTTCTGATAAAGATGAAAATGGTAAATTTTTTCCTGAACCCTCAGACCCATATTTTGCTAGGGCTTCTTTTTTTTCTATCTCTTCTAGAAGTTTAATACTTAGAACAACTTTTCTTTTTTCAATATCTAATTCTGCAATAGCACAATCAATTCTTTCTCCACCAGTAAATCTTGAAGGTCTTGAGTCAGCTGCATTAATTGCAATGTTTGATTTTTTAATTGATAAATCAAGATCACATCCTTCAGGCCTTACATTCAGTCCTTTATTATCTGTAGATATTATTTTAACTGTAATTGTTTGCTTGATTTCTTTATCCTTAAACCAGTCAAAAGGATCTGGTTGAGTTTGACGAAAACCAACTCTGATTTTTTGATCTGAAACTTTTATTTCTAAGACTTTAACTTTTATTTTGTCGCCTTTTTTATATTTAGTTAGTTCCTCTTCACCATTATTTGAATAAGTTAAATCATTACAATGTAAAAAAGTATCAATTTCAATGTCTTCAATTTTAACAAATAAAGAGTATTCGTTTTTATTAACAATCTCACCTTCTGCAATTGTGCCTACAGGAAATTTTTTTTCAAAAGTTTCAAAAGGGTTCTCTAAAGTAAGTCTATGTGAAATTGCTACTCTTCTTTTTTCTTTATCTATTTCTGTTATAATACAATCAATCTCGTCATTAACCTTAAACATTTTTTTAGCAGTAGCATTTTTTTTACTCCAACTTAGTTCACTTGAATGAAGTAAAGTAGTTAAACCTGGTTCTAATTCACAAAAAGCACCAAAGTCCATAATCTTTACCACCTTAACTTTGTAAACTTTATTTAGCGCATAGTTTTCTATATGTTCAAATGGATCTGGAGATAGTTGTTTTACTGAACAACCAACTTGTAATTTTTCTTTATCAACAGTAATTACTTTGAGATCATGTTTTTCTCCAATATTAAAAACTTCATCTGGATGATTAACTCTTGAGTATGATATTTCTTGTAGATGCACTAAAACATCTAATTCACCGTTTACATTAAAAAAACACCCAAACGTACTATAACCTTTAACCTCTGCACCTTTAATAATATCACCCACTTTATATTTTTCTATTATTTTGGCTTTATCCTCTTTTTTAAATGAAGATATAATCTCTCTTCTTGAAACACATGCATTACCTCTTACTTTATCCAATTTTATTAAAGCAAATTTCTGAGGCTCATTCATCAAATGACTTATATCCTTTAAAGGTTTATCGCTTATTTGAGAACCTGGTAAAAACATTAAAGAACCAGTATCTATGTGTTCTACAATACATCCACCTTTACACTTTGAGGTAATTTTACCCATTATAGGTTCATTTTTTTCGTAAGCTTGAACTAATTTATCCCAACCTTTTATTTTTTGAGCTTTATTGGCTGAGACTAAAACCTCACCATTTTTATCCTCAATTTTTTCTAATAATACAGAAATTTTTTCACCTATTTTAATTTTTTCTCCCAGACCCATACTTTTAAGTTCATTGATATCTAAAACAGGCTCACTTTTTAATCCCTCAACAAAAAGGAATACAAATTTGTCAGTAATCTTATTTATTTTACCATCAATAATTTTACCTTCTTCTATTTGAATTTTTGAGAGTTGTGAGTTAAGTAATTTTTCGAATTCTTGAGTTTCAGGTTTTGAAAGATCTTTATAAATTTCCATTAATATTTAATTTTTCTGTCTATAATTTTTTTTATTTTTAAAAAACACGCTCTTTTAGATAAATTTGACGTGTTAATCAATATAGAATCTTTAGTTTTCTTTAATGGGGAAACCTTACGATTATAGTCACTTTTATCACGTTTTTTAATGTTTTTTAGTACTTCTTTAAAATTAATTCTTTTATTAACACTCTTTAACTCATTATATCTTCTTAAAGCCCTAGTTTTAATATTTGCTGTTATAAAAAACTTTAAATTTGCATCTGGGATAATTTTATAAGTAATATCTCTACCATCTAAACAAGAACCATCAAATTTTTTTGGTGGATTATATGCACACTTTAATTGAAATGAGTGAACTAATTTTCTAATATTTTTATCTTTTGCAATTAAAGAAGCCTCAGTTCCAATTTTATCAGTTAAAAGCTTTTTGTTTTTAAGCTTATTTAAATTTAAATTTTTGATTTCTTTTTTTATAAAATTTTTATTAAATTTACTTTGGTTACTTATCTTTAGAAAAGCTATCATTCTATAAATCTTTCCTGTGTCTAAATATAAAAGATTATAATATTTTGATATTGCTTTACATAAAGTACCAGCACCAGCTGCTGCTGGAGAGTCAACTGCAATCTTTAATATATTTTTTCTGTATTTCATTTTGTGAACATTCTAATAATTTTTAAAAATGAGGGGAAAGAAGTTTTTATAGAATCTTTATCATGTATATGCCACTCCCCTCCAAAAGATAATGCAGCAATAACACTTGTCATGAAAACTCTGTGATCTTTTAAATAGTTCTTTATTTCAATTTTTTTATTAATTTTTAACTTTGGGTTTCCAAATATTTGAATTGAATTTTTGGTCGTATTAGTTTTTATACCCATCATTCTTAGAATATCCGAACCCCATTTTAATCTTGGACTTTCTTTTTTATTAAGTTCTTCTAAATTCTTAAAAATTGATACACCTTTTGCTTTTGCCGCTATTAAAAAAATAATTAAAAATTCATCAATAGCCGCACTATTTAATTTTGAGGGACAATTGATAGAACTAAGTTTTTTTGGACTCTTAATAAAAATGTCAGCTACCAACTCCCCTTTATAAATTTTTTTTTTTGAAAAGGAGATCTTAACTCCCATTTTTTTCAAAATAGTTAGTATTCCAGACCTAGATGGATTAATATTAATATTTTTTATTAATAATTTAGAATTTTCACTTAATACAGCAAGAGCGATAAAAAAAGAACTCGAACTTATATCAGATGGAATCTTATAATTAATTGGATTAATTTTTTTTACCTTGTTTATCTCAATTAAATCAAAATTTTTTGTTTTTTTTATTTTTATGGGTAAATTTAAATGTTTAAAAAAAAGTTCTGTGTGATTTCTTGATTTTTTTGCTTTTAAAATTGTTTTTCCATTTGCCTTTATTCCTCCAAAAATAATACTACTCTTGCATTGGGCAGATCCTTTTTTTTCATAATATTTAATTGGTTTTAATTTATTTGATCCTTTAATGGTTAAGGGTAATCCATAGTTTTTATTAAGTTTAAAAGTTGCACCAAAACCACTTAGTGGATCAGCTATTCTTTTAAAATCTCTTTTTGATAAGCTTTTATCACCTATCATTTTTATAGGTATTGGTGTGTCTATTAAAATTCCAAGAATTAATCTACCAAGTGTACCAGAGTTTTTTGCATTAATAGTTAGGTTTTTTTTATATCTGTATCCATTAATTCCTTTACCGTAAATTTTACATATCTTATTATTAACGATAACTTTTATTCCAAGTTTTCTTACAGCATCTATAGCAGCCAGAACATCTTCAGAAAGAAGTAAATTTTGTGCTTTTGAAACTCCGTTAGATATAGAAGAGATCAGTACCCATCTGATACTCAAGCTTTTATCACCAGGAATTATTATTTTTCTATTAAAGCTGTTTATCTTTTTATTAAAAATTATCTTATTTGGCATTAACAATTAATTAAATTTAAAACTATTGCCAAAATAAGCATTTTTAGCATTTATATCTTTGACAAGATTTGATGGAGTATCTTGAGCAATTACTTTACAATTACTTAAAATCATAGCAACATCTACACAAGCTAAGAGATCTCTTGCCTGATGATCGCAGATACAAATAGTTATTTGATTCTCCTGTTGAAGATTAACAATTATTTCTTGTAACATTTTAATTGTCAATACGTCTAAAGCCGCAAAACATTCATCTAAAAGAAGTACTTTTGGATTGCTCAATAAAGATAATGAAATAACTAATTTTTTTTTCTGACCTCCTGATAAAAATTTAGCTTTTATATTTTTAACATTTTCTAGTTCAAATTTTGAAAGTAAATAATCAATTTTTTCTTGTCTTAAGTTCTTATTCTGTATTACAATTTCACTAATAGCTTTAAGATTATCCAGAAGAGTTAAATCATTGAAATAGCCACCATATTGAGGCACATATCCAACTTTAAATTTTTTAGTTCTTAAATAAATAGGATATTGAGATACATCTTCACCATTTATTTTAATTTTTCCATGTTTAGGACTGATCAGTCCTGTTATAAGATTAAAAATAGTTGACTTACCAACACCATTTGGACCAAGCATACCAAAAATTTGACCTTCATTTATTTTAAAACTTATATTGTCCAGAATTAACCTATTACCATACGCAAGAGATATATTCTCAAATTCGATTATTGATTTAATCTTTTTAAAAGATTTAATTCTAAATTTTTTAATTACTGCCATTTTTTTTATCTAAAGATTTAATATTTATTTTTTTATTTTCTTCGTACATAGAAATCTTAATATCATTTGTCTTAATATCTACCTCAATTACATCTGCTTTTAGTGAACTTTTATCATTTTTAAAAACTACATTTCTAGAAATTGTCATTAAACTTTTACTTAATGAAAATTCAAGATATTCTCCTAAAATTATATTATCTAGGTACTCAATTATTACATTTTTTGAAAAAATAGTATCAAAATTATCTATATTATATTTACCAAACTTAGATGATATATTTATAGAATTATAATCTTTTAACTCTATTGATGCTTTAATTGAAGTTAAAAAAATAATATTAGTATTATTTTGATCTATAATTCCCTCAGATGACTTTAGAGTATATTCATTACCACTAGAGTCTTTAGACTTATACTCAACATCTTTAATAATATTGGAGTTTTCTATTTCTTCTTGAATAATTTCTTTTTTTTCCTCTATTAATTCTTTTTTATTTAGATTTAAATTAAAAATGATTATTAATAATAGAATTAAAACAGTAACTATAAAAGAGTCTCTTAAAAAATAGCTTCTTTTCATCTAAGATATGTTTGACTGCAAAATATTGTGAATATGTAGTACTCCTATTGTTTTGAGTTTATTTTTTTTATTATAAACACACAAAGAAGTAATTTTCTTATTATTCATTAAAGAAAGAGCTTTAGCTGCTAGTTCATTCTTATCAATCCCGATTGGGTTTTTAGTCATAATTTGTTTTACTAAAAAATTATGTAAATTTTGTTTTTTTTGAGTAAATCTTCTTAATTCTCCATCAGTAATTATCCCTCTAGTTATCTTTTTTTTATCTCTTACAAGTAAAAAACCTAATTTTTTTAAATTTAAAACTTTTAACGCATCTTTTATTTTCAAATTTTCATTAACAAAAGGTATTGCTTTATCCTTAAGCATTATATCTTCTACAGTTTTTAATTGTGCCCCTAAACTTCCAGCAGGATGAATCTTTTTAAAATCTTTGTTATTGAATTTTTTTTGTCTCATTGTAGCAATTGCTAATGCATCGCCTAAAGCGAGTTGTGATGTCGTACTAGAAGTTGGAATAATACTACCAGCCTCAG
Source organism: uncultured Pelagibacteraceae bacterium (assembly GCA_902521885.1). GTDB lineage: Bacteria > Pseudomonadota > Alphaproteobacteria > Pelagibacterales > Pelagibacteraceae > Pelagibacter. The sequence continues at coordinate 44,049 of CABYTJ010000005.1, forward strand.
TAACTTTTGGTATAAACAGTTTAATATCTGCAGACCTGTAAAGCACAGAGTCTTTTTTTGAAACAATTCCAATTAGTAAAATTTTGTTTCTATTAACATATTGTATAATATTTTTTAATTCATTAGTTTCTCCTGAATTGCTAATCAGAATTAAAATATCTTTTTTTGAAATACTTCCCAAATCTCCATGAGAGGAATCGCTAGCTGATAGATAAAATGAGGGAGTCCCAACGGATGAAAATGTTGCTGCAATCTTATTTGCAATTAGTCCACTTTTTCCAACTCCGCAGAGTATTACTTTCGATTGACATTTAACAATTTGTTCAACAGCTAGATTAAATGAATTACTAATACTATTTTTTAATTTGTTTAATGCTTTAATCTCTAGATTAATTACAGCTTTACCAATTTTAACAAATTTTTTTTTTTTCATCTAATGAGACCAGATATCATCTTTAAAAAAAGCTAAATCAAGTTCAACTCTTGTTTTTAAAAATTTAAGACAATCTTTATATAAATCAATCCTTTTTTCTCTAATTAAAATATTATTTAATTCATCATGTATTTTGTGAAGATAAATTACATCATTTGCACAATATTTCATTTGAGCAGGTGTTAAGTCTCCACCAAAATCTGAACTTTGAAATTGTTTACTTATATCTACATTTGCAAATTCTTTTATAAGCGTTTTTAAGGAATGGTTATCAGAATATGATCTTGCTAGTTTAGATGCAATCTTAGTATCAAGAATATTATTTGTGTCAGTTTTAAGATAATATTTGATATGAGCAATATCAGCTCTACCATAATGAAAAATTTTTGTAATATTATTATTATTTAATATTTTTGATAAATTTGGAGCTATATATTTAGATCTATCGAGCTGAATGATATGAGCGTCAGAATTTCCTGAAGAAACTTGAATTAAACACAAAGGATCACGTCTGACATTTAGACCCATGAACTCTCCATCAACAGCTATTACGTTGCCTAAATCTAAATCATCTGGTAAATCATTTTTGTGAAGTTTAATATCTGTACTCATTATTAAGTCATATATATATGAAAGCAAAAAATTGTCTAATTTTTGGTGGAAGTGGCCAAATAGGAAGACATCTCATTAGAAAGTTAACTAAAAACAACTATAGAGTAACTGTAGTTACTAGGAATATTCATCAAAAAGGTCATATTATTAAAACTCAAGGAAATGCTGGATTTATCAATATTGTTGAAGCGAATATTTTTGATGAGACAAAAATTAAAAAATTATTTGAGGAAGCAGATATTTGTATAAATTTAATAGGTATATTATTTGAAAAAAAGAGAAATTCATTTAAGAATATACATACAGTATTTCCGTCTATTTTAGCAAAACTTTGTAAGCAATATAATTTACAACACTTTATTCATTTGTCAGCACTTGGAATAAATGATGCAATTGATTCCAAATATGCAAAAACTAAATTAGAAGGTGAAAAAGAAATTTTAAAAAATTTTTCTTTATCTACAATTTTAAGACCCTCAATTGTTTATTCTGTAGATGATAATTTTACCACAAATTTTATGACTTTACTGAATAGATTACCAATTTTTCCTATCTACTACTCAGGAAGAACAAAGTTCATGCCCATACATTCTTCAGATATAGTTAATGTAATTTTTAGTGTCATTTCTAAAAATATTTATTCTCAAATTATTGAGTGTGTTGGTCCAGAGACAATTACATTCAAGCAAATTTTGGAAAAACTATTATTCTTAATTAATAAAAAAAGGCTTTTAGTAACTTTTCCACTTCCATTAGCTAAATTATCAGCAAAATTTTTTCAACTTTTTCCCAAACCTTTACTTACTGAAGATCAGTTAGTATTGTTGAAATATGACAATATAAAATCAGGAAATTATAAAACTAATTTTGATATCGGTTGTCCTGCAAAATGTTCTTTTGAAAAAGAGGTTGAAAAATATTGTTATATGTGGAGAGAAGGAGGACAATTCTCCATAAACATAAGTGAAAAAAAAAGTAGTTAAACTTATATTAAAAAATTAAATAAAAACTAAGCTGATTTAATTTTTTTTTCAATAAACTCTGGAACTTCTTCTTTATCAGCTACATCCTCTTTCTTGCCTTTTGGTTGATATGCATAAAGTAGATGTAATTTACAATATGAAAAATCTTTAAGAGAAGATCGTCCACAAAAATAAAAATTTTTTTCATCAGGATGGCCTATTGGCCATTTACAAGAATTTTCATCTAATTCCTCTAGAGTTTTAGGATTTTCTGGTTCAAAATCTTTTTCAATTATTAATGATTGAAATTTACTTCTTCGGCCCTTTTTAGATTTAATATTTTTATCAATTACTGTATTTTCAAAATTTTCATTAGAAGTTGCTGTTCTAGTTTTTATTTTTGCAGATAAATTGAGCCTATGAGCTTTACCAATTACTGCATTCCTACTTATTCCACCAATTATCTCAGCTATTTGGCTAGCTGTATTTCCTTTGCCCCATAATTCTTTTAATTTAGCTACTTTTTCGTCAGTCCAACTCATTTTAACTATATAATGTGTTAATATATTTAATTACCACAATATACTGATATATATAAAAAATAAACAAGGATTTTTTATTAGTTATGCACACATACTTAGAAAAACAAATATATTTATTATTCAATCCTAACTTGTATTTAGTTTTTTAGTTTATAAAAAGTTTATAAAATAGAAAAATGAGTTATTTAGCTAAAAACTATAATAGAAAAAAAATATCCTTTGTAAGAGGAAAAGGAAGTTTCCTTTACACTAAAAATGGAAATAAATATTTAGATTTTGTTCAGGGAATAGCTGTAAATTCATTAGGGCATGCTCATCCACAATTAGTTAAAGCTATAAACCAACAATCAAAAAAACTCTGGCATGTATCCAATGCATTTGTAATACCCGAAGGTGAAGAGTTAGCAAAAAAATTAGCAGCAAAAACTTTTGCAGATTATATTATATTTCAAAATAGTGGCGCAGAAGCTACTGAAGCTGCTATAAAAGTTGCAAGAAGATATTTTTTTTCAATAGGAAAACCAAATAAAAATAGAATTATTTGTATAAAAAATTCATTTCATGGAAGAACTATAGCCGCAATTCACGCTAGTGGTTCTAAAAAAATGACAGAAGGTTTCGGCCCAAAAGTAGGAGGTTTTGACCATTTTAATTTTGGAGATCATAAAAAATTGAAAAAATTAATTACAAAAAAAACAGCCGCAATTATGGTTGAAACAATTATGGGAGAAGGCGGAATTAAAAAAATACCAGATTGGTGCATAAGAGGATTAAGAAAACTATGCACCAAAAAAAAAATTTTATTAATATTAGATGAAGTCCAATGTGGAATAGGTAGAACGGGAGATTTCTTTGCATTTGAAAGCTCTAAAGTGAAGCCAGACATAGTACCTATTGCAAAAGGGATTGGTGGTGGATTTCCAATAGGGGCAGTTTTAATGAATAAAAAAGTTGCTTCTGGCATGACTGCAGGAACGCATGGATCAACTTTTGGGGGCAATCCACTTGCGATGAAAGTAGGTATTACAGCTTTAGATATTATATCAAAAAAAAGCTTTTTAAATAAAGTTAAATCAAACTCTAAATACTTCCATATTCATTTAGTAAAAATTAAAAAAAAGTTTCCAAATATTATAAAAGAGGTAAGAGGTCAAGGTTTTCTAATTGGCTTGCAACTTTATAAAGACCAAACAAAATTTATAAAACAACTTATGGATAATAAACTATTAACTATTAAAGCTGCTGAAAATGTAGTTAGAATTTTGCCTCCTCTAAATGTAAAAAAAACTGAAATTGATAAAGCTATTAAAATAATAATGAAGGTTTGTTCAAAATATAACTAATGAAACATTTTATAAATTTAAAAGATATCTCATCAAAAGATCTAAGAAAAATTTTATCAGATGCTAAAAAAAGAAAAAAAAAAAGAAAGTTACTAAATACTCTTGAGACAGACAAAGGATCTCCTCTAAAAGGTAAGCTACTTGTTCAAATGTTTGAAAAATCAAGTTTAAGAACCAGACTGAGTTTTTATTTAGCGATAAAGCAATTAGGTGGAGGTACATTAACTTTGAGGGCCAATGAACTTCACTTAGGTTCAGGAGGAGAAACACTAGGGGACACAGCAAAAATTTTATCAACTTATGCTGATGGCTTTATGTTAAGAACAGATAAAGATGAAAAATTAGAAAATTTTAAAAAATTTCTTAAAATCCCAGTAATAAATGGCTTAAGTCCTTCTTCTCATCCAACTCAAGTTTTATCTGATATTTTTACGGTAGAGGAAATTAAAAAAAAACCAATATCAAAAATGAATATAGCATGGGTAGGAGACTCAAATAATGTACTAAATAGTTTAATAGCAGCTTCTATAAAATTCAACTTTCAATTAAGTATCGGATGTCCAAAAAAATATTCCCCTAGTAAACCAGTATTAGATTGGAGTAAGAGTTTTAATAATAAAATTAACATCTTTGATAATGCAGCTAAAGCAGTATTTAAAGCAGATGTAATATTTTCAGATAAAGTGATATCTTTAAATGATAAAGTGAACAAAAAGAAAAAATTAAATGATTTTAAAAATTTTAGGATTACAAAAAAATTAATGAAAAAAGCAAAAAGTGATTGTATATTTTTACATTGTTTACCAAGAGGCTCAGAGGTAGAAGAGGAAGTTTTTTTTAGCAAACAATCGAAAGTTTGGCAACAAGCTCTCAATAGAGTACATGTTCAAAAAAGTATTTTGTTGTATTGTTTTGGAAAATTACGGTAAAGATAAAGGACTATCTGAATTTTGGTTTAGATATTTGATAACTGAAGCTCTATCTTTTTCTTTCCTTAGTCCTGCAAAAGCCATTTTTGTTCCCTTAATCCATTTAGCAGGTTTTATAAGATAACCATTAAGTTCTTCAAAAGTCCATGCCTTTTCATAACCTGCTAGTGCTTTTGAATATTTATAATCATTAACAGCACCAACCTTTCTACCAACTACATTATACAAAGCTGGACCAATTTTATTTTTCCCTCCTTTTACAATAGAGTGACAAGCCGCACACTTTTTAAATATTTTTTCTCCACTAGCAACATCACCCATTGACATCAATGCAGCAATATCAACTACCTTTTCTGCCGTTTCATTTGTGGAAGCAACAGCTGTAGTAATTTGATCTACTTCAACACTGTAGCCAGGGGTTTCAGGCTTTTCAACATGAAAAACGACTTCAGAAATCTTACCTAATCCAATAATTAGCAAAGCAACCATTAAAATAGCTGCAATCACCTTATTAATTTCAAAAGAATCCATTTTATAAAAATATAATTTGAACGTATAACACTATAAATTAAAAATTGCTTATATTTTAATGTACAATTTTGCCTCTGTTTATAATCTAAAACTAAATAAAAAATAGAATGAAAACATTAATTATTATTCCATCTAGATTATCAGCAACCAGATTACCAGGCAAACCGTTACTTAAAATTAACGGTTTATCAATAATTTCACATGTTTTTAAAAAGGCTGAGGAGACAAATATTGGTGAGGTTTTTGTGGCAACTGAAGATCAAGCAATTATTGATGATGTAAAAAAAAATGGTGGTCAGGCAATATTAACTAATAAAAATCATAAAACTGGCACAGATAGAATAAATGAAGCAATCCAAAAACTTGGAAGAACAGATGTCGAATTAGTTATGAACCTTCAAGGGGATGAGCCATTAATGAATGTGGCAGATATTCAAAAGTTACACGCTCAAATGGTTAAAACAAAATTTGAATTGGGTACTTTAGCATCAAATATTATAGATCAAGAATCATATGATAATTTAAATGTAGTAAAAGTTATTACTAAAGAGAGTTTAGATAACAGTCAATTTCCAGAGGCTATTAATTTTGCAAGAAAACTTAATGATAAACCTATGAATATTTATAAACATTTGGGCATCTATTGCTATAGATTAAATACTCTTGAAAAATTTGTTTCATTTAATCAATCTGTTAATGAAATTAAGTATAAATTGGAACAGTTGAGAGCACTGGATAATGAAATAAAGATTAATGTTGCATTTGCAGAGTCTTCTCCAATAGGTGTTGATACTAAAGAGGATTTTGTAGCCATAAAAAAAATAATGGAATATAAATCAAAATGAATAAAATATATTTTCAAGGAACTTTTGGAGCATATTCACATTTAGCAGCATTATCAATTAGTCCTAAAGCAGAAATATTACCGTGTAAAACTTTTGATGAATGTTTTTTGAAAGCATCAAAAGACCCAAATTCTAAAATCATAATTCCTGAGTCAAATAGAATTACAGGCAACATTGGTATTGAGTATTTGATTTTTGAATACAGACTTAACATTTATTCAGAATATTTTCAAAAAATTGAACATAATTTATTAGGTATCCCTGGCACAAAAATTTCTGATATAAAAGATGTCTATTCGCATGGTCAAGCATTATCTCAGTGTTCTAAATTTATAAAATCAAATAATTTAGTTGAACATGTAAGAGCAGATACTGCGGGATCAGCTGAAATGATTTCAAAAGATAAAGATAAAAAAAAAGCAGCAATTGCATCTTCACTCAGTGCAAAAACTTATGGTTTAGAAGTAATAAAAAAAAATATTGAAAATGAAAATGGAAATTTGACTAGATTTTTAATTATGGGAAAAAATATCTCCCAACCTGAGTTTGGTAAAAAAAAATATATAACTTCATTTTTATTTAAATTAAAAAGTAAGCCTGCAGCTTTATATCAATCTTTAGGTGGATTTGCTATTAATGGAGTAAATTTAACAAAATTACAAAGCTATCCTGAAAAAAATAGTTTTGATTCTTTCTTTTTTTTATGTGATCTAGATGGTCATATTGAAGATCGAAAAGTACAAAAATCTTTAGAGGAATTAGGATTGCATTGTCAAGATTTTCACGTCCTAGGTGTTTTTGAAGCTGACAAACATCGAGAAAAATAAAATTTTATTCTTTTCTTGTAGACTAGAAATTATTACTGCTATAATACTTTTGGAGGCTAGAGGTGGGTGCTGCTTGAACCCGACCAGATCTTAACGGAAGCAGTCGTAGAGACAGTTATTCAGGTTCTAGTCTCCTTAATGAAATTAATATGAATAATAATTCTAAAGTATTAGCTTTAAAATATAGGCCTCAGATTTTTGAGGATCTTATTGGTCAAGACGTTGTTTCAGAAACTATCAGAAATTCTATCAAAGCTGACAAAATACCTAATGCATACTTATTTACTGGAATTAGGGGAATAGGAAAAACAACAATTGCAAGAATAGTTGCAAAATCTATTAACTGTCCAAGAGCAGCAGATAATCAATGCAAAACAAAATGCGAAAACTGTGATGCCATAACTAATTCAAATCACATAGACGTTTTGGAAATGGATGCTGCAAGCAAAACTGGTGTTGATGATGTGAGGGATTTAATTGAATTCTCAAGATATGGACCCACTATAGCTAAATACAAAATTTTTATAATTGATGAAGTTCATATGTTGAGCAAACAAGCATTCAACGCTTTGTTAAAAACATTAGAAGAACCACCTGAATATCTTAAATTTATTTTTGCAACAACAGAAATTAAAAAAATTCCAATTACAGTAGTATCAAGATGCCAAAGATTTGATTTATCAAGAATAAAATCATCTGAATTATTTGAATTTATAAAAAAAATTAAAGATAAAGAAAATGGTAAAGTTTCAGATGAAGCTTTAAGATTAATAGTAAAAATATCAGAAGGTTCAGTAAGAGATGCCTTATCTCTATTAGATAGGGCCCTATTAAGTTTGGATAAAGGGACTGAATTAGACTTAAAAGCAGCTCAAAAAATTTTTGGTTATTTTGATAAGTCACAACTAATAGATCTCTTTAAACTAATTTTTGAAGGAAATGAAAAAAAGGTTATTTCGATTTATAGAAAAATTTATGACCAGGGAGTAGAACCAAAAATTTTTATTAATGATTTTTTAGAACTACTTTATTATTTTAAAAATATAAATTCGTTAAGTCTAGAAAGTACAAATTTTTCTTTAAATGATGATGATTTTACAAAAATCAAAGAAATTTCTAATGGTCTAGAAAGTCAAACACTAATTTTATTTTGGCAGTTCACTATAAAAACTCTTGAAGAGCTTGATATTGTTTTAAATCAAAATCTATCGATTGAAATGTTTTTGATAAGGCTGATTCATCTTAATTCTTTAAAGCTCAAAAATAAGATTGAAGATGATATAAAGATTGATAGTTCCATTGAAAATAAAGAAATCGATATTTCTTCTAAAATGATTAATCAAATTAAAAATATATCTCAAGAAGAGAAAAGTAAGCCAGAAGTTCAATCTGAAATTAAAGCTAGTCAAAATCTTATCATTAGGTCATTTAATGATTTAATTGAAATTTGTTCAAATAAAAAAGAAATAAAATTAAAATATGAGCTTGAAAAAAATGTTAATCTTGTAAAGTTTGAAAACAATAGAATTGAAATATCTTTTAACGAAAGTTTAAATAAAGATTTTGTAAAAGAATTATCATCTAAACTTTTTGAATGGACTAATGAAAGATGGATAATTACATTCAGTAAGTTAAAGGGTGAAAGGTCTATAAAAGATCAGCAAAAAAATATTAAAGAAAAATTAATTAACGACTCTAAAAACTCAGAAATTTATAAAGATGTGATTAACAATTTTCCTGATGCTGAATTAATAAACGTTGAGTCAAAAGACAAAGGTAATGATCATGACTGATTTTAGTAAAATTTTAGATAAGGCTAAAGAGTTGGAAGCAAAAATGAAAGAAAGTCAAAAAAAAATTAAAGAAATAAGAGTTGAGGGAGTTTCAGGATCAAATTCAGTAAAAATAACTCTAGATGGAGAAGGAGAGATGCAAACGATTAAGTTATCTGATGAAATTATGCATGAGGACAAAGCTATAATAGAAGATTTGATTGTTGCAGCACATAACAATGCTAAATCTCAGCTTAAATCAAAAACCTCAGAGGAAATTTCAAAAGCCACAGGAGGTTTTGGAATACCTGGTTTTAAATGGCCTTTATAGTAAATGCAAAATATTAGTGAGATTGAAGAGCTTATAAAATTAATTTCTAGACTTCCAGGTTTAGGTCCAAAATCAGCTAAACGTATTGTCTTAAAATTAATTAATAATCGTGATGAACTAGTAAAGCCGTTGGCAAAAGCTTTAGCTGAGGTTTATAAAAATATTTCTAGATGTAAAATTTGTGGTTTATTAAAATCTTCTTCTGTGGAATGCGATTATGACAATTGTAGTATTGTAGGAAAAAAGTACGACAAAATATGTGTAGTTGAAAACATATCTGATCAATGGAGCATTGAAAGCTCAAGTATATATCAAGGATATTTTCACATTTTAGGTGGCACAATTTCATCTGTTGGTCAAAAAAAAGAGGATTTATTAATCCAGTCTTTAGTTGAAAGAGTTAATAAAGATAATATTGAAGAGGTAATTTTAGCAACTAGTGCAACTGTTGAAGGTCAAACTACTGCGTATTATGTTCAAGATAGTCTTAAAAATACAAAAGTTAAGGTCACAAAACTCGCTCAAGGATTGCCAGTTGGAGGAGAGATTGAAAGTTTAGATGATGGAACTTTATTTTCTGCTTTCAAAAATAGGTCAAAATTAAATTCTAATTCTGATTAGATTTTTTTAAAATTCTATTTAAATGAAGAAGTGGCTCTGTATACCCAGATGGTTGCTCTTTTCCTTTAAAAATTAAATCACAAGCAGTTTTAAAGGCTATAGATTTTTCATAATTGTCACTCATTTTTTCATAATTTTTGTCATTTTCATTCTGTTTATCTACAATTTTGGCCATCTGTTTCATTATTTCTAAAACCTGAATTTTTGTTGTAACTCCATGATGTACCCAATTCGCTATATGTTGTGAGGAAATTCTTAAGGTTGCCCTATCTTCCATCAATCCCACATTGTTTATATCTGGAACTTTTGAACAGCCAACTCCCTGGTCTATCCATCGAACTACATACCCTAATAATGTTTGTGCAGAATTTGAAATTTCAGAGTTAATTTCATCTACAGACCAATTGGGTCTATCAGCAATAGGAATTTCTAAAAGATCGTTTATTTTAGCTTGTTCTCTAGCTTGAATTTTCTTTTGCTCATCAAAAATATTTATCTGATGATAGTGTAGGGCATGTAAGGAGGCAGCAGTTGGAGAAGGTACCCAAGCACAATTAGCACCAGCTTTTAAATGATTAATTTTTTCGTCTATCATTTCTTTCATTTTATCTGGCATGGCCCACATACCTTTTCCGATTTGAGCTCTACCAGAAAAACCACACTTTAGGCCAATATCCACATTGTTATTTTCATAAGCTGAAATCCATTTAGATAATTTCATTTCTCCCTTTTTAATCATAGGCCCAGCTTCCATTGATGTATGCATCTCATCTCCAGTTCTATCTAAAAAACCTGTATTAATAAAAAAAACTCTATTTTTTAAGGTTCTGATGCATTCTTTTAAATTTGCTGAGGTTCTTCTTTCTTCATCCATTATACCTATCTTGCAAGTATATTGTTCTAATTCAAGCAGCTCTTCAACTTTAGAAAAGATTAAGTCAGTAAATTTTGTTTCTTCAGGACCATGCATTTTAGGTTTTACGATGTAAACAGACCCTTTTCTTGAGTTTCTTTTTTTCTTTAAATCATGAAGAGCACATGCAGTTGTTAAAAACGCATCCATAATTCCCTCAGGAATTTCATTTCCATCTTTCAAAATTATAGATGAATTAGTCATAAGATGACCTACATTTCTTATTAAAAGTAAACTTCTACCATGTAATTTCGAACCAATACCTTCTTTTGAGATGTAACTTCGATCTGGGTTAAGTTTTCTTTCTAAATTTTTTCCATTTTTTTCAAATTGAATTTTTAAACTACCTTTCATCAATCCTAACCAATTTCGATAGCAAGCAACCTTATCTTCAGCATCAACAGCTGCTACACTGTCTTCATTATCACAAATTGTTGAAACAGCTGACTCAGCAATAACATCGCTTATTCCTGCAATATCATGAGCAGCACTAAATGCTTTAGGATTAATTATTATTTCAAAATGAAGATTATTATTTTTAATTATTACTGCTTCTGGTTTATTTGCATCACCTCTGTGGCCTATAAATTTACTTTTATCTTTTAATTTATATTCGTAATCATCTTTTAAAATAACAAGTTCTTTGTTAATTATTTTTAAAGCTGCAATATTTTTCCAACTTGTCCCTTGAATAGGAATACATTTATCAAAAAATTCTCTTACATATTTTATTACTTCTTGCCCTCTATTCGGATCATATCTTTCACTTCCACCTTCTTCAGACTCAATTATATTTGTTCCATAAAGACTATCATATAAGCTTACCCACCTTGCGTTAGCAGCATTGAGGGTGTACCTAGCATTCATTATTGGCACTACTAATTGTGGCCCAGCTATTCGAGCAATTTCGTCATCTACATTATTTGTTTCAATTTTAAAGTCACTTCCTTCATCCTTCAAATAGTCAATCTCTTTTAAAAATTTTTTATATTCTTCAATTTTAATTTCAGCTCCTCTATTTTTAATATGCCAATCATCTATTTTTTTTTGTAAAATTTCTCTTTTTTCAATTAATTTTTTGTTTAGTGGTGATAATTCATGAACTATATTATCAAATCCTTGCCAAAATTTTTCTGGGGAAATTGAAGTTTCTTTTAACAATTCATCATTTACAAATGACAATAACTCATCAGAAACTTTAAGGTTATTAACGTTTTGGTATTTCTTGTTCATTACAATACATCTAAAACCCTTATAAAATTAAGTCAAATATTTAATAGTAGCATTGACATTTTCTTGTCATTTTCCATACTTATGTATTATCAAAATTTCACATGAAAAATTATCTCAATTTTGAAACTGATATTAAAGAATTAGAAACAGAAATAGAAAAATTAAAAGACCCTTTTAATCAAAGTGGGGTTTCTGAAGTAGACACACAAAAAATTTCCAAAATTCAAAGTGACCTAGATGAAAAATTGGAAATGATTTATTCTAATCTTGATCCATGGCAAACTACAATGGTAGCTAGACATGAAGATAGACCAAAATCAAAATTTTTTATTGATAATTTATTTGAGGATTTTATTCCACTATCTGGTGATAGACATTATGGTGAAGATAATGCAGTCTTAACTGGTTTTGCTAAATTTGAAGGTCAATCAGTTTTAGTTATAGGTCAAGAAAAAGGAGATGATTTAGATACTAGAATTAAAAGAAACTTTGGGATGATGAGACCTGAGGGTTACAGAAAAACTATACGTTTAATGGAATTAGCTAATAAATTTAATTTACCAATAATATCCTTTATTGATACTCCCGGAGCTTATCCAGGTGTGGGAGCAGAAGAAAGAGGTCAAGCAGAAGCTATAGCTAAATCAATTGAATGTTGTATGAAACTTAAAGTTCCTACTATTGCTATCATAATTGGAGAAGGTGGTTCTGGAGGAGCAATTGCTTTGGCATCTTCTAATAAAGTAGCAATGTTAGAAAATGCAATTTATTCTGTGATTTCACCTGAAGGATGTGCCACTATTTTATGGAGAGATCCAAAAAAAATGTTAGATGCAGCCAAAGCGATGAAACTTTCAGCAAAAGATCTATTAAACCTAGAAATTATTGATGAGATAATTCCCGAACCACTTGGTGGTGCACATAGAGATAAAAATTTAA
>CABYTJ010000006.1:0-56726 GCA_902521885.1 uncultured Pelagibacteraceae bacterium
TTGTGCGGATTTTAATAACTAACAACCAACAACTTATTTAAGGTCTATATGAACTCAAACGTTGAAACTATTCTTTTATATACTATTGCAGCAGGTTTTTTATCTATCGTTTATGGATATTTTACCGGAAAAAATATTTTAAGTTCAAGCGCAGGAAATTCTAAAATGCAAGAAATAGCTTCAGCTATTCAAATTGGAGCTAAAGCATATTTGGCAAGACAATATAAGACTATTGCAATTGTTGGTGTAGTTGTATTGGTAATAGTAAGCATTGCTTTTAGTCCTCTTGTTGGTTTAGGGTACTTAATTGGAGCTGCTTTATCTGGTATTGCTGGATATGTTGGAATGTTAGTTTCAGTTGAAGCTAATGTGAGAACTGCGGAAGCATCTAGAAAAGGTTTAGCAAGTGGTCTATCAGTTGCTTTTAAATCTGGCGCAGTGACAGGAATGTTGGTTGCTGGTTTGGCATTATTATCAATTGCTGTTTATTATTATTTACTATTAAAATTTAATGTTGATGAAAGAGAAATTGTAAATGCTTTAGTTGCTTTAGGATTTGGTGCATCCTTAATATCAATTTTTGCGAGATTGGGTGGTGGGATATTCACAAAAGGAGCTGACGTAGGAGCTGACTTAGTTGGAAAAGTTGAAGCCGGTATACCAGAAGATGATCCTAGAAATCCTGCTGTAATCGCTGACAATGTGGGTGATAACGTAGGTGACTGTGCAGGCATGGCAGCTGATTTATTTGAAACATATGCGGTTACTATTGTTGCAACAATGGTTTTATCATCTATATTTTTCCAGGGTGATATGTCTATGATGATTTACCCATTAACTATTGGTGGAGCTTGTATTTTAACATCTATATTAGGTACATTCTTTGTAAAATTAGGTAAAAGTAAAAATGTGATGAATGCTTTATACAAAGGTTTTGTAGTTTCAGCTGTTTCGTCACTAATAATACTTTATCCAGTTACTGACTATGTATTAGGTTTAGACAATACATATAATTTAGAAAATAAAGTTTTTTCAGGTATGAGTTTATACTATTGTGGAATTATAGGTTTAGTAATAACGGGCTTATTAATTTGGGTTACTGAGTATTACACAGGAACTAATTACAGACCTGTTAGAAGTGTAGCTAGTTCATCCACTACAGGTCATGGAACTAATGTTATCCAAGGATTAGCTGTTTCACTAGAAGCTACAGCAATACCAGCATTAATTATTGTTACTGGAATACTAGCAACCAATCATATTGCTGGTCTTTATGGAATTGCAATTGCAGTCACAACTATGTTGGCTTTAGCTGGAATGGTTGTTGCACTAGATGCTTATGGTCCTGTTACTGATAATGCAGGTGGTATAGCTGAAATGTCAAAATTGCCGAATAATGTAAGAAAGACTACAGATGCACTTGATGCAGTTGGAAATACAACAAAAGCAGTTACAAAAGGTTACGCTATAGGTTCTGCAGGGTTAGGAGCTTTAGTTCTTTTTGCAGCGTACACTGAAGATATAAAACACTTCTCTAAAGAAGCAGGATCTGCACTTGAGGGAATTGTTGTTACTTTTGATTTATCAAATCCATATGTTGTTGTGGGTTTATTGATTGGAGGAATGCTTCCATATTTATTCGGTTCAATGGGTATGCAAGCTGTTGGTAGAGCAGGTGGTGCTGTAGTTGTTGAAGTAAGAAGACAATTTAAAAAATATCCAGGTATTATGAAAAGAAAACAAAAACCTGATTACGCAAAGCTTGTTGATTTATTAACAGTTGCTGCGATTAAAGAAATGATCATACCATCATTATTACCAGTATTGTCACCAATTGTTCTATACTTTATTATTTTTGCTATCGGTGGTCAGGTAGCTGCATTAGCTTCAGTTGGAGCAATGTTATTAGGTGTTATTATAACTGGATTATTTGTAGCTGTTTCAATGACTGCTGGAGGTGGAGCTTGGGATAATGCAAAAAAATATATTGAAGATGGAAATCATGGGGGAAAAGGATCTGAAGCTCATAAGGCAGCTGTAACCGGTGATACAGTTGGAGATCCTTATAAAGATACCGCTGGTCCTGCAGTTAACCCAATGATTAAAATTACTAATATAGTAGCTTTATTGTTGTTAGCTGTTATCGCTGGTTAATTTCTTTTCTTTTTTTGGCCCTCACACCAAGAGGGTCATTAATTTTTTGTCTCATGCTTGACATAAAATCATAAATAAAAGAGTTTCTTGAAAATCCTGATTCCGTAGTATTAGTAGCTGTTTGAATATTTTTCATATTATCAATATTTAAAAATTCTTTTTTAGTTAGTACCCCATAATTATCAATATCTAACACAAGAATATCATTTTTATAAATTTTCATTTTTCCAAGATTCTTTATATTTGACTGTGTTTGTTTTCTTTCAATATAAATCCATACATCATTATCAAATTTACTCTTAGTTGAAGGGCTACCTAAAATTTTTCTTATATCGTTAGTAGTTGACTCATTTACTATCAAGGCTTTTTGTTTTTTTTCAAGAAATGGCACGCCATGGTGTTTTACAACTTTTTTTAATGAGCAATTTGTTGCTATAATTGAAAAAAAAATTATATATAATATTTTTAACATGAGTAAAAACTATATTAATATTTATAACAATTTAATCAATTACTCTAGAAATAAAGATTTATATATTTCACTTAATCGTCAAGATAATTTTTCTGACCGTTTAACGTTTTTTTTGATACATTTTGCCTTTTTTTTAAAAAACTATAAAAATGAGGAAAATAAAGAGATTTTACAAAAAATTTATGATTTTAATTTCAGACAATTAGAACTTAGCATTAGAGAAATTGGCTACGGTGATCAATCTATAAACAAAAAAATGAAAGTTTATTTAAATTTATTCCATGCAATTGTTTCAGAAATTCATTTTTGGGATGATTTAGATAAAAATGAAAAGTTAAAAAAACTTTCTAAATTTTTAGAAGATTTTAGTAAAATAGAGAATTTAGTTGTATATTTTGACGATTTTAACCAAAATTTAAGCAAAAAATCTTTGAATTTTTTTTTAAAAGGTGTAAGTAACCTTTAATTATGGCTGTACCAAAACGTAAACAAACTCCTTCAAGGACTGGCATGAGAAGAGCTCAAAACATGAAGTTCTCACCTAAGAACGTTGTTGAGGATAAAAAATCTGGTGAATATAGATTATCTCATCATTTAGACTTAAAAACAGGTATGTACAAAGGTCGTCAAGTTTTAGATCCAAAAGAATAATAATATTTTTTAACAAT
This sequence comes from uncultured Pelagibacteraceae bacterium, assembly GCA_902521885.1. GTDB lineage: Bacteria > Pseudomonadota > Alphaproteobacteria > Pelagibacterales > Pelagibacteraceae > Pelagibacter. The sequence goes on from CABYTJ010000006.1 coordinate 3,295, forward strand.
GTCAGATTTAATTAAAATTGCAGTTGATGCAATGGGTGGTGATGGTTCTCCAAAAAAAGTTATTGATGGTATCATTCATAACATAAAAACCGACAATTGTAATTTCTTTAAAATTTTTGGTGATCAAGATGAAATAAAAAAACATATAGAGGGCAAGATTAATGATGACTCTTATGAAATAGTTCATACATCCAATGTAGTAAAAAGTACTGATAGTCCTTTAGAGGCAGCTAAAAGAGGAAAAGATACTAGTATGTGGCTAGCAATTGAAAGTGTTAAAAAAAAAGAAACTGATATTGTTATTTCGGCAGGCAACACAGGTGCACTACTTGTAATTGCTAAATTGAATCTTAAAATGATTGAAAATATAGATAAACCTGCTTTATCTGCTCTCTGGCCTAACAAAAAAGGAATGAGTGTAGTTTTAGATCTTGGTGCTAATATTGAATGTAGTTCAAAAAATTTAGTTGATTTTTCTATTATGGGCTCATCACTTTATAAATCTCTATATCCAAATGAAACACCTAATGTAGCATTATTAAACATTGGGTCAGAGGAACTCAAAGGAAATGAAATTATCAAAGAAACATATCAAACCTTAAATGACAAAAAATCTAAAAATTTTGATTTTGCTGGTTATATAGAAGGAAATGAACTTATGAATGGAAACGTAAATGTTATTGTTTCAGACGGTTTTACCGGTAATGTTGCACTCAAAACAGCGGAAGGTACAGCCAATTTTATAACTAGTGAACTTAAACAAGCATTAAGTGGATCTATTTTAGGTAAAATTTCATCTATATTAAACATATCAAATTTAAAAAAATTTAAAAAAAGACTAGATCCAAGATTATATAATGGGGCAATTTTTATTGGTTTAGACTCACCTGTTGTAAAAAGTCATGGTGGAACTGATTTTATTGGATTTTCAAATTCGTTAAAAGTTTGTAATAAGATTGTAAAAGGAAATTTGATAGATAAAATTAGAAGTAATATATAAACAAAATGAGAATAAATTTAACTAAAAAAGACTTAGTTAATACAGTTTATATGCAGATTGGATTTTCAAAACAAATCTCTGAAAATCTAATTGAAGAATTTTTTTCATTAATAGTCTTAACTTTAAAAAAAAAAAGAAGTGTAAAGATTTCAAAATTTGGAACGTTTTCTATTAGATCTAAAAAATCAAGAATTGGAAGAAATCCCAAAACCAAAGAGAGCAAAGTTATTTCTGAGAGAGATGTAGTGCTTTTTAAACCATCAAAAGAATTTAAAGAATTTATTAACCAAAAAAAAGATGAATAAAATAGCAGGTTCATACAAAACTATAAGTGAAGTTGTAAAGATTTTAGGTTTGAAATCCAAAAAGGGCGAGTCTTTACCAACACATACAATTCGTTTTTGGGAAAAAAAATTTAAACAAATAAAACCTAAAATATTTAATAATAATAGACGATATTACGATCAAAAAAATATTGAGTTATTAAAAAAAATTCATTTTTTACTTAAAGAACAGGGGATGACTATAAATGGAGCCAAAAAAATATTAAATAATAATGATCCATTAAAACTTGACGAAACTTCAAATAATTCTATAAAGACTGATAATTTAAAAAACAAGTTAGTAAAGATCTCTAATCTTGTTAAAATTTTAAAAAAAATAAAATAATATGGCAAAAAAAACACATGTAAAAGTACGTCTAGTTCCAGAAGCTAAACCTGATAGTCCCTTTTTTTATTATGTTAAAAAACCTGCTGGTGGTGAAAAAGCTAAAGTTAAATTAAAAGCAAAAAAGTATAATCCTGCCACTCGTAAACATGAAGTTTTTGTTGAAAAGAAACTTCCACCTCACAGTAAATAGTTACCTTTTTTTAAAATTCCTTTTTTCGTAATCAATATAAGACCAGATCATATTCTTCCAAATTCGGTCAGTTATTTTTGGATCAATTTTATTTTGTATAGATTTTTTTTTAATATTTTTAAGAATTAGGTTAATTCTTCTTTGATCTACTATTTGGTTCTTTTTATCTTTGAGAGCTAATACTTTATTAACAAGGACTGTTCTTTTTTTTATCACTTTAATTAGAGTATTATCTAATTTATCTAATTCTGATCTAATTTTACTCAGTTTTTTTCTTTTATGCGGCGACATTTATATATTTGGATTATTAAAAAATTATTATATTTATCGCTCTATGTATACAGTTAATCCAAAAATAAATAATCAATTATCCCTTTGGTTGATAACCATGTTTTGGATTATATCAATTATGATTATTGTTGGTGGTCTTACAAGATTAACTGACTCGGGTCTTTCCATCACTGAATGGCAGTTGTTTTCAGGAATCTTACCTCCTTTAAATAACGATGATTGGATCATGTATTTTAATCTCTACAAAAAAATTCCTGAGTATCAATTACAAAATTACAACATGACTTTACAAGAATTTAAAATAATCTTTTGGTGGGAGTGGGGTCATAGATTTTTAGGAAGAGTAATTGGTATCAGTTTTCTAATTCCTTTAGTTTATTTCTCCTTTAAAATTGAATTTTATAAATTGTTGAATTTATATTTAATTTTTTTTCTCATATGTTTCCAAGGTTTTGTAGGTTGGTATATGGTTAGTAGTGGTCTAGTTGATAGAGTTGATGTAAGTCATTTTAGACTATCAATTCATTTATTAATAGCATTTTTAATTTTATCATTAATTTTTTGGAATTATTTAAAAACTAAAGTTATCAACAATAACACAAGAAGAATAAGTGTATTTTTACCATTAATATTTTTGATACTTGTATTTATACAAATAGTAGTAGGTGCTTTTGTTTCTGGTATGGATGCTGGTAAAATCTATAATTCTTGGCCTCTCATGGACAATACTTATTTCCCAAATGATAATGATTTTAAAGATTTGTTTAAATTATCTGCTTTTAGTGATCCTTCTTTAGTCCAATTCATGCATAGAAATTTGGCGTATTTGATCATGTTTTTTTATTTTTTTATTTTTTATAAGATATATAAAAACAAAATTTATGATTTATATAAATCTATAAACATTTTAGGTATTTTTATAATCCTGCAAATTATTTTAGGTATTTATACAGTGATATATGGTGCACAACTTTATATTGCAGCTATGCACCAATTAAGTTCGATTTTTTTAGTAAGTTCATGTATTTATTTTTTTTATATAAATACAAGGTTTAACTAACAGCCTTCAAAGTTCCTTTTGACGATTTATTTAATGCTTGATCTAGATCTTCTATAATATCATCAATGTGTTCTAAACCGATACACAGTCTAACATAACTTTGAGTTACACCAGAGGCTGCAAGCTCTTTATCATTTAACTGACTATGGGTTGTGCTAGCTGGATGAATTGCTAAACTTCTAGCATCCCCAATATTTGCAACATGATAAAACATTTTTAGAGATTCTATAAATCTTTTGCCAGCTTCAAAACCACCTTTTAGTTCAATACCTACCATAGGCCCATTTCCACCTTTAAGATATTTTTTGGCTCTATCAGCAATAAGTTTATCGTGTTCAGTAGAAAATATTACTTTAGTTACTTCTTTATGCTTTTTTAAATAATCAACAACTTTTTGTGCATTTTCACAATGTTGTTTCATTCTTAAAGCTACAGTTTCAAGTCCTTGAATTATAGAAAAAGCATTATCTGGTGAACAAGCTGACCCTAAATCTCTTAATAAACAAACTCTAGCTCTCACTGCAAAAGGTATGTTTGCCCCAGTAAGTTCTGGTACAACCTTACCCCAAATAGCCCCACTATAACTGGCATCAGGTTCGTTAAATAAAGGTTGTCTTTTTGGATCTGCAGTCCAGTCAAAATTACCACTATCAACAATACTCCCTGCTATAGCAGTACCGTGTCCACCAATATATTTTGTTAGAGAGTGAATTACGACAGCTGCACCATGTACAATGGGTTTGCATAGTATGGGAGCTGCTGTGTTATCCATTATTAAGGGGATATTATATTTTCTTCCTATGTCAGATACTTCTTTAATTGGAAATACTCTTAAATATGGATTGGGCAGAGTTTCTCCATAAAAAGCCCTAGTCTTATCATCAATAGACTTCTCAAAATTTTTAGGGTCTTTAGGGTCTGCATATCTAATTTCAATACCAAGCTTACTTAAAGTGTGCGTAAATAAAGAGACAGTACCACCATAAAGATCGGTTGAACTAACTATATTGTCTCCAGCTTGAGCAACATTTAATACTGAAAATAGTGAAGCAGTTTGTCCTGATGCTACCGTCAAACAAGCTAAACCTCCTTCAAGAGCTGCAATTCTTTTCTCTAATACATCGTTAGTGGGGTTCATAATCCTTGTGTAAATATTGCCAAATTCTTTTAAAGCAAAGAGATTTGCGGCATGATCCACACTATTAAATTGATATGAAGTAGTTCTATAGATAGGAACGGCTACTGCATTTGTTGTTGGGTCACTTCTATAGTCACCACCATGAATGGCTATAGTTTCTGGGTTGTTTCTTTTTTTCGTCATTTTACTCCTTTTTTAGTGCTTTAACTAAATGTAAGGCGCACAATATAGTTCAAATGCCTACCGACTGATTAATGAAAATTCCTTTTTAGCAGTTTTACGCCCGCAATAGGATCAAATCGGCAAGTAATTTGTAGCATATATGAACAAATATTCAAGATAAATATCAAATTGACTTTGAAGTTAATAATAGTATTAATCCTCGCACAATGACTAAATTCGTAAAAAAAGACCAGATAAACTCATCGTGGTATGAAATAGATGCAACAAATGCAGTTGTTGGTAGACTAGCTACAATTGTTTCTAAAATTATAAGAGGAAAAAATAAAACTACTTACACACCCCATATGGATAATGGTGATTTTGTTGTAGTTAAAAATATAGAACAAGCAAAATTTACAGGCAAAAAATTTCAAGATAAAAAATATTTTAGACATACTGGTCACCCAGGAGGAATAAAAGAAACTACACCAGAAAAACTTCACGAAAAAAAACCAGGTGAAACACTTAAATTAGCTGTTAAGAGAATGTTACCAGGTGGTGTCTTAGGAAGAAAGCAGCTTACAAAACTAAAGATTTATTCTGGTAATGAACATCCACATACCTCTCAAAATCCTAAGGTTATAGAATTGAATAAATTAAATAATAAGAATATTGTAAGAAATTAAATGGAAAATACTCAATCAACTTCAAAAGCTCCTAAAATAAAGTTAGATTTTAAAGATAGTAAATATGCAACAGGAAGAAGAAAAACTTCTATAGCAAGAGTTTGGTTAAAAAAGGGTTCAGGAAAAATTTATGTTAATGGTAAACTTTTTAGTGATTATTTTGCTAGTGATAACCATAAAATGCAGATTACAAGACCTTTTGAACTGATCAATCAAGCTACTGATTATGATGTAAGATGTAGTGTGAAAGGTGGTGGTCCTACGGGACAAGCTGGAGCAATGGTACATGGTATATCTAAAGCATTAGTATTATTTGACGAAAATCTTAAATCTACTCTTAGAACTGAAAAATTGACCACTAGAGATTCTAGGGCAGTTGAGAGAAAAAAACCTGGAAGAAGAAAAGCTAGAAGAAGTTTCCAGTTCTCTAAAAGATAATTTTTTTTTAATTTTAAACTGTTATAATATAAAATGCCTAAGCTTAATGTATTAGTCGCTGGTTCATCTGGCTATATTGGAATTCAACTAATTAAGTTATTAGTGAAACATAAGTATGTAAGAATTAAATACTTATGTGGAAATTCTTCAGTTGGAAAAAAAGTTTCAAGTTATGATAATTCTAGATCTGTTAAAAACTTACCCAAAATTATCAAATTTGATAAAAAATACTTAAAAGATGTTGATATAGTTTTTACAGCATTGCCTAATGGTGAAGCTCAAGCCATTTCAAAAGATTTGAATGATAAAAATGTATTAATTGATTTAGCAGCAGATTTTAGACTTGAAAAAGCTTCTGATTATAAAAAATGGTATAATCAAAAACATAAAGCTTTAGCAAATATTAAAAAAAGTATTTATTCTTTACCTGAAATAACTGGAAAAAAAGTAAAAGATTTTAAAATAATTTCTTGTCCAGGATGTTATCCAACTTCAATTCTTATACCATTGCTTCCGTTATTAAAAAGTAAATTGATTAAAAAAAACAATATTATAATTGACTCTAAATCTGGATATTCTGGAGCTGGAAGAGGTGTTCATATAAAATATAAAGATAAAAATTTATATGAATCTCTTAGTGCTTATGGAATTGGCTTTCATAGACACAATCCTGAAATAGACCAAATGATTAAAAGATTCACAAAGGTAAAATCTATTTTTGATTTTACTCCACATTTATCACCGATGTTTAGAGGAATATTAAGTACTATTTACGTAGATTTGAATAAATCTAGCTCGCAATCAAAAATTATTAAAACTTTGTCTAATTTTTATAAGAAATCTACTTTTGTAAAAATAATGGGTAAAGATAAATTGATAAGTACTAATGATGTAATTAATTCAAATAATTGTCATATTTCTATTTGTAAAACAAAAAATAAAAATAGAATAATAATACTATCTGCAATAGACAATTTAATTAAAGGTGGGGCAGGTCAAGCAATTCAGAATATGAATATAAGATATGGCTTTCCAATAAATGCAGGTTTAAAATGAGAATTTTAGTGTATTTTAGTTTAGCTATAGTTATTAGCAATTGTTCGTTAAATCAAGATTCTAAATACTGGACAGAAGATAGTATAAAGAAAAAAGTAGATAACCAAAAATTAATAAAGATTATTGAAAAATCAAATGATATTAGATTAATGTCTGTTGATGAATATAAAATTTATGTAGATGATTATATTAAAAAAAGTAAATTTCCAGATTTAAATTAATGAATAAGACGATTAACATTGCTGTAGTTGGTTTGGGTCAAGTTGGTATATATCTTTATAACGAACTGAACTCTAAAAAAAAAGAAATTGAAATTAAGACAGGGAAAAAAATAAATATAGTTGCTATTTCAGCAAAAAATAGAAATAAGAAAAGACGATTTAAAATTAATAAGAAAATTTTTTATTCAAATCCATTAAAGATATTTAAATTAAAAAAAATTGATATATTATTTGAGTCTATTGGACTATCAGACGGTATTTCAAAAAAAGTTGTAGAAACTGCTTTAAAAAACAAAGTTAATGTTATAACCCCCAATAAAGCTTTAATAGCAAAACATGGAGATTATCTTTCTAAATTAGCAGAAAAAAATAGAGTAAATTTAGAGTTCGAGGCTTCTGTTGCTGGAGGAATACCTATCTTAAGAACTATAAAAGAAAGTTTGGCAACAAATAAAATTAGTAAAGTCTATGGAATACTGAATGGTACTACTAATTATATTTTATCTGAAATGGAAAATAGCAATGAAACTTTTGATAAAGTCTTACAAAAAGCTCAAAAACTTGGTTATGCTGAACCAGGTAATCCAAAATTAGATTTAAATGGTTTTGATGCTTTTGCTAAAATTAGAATATTATCTGCTCTTTCTTTCAATACAAAAATTTCTAAAAGCAAATGTATAATGGAAGGAATTGAAAACATCAAATTAGAGGATATTAAGATAGCTAATCAACTAGGCCTTAGAGTTAAATTACTTGGAATTTCTGAAATTATTAATGGTCAATTATTCGAGACAGTTCATCCAAGTTTAGTAAGTAAAAACACATACATAGGAAATGTTAGTGGTGTTATGAATGCAGTTATTACAGAAGGTAAACCAGTAGGACAGAGTGTCTTACAGGGAGAGGGTGCTGGACCTGGTCCAACATCGTCATCTTTATTAGCAGATCTATTATCTATTTTACGAGGTAGTATCAAATATCCTTTTGGCATTTCTTCTGATAAAAGAAGATCTATTAAGCCATTTAATAATGATAATTATACTAATTCTTTATATCTTAGATTCGAGGTCAATGATAAGCAGGGTGTTCTTTCATTAATAACAAATAGACTGGCAAAATATAAAATTTCAGTAAAAAGAATAATTCAAACACCTGATAAAAAGAATAAGAAAGCAACCATTGTAATTATTACCCACAAAACAACAGAAATTAACGCTAGAAATTGCTTATCAATATTTAAAAAAAATAAGAACATTCTTAAATTTCCAACATTAATTAGACTATACAATTAATGGAAATTTATATTAAACTTTTTGAGGTTTTATTTCCTGTTTTTTTTGTTGTTGGTATTGGATATTATTTGGGTAAAAAAAATCCAAAAATAGACACAACTTTTATTACTAATTTTGCTGCTAACGTCGGTACTCCAGCAATGATTATTTATGCTTTAAATCCAGTAAATATTTCATTCAATATTTTTTTTAATTATTTTTGGTATTACGCATTAGCTATTTGTGGATTCATGATTACAGGAGTAATAATATTATACCTTTTAAAAACCAAAGACATTATTAGAGAATTACCTCCATTAACAATGCCCAATACCGGGAATATGGGGTTACCGATTTGTTTGTTTGCTTATGGTTCTCAAGGTCTAGGCGTTTCAGCAGCTATATCTGCATTGATTATTTTATGTCACTTTACACTAGGTGTATTTTTAGCTGATAGAAAATTTAGTTTAAATGTCATACTTAAGAGTCCACCTTTTTATGCAATTATAATTGCTATTTTTTTACTTTATTATGATTTAGAACTTCCAGGATTTGTTGAAAATACTACCTTTCTATTAATGTATGCAACAATTTTTCTGATTTTAATGTCGTTAGGAATTGCTTTAACTAGACTAAAGGTCTTTTCACTAAATAAAGCAGTATTCTCCTCTATAGGTCGAGTAATCGTTGGTCCTATAATAGGATATTTATTAATCCTATATTTTAATCTAGAGGGATTTGCTGCTGGCGTTTTATTAATTCAATGTTCAATGCCAAGTGCAGTTCTTAATTATCTTGTGGCATCAATATATTCACCGAAAAAGATTGTTGATAGTGTTGCTAGTACCATTGTTGTTTCAACACTTATGTCATTTATAACTGTTCCGATAGTTGTATTCTTTGCTTTAAAATACTTTAATTAATCTATATCCTTCTTCAATAGATGAAGGCTATAACTTTTAATTTATTGGCTTGGGTAATGCTTCCAATTATGGACGGATTTGCAAAATATTTAAGTGCAGATCTACCAGTTTTACAAATTACTTGGGCAAGATATTTTTTTACTGTTGCTTTTACTCTTCCGATTATGTTTTTCTTTTTTAGGCAAAATTTAGTTTGGACTGATAAACCAAAATTACAGTTTATTAGAGGTTTAATATTACTCTGTGCAAATATTTGTTTTTTTTATGCAATATCAGTCATATCCTTGGCTAAGGCATTAACTTTAGCATTTATTGCTCCATTAATTGTTACCGCTTTCTCACCGATATTTCTTAAAGAAAAAGTTGGTTTTAGAAGATGGGCAGCAGTAATTATTGGATTTATAGGTTCTTTAGTAGTTATTAGACCAGGATTTGTTGAAATTAATTTAGCAAGCTTAGCTGCGCTTGGTACAGGAGTTATGTATGGATTTTATTTAATTATTACTCGTAAACTTAGCACTTCAGACAATCCTTTATTAACTTTATTATTAACTGGAGTAGTAGGGGCCATAATAATATCTGTTGTAATGCCATTTGTGTGGGTTAAGCCTAGCTTAAATCAGTGGTCTATGATGGCTGCCATAGGTATATTTGCCTGTATAGGGCACTTATTTCTAATATTGTCTCTTAAATACGCTGATGCTTCTAAATTAGCTCCATTTAGCTACTTTGAAATCATTACAAACATCATTATAGGCTATTATTTCTTTAGTGATTTCCCAGATAATTGGACTTTCATAGGATTATTTATTATTGTATTAAGTGGTATCTACATCTCCAGAAGAGAAAACTTAGTTAAAAAAGTAAAATAATAGGTGTTATTTATTTACTAATATCTAATGTATTACATTAATAATTTGTTTTAAACTATTGTTTTTATTGTATTTTTTAAAATATAAAATAATTCCTTATTTATAATATAAATACAAATAATTTTCATAATAAGTTCTTAGTTTTTGCTTAATAATGAAAAATATTAAAAAAACCAACAAAATTAAGCTTTTTTTACCATACCACATATGAAATTAGTTGAAAAATAGGGTACTCTAAAAGTGTTGATATAGTTGAATAGTAGAGCGATGCACTAATTGAATATACCATTTAAACGGCCATAGAGGGGTCTGTTTTAAGTGTAGGCTCATATATGGTACAACTAAAGGGTGAACTTTGCTAATTTATAAGAAATCAATTAAAAAGATCAAAAAAACGTTGATTTTACTGACTTTTTTAATGTAAAAAAGCCCTAAAATAGGGCTAAATCGCTACCTTTTCAGATCTAAGTAATTTGAGCTTTTGCCTGATTCCACCTCTCCCAGAGTAACCTCCAAGAGCTCCATCAGATCTAATCACTCTATGACAGGGTATTTTTGGGGCATATGGGTTTTTAGCACAAGCATTAGCCACAGCACGAGCTGATTTAGGGCTTTTTATACCAATAGCCACCTGTTTATAGGTTTTTACCTTACCTTTTGGTATTGTTTTAAGGTATTTCCAAACTTTTAATTGAAATTTTGTTCCCTGCACTGATTTTTAACGTGGAATTAATAAAATTATGTAACTTACAAAGAAAATAATTGCCATTATAGAAAGAAATATCGTATTAAAGCTCTTTCCAGTGTTTCTGTATTGAATAAAAGTTAATATAACAAAACCAATCGAACTAATCAAAAACCATACTGCAGGAATTTCTCCATCAATTGAACCCATAATTTTTTAATTTAAACTATTGACATTAAAAATCACCTATAATATAACTTCCGATAATTAATGGTTATCGGAAATATATATGAATAATTTAATAACTGATGTTAAAAGCTTAGAAATAGAAACTTTAAAAAATTTAAAAAATTCAAAAGCTAGTAATACTTTAAGAGCTTATCAATCTGATTTCAGGGACTTTTCAGCATTTTGTGCAAAAAATGGTTTTTCTTCAATGCCAACACAGCCAAAAATAATAGCGCTGTATATTACTCATCTCTCGAAATCGTCAAAATTTAGTACCTTAAAAAGGAGAATAGCATCAATAAGCGTCCTTCATAAACTAAAAGGGCATTATTTGGATACTAAACACCCAATTATAATGGAGAATTTACATGGTATTAAAAGAACTTTAGGATCAAGGCAAAAGGCCAAAAAACCTATATTAATCAATGATTTAAAATTAATAATTAAAGCAATAGATAAAGATAAAATTAGAGATAAAGCATTAATTTTAATTGGATTTTCAGGTGGTTTTAGAAGATCAGAGTTAGTTAACATCCATTATGATGATATTGAGTTTGTTACTGAAGGTGTGAAAATTCTCATTAAAAGATCTAAAACAGATCAATCAGGCGAAGGAAGTGTTAAGGCAATCCCCTACTTTGACAATCAAGAATTTTGTCCTGTTGTAGCTCTCAAGAATTATGTTAGCAAAAAATTTTCAAATACTAATGAGGGTAAAATTTTCAATATTTCAGATAAATCGGTAGCTCTTATTATTAAAAAATATGCAAGGAAAGCAGGTTTAGACTCTTCAAAATACGCAGGACATAGTCTAAGATCAGGTTTTGCAACTACTGCTGCAGAGTTTGGTGCTGAAGAAAGAAATATTATGGCTATGACAGGACATAAAACCACTCAAATGGTAAGGCGATATATTCAAGAAGCCAATTTATTTAAAAATAATGCTTTGAATAAAATTAAGATTTAATTAAATTAATGAACACTTCTTATCAAGTGATTTATCAATTATAAATTTTGAAATTTTTGTCTCATTGAAGAGCTTAAAATATTTTTCTTTACCTTTTCTTGCAATTTTAACTCTTTTCTTATCATTTTTTTTATAGAATTTAATTTTGTTAGCTAAATCGTCAATATCGTTGTAGGAAACAATTTCATTTGAATTAAAAAAATTATTCATTTCTACTTTTTTATCAATAAATACCATTAAGCCGTTGCCCATAAGTGATGCAATTCTATTACTAGAATAATGTTTTGTAGGATTACCTCTACTTAAGTTCAAAGCCATTTTTGAGTTTAATAGTGATTTGTAAAAATCATTGCCCCAAACAGGTTCTTGTTTACCAAAACCATAAAAATCATATTTAATTCCATTAATTTTCTTTATAAGTTTGTTTAAAAAATTAACTCTATTGTCTGTTTTTCCCTCTTTTAAGGTAGCACGGTTAACACCATGACTCATGGCATAAAATACATCATTATGAGGTTTATGTTTATAAACATCAAAGCACTCAATATTTTTATCGACTGGAGTCATAAAAAAATGGATATTTTCATTATTTTTTTTCGGAAAATTTAAAACAGAGGGATTAGTAGTAATAAATGAATGATCAACTAATGGTAAAAATTTTTTTAATTTATCTTTATTGTCCAGTTTATCAGCTAAGTTGTTCATAAATGGATCTTCATTCCATTGAGAAATTATTATGTTTTTATTAAGTCCTTTAAAATCATATAAAATATTTTCTGTAATGTTATCGGAGTGACCAAAGATAATAAGATTGGGATTATAATTCTTAAATGTTTCAATCAAATAAGAGTGAAATTTATCTTTAATGTTTAATATATTAAGCCCCTTATTTTGCCTTACATAATCTCTATCACTGATTTCGATCACATCATGACCATTTCTAATAAAGCCATTTGTAAATTTCTTACCCAACGACAGATTATAGATTCTATGATTTAATTTTTGAGCTATATTATAAATATTTAAAATCCTTAATTTATTCTTATTAACGTTGATATTTTTAAATGGGAATAATGAATCTCTCATTAAATCAATTTTTTTAGAATTGTTCTTTAATTGATGCTTAACAAATTTTTTACTCTTGATTTGAAGGTTTTTTCTTAATCTTGTATTTTTAATTAATCTAATAACCTCATTCTCAATATTACTTACATTTAATGTATTCAGTTTTATTGCATAATCTGTTGTCTCAGCTAGTCCTCCCCTGTTAGATATAATCGTTGCACATCCTCTAGAGGAAGCCTCTAATGCGGTTCTACCAAAAGGCTCCTCCCATCTAGATGGGATAACTGCTATTTCAGATTTACTTAAAAAATCTAAAACTTTATTATGAGATATTTGTCCTAAATTAAAATGTCTTTTATGTGTTGGAAAATTTTGAAATCTTTTTTCTTCACCAATTGAATATGCTTTCCAGTCTTTATTTTCGTTTAAAATCTTAAACATTGATTTACAATATAAATCATAACCTTTAGATTCATTTAATTTGCCAACAAAAATAATTTGTTTGTTTTTTTTAATTTTTTTCTTAATTGGGTCAATACTATGGTAAATAACTTGTGTTTTATTATCTGACAAATTTGGTAGGTCTTTAAAAAATCTCTTTTTAACCCACTCTGTAATAAAAATTATTTTATCTACATTTTCTAATAAATATATACGTTCCTCTACAGATTTAGCACCCTTCATTGTTGTTGGATCATTGTGAAAATATAAAATAATTTTAGAATTAATCTTTTTAAAAAATTCTTTAACCATAATAGGTCTATTGTGCAATTCTACTATATCAAAATCTATTGCTTTCATTTTAGTAATAATCTTCTTTGAGTATTCTTTAGTAGTACTGTTTAGTTTTGAATTGATACTGCTAATTTTAATATTTATATAATTTTTAGTTAAGAATTTATTATTTTTTGTATTCCCAAAAACAAAAGTATCTTTTTTAAATATTGAGTCTCTCATAAAATCACTTATCCACAAAGCAACTGCTCCTGCACCTTGTTGTGTATAGTTTTCTTTATATGGTAGAATTGATGCAATTTTCATATTTAGCTAATACTTAATAAATGCCTTCTCTTTTTAAAATCTTTTTTTAATTTATATTCAAATGACATAGCTAATCTTTTATCATAAAATCTTTTTTTATAGATAATTTTCCATTTGTATCCACGAGTGGATTTAGCTCCTGTCCCAGAATTATGTTTTTTTAGTCTTAATTTTAAATTATTTGTGTATCCAACGTATGTTTTAGTTATTTTACTATTTACACCCTTGAGCATATAAACATAAAACATCATAAATATGGCAATCCCAAGGGGAATCGAACCCCATTTGGTAGATCTAGACCCTTGGTCTTTTCCGCTTGTTAAAGAACAATACTAGATCATTTCATTAATAACAATAAGAGTTTTATCACAAATTAATCACACACGTTAAGGAAAAAAAAGTAATGATTAGTAAACTGAAGAAGATTATCTTGGCTTTATTAAAATTTAAGTATCTTTCTAAGTAAATTCTTCATAAAAATTATTAATTTAAGATAATTAATTACGATCTTAGTTTTAAATGGTATTTTTTCATCGTTAGAAAAAATTATTTGATTAACAAAATTATTATCATTTTGAAAGGTATTGTTAAGGCAAGTAACATCTCTTTGTGGTCTAGTTCTACCTAAACTTATAATTTTTATAGGCGAAGTATTTTCTTTCTGAAAAGTAAAATATTTATTTTCAAATTTTACTAGGTACTCTGTTCCAAAAAGTTGATTATAAATTTTTTCACCTATACTTTTTTTAAAATCTTCATTGTATAACGTTGTTAAGGGTTTATTGTAAATTTTCTTATGATGATGACCGCCTTCAGCATTAATAGCAATAAATATTGATTTAGAAATATTTTGATTTTTTTTAATATCGGTTCCATGATATGTTTTGTTTAAAAAAATTCCTAAATCGCCAATTTCTGCAGTGTACTTTCTGTAACAAAAATTGATAAGGAATTTTGGTAAAAACCTACTAATTGACCCAAAAAGTTTATCAAGCAATACAAACTTACTAAGGTGAGATCCTTCTACAAAACACGTAGAGCTGTCGCTTTCTTTAATGTTATTTAGGGGGATTTGGAATGACAACTTGGAAAAATCATCTTGATGTAACATAAGTCTTTTTGCTTCAGGATTTAAAACCCTATAATGGAAAGTGAAAATTTTTGAATTTCTACCAACAAGGAACTCTTTTATTTTATCAAAGTCTTCATTATTAAAAAATTTTTGCATAAATTTATCAATTATTCTTGAACAACCTAAAATTGGAGCATCAAAGGTACCCTGGTGACAACTTCCCTCTACTAAATAATCTCCTTTATTAATTTTACTAGAAGTTTCTCTAGTTGTATCTGGATATAATTTATCGAGTTCTGAAGACAGTATATTAATTTCTTCCTTGGGAAAAAAATTTTTGATGTTTACAAAACCTTTTCTTTTAAGATTTGATATGTCAGAGTCTGTCTTAGTTCTCATATATATATCTTAACAAAATTAATATTATTTTTCACCTTAAAATTTAAATTCTTCCTCATTTGAAAAGGTTTTAGGATCAATTACGTATAAGCTCAACAAAGACTAAAGGTAAGATATATCTAAACGTTAATTCTAATTAGGGTGTTACCCCTTTTACAAAGTTTGGATTTTTGAAACTTACTGGGACTAAAATGATCACAAACCTGATCAAAAATTGAACACAGCTCGATCACACATGTGATAGGATATTGTATGAAAGAAATGAAGCTAGAGTTATGTTTCTTGTTTGAGTTGGCGGTCCCTAGGGGAATCGAACCCCTCTTTCGAGGATGAAAACCACGTGTCCTAACCGATAGACGAAGGGACCAAATTTCAGCTTTTTATTGCATAATATCAGTATAATCAAGCTTTTTAAGTTTATTAAATCTTCTGTTTGGTTTTAATAATCTTTTTTAATCCAGCAGATTTGTGTGTAATTAATGTTTCTGATATAAAATCGTTAGTATCAATATTTATTCCAGAAACTAAGTCCCCGGATGTTATTCCTGTCGCACAAAAGATTGAATCACCAGTTATAATTTCTTTTAAATGGTATTTTTTTTCTAAATCAATAATGCCCATCTTCTTCGCTCTAGTTTTATCTTCTATTGTATCAAATAAAAAACGACATTGAAAAAAACAATCAAAAGCATCTAAAGCAGAAGCAGCCAAAACCCCTTCGGGACCTCCCCCAATACCTAAAAATATATCAACATTATATTTTTGGTCTGTTACTAATAAAGCACCAGATACATCACCGTCTGTAATAAGTTTTAGATTCACTTTAAGATTTTTAAGCTCATTTATAATTTCTTTGTGCCTAGGTCTATCTAAAATACATGCAGTTAAATCTGAAGGTTGTTTATTTTTATATTCAGCTAGATTATAAATATTTTTTTTAATTGGGTTGTCTAAGTCGATAATATTTGGATCACTTACGTTAGCCGATATTTTATTCATATATGTCTCTGGAGCATTTAATAAATTTGATTTTTCCGCAACTGAAATAACTGATAGTGCACCAGGAAGATTATTTGCAACAAAATTTGTACCTTCTAAAGGATCAACTGCTATATCAAGTTTAGGTCCCTTTTTAGTACCTAGCATTTCACCAATAAAAAGCATTGGTGCTTCATCAAGTTCACCTTCACCAATAACAACCTCACCTTCCATGTCAATTTTATTTAATTCTGTTCGCATTTCATCAACTGCTGCTTTATCAGCGGCAACTTTATCTTTTTTTCCAAGTAAATGGTATGAAGCTAAAGCAGCTTTTGAAGTCACATTTACAAACTGATTTATAAATTTTTTGTCAATTGCCATTAAATTTTTTCATCAACAAATTCATCTTGTTTTATTTTATATTCAAACTCTCTTAAACGTTTATAAACACTTGCGAGTTCTATTATAGTAGGCCAAGCTTTTAATATATATTGCATTGAGCCCTCCACTCTTCCAAAAGCTCTTATAATTTGCTGCATTACACCAAGGGTAACAGCTCCAGCTACAATTGCTGGAGCTAAAAAAACATATGCTGATAATACATTAGCTTGTAAGTAAGCAATTCTACCAATATTAAAGTATAAGTATCTTAAATAACTTAAATAATGGATGCTTCTAACGTCTTCAAACAATTCATCTATAGATTTAGGTCTTATAGTTCCATCATCTTCAGCAATAACTAAGATTTTTCTGTAAGCTGCTTCTTTTTTTTGCAAATCATATTCAACTCCTACCAACCTCAATATTAGACCTAAAAGGACAAGAAAAATTGTTCCACCAATTGACCAAATAAGAGCACCAACAATTAGACCATAATCCCAATCCCCAAAAAAGAAAATTGGAATACCAATACTTAAACCGAACAAAATTGGCATAAATTCAATTAAAATCATTAAAGCTTCAATCAAACTTGTTCCAAGAGACTCCATTATCCTTGAAAATTTTATTGTATCTTCTTGAACTCTTTGAGCCGCACCTTCAATTTTACGAGCTTTGTCGTAAACAGAGTGGTACCATTCAACCATTGCGGCTCTCCATCTAAATAAATAGTGGGAAGTAAAAAAACTTACTAGTACTGCAACACCAACGTACATAGCAGCTAAGATAATAAATGATAATAAGCTTGCCCAATATTCTTCAATAGTTATAGCATTAGGAGCACCTAATGCTTTTTGAATCATGTCGTAAAATTCACCAAACCACTCGTTTATCTTAACATCAATTTTAACTTGAATCCAAAGAGATGAAAGTATTATAGCAGAACCTAACCATGACCATAAATACCAATTTTTTTCAGTAAAAAATCTAAACATATAATTATTTTAAGAAATTGTCTGCATAAGATTTTTTTACAGTTTTTCTTTTTTTGGGTTCAATTATTTCAAAATCAATTTTTTTTTTCTTAGCATAATTAATTGCTAATTCTTTTGTGGAAAATTCCAATTTAAGTTCTGTATATGTATCGTTTGAACTTTCCCACCCCATTAATGGATTTATTGTAGGGTCATTAGTTTCAAATTCAATAATCCATTTATCAGTCTTACCAAAACCAGACTGCATAGCACTTTTGTTTGGAATATAGATTTTTGCTTTTTTCATAAAATGGTCGGAGTGGTAGGATTCGAACCTACGACCCTCTGGTCCCAAACCAGATGCGCTACCAGGCTGCGCTACACTCCGAATGAGATCGTTATATCGATTTTACTTATGTTTTCAATAGAAAGAAAATTCAAATACATGTAATATTGCCACTTGTTATGTTTATTTTAAAAAGATATTTCAAATTTTATAAAAATAATGGCTTACTTAAATCATTAGTAAAGATTATATCAACTCCTGTCAGGTTAGTGAATAAGATGAATTATCAAAAAACTAAAAAAGATATTTTTAACGAATATAGTACTAAAAAAAGATTTGATTTGATATATGAAAAAAATTTTTGGTCTTCAAAAGAAAGCGTTTCAGGTTTAGGATCACAATTAGACAATACCATAAACATTAAAGATGGAATTAGAGATATAATAAAAAAATACGATATAAAAAGGATTTTAGATGCACCGTGTGGTGATTTCAATTGGATTAAAGATGTTTTGTCTAAAGATTTAACATACACAGGTGTTGATATCGTTGAAAAATTAATCCAAAAAAATAAAGATTTATATAGTGGTAAAAATATAGATTTTTTAACATTAGACATCACAAAAGATAAGCTTCCAGACTCTGATTTAATGATTTGTAGAGATTGCTTAATACACCTATCCTTCGAGAGTATAAATTCTTTTTTTAAAAACTTTTTAAAAAGTGATATTAAATATATTTTAATGACTAGCTATAAATTAAAGGATGAAAAAAAAAAGATTATCAATTTAGATATACCAGATGGTGAATATAGAGAGATAGATTTATCCCAAGCCCCTTTTTTATTGAGTGAACCTTACCAGAAAATTTTAGATAAAGATGAATTAAATAAACAAAGTGGTTTTTATTGTTATTTAAATTTGTATTCTAAACAACAAATTAACAATTTGGTTTCTAGATAAGATTAAATAAACAATTTTTTATATTTTTTTATAAACTTTAATCGGTCTCTTCTTCTTATCCCAGCTAAATGTATTATAATTGGATCGAAATAAAAATTAGAAATTTCATTGTTTAAAGGACTATTAAAATTTCTATTTGGCATGCTATTCCATAATCCTGATAAAAAATAAAACTTATTTAAAGTTTTTTTTGAAGGATTATTATCTGACAATTTTGATATCTCAGCTTTGTAACCTAATTCATCCATGAAAGCAGCATTATCAGGCCAATAATGGTTTAAATATTTTTTTTTATTCCAAACATTTCTAAAAAATTCTAAGGACCATTTTGTATTCCTTACTAATATTACACCAACATTAGGTCCCCATGTTAAATAATCAATATTTGAAATCTTAGTTTTGTGTTTAGATTTAAAAAACTGGTTATGGACAAATATATGTTTTTTTTTATCAACATGATTTAATATATTTTCATATCTGCAGATAAAAGTGTCTGCATCCAACCATAGATAAAATTCATGGGTTCCTTTTTCCAGATTCTCAATAAACATTTTAATTTTCAGCCAATAAAAATGTCGTTCAAAAGAACTTCTTTTGTCTATCTCATAGTCAAAATTAAAATAATCAGCATATTTAATTATTGTTTTTTCAGACTCTTTTCCAATATCTTTATATCTATAATTATAACCAGAGAGAATCTTCAATCTACTATTGTTTAATTTCTCTTTATTTTTATTAAAAAAAAACATTATTTATATTATTAAGATAAACGGTAGTTTTATAATATACATCGTTAAATAAATGTAAATCATAATTGATATTTTGGAAGATTTGCTCTTTGTTAAACTAAATTTTTGTTTATATTTAGATGTAAAGTCTCAATACAATTATGGTATAAGAATTAATGATTATAGAATGTATTAATTGTAGTAAAAAATTTGATGTAAATTCTGATCTCATACCAAGCACAGGCAGAACTATTCAGTGTGGATCATGTAATCATGTCTGGTTCTTTAACCCCAATAAAGCAAACTTGAAAATTAATGAAGAAATACAGCCAAATATTTCTATACCTATTAATAATAAAAAAAATAAAGACATTAAAACCAAAAAGAAAACTGACCAGTTAAATAAAACTGAAAATAAGAAATTTGAAGTTACAAAATATCAGGCTAAATCGAGCTTCAATATAACAAAATTTTTATCCTATATTTTGGTCTCAATAATAACTTTTGTTGCCTTAATAATCTTAATAGATACCTTTAAATCTGTTTTATATGTTGTTTTTCCGGGTTTAGAATTAATGATATTTAGTCTTTTTGAAACCTTGAAAGATATCCAATTATTTATTAAAGACTTAATTTAATATGATCAATTATTTGTCCAAACCATTTAGATGGTTTTTTAAGTTAGAGGCAGCAAGTGGTTTAGTTCTGCTTTTTGCTGCAATCGTAGCATTAATTATTAGTAACTCTAATTTATCAGAATTATATTTTTCAACTTTAAATAAGTATTTATTTATAGGAATTAACAATTTTGGATTAAAATTATCTGTTATCCATTGGATTAATGATGCCTTAATGGCAATATTCTTTTTTTTTGTAACTTTAGAAATTAAAAGAGAATTTTTACAAGGTGAACTTTCAAATATAAAACAAGCCTTACTACCAATAATTGCTGCTGTAGGTGGAATGTTGGTGCCAGCTTTATTCTATGTTTTTATAAATCTAGGAGATAGTGAAACTTTAAATGGATGGGCTATACCTTCTGCTACTGATATTGCGTTTTCATTGGGTGTCTTGTCATTATTAGGAAAAAGAGTTCCATTATCATTAAAAGTTTTTTTAACAGCATTAGCAATTATTGATGATCTTGGTGCAATTTTGATCATTGCTATTTTTTACTCAGGGGATTTAAGTATCAAATATTTAAGCTTGATGTTGTTAGCTTTCATAATTTTACTAATAATAAACAAATTTAATATTAAAAAGTTTTTACCTTATTTAATTGTAGGTATTTTTCTTTGGGATTTTACTCATAATTCAGGAATTCATGCAACGATTGCTGGTGTTTTATTAGCAATGACAATTCCACATAGAAAAAAAGAAAAAGATTTTTCACTGTTAATAAAAGTCGAACATGCGATCAGTCCCTATGTTGCTTTTGGTATTATGCCTTTATTTGCCTTTGCTAATGCAGGTGTATCTCTTGAAGGTTTAACTTTTGGATCTTTGTTAAATAAAGTGCCATTAGGAATTGTACTAGGATTATTTGTAGGTAAACAATTAGGTGTTTTCTTGTTCTCCTACGTTTCTATAAAAACCAAAATTGCTCAAATGCCAAATAATTCTAACTGGTTTAATTTTTATGGTGTTGGAGTATTGACTGGTATAGGATTTACGATGAGTCTATTTGTTGGAAACTTAGCATTTGCTGAAAACATTCAATATATGGATGGTGTAAAAATTGGTGTATTGACTGGGTCATTATTATCCACTTTATTTGGATATTTTTTAATATTACTTACACCTAACAAATAAATTTAACAGATGAGAAAGTCAATTTTTATTGGGATAACAATTATTATGTTTTTTTTTAAAAGTAATGTTAATGCAAATTATGACAAGATTTTTTATGACTTTAAAATTGAAAGTATCACAGGTGAAACTATAGATTTTAAAGAGTATAAAAATAAAGTTATTCTAATTGTAAATACCGCAAGCTATTGTGGATTTACTAAACAATATACTGATTTACAAGAATTGTGGGATAAATATAAATCAAGAGGTTTGATTGTATTAGGAGTTCCATCAAATTCCTTTAATCAAGAAAAAAACAAAAATTCTGAAGTCAAAGAATTTTGTAAAGTAAATTTTAATATAAATTTCCCTTTATCTGCTATTACTGAAGTAAAAGGTGATAATGCTCATGATTTGTTTAAATGGGCTAAAAATAATCACGGTAAATCAGCTATTCCTAAATGGAATTTTCATAAAATCTTGATCAATAAAGAAGGTAAAGTTGAAGATACTTTTACGTCCTTTACAAACCCAATGTCAGAGAAATTAGTAGGTAAAATAGAAAATATTCTATAATTCTATAGTAAGTCCATCATGTGCAGGTACAACATTATGAGGAAGAACTTTTTTAAGTTTTTTATAATCCAAAACAGGTGAAAGATTTGTTAGAATAGCTTTTTTTGGTTTGAATTTCTTAATCATATCTAAAGATGTTTCAAGATTGAAATGTGATGGATGGTAATTATACCACAAACAATCAATAATTAGATATTTTAAATTTTTGAAATATTTAAAATCTTTATTATAAATTCTACTCACATCACTTATATAAGCCAGTTTTTGATCAATAATAAAACAATTTGATTTTACTTTACCATGGTCAACTTCAATAGATCTAATATTGATTTTTTTTTTTTCGTTAATTAAAGAGAAATAATTTTTAAGCTTATTTATCTTGAGTGTAGCTGGATATTCTTTTGAATAGCTTTTGAAAATATAAGAAAAAGTTTGTTTTAAATATTTTGCAGTAAATTTATCAGCAAATACATCTATTTGTTTTTTACTGTTTATATAAAAGGATCTCAAATCATTAATTCCGTGTGTTTGATCTCCATGCATATGTGAATATAAAACTTTATTAATCTTTTTAACTTTATGGCGTAACAATTGTTGTCTTAGATCTGGAGAAGTATCAAATAAAATATTTTCTTTAGAAGTTTTGAGTAAAGCAGAACATCTAGTTCTATAATTCTTTTTATTATTTGGATCACAATTACCAAAGAAGCCATCCGGTCTTGGTACACCCATTGAACTACCGCATCCTAAGATTATAAACTTCATAAATTAATTAGCTAAATAGCTTATTAAAGTTATTAGTTGTTATTTCTACAAGTTGAGATTTAGTTATTTCTTTTAAATCTGCTAACTTTTGAGCAGTATAATCTATAAAAGAAGGCTCATTTTTTTTACCTCTATTCGGAACTGGAGCTAAAAAGGGACTATCTGTTTCTATCAAAATTTTTTCTAATGGCAGAAATTTGAACGTTTCTTGTAAATCCAATGAATTTTTAAATGTTATAATACCACTTGCTGAAAAAAAAGCATTTAGATCAAGTAATTTTTCAGCAAACTTTTTTGAACCTGTAAAACAATGCATTAAAATTTTAAGATCTTTATCTTTATAATCATTCAAAATATTGAAAGTTTCCTCTTCTGCACTTCTTGAATGAATAATTAAAGGTGCATTAGTCTCAATTGAGGCTTTGATATGTTCATTGAAACTTTTAATTTGCTTATCTTTATCGCTATTATTGTAATAAAAATCTAATCCTGTCTCACCTATCCCAATAATTTTAGGATTTTCATTAAAATTTTTTACAATATTATCTGAACTAATAATTTCATCATTAGTTTCATGAGGGTGAATACCTATTGTCCCATAAATCATTTCGTCTTTATCAATAATATTTTTAATTCTAGAAAAACTTTCTAAAGAAGTAGAAATAGTTAGTAGTTTTTTAATACCAACATCCTTCGATCGTTTTATAACATTAGGTAAATCGCTTAAAAGCGGTTCATGATCTAAATGACAATGTGAATCAATCATCTTTTTTTTCTATTTTTTTAAAAAGAATATCTATTTTATAAATTTTATCAACTTTTGATAAAAAATCATTATTTTCTAAAGATGATAAATTAATGTCAGCTTCATTTATACCAAAAATTTTTAG
Organism: uncultured Pelagibacteraceae bacterium; assembly: GCA_902521885.1. GTDB lineage: Bacteria > Pseudomonadota > Alphaproteobacteria > Pelagibacterales > Pelagibacteraceae > Pelagibacter. The sequence goes on from CABYTJ010000006.1 coordinate 27,063, forward strand.
TGCTTTAATAGAGCTTTCTGGAATAATTGGATACAATAAAAAACTAACTTTTCTAACAATTTCTAATGTTGTAAAAACAATAGTATTTAATCTTAATAAATCCTCTTTTTTGTTCCATGGTTCTTGATCGTTAAAATATTTGTTAGCTTCAAATAATGAATTAACGATAAAGTTTATATAGAAATTTATATCTTGATTATCAATTTTTTCTCTAATTAACTCAATATTATCTTTATAATTATTTAGTATCTTGTAATCATCATCATTAAATTCAATTTTTTTCGGAATTTTACTGTCACAATTTTTAATTGCAAAGGCGGTTACTCGTTGACATAAATTACCAAAATTATTAGCCAAATCACTGTTAATACAATCTTCTAAACGTTCTTGAGAAATATTCCCATCATTACCGAATGAAACTTCTTTTATAAGATAATATCTTAATGAATCTAGACCATATTCATTAACAATTTCTATGGGATCAAGAATATTACCTTTCGATTTAGACATCTTTTCGTCTCCAGAAAGTATCCAACCATGACCATAAACTTTTTTAGGAAGATCTATTTTAGCAGCAAGAAGAAATGCAGGCCAATATACTGCATGAAATCTCAAAATATCTTTTCCTATTAAATGAATGGAAGCTGGCCAAAAACTTTTAAATAATTTTTCCTTAGTATTTGGATAATTCAAAGCACTAATATAATTTGTTAAAGCATCCAACCAGACATAAATAACATGATTTTCATTACCAGGAACTTTAATCCCCCAAGAAAAACTTTTTCTACTAATTGATAGATCCTTTAAACCACTTTTTACAAAGCTAACTACTTCATTTTTTCTAGACTCAGGTGAAATAAAACCTGGATTTTTTTCATAAAATTCCAGTAATGGTTTTTCCCATTTAGATAATCTAAAAAAATATGACTCCTCATCTACCCATTCTACAGTTGATTTAGATGAAGTTGCGACCTTTGAACCATTAATTTCTTCAATTTCATCCTCACTGTAAAACGCTTCATCTGAAACTGAATACCAACCAGAATATTTAGATAGATAAATATCGTCATTTTTCTCCAATTCTTTCCATAAATGTTGAACTGAAGTTTTGTGGCGGCTCTCTGTAGTTCTAATAAAATCTGTATTAGTTAGATTTAGTATTTCAGAAAGATTTCTAAAAGTTTTACTAATTTCATCACAAAATTGTAATGGTTTTAATCCTTTTTTTTCGGCAGATCTTTGAATTTTTAAACCGTGTTCATCAGTACCAGTTAAAAAATGAACTTTAAAACCGTCTATTCTTTTAAATCTAGCAAAAAAATCTGCTATTATACTAGAATAAGCATGTCCCATATGAGGTTTTGCAGATGGATAATAAATTGGAGTAGTAATATAAAAATTTTTATCCATTTAATAATTTTGAGTCAATTTCTAAAAATAAAGACTCTTCATTGAGGTTAAACTTTTTTACATTATTAATCTTTTTTAAAAAGTAACTAAAAATTTCAAAGTAAGTGATAGAAATTTTTTTTAGCAAAAATAATTCTAAATAATTGTACAGAATAACCTTTATTCTATTATCATTTTTATAATAAGATCCATTGATAATTAATGATAAAAACTCTTTTAAATTAACATCTCTTAAATCTATTTCCTTTTCTTTAGAAAATTCTAATATATCATAAATTTTACCTGGTGTGTGGTAATAGTCTAATATATCAGAATTAATCAAGTTTTTGATATCATCACCAAATAATAATTTATTCACAAGAGAAACCTTTTCGTTACTTAGTGATATCTTAAAATTTAAGCACCTAGATAAAAGAGTAGATAGGATTTTTTTATTATTATTTATCAAAATAAAATAAGTATTTTCATTAGGTTCTTCTAAAATTTTAAGTAATGCATTAATAGAATTTACATTCAAAAATTCAATATTATCAATTAAAATGAACCTTGGTTTTGCATTGAATGAAGATTTATTAAGATTATTAATTAAGCTTCTAATCTGATTAATTTCAATACTTTTTTTTTCAGAGTTTACGTCAATTAGATTAAAATTTGGATTTGAATTATTTTGAATTAATTTAAAAGAATGATTGTCTGTATTTATTTGAAGATCATTAGTGTTGTAAGGATTTTCTTCATTGTTGGATAAAATATAATTTATTAAATGATAAGCAAGAGTGCACTTACCAATACCTTTTTCTCCTGAAAGCAAAATTTTATTTGGTAATTTTGAATTATTATATAAATTTATTAATTCGTTAAGTTCTTCATCTAAACCATAGAGTTTTGTTTGTGATTTAGAGCAAAGGTTCATCTTATTAGCTTTTCTATTTTGTTAATTATATTCTTTTTATTTGTCTCGATTGATAAGTTTGAGTCTATAATTTGATAATTTTTTTTATTTTTACTTAATTTGAGGTATCCTTTTTGAACCCTTCTATAAAAATCTTTGTTAAATTTATCATATCTGTTTAATTTGACTCTCTTGCTCAATCTTTTAATCATATTTTTCTCATTTACAATATTTAAAAAAGTAAAATTTACTTTAAAATTATTTAAAATATGGTCATTAATTTTTTTTATTATATCTAGGTTTACACCCATACCATAATGTTGATACGCCATAGTTGAGTCTGTAAATCTATCTAATAAAATTATCTTTTTTTTATAAAATTTTTTTAAGTGACTTATATTTTCACTTCTAGCTGCTAGATAAAGTAGTAAATCAGTATTTTTTTGAAAATTTGATTTGTTATTTAAGATTAACTTTCTTATTTTTTCTGAGTTCTTACTACCTCCTGGTTCCCTTATTGAAACGTGACTGATTTTCTTTTTTTTTAGATAGTTAGATACATGTTTGATGTGAAAAGTTTTGCCACTACCTTCAATACCTTCAAAAACTATTACAATTTTTTTAGACATCACCCCAAATTAAATAATTTAATGACTTCATTAGTCTTGAAAAGATATTTACTTTTTTAATATCTTCTAAAGCTAGAAGGTCGTATTCACCTACTAAATCTTGATCATAAACTATTTTTAATTTAGCCAAAATCTGGTCTTTTTTAATTGGAGCCTCTATAGGGCCATCATAAATCAATTTAATTTTAAGTAGTTTTTTTTGACCTTTTTTAATTATTTTGTATATATCATCTTTAGAATAGACGCTGACTTTATTTTTTTTTCCAAGCCAAACATCAACATCACTAAATGACTCATTAGATTTTGCTATTTCAACCAAATCAAAATTTGTAAGTCCATACGTTAATAATTTTGCGCTTTCCTTTGATCTCGATGTCTTTGTTTCAAATCCACTACCAACAGCTATTAATCTTCTACCTTTTCTTTCTAAAGATGATGCTAATGAATATCTTTCTACAGCTAAGTAACCAGTTTTTACACCATCAACACCCATATTTTTATATAAAAGAGGATTTCTATTACCTTGTGTAATAGGATCACCCCCTGTCCTATCCCAAGTAAATTCTTTTTCTTTAAACCATTTATAAAATTCAGGATGATTTTTTATTAAATAATTAGACATAATCATAATATCTCTAACAGTAGAATAGTTATCAGGATCATTAATTCCTGAAGAGTTGGCAAAATTAGTATTTTCCATTCCAATTTCTCTTGCTTTAGAAGTCATCATAATAGCAAATTCTTCTTCTGTTCCAGCTATACCCTCCGCCAAGGCAATACATGAGTCATTACCTGAAGCAACTATTATACCTTTAAGTAAATTTTCAACTGAAACCTCATCTCCAACCATTACAAACATAGAAGAGTAGCCAGCAGTAGATAATCTCCAAGCTTTTTCTGAAATTAAAAATTTATCATCTAAACTCAAATCACCAGATTTAATCAAATCAAAAGCAATAATACTTGTCATAATTTTTGTCATTGAAGCAGGATAAATCGATCTATCTGGCTCTTTTTCATAAAGAATTTCACCTGATAAGTAGTCTTGTAGAATTGCTGTTCTAGCTTTTATATCAATATTTGCAAAAGAATGATTAAAAAAAAATAAAATTGAAAATAAGAAAAGTATGAAATTTTTATACATTTTTTAAAACCTCTAAATTTTCAAAATTAAATAAATCCATTTTTTCAAAATTATTTCTTAAAGATTTTATATCATTAAAAGGACCTATTAGAAGTCTATAATTTGTTTTTGATAATTCAATAATCTTTAAATTCTTAATAGAGGTTTCTTTTTTAATACGATCCAATAAGATTTTGGCTGTGTCTTTATAATAAAAATCTGCAACTTTAATAGAATAGGAAAAATTTTTTTTTGTTATAATCCTTTTTTTCTTTTTCTTTACATTTAAATCATTAATTTGAATTCCATCTATTGGAGCCTTTTCTGCAACTTTACTTTCCTCTTCAAATGTTTTTGCTTTTCCTGCAATAAAAGTAGAATTTTTTGATATCAATACTATTTCAACATATGGTTCATTTTGATCTAAATCTAATGTTTCTGCTATTCTAGGACTTAATATAGAATTATAAAAATTTGAAAATTTTACTTTATTTGATTTAACTTCAGCAATTAAAAAATTCCCATTGGCAGGATTTGTAATTTTAACCATTGATTTTCTTTTAAGAGATTTGTGATAAATATTTAAAGATCTACTCTCAATTTTTTTAATGTTTTCTAATTTATCATTATAGATAAGTGCAAAACCTGAATTTTTGTATTTATCATCTATTGAAAGATCTAAATTTTCATTTTTCATGGTAAATGTTTGATCACAACCTATTAATAAAAGTGGTAAAAAAATTATCAGTATTAATTTATAATTCATTTTTAATTTTATCTTTTAATGTGCATACAGCTAAAGCAAATCTTAAAGATCGATTCCATTTTAAAATTATTTCGTAATTATCAAAAACTATGTAAGCTGGATTATGTTTATTAGCATTTTCAACAATATCTTTATCTGGAGTAATTATAGCAACTTTTAAATTTTCATCTAAAGAATCTAATATTTCTTTGTTTTTTATAAATTTTTTAAAATATCTTAATTTTTTTTTATTCTTTAATTTTTTTGCTGAAACATTTAAATATTTATCTGAAATGTCGTCATTTAGATTAATTTTATAAAAACATGGTGTTTCTTGGTTCCATCCCATATTATTTAAATAGTTAGCTGCAGAAGCATAGGAGTCTTGTGAATTCTTGAGATCAATATAGTTGTCATTATTATAATCAATTGCATGATTTTTAATTGTAGAAGGCATAAATTGGAAAAAACCAAACGCACCAGCCCATGATCCATATAATGATTTATAATCAATTTGATCTGTATCAATTAATTTTAATAGAATTAACAATTCATTTGTAAAAAATTTAGATCTTCTTTGATCGAAACTTAATGTTGCTAATGATGACAGAATATCCATTTTACCCACATATGTGCCAAAATTAGTTTCAATTCCCATTAATGCTAAAAGTAATTCTTTTTCTACATCAAATTTTTTTTCAACTTTATTAATTAGTTCAGATTGATCTTTGTAAAAAATAACCCCTTTTTTTACTTTTTTATCTGAACTTCTTTTAGAAATATAAGTTTTAGTATCTTCGTAAAATTCTGGTTGATACCTATCATATTCAATAACTTTAGGTAAAAATTTAACATTTGACATAACTAAATTAAAAGTATTTTCAGAAATATTATTTTTAAGTGCAACAGCTTTAAAAGTTCTTTTCCAATTTTCAAATTCTAAATTATTATCAGCGTATGAATTGTGTATAAATAATGTTAAAGTAAGAATGAGAATACTAACTAGTTTCATAAAGATCTTTTAGATATATAACTACAGCAATCCAAATAATAATAAAACTCACAAATTTAATAATAGAAAACTCTTCATTATAATAAAAATAACCCAGAATAAACTGTAATGTTGGAGTTATATAGAAAATCATACCTGTAGGACCCAGTCCAATCAATTCAACGCCTCTAACATATAAAAATAAAGGAATCACAGTCATAGGACCAGCTAATATTAAAAAAAGACTTAAGCCTGGATTCGATAAGCTAAAATCATTAAGTCCATTTTTAGTTATAAAATAAAAAATAAGTAAAGCAAAAGGAAGTATATATAAACTTTCAATTAATATACCTACATCAGTATCTACATTAATCTTCTTTCTGATAAGATTATAAAAAGCCCAACTAAAAGCTACTATCAAACCTACCCAGGGTAAACTTTTTAAATTTATGAATATTAGAATAATAATTGATAATAAAACTAATAAAATTGAAAAAATTCTTTTTGAATTAAGTTTCTCTTTAAAAAAAATATATCCTAACAAAACACTTATAATCGGCATAATGAAATAGCCAAAACTTGCGTCAATAATTCGTTCTGTTGCAACTGCATATATCCATACAGCCCAATTTATAAATATCAAAAAACCAGAGACCAACAAAGCAAATAAGGTTTTCTTATTTTTGAAAATATCTTTAAAAAGATTCCATTTTGAAAGAATTGAAGTTGTAAAAATAAGCATTACTGCTGTCCATAAACATCTATGAACTATTAGTTCTATATGACCAATAAATGATACATATTGAAAATATATTACACCAATAAAACCCCACCAAAAAGATCCTAAAGAAGTTAATAATAAACCTTTATTGAATTGTTCTTTCATAGATAATTTAGCTAATTAATTAATAACTATGTTAAATAGACTATTTTATAGTTGAATTAAATATTTTTAATTATAAAAGCTTCTTCGTGGAGAGATGGCTGAGCGGTTGAAAGCACCGGTCTTGAAAACCGGCAAAGGGGCAACTCTTTCCTGGGTTCGAATCCCAGTCTCTCCGCCATTATTTCTCATTATACTTAAAATTTTTAAATAAAGAATTTATATTATTGCTCTCAAATTCAAAGTCAGTTTTTAATTTGTTATAAAAGCTATACAAATTATCATCATCTATATTTAATAACTTTTCTAGGTCAAGAAGATCATTGGTACTTAATTCGTCAATATATTTTTTAGTAAATGCACCTAGAAGTTTGTCCATTTCTTTAGTTCCACGATAATTAGATCTGTAAATAATTTTTTTTTTTAATTGATCTATATTGAAGTCCATTATTAGAATATATTAGTTGTTTATGGATAATAAAAGTAATTATAAATATCTATTATCAGATTTGTCAATTTTAAAAGGTGTAGGTAATAAAACCACTAATTTGCTTAAAAAGAAAAAGATAAACAATATTTTTGATCTATTATGGAAACTACCTAAGTCATATACAGATAGAAGTTTATCGTCAGAAATTAAAGATTTAAAATTGGGAGAAATTCAAACAGTAACAATAGTTCCTAAAAAATACTCTTTTCCTCGAGTAAGAAATCTACCTAATAGAGTTGTATGTTCAGATGAAACAGGAGAACTAGACTGTATTTTTTTCAATAGTTATGAGGGATATATTAAAAAGATTTTACCTATAGGAAAGAAAGTAACAATAAGTGGTAAAATAGGTAGATTTAGAAATAAATATCAGCTCACTAATCCAAAATATGTTTCTGAAGATGCTTCGTTAATAAAACAAAAACATAACAAATATTCACTTACGGAAGGTATTACTGAAAAAGTCTACAACAAAATTATGAAACAAATAATGGACAAATTACCCACTTTAGATGAATGGCACTCTAAAGAACTGCTTAAAAGATTTAATGGCATAAGTTGGAATGAGTCAATTAAAGAATTACATGAACCTCAGAATCAAGGAAATTATAAAGATAATTTTTATCAAAGACTTGCTTATGATGAAATTTTTTCTACGTTTTTAGTTAATTCAGAAATTAGAAAAAAAATAAAAAAGATAAAAAAAAAGAAGAAAAAAATAAATTTAGAAAAACAAGCTTTAATAATAAAGAATTTAGATTTTACACTAACAAATGATCAATTAAAATCACTTAAAGAAATAAATAGTGATCTTTGTGCAAATACTAAAATGTTTAGACTGTTACAGGGAGATGTTGGTAGCGGTAAAACCATCGTTTCTCTTATTTCTGCATACAATACAATAAATTCAGGTTTTCAAGTTGCTTTAATGGCCCCAACTGAAATTTTAGCTAGACAACATTTTAATCTTGCAAAAAAACTATTACCTAAGAATGTAAATATAAGATTAATTTCAGGGAAATCAGAATATAAAGATAAAAAAGAAATACTTAATCAATTATCAAATCATAGAATAGATATAATTTTTGGAACACATGCAATTTTTCAAAAAAAAGTAACTTTTAAAAAGTTAGGATTAATAATTATAGATGAACAGCATAAATTTGGTGTAAATCAAAGAAAGAAATTATCCGATAAAGGTGGAAACGATTGTGATGTTTTGTTAATGACTGCTACACCTATTCCAAGAACATTAACCATGACAATTTATGGTGATATGGATCTTTCAATAATTAGAGAAAAGCCAGCAACAAGAAAACCTATAAAAACCTACAGTAAATTAGAAACTAAAATTGATGATGTTTTGATGTTTATAAAAAAACAAATAGAACTTAATAATCAAGTTTTTTGGGTTTGCCCCTTAATTGAAGAGTCGAAAAAAGTTGATCACACATCTGCTATCAAAAAATTTGAATTTCTTAACAAAGCATTCCCCAACAATGTAGCACTGCTTCATGGAAAAACTAATATTGTAGATAAAGAGCTAATACTAAATGATTTTCTAAATAATAAATTTAAGATATTGGTTTCTACTACAATTATTGAAGTAGGAATTGATTTTCCTAACGCCAATGCAATTGTAATAGAAAATGCTAATAAATTTGGCTTATCTCAATTACATCAACTTAGAGGAAGAGTTGGAAGAGGCAGTAAACAGTCCACCTGTATCCTCATGTTCAAATCTAACTTGAGTGAAAATGCAAAAAAAAGAATTAATATACTTAAAGATTCTAATGATGGCTTTATAATTTCTGAAGAAGACATGAAAATCAGAGGTTTTGGAGACATTTTAGGTTTTAAACAAAGTGGAATAAAAAATTTTAAGTTAGCTGACCCTGTTCTTAATGAGGACCTATTTTTATTAGCTGAAAAGGAAATGAATAGAATTGAAAAATCTGATGAAGATATAGGTAAATATAAACCTCTTATTAAGTTATACGATAGAGCAGATATAATTAATGATATAGCTTAATTCTTACCTGAAGATGTTCCTGCTGATACTATAAATTTTGAAGCTTCTTCAAAAGTCATATTAAGATAAATAACATCATCAATTGGAAACATTAATAAAAAACCACTTGTTGGATTTGGAGTAGTTGGTACAAAAACATTAATTAATCTTTGATTAGTTTTATCCGCCATTTCACCTTTATTTTCTTTAGTAGCAAATCCAACAGCCCATACGCCTTTTCTTGGATATTCAATTAATACAACACTTTTTTTATCGTTATCTTTATTTGAAAAAGACTCTGTCATTTGTAGTATTGCAGAATAAATAGTTCTTAAGAAAGGTATTCTTTTAAATAAATCATCAATTAATTTAAGTATTCTTTTTCCTAAAAAGGATAATGATAGACCACCAACAATAGTTATTAAAATAATTGAAATTAATATTTCAATACCTGGTATCGCATACGGTAGATAACTATTAGGATTAATGTTTTCAGGAATAAGATTCGATGAAACTCCAATAAGGATTTTGCTTAAATATAAAGTAAAACCAATAGGTATAAGAACAACCACTCCTGTTATAAAATAATTTCTTAAAATTAGTGTAAAAGATCTTTTTTTTTTATTTTTTTTCATAAGATTAATTAAAACTAGAGTAAATTACGAAAGAAATTGCAATAATAAATAAAATTAACAAAATTTTATTATTTAGATTCATTTAAAAATATATTATCAATGATAATTGAAAATGGATAGAAGAAAATTCTTAACTTATGTTGGTTGTGGCTGTTGTGGTTTTGCCCTCAATTCTTGTACTACAGCACCTATTACTGAAAGAAGACAATTAAAAATTGTCTCTGAGGCCAAGTTAAATGCTCAGGCAGCAGCTATTTATGAAAAAGTAAAAGAAAAAGAAAAAATGAGTGATGATCTTAAATCACTTAATGAAATTAAGGAAATAGGAAAAAAAATGGAATATTCAATAGGTGAATATTTCTATAGATCAAAATTAAATGACCCTACAGTAAATTTTGATTGGGAATATATATTAATTGATAATAAAAAAGTTAGAAATGCTTGGTGTATGCCAGGTGGCAAAATCGCAATTTATTCTGGTATGCTTGATGTTACAAAAAATAAAAATGGTCTGGCAGCTGTAATGGGTCATGAAATAGCACATGCTGTAGCAAAACACTCAGTTGAAAGGGCAAGTAGAGGTGCTCTTCTTAATACCGGAACTCAAATTGTTGATATTCTAAGTGGTGGTAAATTATCTCAAGTTAATAGAACCACAGGAATGAATACGGTTGGTTTACTCTCTCAATTGGGGATAATGTTTCCATTTAATAGAAAACAAGAAAGTGAAGCGGATTACCTTGGATTAATTTTTTCTTCTTTATCAGGATATGATATAAGGGAAACAATCAAAATTTGGGAAAGAATGAAAGAATTTAATAAGGGAAAAACTCCCTCTGAGTTTATGAGCACCCACCCTTCTCCAGATAATCGTATAAGAAAAATTAAAGACTGGACTAACAGCGTGACTTTAGATTTTCCACCTATAAAAGATATCTAAATGATGTGGTGAGCCCTGATGGACTCGAACCATCGACCCATTCCTTAAAAGGGAATTGCTCTACCAACTGAGCTAAGGGCCCACATTCATTAGATGAATTATTTCTATATATAGAATTATTTTAATAATTCAAATAGGAATTTCTGAGACAAATAGTTTCTTATTTACAACTTTTCAATATATTTATCATGAAAGGTGTCAAATGTACCATTTTCAATATTCTTTCTTATTGCTGTCATCAATTCTTGATAAAAGTTTATATTGTGTAAAGTTAAAATCATCGAACCTAAAATTTCGTTAGTATTAAAGAGATGATTCAAATAATTTTTTGAATACTTGTTCAGGTTGAGATTTGTACAATTATCATCTAGAGGAGTATTATCATCTTTATATCTATTATTTTTTATATTAATTCTACCATTCCAAGTAAAAGCCAATCCTGTTCTTCCTGATCTTGTTGGCATCACACAATCAAACATATCAATACCTCTTTTAACAGCACCTAAAATGTCTGGAGGGGTACCTACTCCCATTAAATAATGAGGTTTTTCGTTTGGTAAAACATCTTTAATACCATCTAATACTGAAAACATTTCTTTTTGAGTTTCTCCTACAGCTAATCCACCAATTGCATAACCATCAAAATTGATTTTTTCTAATTCATTTAATGATTTTAATCTTAAGTCCTTAAAAAGTCCTCCTTGTATTATTCCAAATAAAGCTTTATGAGGATTTTTACCGAACGCAGTTTTTGATCTTTTTGCCCAATATAAAGATAACTCCATAGATTTCTGTATTAATTGATAATCATTAGTTTTTTTGGGGCACTCATCCATAATCATTACAATATCTGAATTTAATCCAAGTTGAATTCTTATACTTTCCTCAGGACTTAAATAAAATTTTTTTCCGTCAACATGTGAATTAAAAATAGCTCCTTTTTCTCTATCAATTTTATTTAATTTAGATAATGACATCACTTGAAAACCTCCAGAGTCAGTAAGTATCGGCAAATCACAATTCATAAATTTATGTAAACCACCAGCTTTTTGGATTCTGTCAACTCCAGGTCTAATCATTAAATGATAAGTATTTCCAAGAATAATCTCAGAGCCTGTTTTGATTATATCATTAATTGTGCAAGCTTTAACAGTTGCTTGAGTTCCAACTGGCATAAAGGCAGGTGTCTTTATATTACCTCTATGGGTTTGAATTAAACCATGTCTGGCGTATTTATCTTTGTTTAACACATTAAAAGCAAAATCTTTTAATGCCATTAAAGTCTATAAAGATTTAAAGCTAATTATTTTATCTGGATCTGACACAGAACCATTGTTGCTTTCATCACCTCTCTTAATTTTATCTACGTATTCCATTCCTTCAACTACTTTTCCAAAAACAGTATATTGATTATCTAAAAATGGTGCAGGTTTAAAACAAATAAAAAATTGACTATTGGCACTATTAGGATCTGATGATCTTGCCATAGATAAAGTCCCTCTATCGTGAGGCAACTTACTAAATTCTTGTTGTAAATCTGGTAAATCAGAACCACCCATACCCGCTCTTCCTAAATCAAAATCATCAGATGATGAATTACCAAATTTAACATCACCAGTTTGAGCCATAAATCCATCTATTACTCTATGAAAAACAACATTGTCGTATTTACCATTGTCAGCTAGTTCTTTAATTCTTTTCACATGATTAGGTGCTACATCTGGAAACAATTCTATCTTAACATCTCCATCTTTTAATTTTAAAATCATTATATTCTCCTGTGCTATTGATTGGTTGGTTGTTAAAAAAAATAAGATTAGTATCCTTATTAATAATCTATTCATAATTGTCATTTTTATCTTTTAAAGATCTAATTGTACTTTTAGTTGTAAATTTTTTTATGTCACCACCTAATTTAACAATTTCTTTAACAAATTTTGATGAAATAATCTGATTTTCAACATCTGACATTAAGAAAATTGTCTCTATATTATTGTTTAATTTTCTATTCATTCCAGCTAGTTGAAATTCATATTCAAAATCTGAAACCGCTCTTAAGCCTCTTAAAATTATATTGGATTTAAACTTTTTACATAAGTCAGTTGTAAGTGAGTTGAAAGAAACAACTACAATTTTTTTCTTGCTCAATTTAAGATCTTCGAATAACGCTTTGTTTACAATATTTATTCTTTCTTCTGAGCTAAATAAATAACTTTTATTATTAACATTTGAAACACCAACAACTATCTTATCAAACAATTTTAGTGCTTTTTGAATTACATCAATGTGTCCGTATGTTATTGGATCAAATGTGCCTGGATATATTGCGACTTTATTCATTAGATTAAATTATCATCAATTTTAATTGCAGAAACAACTTTTTCATCTCCTGATAATTTGATAATTCTAACACCTTGAGTATTCCTACCAGCTGATCTAATTTCTTTTACAGCAACTCTAATTACTCTACCCTTATTTGTTGAAATCAATATTTCATCTCCTTCAAACACAGGAAACGATGAGGTTATATTTCCATTTCTTGGCGAATTTACAATTCCAATAATTCCTTTACCACCACGATTTGTTACTCGATAATCCATATGGGAAGTCTTTTTGCCGTATCCATTCTCACTTATTGATAAAACAAATTTTTCTTTAGCTTTAATTTCAGATTTTTCATCTTTAGATATTTTGCCATTTTTTTTTATTTTGTCATTATCAATTACAGAAAGAGATACTATCTGATCATTTGTAGCTAATTCAATCCCCTTAATTCCTTTAGATGAGCGACCTTTAAAAACTCTTAATTTTTTTGCTTCAAATCGGATACATTTACCAAATTTAGTGCTCAACATAATATCTTGATCATCCTGACATATTTTTACACCTACAATTTTATCATTATTATCAAGTTTCATTGCAATCTTTCCTGAGGCATTAATTGAGGAAAAATCATCTAGGCTATTTTTTCTGACTTTACCTTGAGCAGTTGCAAAAATTATTTGATAATTCTTAAGGTCTGTGTCATTTTCTGGCATCGGCATAATTGAGCTTATAGACTGGTGATTTTTTAAAGGTAAAATATTAAACAAAGATTTACCTTTTGAAGTTGTTGACCCTTCAGGGATTTTCCATGCTTTGATTTTATAAACTAAACCCTCTGTAGAAAAAAATAAAACGGAAGTATGGGTATTAACTGACAATGTTTGAATAACAGAGTCCTGATCTCTCGTTGTAATTCCAGATTTTCCTTTACCACCTCTTTTTTGCTGTTTAACACCATCCAAAGAGCCCCTTTTTATATATCCTTGTAACGTGACAGTTATTATTACTGACTGTTTTTGAATTGTTTCTTCAATATCATAATTTAATACAGCGTCTATAATTTTAGTTCTTCTTGGGATTGCAAATTTTTCTTTGATACTTTTTAGTTCTTCACTAATGACTTTTAAAAGTTCTTTTTTAGAGGATATGATTTTTTTAAATTTAATAATTAATTCAGCTAGTTTTTTTATCTCAACTTCAATTTCGTTAGCTCCTAAAGCTGTTAATTTTTGTAATCTTAATTCTAGAATAGCTAAAACTTGAGACTCGGTTAATGAGTACAGGTTTTTACTTTTTTTACCTTCAACTAAAGAAATTAATTTTTGTGTTTTATTAATTTTCCATTTCGTTTTTAGAATGGATTGTTTTGCATCATCAGGTGTTTTTGATGAACGAATAATTTTAATAATCTTATCTAAATTTTCAACAGAAACAGATAAGCCTAATAAAATGTGAGCACGATCTTCTGCCTTGTTCAGATCATACTTCGTTTTTTTAATTACAACATCCTCTCTAAACGATAAGAAGCTAGTTAAAAAATCTTTTAAGTTACAAGTTTTTGGCTTCCCCTCAACTATAGCTAAAGTATTAAAACCGAAAGAACTTTCAATTTGAGTATTTTTGTAAAGTTGTCTTTTAATAGTTTCTGGTTCAACACCATTTCTTAAGTCTATAGCTACTCTAATACCTTCTCTATTAGACTCGTCTCTAATATCTTTAATACCCTCAATTTTTTTTTCTCTTACTAATTGTGCAATTCTTTCGTTTAAAACTGATTTATTTACTTGATATGGAATAGAAGTAATTACCAATCTATCTCTTCCATTCTTAAGAGACTCGGCTGATACTTCACCTCTTATTTTAAATGAACCTCTACCGTTATTGTATCCCTGTTTAATAATATCTTTACCAATTATTACACCCCCAGTTGGGAAGTCTGGGCCTGGTATATGCTTCATTAATTCTCTAATCTTAATATCTTTATTTTCAATCAAAGCTAATGTGCCATTAATAATTTCACCTAAATTATGTGGCGGAATACTCGTTGCCATTCCAACAGCTATACCACCTGCCCCATTAACTAATAAGTTCGGATATTGTGATGGGAGAACGGTAGGTTCCTTTTCAGTTTCATCATAGTTGCTTTTATATTCAACAGTATTTTTCTCAATGTCATCAATTAAATACTGAGAAACTTTTGAAAGCCTTGTTTCTGTATATCTCATTGCAGCTGCAGGATCTCCATCGATAGAACCAAAGTTTCCTTGACCCTCAACTAAAGGTAAACTCATGGAAAAGTCTTGTACCATTCTAACAAGAGCATCATATACGGACTGATCACCGTGAGGATGATATTTACCAATTACATCACCTACTATTCTTGCAGATTTTCTAAATTGTTTAGACCAGTCGTAACCACCTTTGTACATCGCGTACAAAATTCTTCTATGAACTGGCTTTAAACCATCTCTAATATCAGGTAATGCTCTACTAACTATTACACTCATTGCATAAGAAAGATAAGATGAGCTCATCTCATCATGCATTGAGATTAACTTAATATTTTTATCTTCAGGAACTTCTGTTTTTTGCATATGAATTAAAACGGAATTTCGTCATCCATATCATTAGATATTTGAGACATGTCATCATTGTTAGATGTTGATTGAGTATTGTCATTAGCTATTCCTCCACCAGAATTTCCACCACCCAACATTGTTAAAGATGAATTATAACCTTGAATAACTATTTCAGTTGAATACTTATCCTGACCAGATTGCTCGTCTTTCCATTTCCTAGTTGTTAACTGTCCTTCAACATAAATCTGAGCACCTTTTTTCAAATATTGTTGAACAACATTTACTAGTCCTTCGTTAAATACAACTATACGGTGCCATTCAGTTTTCTCTTTTTTTTCACCTGAATTCTTATCTTTCCAAGATTGACTAGTAGCTAAACTTAATCTAGCTACGCTTTTACCGTTAACCATTTGTTTAATTTCAGGATCTGCGCCCAAACGACCAATTAAAAGTACTTTATTTAAACTTCCAGCCATAATATTTTAATATTTGTTAAATTAATTTATTTGAACTATATCACAATTTACTCTGAATATTAATTTTATTAAGTCAAAGCAACAAAAATTATGATTAAAAAGATAGTTATTAAGGGAGCTAAAGAACATAATTTGAAGAATATTTCTTTAGAAATACCTAAAGATAAATTTGTTGTAATTACTGGCTTATCTGGATCAGGAAAATCATCATTAGCATTTGATACAGTCTATGCTGAAGGGCAAAGAAGATATGTTGAAAGTTTATCGGCATATGCAAGACAATTTTTAGACAAAATGAAAAAACCAAATGTAGATTTAATTGAAGGATTAAGTCCAGCAATTTCAATTGAGCAAAAAAATACATCAAAAAATCCTAGGTCTACAGTTGCAACAGTGACTGAAATTTATGATTATATGAGAGTACTGTATGCTAGAGCAGGAATACCTTTTTCACCATTCACTGGTAAACCAATTACATCACAAACTGTCACACAAATTGTTGATAAAATCAAAGAACTCCCAAAAAAATCGACTATATATATTTATGCACCAGTAGTAAGAGGTCGAAAGGGAGAATATAGAAAAGAAATTTTAAATTACAAAAAAAGAGGGTTTAGAAAAATAAAGATAGATGATGTTTTATACGATATAGAAAAAGTCCCTGAATTAAATAAGAAAGTTAAACATGATATTTACATTCTTGTTGATAGAATAGTTTTAAATTCATCTTTAGGAAATAGACTGGCTGAAAGTATTGAGTCATCGATTAATATTGCTAATGGTTTAGTTTTTGTTGAATATGAGGATGAAACTTTACCTAAGAAATTTAGAAAATTAGAAAAATTGATATTCTCAACTAAATTTGCCTGTCCAGAAAGTGGCTTCACAATTGAAGAAATTGAACCAAGACTTTTTTCTTTTAATAGTCCATTTGGTGCTTGCGAAGAATGTGAAGGAATAGGAATAAAATTAAATGTTGATCCCAATTTGGTTATACCAAATGAAAAGAAAAGTATCGCAGATGGAGCTATAGAGCCCTGGGCAAAAACTACAACATTATATTATGCCCAAACACTCTCGTCATTAGCAAAACATTATGGATTCTCATTAGAGGATAAATGGTCAAAACTTTCAAAAAAGATAAAAGATATAATCCTTTATGGATCTGATGAAGAAGAAATAAGGTTCTCATATGATGATGGTTATGAAAAATATTCTCATAAAAAAACATTTGAAGGAGTAATAAACAACCTAGAAAGAAGATACTTAGAAACAGATAGTGATTGGAAAAGAGAGGAAATTTCTCAATACCAATCTGATACAAAGTGTGAGAGATGTAATGGTCATAGACTAAAAGATGAAGCTCTTTGTGTTAAAATTGATGGATTACATATAAGTGAAGTAACTGAAAAGTCTATTTCTGATGCTGCTAAATGGTTTGAAAATCTTAAAAATACTCTTGATAAAAGACAAGTAAAAATTGCTGAACATATTTTAAAAGAGATAAATGAAAGATTAAATTTTTTATTAAATGTTGGTCTTGACTATCTTACACTATCAAGAGAATCTGGAACTTTATCGGGTGGTGAGGCACAAAGAATACGTTTAGCTTCACAAATAGGTTCTGGATTAACAGGTGTCTTATATGTACTTGATGAACCCTCTATTGGTCTTCATCAAAAAGATAATGTTAAATTAATTAATGCACTTAAAAGGTTGCGAGATTTAGGTAACACAGTAATTGTAGTAGAGCATGATACTGAAACAATGGAAAATGCAGACCATATAATTGATCTTGGTCCTGAAGCTGGTAATAATGGTGGTGAAATAGTTGCACAAGGTTCTTTTAAAGAAATTAGCCAAAATAAAAACAGTATAACAGGTAAATATCTTTCAAATAAATTAAAGATTAATGTTCCTCAAAAAAGAAGGTTGGCAAAAAATGGAAGGTTTTTAGAAATTACCGGAGCTAGTGGTAACAATTTGGATAATGTAAATTTAAAAATACCACTTGGTAGTTTAACTTGTGTAACTGGTGTATCTGGTAGTGGTAAATCTACCCTTGTGTTACAGACTTTATATAATGCACTCAACCTAACTCTAAATAATAATAAATCTAGAAAAATTCCAAAACCTTTTAAAGGTTTTAAAGGAACTGAATTAGTTGATAAAATTATTGATATCGATCAGTCACCTATTGGTAGAACACCTAGATCTAATCCAGCAACATATACAGGTGCATTTGGTCCAATTAGAGATTGGTTTACGGGATTACCAGAATCAAAAACAAGAGGTTATAAGCCAGGTCGATTTTCTTTTAATGTTAGGGGTGGAAGATGTGAGGCTTGTGAAGGTGATGGAGTAATTACTTATGAAATGCATTTTTTACCTGATGTTTATATACAGTGTGATGAATGCAAAGGTACCCGATATAATAGAGAAACTTTAGAGATAAAATTTAAAGATAAAAGTATTGCTGATGTTTTGGATATGACTGTAGATGAAGGTTGTGAATATTTTGAAAACATATCTAATATCAAAACTAAACTGCTTACTTTAAAAAAAGTTGGTCTTGGTTATATAAAAATTGGACAACAAGCTACAACATTATCTGGAGGTGAGGCTCAAAGAATAAAACTTGCCAAGGAATTATCTAAACGTTCGACAGGTAGAACTATGTATATTTTAGATGAACCTACTACAGGCCTACATCAACATGATATTAAAAAATTATTAGAAATTCTTCATACTTTTGTTTCACTTGGAAATACCGTTGTAGTCATTGAGCATAATTTAGATGTGATAAAAACTGCAGATTACATAGTGGATATGGGTCCCGAGGGAGGAGTAAAAGGTGGAAAAATTATCGCAGAGGGTAAACCTGAAGAAATCTGCAAGATTACTAACAGTTATACAGGTAAATTTTTAAAACCACTTTTAAATTAAATAATAAATATTGTTATATCTAGATGAAATTAGTATATTAATTAGCAATGGGAAACTTACTTTCTTCGCTTTCTAAAACAATACATGCATCTTTAGCCATTGCTATAATTTTATTTCTAGGATTATTTTATCAAAATGATGGATTTAGCTTTGATAGAATTTTTTGGAGTTGGGTTGCAAGATATGTTCATGTCATAGTTGGAATAATGTGGATTGGTTTATTATGGTATTTCAATTTTGTTCAAATTCCTAATATGAGTAAAATACCTGACGAACAAAAACCTGCAATTGGAAAAGTTATTGCACCTGCTGCATTATTTTATTTTAGGTGGGGAGCAGCACTTACTGTTTTATCTGGATTAATTCTTGCTGGACTAAATGGATATTTACATGACTCGATGACACTTAGTATCGGTTCTGGAATACCAAAACACACAGCTATAGGTATTGGAATGTGGTTAGGTTTAATTATGGCTTTTAACGTATGGTTTGTTATTTGGCCTAATCAGAAAAGAGCTTTGGGTATTGTTGAGTGTGAACCAGAATTAAAAGCTAAATCTGCAAGAACAGCAATGTTATTTTCAAGAACAAATACATTATTGTCCATACCAATGCTACTGACAATGGTGGCAGCTCAAAATTTATATTAACTATTATCGTCTTCTTTTAAAACAGTTTTTTGAGACACTCTAAGTCTAACTAGAACTGTATTAGCAATGTATATAGATGAATAAGTACCAAAAATTACACCAAATATCATAGCTAGAGAAAAGCCTCTTAAAATTTCACCTCCAAAGAAGAATATCGATAACAATGCTAACAAAGTTGTTATAGAAGTTATTAAAGTTCTCGATAAAGTTTCATTTATTGAAATATTTGTTAGTTCAAAAATTTTTATATCTGAATATTTTCTTAAATTTTCCCTAACTCTATCAAAAATTACGACTGTATCATTCATCGAATAGCCAACAATTGTTAGTACAGCAGCAATAATTGATAAATTAATTTCTAGTCCAAGAAGAGAGAATAAACCTAATGTTACTATAACATCATGAAATAAAGCTAATATAGCTCCAAGACTAAATTGCCATTCAAATCTAATCCAAATATAGATAAGCATTAAAATCAAAGCAACTGATATTGCTATAATTCCAGACTTTAATAATTCTGCACTTACTTTTGGTCCTACATTTTCAACTCTTCTAAAATTAAAATTATTTCCAAAAGACTTATCAAGGTTTGTTTTAATTTCTTCTATTACATTTTTATTATCATTATTTTCAAACTTAATTAAAAAATCAGTTTCATTTCCAAATTTTTTAACCGAAACATCACCTAAGTTCATTTGATTAAGATTATCTCTTAAAGTAGATACATTAATTTTAGACTCTGACGCTCTAAGTTCAATTAGTGTTCCACCTTTAAAATCTATACCAAAATTTAAACCCTTGAACGTCAATAATAATAATGAGGCTACAACAAGCGAAACTGAAAGAATGTTAAATTTGTTATAATATTTGTTAAATGCTATCATCTAAATTAATCTCTCTTTTTGCTTGTTTTTGGCTACATACAAAACAGTCAATAATCTAGCTATGAAATAAACTGAAAAAAGTGTAGTGAATATTCCAACTCCTAGAGTTAAAGAAAAGCCTTTGATAGGACCAGATCCCATGAAAAATAATATAATTGCAGCAATTAATGTTGTTATATTTGCATCAAGAATAGCTGTTCTTGATTTAGTATAGCCACTATCAAAAGCAATTAAGTTATTTTTTTCGTCTTTTAATTCTTCTTTAATTCTCTCAAATATCAAAACATTAGCATCGACAGCCATACCCACAGTTAAAATTATACCAGCAATTCCAGGTAAGGTCAGAGTTGCTTCAAATATTGTTAAAACACCTATTAAAAGAAATAAATTTATAATTAATGCTATATTAGTAATGAGACCAAATATTTTATATTTAATAAAAATAAATAAAATAACTAAAGCAAACCCAATAGCCAAAGCAATCATTCCAGCATTAATAGAGTCTTGTCCAAGATCTGGGCCAACAGTTCTTTCCTCGATAATATTTAGCGGCGCAGGTAATGCTCCTGATCTAAGAAGCAATGCAAGATCAGTGGCAGATTGAAATGTAAAGCCTCCACTTATTTGACCAGATCCACTTGCAATAGTATCTCTTATAACTGGTGCACTTATAATCTTACCATCAAGAACTATTGCTAGTTGTTTTCCAATACCTGTTGAAGTAGCTTTACCAAATCTTTTTGCCCCTACTCTATCTAAGGTAAATGAAACAACAGTTTCGTTTGTTTCATTATTCATTCTTGGTTGAGCATCTAAAAGATTATCCCCGCTTAAAATTATTCTTTTGCTAACGACTGATTCTTCAGAGCCATCTTCATATTTCAATTTTTCTGTACCAAAGGAATCTTCTGTGTTTGAGGCTACAAATCTAAATGTTAAATTTGCAGTTTTTCCAAGTAATGATTTAATTCTCATTGGGTCATCTAATCCTGGCAGCTCCACTAAAATTCTATCATTACCTCTTTTAAGAATATTTGGTTCATTCGTACCTATTTCGTCAATTCTTCTTCTTACAATCTCTAAAGCTTGATCTTGAGATGATGTTTTAAGTTCAACCAAACCTTGTTTTGAATAATTAACAATTAAAAGGTCATTTTTTTCTTCGATATTTAATTGATGAGATTTAAATCTTGGATAATAAGGATTAAGATTACTTTCTTCATCATTAAATTCATCTAATACTGTTTGTTTAAATTGATTATCCACAGTAAACGAAAGTTCTTGATTTGAAATCTTAAGATTATTTATTCTTATATTTTTTTCTTTAAAATAATTCTTAATAGTGATTGTCAGATTCTGAAGTTTTTGTTCTACTACAGGACTGTTATCAATTTCTAGTAAAAGATACGAACCACCTTGTAAATCTAATCCTAGATTTATTTTTTTGTTTAATAAATCATTGCTAAATTTAAAAAGATTTGATGAAGCTATTAATATAAAGATTAAAGAAATTAATGTAATAAAAATAATTCTTAATTTTGAAAAGTATAACACTTTAATTTGTTGAGATTTATTTCTTAATTTCTTGGCCGTTCATTAAGCTTTGAACCCCTGTGCCTCTTATCACTTCGACAGTAACATTGTCTGCAATCTCTACTTCAATTTTATCATTATCGATAACTCTTGATATAGTTCCAGTAATGCCACCTGAGGTTACAATCTTATCTCCTTTTTTTAAGCCTTCAACCATAGCTTTATGTTCTTTAACTTTTTTTTGTTGAGGTCTTATTAAGAAAAAATAAAAGATAACAAAAATTAGTATTAACGGTATAAACTGGCCTATTCCTGAACTTTCCATAAAACTCCTTGATTAAAAGTGAATATTTATACTATCTGTGGGGTTAAAACAACTTTAATTGATCGAAATTTTTTCCAAATTGTTCATATAAGGTTTAAGAACTTTTGGAATAGTTATTGAGCCATCTTTTTGCTGATAATTTTCTAAGATAGCAATAAGAGTTCTTCCTATTGCCAATCCACTCCCATTTAAAGTACCTGCATAAAGGGTATCTTTATTAGAATCTTTATATCTAGTTTTCATTCTTACAGCTTGGAAAGTGGAACATGATGAGCAAGAAGAAATCTCTCTATATTTATTTTCTGAAGGGAGCCAAACTTCAATATCATATGTTTTTTCAGCACTAAATCCCATGTCACCACTACACAGAATAACTTTTCTATAAGGTAATTCTAAAAGATCTAATATACCCGTAGCGCAATTCGTCATTCTTTCTAACTCCTCAAGACATTTATTTTGTTCTACTACACTAACCATTTCAACTTTATAAAATTGGTGCTGTCTAATCATTCCCTTAGTGTCTTTGCCATAACTACCAGCTTCTTTTCTAAAACAAGGAGTTGAGGCAACAAATCTCATGGGTAAAGATTTGATATCTAGAATTTTGTCTTTAACAATATTAGTCAAAATTACTTCTGCTGTAGGTATAAGAAATTTTCTTTCAGCATCTTTATCTAATTTAACTTCAAATTGATCATTCTCAAATTTAGGTAATTGACCAGTACCAAACATAGTATTTTCTGAAGCGAGCAAAGGTGGTGAGATTTCATCATAACCATTTTTTTGTATATGAATATCCAACATAAAATTTGATAAAGCTCTTTCTAATAGCGCCAATTTACTTTTAACAAAAACAAACCGCGACCCTGTAGTTTTTGTTGCAAGGTCGAAATCCAACATTCCCAATTCTTCACCCAACTCATAATGCGACTTAGGTTTAAAATCAAAATCAGGAATTTGTCCAAATTTACCAATTTCAACATTATCATTTTCATCTTTTCCACTTGGAACATCGGGATGCGGAAGATTTGGTATATTGGATAGAATTTTTTCAAGTTCAGATTTAAGTACATTTTGTTTCTTGGAAATTTCATCTAAAGAAATTGAAAGCTCTTTAGATTTTGCAAATAAAGATTTATCTTTAGATTTTGAAATATCTTTTTTCTCTTTCTCTAAATTCTCTTTCTTTTGAATAAATTCTCTATTTTGTATATCTAATTTTTTTAATTGAGAAAAATTAATGTCAATTGTTCTTTTTTTTAATTCTTTTTCAAAAGCATCAAAATTTTTTCGAATTTCTTTTAAATTATGCATCAGAATCTTTTAATTTTTTACTTTCAATAAATTTTACTGAAAATATTGATAATTCATATAAAATTAATAAAGGAATAGCTAAACCAATTTGCGTTATAGGATCAGGTGGAGTTAACAATGCAGCAGCTGCAAATATGATGACTACTACATATTTCCTTCTTTTTTTTAGAAAATCAGAATCAACAACTCCTACTCTTGCTAGTAAACTAAGGACAACAGGTAATTGAAAACTTATTCCAAAAGCAAATATGAGTTTCATTACAAGAGATAAATATTCATTCACTTTAGCTTCCAGCTGAATTGGTAAGTTTGTTGACAATCCTGTGCTTTCAAATGATAAAAAGAATTTTATCGCTAAAGGCATAATCAAATAGTAGACCAACATGCCACCTAAAAAGAATAAAATCGGTGTTAAAACTAAATAGGGTATAATTGCAATCTTTTCGTGTTTATAAAGGCCTGGTGCAATAAATTTCCAAATTTGCATTAAAATAAAAGGGCAAGTAACAAAAAAAGCTGTGAAAAAAGAAACTTTTAAATACGTTAAAAAAGTTTCTTGTAAAGCAGTAAAAATGAGTCGTCTATCAGACCCATCATCTTTTACAGCTTTTGCAAAAGGTTCAACTAAAAAACCATATAAATGTTCTGCAAAAAAATAACAGGCTATAAAAAAAACTATCAGAAAAATAAAACTATTAATTAATCTTTTTCTTAATTCTGCTAAATGACTTACGAAGCCACTTTCATTTTCATCATGACTCATCTTTTTTATCTACTTCTTTTTTTTTTGAATTATCTTCAATATCAATATTTGAAATTTCACTTTGCACGTTATTTATATATTTTTTTGCAGTACCAATCCAAGATCCAGCTTTCTTTAACATGATAGGAAAATCCTTAGGCCCAAGTACAATTATAGCAATAGCAACAACAATTAAGATCTCAAACCAACCAATAGTAGGCATGTGATTTATTCTTTATTCTTTGTATCTTGATTTTCGTCGGAAATATTTTTAGGCTCATTGTCATCAGTAACATCTGATGCCATACCTTTTTTAAAACTTTTAATTCCTTTAGCAACATCACCCATAAGGCTAGATATTTTTCCTCTACCAAATAATAATACAACAAGTATTACAACAATAGCTATTTGCCAAATTCCAATGCTCATACAATTCTTATATCCTTTTTATTTATATATTTAAAGTGTCTTTTTTTTGGATAAATTAAAATTAAAGACTAGTTCTTTTCATCTGAATCAAGAGTGCCACTAAGCATTTCATCAATATTTGAGTAAATGTCGTCTTTTTTATCGTCCTGTTTTTCTTTGTAAAATTTTCCAGTACCAAAAATTGCATTATCTATATTAGTACTATCAATTAAGCCTGCTGCACCTAATTCATCAACAGTTGGTAGATCAGAAAGCTTTTGAAGATTAAAATGACTCAAGAAGTCATCTGTTGTTATATATTGTATTGGCTTGCCTGGTACATCTTTTCTACCACCTGGCTTAACCCAGTTTAATTCCATCAAAATTTCTAGTGTGTTAGTCCCAAAAGCCACACCTCTTATTTCTTCAATTTCTGCTCTAGTAACAGGTTGGTGATAAACAATAATTGCAAGTGTTTCTATTGCGGCTCTTGATAATTTTTTTTCAACAGTTTTCTCTTGTACCATTAAATTTGATAAATTTGGTGATGTTCTAAAGGACCATTTTTTTGATATACAAACTAGGTTTATTCCACGATCTGAATATTCATTCTGAATTTTTAATAATATCTTTTCTACATCAGCCTTTTTTGAAATTTTACTTTCAATAGTTTCAATATTCAAAGGTTCTGCAGCAGCAAAAACTATAGCTTCAATTTCTTTTTCAATAGAAGTTAATTTTGAGGGAAAATTAATAATATTATCTTTTTTTTTTATTTTTTTTTTAATCATTTATTTTCTTTAATATAAATATCGTCATATAGATTCTCTTGCTTAATCTTTAAATTTCCTTCTTTAACTAATTCTAAAGAACCAGCAAATATTCCAGCTTTACCTGTTCTCTTATATTTTGTATCGTTTTTCAAATTTTTAGGAATTAAATCATCTAGTTTTTTCCAATCCATTAATTTTCCAAAGAAATTTTTTATAGTTTTTATTCCTTCTTCTGTTGTAAAGACAGGTAACTTTGGGATGTTTATTCTTTGAAAATCTTTAGTCATTATTATTGTTGAGTAGGTTTTTAATAATTCAAACAAATTCAGTTTATATTCACTGTTATAAATTGGTTTTATCCCAGCTCTACTTCCTCTCGATCGAATCTCTCTACCTAATCGTTTTCTCTTGAGCATTTGTTCAGAAAGTAATCTTATTAATTCTAGTTTTTTTAATTGTAACTTAAGTTTTTCAGCAACTTCATGAACTTTGAATTCTTCATCAGGTGTACCAGGTAATAAGAGTTTTGATTTTAAATAAGCTAGCCAAGTTGCCATTAATAAATATTCTGATGCAATTTCTAAGTTAAGATTTTTTTCATTTGTAATGAAATCATGAAATTGATCCGCTAGTTTTGTTATAGATATATCTTCTAAATTAACTTTTTGAGCTTTAGCTAAATCTAGCAAGACATCTAGAGGGCCATTGTAGTTTTCAACATCAACTTTGAATAGTGCAGAATCAGATTCAATCATTGAGGAATATTAACTTAAAATTTTATAAAATTCTGATGTTTTTTTAGTTATAAATCGATCAACTAATGGTGAATTTTGTCCAACAACTGTCATTTCTTTAAGGTTTCCGTTACAATGTAGAACTATATTACAACCTGCTTTAAACGTTTTGATTGTATTTTCTTTTATAGGTCCCTTTAGACTTTTCATAGAAAGATCATCTGAAATAAGGATATTTTTAAAACCTATTCTATTTCTAATTAATTTAATTAATTTTTGTGAATGGGTTACTATATTTTTATTGTCTATGTCAGTAAATACAATATGTGCTGTCATAGCAAACAAGCTTTGTTTGTTCTTAAAAGGAATAAAATCATTTTTTATTAAATAATCTAATTTTTTTCTTACAAATGGTGTTGAAAGATGACTATCCACTTGGGCTAATCCATGGCCAGGAATATGCTTAATTACAGTACCAATTCTATTTTCTTTGAAGTATTTAATACAATAATCACCTACTTTAGATACTATTTTAGGATTCCTTGAAAATGATCTATCTCCAATAACTTTATTGGCTCCTTTAATTTTTAAATCTAATACAGGAACTGTATTAATGTTAATGCCCAATAATCTTAATAAATATGACGTTTTATCAATAAATAACTTATAGAAAAAATTAAATTCTCTATAATTTTTTATAAACTTATTTCCAAAAAATTCTGAAGTTAGATTATCAAATGAAATTATATTTTTTAATCTATTAACACGCCCACCCTCTTGATCCACTAATATTGGATATCTTTTATCTTTAAAAACTTTTCTAATTGATGAAGTTAATTTAAAAGTTTGTTTTATATCTTTGATATTTCTTGAAAATAAAATGACACCCCAAGGTTTATATTTTTTTAAAAAATGCTCCTCTTTTTTGGAGAGTTTAATTGATTTAATTCCAACAATAAAAGATCTGCGATTATTCATTTGTTTCTAAAAGTTTCCAAAAATTAAATTTTTTCTTTTTTTTGGTACTTGATTGCTCAACATATTCTATAATATTTTTTGTATCATCTTCAAGAATAGGTATATTTTTGGAATAAGTATTTATTTTTTGATCAATATTTTGTAAAGATCGATATGAATTTTTTTTATTAGTATCAGAAAAATAATATCTTCCTGTTAAAAATAAAAATAAACAAATGATGAATATAAATATAAAATATTTAATCTCTTTAAGCATTACATTTTTTCTGGAGTAGAAACACCAACAATATTCATTCCAGACTTAACTACATTAGAAATTGATTTAAGAAAAATCAATTTATCATCAGTAATTTTTTTCTGATCATTAATAAATCTTTTTTCAGGATTATCTTTACCCAGGTTCCAGTATGAGTGAAATAATGATGCCAAGTCATATAAGTATGTCGGTATTCTATGTGGTTCAAGTTTATTACTAGCAATATCGATACATTTAGGCCATTCGGATATTTTTTTTAAAATATTTATTTCGTCATCAGTATATTGAAAATCGTAGTTATTAATTTTGATTTCAGAATTTAGATCTTTACCAATATGTCTGAAAACTGAAGCTATTCTTGCATAACAGTACTGAACATAATACAGAGGATTATCTTTAGATTTCTCAATTACATTATCAAAATCAAAATCAAGTTCTACGTCACTACTTCTATTAAGCATAATGAATCTTGTTGCATCTTTTCCAACTTCATTAATTAAATCGTCTACAGTTATATAATCACCTTTTCTTTTAGACATTTTAAAAGGTTTTTTATCTTTAATAAGTTTGACCAACTGGCTTACTTTACAGATCAATTTTCCTTTTGAATTTGATAAAGCATCCACTGAGGATGATATTCTTTTTATATAACCTGCATGATCTGCTCCTAGAATATTAATTAAAAAATCAAATTTTCTATCTAATTTATTTTTATGGTATGCAACGTCGCTAGCAAAATAAGTCCATGAACCATCAGTCTTTTGTAAAGCTCTGTCTTTATCATCACCAAAATCAGTTGATCTAAAAAGCAATTGCTCTCTTTCTTCCCATTTATCATTGTTTTCACCCACAGGTGCTTTGATTTTTCCTTTATAAACAAATTTAGTTTTTTGAAGATAATCAATTACATTTTCAACTTCTTGATTAGTGACTATTTTTTTTTCACTAACAAAGTTGTCATGAATAATACCTAAAATATTCAGATTTTTTTTAATCAATTTAAGTGCCTCTTCAATAGATAGATCAGTAAGTTTTTCGCCTATTTGATCAAAATTCTCAAAATTTATTTTTTTATTTGCATTAACTATGTTTTCAGCAAAAGTAATTAGGTAATCCCCGGGATAGAGATCTTCATTGTCTGAAGGGAAAGGTTCTTTAAAAAGGATTTCTCTTATTCTAAAATAAACAGATTTTGTAAAATTTATAATTTGATTACCATAGTCGTTGACATAATACTCTTTGGTAACTTTGTGTTTATTAAATAACAAAATATTTGCAATTACATCGCCTAATATAGCTCCACGACAATGACCTACATGTAAAGGTCCAGTTGGATTAGCAGAAACAAATTCAACTAAGTAACTTTTCTTTTTTTCATTACTGTTAATTCCAAAATTATCAGAGTCTTTAATTATACTTTGGATAAAGTTAGTCCAAAAAATTGGCTTAAATTTAATATTTATAAATCCTGGCTTAACAACTGAAACATCTTCAATTAAATCATCATTCTCTTTTATTGGTTTTGCCAATAATTTAGCTAAATCTAATGGAGGTTTATTATTTAATTTTGATAAAAACATTGCGACATTTGTTGAGATGTCACTGTTAAACTTTGCTGGAGGCATCTCAGCTGTAATACCATCTAGTCTTTCAGGTAAAACCAATTCTCCATTTTTAGCCTGATCTAATATAATTTTTTTTATTTTATCTAAATATTGTTCAAAAATGTTCATTTAATATTATTGTAAAGGTTTATAGCATATCGGTCTGTCATTCCTGATATAAAATCTGAAATTGCTCTATACTTATTTAATGAAAGTTGTTCTTTTGAGATAAATTTTTTTGGATTTAGTTTAATCTTATTAAATAATTTTTTAATTATAGATTTACCCTTATTATTCTTAGTTAATACATTTTTATTATTATACATTTTTGTTTTTAAAAAAAATCTAATTTCATTTTCTGAATTCTTAATACTATCTGAGAAATCAA
>CABYTJ010000007.1:0-53338 GCA_902521885.1 uncultured Pelagibacteraceae bacterium
TTTTTTGGTGGTGACCCCTGGTATAATGTTACTGTAAGAAATGACACTCAATATTTTAACGAGGCTAATTACTATTCCTCAAAAGGAGTTTCAGGAGTTGATTTCAGAGCAAAAAACTTTGACTCTATTGAGAATTTAGAAAAAAACTCTTTAGATTTTTATGCTTCGGTAAAAAGTTTGTATTTACAAGATAGACAGCAAAGAATACTAAATACAAAAAAAATTATTGACACTCAAGATGATAGCGATTGGGAAGAAATCAGCCAATAATTAAAAAAAACTATGAAAATAAAAAAAATTGTTGTCGTAGTTTTTTTATATATTTTAAATTTAAATAATTCATATTCTATAGAGCCAGAGATATTTGTACAATCAACTGTAAATAGGGCTTCAAAAATATTATCTGAAAACATTTCAAAAGAGAAAAAAATGGATGAATTAAAATTAATTGCAAAAGAAACTGTAGATATTAGAGGTATAGGATTTTACACACTTGGTTCAATTAGAAAGACCATTAACGATGATCAAAAGAAAAGATATGCAATCTTATTTGAAGAGTATTTTCTTAAAAGTTTTTCAAGTAGATTGGCAGAATATACAAATCCTGAAATTGATGTTCAATCCAAAGAAAAATTAAGTGAAAATTATACAATTGTTAATAGCCTTTTAAAGGGGACAGCAGAAAGACCCGAGGTAAATATTGATTGGAGAATTTATACAAAAAATCCTGACAGTCCTTTAATAAGAGACCTAATCATTGAGGGTTTGAGTTTAGCAAGAACTCAAAAAGAGGAGTTTTCTTCAATATTAAACTCAAATGACAATGATATAAATGCTCTTTTTAAAACTTTAGAAGAGTTTTCTAAAAATTAAATTAAAATATTTGGTGGGCCCGCCAGGACTCGAACCTGGGACCAATACATTATGAGTGTACTGCTCTAACCAACTGAGCTACAGGCCCTATTAATATTCATGGTTTTACAACAATATTAACTTTAATCAAGCTGGAATGTTTTTGTTTTGTTTCTGTTTGTTTCTGTTTGTAATTGCATTCGTTGGTAAATCCGTTGGTAAGTGATTTTCTCCATTTAAGGGAATAATTCAATTATTTTTGAATAAAATTTTAGTTCAAACGTTAGTTAAATATGAACACAAATAAACTACTAACAAAAGGAAACACAATGAAAAAGATAGCAATGGTAATAGGAATAATTTCAGTTTTAGCAACAAATGCTAATGCTGGTTACTGGACGCACACACCTAATATTTATGGTGGTGGTTACACTAGTACTTATACTCCTACTTATAATTCTTTAATGGGTGGATGGCACTAAGCTAAAGTCCAAAAGTATTAAAATAAAAAAGCCCCTTTTCAGGGGCTTTTTTTTTATCTTTTTTTTTTGAATAAAATCTGACTACAAACGTTAATTAAACATGAACACTAACAAACAACTTAACAAAGGAAACACAATGAAAAAAGTAATAATGATGATTGGTCTAATTTCGGTAATTGGCCTAAATTTAAATACAGCGGCTAATGCTTTAGTATTAGTTGATGGATACTTCAAAAGTAATGGTACTTATGTAGACTCTCACTACAGAACAAGTCCTGATGGAGTTTGCTGGAATAATTTCAGTGGTTGCTAATCAATCTCTAGTTAATTAAAAGCCCCTTTACTCCTTAAGGGGCTTTTTTTATTTCTTAGGAAAAAATAAAAAATCTCCCCCATCATGGCCTGTTTTATGGACCATTGCTCTTTCAGGAGTTTGGTCTGCATTTGCTACTACGTATCTTCTAACGTTTTCAAATAAAATTTGCGAATTAATCACTGTATTATTATTTTTTAAAGTATCGATAAATTTTAAAGCAAACAAAGAATGTTCTCCACCTACACTATCAACCACTGGTTCATTGCCGCCGGAAGTTATTACTAAACGTGTTTTCTTATTTTTAAGTCTCTTAATGTATTTCGCATCAATAGACTCCGCTTTCTCTAGATTGCTTCCCGATCTCATTAGTGTTCCTGAAAAACAACTATCTGCAACTAATAAAACATGCTTAGCTTTTGTAGCCTTAATTCGATCAACAATCCTTTGATTACTTATCCATTTTGATCTCATTTCATAACTTGCATCAACTGGAAGCCAGTAACCTCTATTTTCAGCTTTATCTAATTCTCCATGACCTGCATAATAAATAAATAAATTATCATTTCTTTTAAGCTTATCTGTAATTTTAAACAGAGAATTAACTGTTTGGTCATAATCTGCATTTAAAAGTAAATCCACTTCAAATCCATATTTTTTCTCTAACACATCAGCAATAACAACGGCATCATTTTCTGCTGCATCTAATTTTTCTAAATGTTGATAATCATTATTTCCAATAACTAAGGCATAATATTTTTCATCAGTTTCGAAATTTAATTTTATTTTTTTTTCTTGTTTTTTTTCAGGAGCCGTATTTTTACTAATACTAGCAAGTAGTCGATCTTTTTCGATTGAATCATAAATTATTTTTGCGGGAATGTCATAAGTTTTAAACTCTACTAAAAGTTTATCTAACTCCTCAAAAAATCTCTGATCAACAGTTCTATTGTCAGGTTCTGAGCCAACAACTCTTGTAAGACGTATTTTTATGAATTCACCCACAGAAACTTCAGAGTTATCTTGACATTTGTCTAGTGAAATTGAGGTCCAATACCATGAAGCTCCTCTACTTGCACAAAATTTATAAGCAATTGTTTTATTGGTATCTTTTACTCCAAAATCATAAAAGCTGAAAGGAAGTTCAATATCATATTGAATATATGATTTTACTTTTTCAAAATCATCTTTTGAAATTACGTAAGAGTCCTCAACAAGAAATTGCTTATCTTCATCTTGAATAACTTTTCCTTGTTTATCTATTTTAAAATGATTGTATTGATAAATTACTTTTCCATCTGAATAAGTATGGACAAAATAACCTTTATAGTACATGTTATCTTTTGCAAATGTGCCATACCAAGTACTTTGGGCATAATCATCTTTTGTACCAACGTGTATTCCTCTTATCCATTGTCTTCCTTTTTTTATTCCAAAAAAAGGACCATACTCTCTAAAATCTAATTTCTTTGCATTTTCTGTTGGGTTTGAAATAGCAATATTTATTAGTGAAAAAGTAAAAAAAATAATTAAAGCTAATAATGAAAAGGTTTTGTTAAAATTCATTTTTTTCACAAATTTATTTGAATAATCTTACCATTTACTCGTTAACATTCTAGGAGGTTTAAATGGAAAAAAAACTACTGATTATTTTGTTTTTTTTACTCCTACCAAACATAAGTTTGGCTGAGATAAAGTATAACCCATATTCTGGCCAATGGGAAAGTGCACCAAGGGATTCCTCTTTAAAATACAACCCTTGGGAAAGCGAATGGAGCTATGAAAGAAACGATTCACAGCTTGAATACAACCCTTGGACAGGCAAATGGGAATACGAAAAATAAATAATCACCTAAAAGGGGCAATTTTTATAGCTCCTTTTAGGCAAAAAAATTCAATTTTTTTTTGAATAAAATCTGACCTCAAACGTTAATTAAATATGAACACAAATAAACAACTAACAAAAGGAAACACAATGAAAAGAATAATTTTAAGTGCATTATTAGTATTATCAATGAGCACTGCAATAACTACTCCATCCCAAGCTGGATGGTCAAATGGTCCTGGTGGTCTTTTTTGGATCAATAATAATGGTGGATTTGTAAAAAAATAATATCAACAGATAAAGAACTAAAAAAGCCCCTTTCTGGGGCTTTTTTTTTATCTTTTTTTTTTGAATAAAATTCAACATCAAACGTTAATTAAACATGAACACTAACAAACAACTTAACAAAGGAAACACAATGAAAAAAGCAATTATAATAAGAGAAGAAGAAAAAACATCAGTTACACAAATCTTGGGTGGTTTAATGATTGGCTTTGCAGCTATTGATTTTATAGCATCTTATGCAGGTTATAACTTA
This sequence comes from uncultured Pelagibacteraceae bacterium, assembly GCA_902521885.1. GTDB lineage: Bacteria > Pseudomonadota > Alphaproteobacteria > Pelagibacterales > Pelagibacteraceae > Pelagibacter. The sequence continues at coordinate 4,011 of CABYTJ010000007.1, forward strand.
ACTCCATTTCTAGGTTCAGCATCTAGATTTTCACCAATCGTATTTGGTGTAATTGGAAGTATATTAGTTAACTATAACTCTAAATAATTAAATGAAAAAAATATTTTTGATTATTGGAATAATTTCGGTTTTAATTAATACATCTCAAGCTAGCGAATGGAACATAATTTCTAGTGAGTTAACTGGTTATAATTTTTATACTAACAAGATAATTAAAGGTGGAAACTTTTAATGAAACCTCAATTTATAATCATAGCTATTCTAATTACCCTTAAAGTAATTGGAGTAGCTAGTCGCGCAAATGCAGATTATTTTTGTAATTACAAAGATAAAGATTATGGATTTGGTTACGACTCTGATGGATTAAATGAACATGGACGAAAAAGTATTTTAAAAATTTTTCAAGACTATGAATGCAACAAAAAAATGGATGATCTTTATAAAAATTTAGGAATATTCTAAATATGAGCTCAAAAATTATGCTAATTACTGTCTTTATTTTAATTAAAATGGTTGTAGTAGCTACTAGTGCAAAGGCTGATAATGTTTATTTTGCATGTAATTCTAAAACAGAATTTCAATTGATTAATGCTTACTCTAATCCACTTTATAGATGTGGTAATTCACCAAGTATTAAGAGGATATAATGAAATTGAATAAGGATTATAATTGTTTTAAGTTTGATACTTTAGATTTAGTTAGAGACTTTAAATATGACAGAGAAATTGGACGAGAATTTTATCAAGAGTTTAGTAGTGATAGCACTAGGGATAGTAAAAGGGAAAAGCGACCCTTACGAATTAGTGAATGGTGCTATGGAATATTTAATATCTAATAAAGAAAAATATATGGATCACCCAAACATTAAAGCAATTGCAGTATTAAAAATGAAAGGTTTATTCATAGATGAAATTAGGAAGAATCAAAAAATGACTTCTATGACTGATGATGAAGGAAATGATTTGCAAATAGTTGACAAGAAACAGACAGATATTTCAGAACAAATTAGTTTAAGTAATGAATGTAACAAAGTTCTATCAGCTATTAAAACGATGGGTGAGAAATGCCAAGAGATTTTAATGTTAGCTTCCGAAGGAATGAGTATGCAAGAAATGCAGGAAGTAACTCAAGTTAAAAGCTTAGGAACTGTGCTTAGTAGATTATCAAATTGTCGTAAAGAATTAAAAGGATTAGTTGCTTAATGATTGATGAAACAAAAATAATGCAATATGCAGATGGCACCTTGCCCATTGAAGAGCATGAAGAGGTTAAAAAAGCAATCGAAGCTGATCCAAAATTAAAAGAATTATATAATAATTTTCAAGAAACTGGTGACCTATTATTCAAACTGGGTAATGAAATTAAATCACAACCTTTACCTAAAAATCTTCAAGAAAAAGCTAACATTATAAAAACGTGGAAAAAACCAGTAGCTAAGAAATTTGGTTCTTTTAATTTCTTTGGATTATTTAAAATTCAATATGCAGGAGTAGCTGCAGCATTTACAATGTTTTTTGTTGGTGGATTTTATACAAATACATTTGTTGCTTCCCTTGATGATAATAAAACAAAAACAGTAATGATGGCATCCCAAAAAATTGAGGTACCAAAAGATTTAAAATTTAGAGGCATACCCAAAGATGACGAAGATTTGTCAACAAGAGTAACAAATTTATATAGATACTTTAATCAAGATCAATTTATTCAAGATATCAATTCAACAATTGATAACTTAGAAATTAATGAGGAGTTTGAAACCTCATTGGAAGATAATGATGGTAAAAGAGTTAAGTTTTTATTAGTTGAAAACTTTAATGCCAATGGCAATAACTGTAAAAAAGTTGCATTTAATGAACCTTTGAAACTGTCTGAAAGTGATCAAGGAACTGATGTTACTTTAGATATATGTAAAATAAATAATAATTATGAAATTTCTTCTATCAACTTATCAAAATAATTATTCAAAAATACTCAAGTATTCGTTACTTGTAATATTTATCTCCGTACTAGGTTTTAAAGCTAATACCAAAATTCCAGAAAAATATAAAATTGAATCATCTCTTCCTAAATGTAAGGGAACTGATTACAACAAATGGACTGATTGTTACGGAGAATATAAATTTCCTAGAATTGAATACAAAGGTGAATGGAAAGATGGTGCTTTTCATGGTCAAGGAATTTTAAAAGAAGCTTGGGGAGACATCTATATAGGCGACTTTGTAAATAATAAGGCGGAAGGAATTGGGAGACAAGATAGATATGTTAATGGAGAATATGTAGGATCTTTTGGTGGCGAATTAAAAAATGATTATTTAAATGGAAAAGGTTATCGAGAATATGATGGTTGTAAAGAAGAAGGTGCTTTTAAAGATCATGATTTGAATGGTGAAGGACAGATAGTTTGTGAAGATGGTTATATGTCAGAAGGTTTTTTTGAGGATGGATACTTAATAAAAGGAACAAAAATTTGGGAAGACGGAGATAAAGAGATTGGAAATTTTTTGAATGGATCACTTAATGGTGAAGGAGAAATTATTTGGTCGAGTGGAAATTATGAAAAAGGAAATTATGTAAATGGTCAATTAGAAGGTATGGGAACATGGAAAAATGCAAAAGGAGATAAATATGTTGGGGAATGGAAAAAAGATTTGAAGGATGGAAAAGGGACTTATACCTGGTTTAATGGAGACAATTATGTTGGTGAATATAAAAAAAATGTAAGAGACGGATTTGGTAAATATTACTATTCTGATGGTAATTATTACGAAGGAGAATGGTCAGAAGGATATGAGAATGGCAAAGGGACGTTCATTTGGGCAGATGGGGATAAATATGAAGGCGATTGGAAAGATGGAATTAGAACCGGGGAAGGAAAATATGTTTATGAAAGCGGGACAGTATATCAAGGTGATTTTAGAAATAACGCTGCTGAAGGAAATGGCGTCATAGTCTACGCAAATGAAGACACTTACAAAGGAGAGTTTCTAGAAGGTGTTGAACATGGTCAGGGTGTTTATAAATTTGAAAATGGGGATGTATACACTGGTCAATTTGATGAAGGTTATATGCACGGCAAAGGTAAAATGGTTTATGCAAATGGGAAGGTTTATGACGGGCTTTGGGAAGATGGAGAAAAAGCAGAGGGTAAAACAACTTTAGCCAAGCATACAACTAATGAAAAATATTACGCATTAATAATTGGTAACAATGATTATGATAAATTAGAAAATTTAGATAATGCTGTAAATGATGCAAAAGATTTAGAAAAAGTATTAAATGAAAAATATGGTTTTGAAACTACTCTAATTGCTGATGCTAATTCGGATGAAACTGAAAATGCAATAATCAATTTTACTAAAAAGAGGAATAAGCTTGATAATATTTTGATTTATTATGCTGGACATGGACAACTAGAGAAAAAACAAAAAAGAGGTTATTGGCTACCAACAGATGCTGGATCAAGTCAGGACTCGAAATGGATAAATAATTTACTAATCAAAGATCTTATAAAAGGATCTGACGCAAAACATATTCTATTGATTGTTGATAGTTGTTTTGCAGGTGCTTTAATGAGAGGAAGTGGTGAAAATAAATCAGTTGAAAAATTAACTCAAAGTTCAATTATCAAAAATCAAATGAAAAAAACCAGATTAGTGATGACCTCTGGCGGTAATGAGGAAGTTGCTGATGGAATTGGAGATTCAAAAAATTCAGTTTTTGCGGAACCCTTAATCAGAGCTTTAAAAGATAATAATAGAGTAATAAGATCAATAGAGTTATTTCAAACTGTAAGGACTTACGTTGAAAATAATGCCGATCAAGTTCCAGAGTACTCACTTATTCATGGCACTGGTCATGATGGCGGAGAATTTTTATTTTTTCCTAAATCTTAAGAGAGATTTTCAAATTTATCCCACTTACCATCTTCATTGGTGTCGTAAGCTTTAACTTCAAATTTACCGTCACCGTTTTCATCTAAAAAAGCTTGGTCAGATTTTCCATTTTCATCTGTATCAAGCACTAATACTTCCCAAACACCATTTTCATCTTCATCTAACAATGTACCTTCAACAAATCCATTTTCATTATCATCAATAAAGCCTAAATCAATTTTTCCATTTTTATCATCATCTACATACCAAGTATCTATAATACCATTTTTATTATAATCTTGTGTTTTTGCATTTGGATAATCTTTTTTAATTACTGAGTCTACTGGATTGATATTTTTAATATTAGGATTTTGTTTGATAAATGCTTTTGCATGATCAACTGCTACAGCAAAATTTAAATTTTGCCCTTCGGCCCCCCAGGTATTAATCCCAACAATTTTTCCTTTTTCAGAAAATAAAGGACCACCAGAATTTCCAGGGCTTATTGGTGTTTGTGTTTGAATAACAGTAGCAGAATGCTCTGATTTATCTTCATAAACCCATTTTTTATTCTTTCTAATTTGTGTAACCATTCCATTAGTAAAATTCCAAGGCAATCCATTTGGGTGACCAATTGCATAAACTGTATCACCAATTTCTATATCTGAGTTACTTCCAAGCTCAACTAATTTTACATATTGTGGAAGACTATTGACTTTAATTAAAGCAAGATCTTGAGTTTTATTTTCAGCTAGCACAGCCCCAAAATGGGGATCAATTTCTTTAAATAACACTTCTGTTTCAACGGATCCCCCAGGTGGATGAGGCCAAACATAAATTTCTTTTGTTCCATTCGTTACATGCCAATTGGTTAAAATAACCCCTGACTTATCGATTAAAAAACCCGCTCCTAAACTCTCTTTTCCCTCTGTTGGGTTATAAAGAAAAACTACACTATCCCTATAGCTTTTAAAAATATTTTTTGCACTACCTCTATATTTAATTTTTTTTTTCTTTTTTAAAGTTTGATCTGTTGTGATTGAAAATTCTTTAGCAATTTTATATTTAGATTTTAATTCTAAAGCTTTATTTACATCTAATAAATCAGGACTAACTGCAATTTGAACAGTTTTTAAATTTTCACTGTTATGACCACTTCTTGTCTTAATATTTTTTTCGTCCGCATTTGATATTCCATTGAGAAATAAAAGTGTTAAAGAAACAAAAATAACTCTTTTTACAAAAAAATTTTTGCTAGCTTTTTTTAAAACCATAATTAAGCCTACTACATTTGCATTCGTTGGTAAATAGTTGGTAAATAGTTGGTAAGAAAAATTTGTAAAATGCTTGGCAAAAAATTGTGCAAATGCTATCTTATTTGAAGTGAATTTGGTTTCTTTAAAGAGAAAGAAATTATGAGTGTACTGCTCTAACCAACTGAGCTACAGGCCCTTTTTTAAACATCTTAAAACTTTTATAACTTTTAAAATTAAAATCCAGATATTAATTGTTTTTTTATAAATGGTGGGCCGTGTTGGTTACGCTCCAACTACCCCTGCAATGTCAATGCAGTACTCTACTATTGAGCTAACGGCCCAAAGTTAATAAATTTTAACTTTCTAAGAAACTTTTTAATTGCTTTGATCTACTTGGATGCTTAAGTTTTCTAAGAGCTTTGGCTTCTATTTGTCGAATTCTTTCCCTTGTAACTGAAAACTGCAAACCAACTTCTTCTAGTGTGTGGTCTGTATTCATTCCTACACCAAACCTCATTCTCAAAACTCTTTCTTCTCTTGGGGTTAAAGTAGATAAAATTTTGGTTGTTGCTTCACCTAAATTAGATTTAATTGCCTGTTCTAATGGAGCAAGTGCTTTTGTATCTTCAATAAAATCCCCTAAGCTACTATCTTCTTCATCACCAACTGGCTTTTCAAGTGAAACTGGCTCTTTAGAAATTTTTAATACTTTTCTAACTTTGTCTAATGGCATTCTGAGTTTTTTAGCCAATTCCTCTGGTGTAGCTTCTCTACCAAACTCACTTAAAATCAATCTTTGAGTTCTAACAATTTTATTAATTGTTTCGATCATATGAACTGGAATTCTAATTGTTCTTGCTTGGTCAGCAATTGATCTTGTAATAGCTTGTCGTATCCACCAAGTTGCGTAAGTAGAGAATTTGTAACCTCTTCTATACTCAAATTTATCAACTGCTTTCATTAGTCCAATATTACCCTCTTGAATTAAATCTAAAAACTGTAAACCTCTATTCGTATATTTTTTAGCGATAGAGATTACCAATCTCAAATTTGCTTCGACCATTTCTTTTTTCGCAATTCTGGACTCTTTTTCTCCTTTTTGAACTCTACTGACTAACTTTTTAAAGTCAGTTACTGACATTCCTATTTTGTGACTAAATTCAATTAATCTTTCTCTTATTTCTTTAAATTGATCTTTATTTTTAGAAAAAAATTGTTTCCAAACAGGATTAGTATCTAAAAATTTTTTTAAATTCGGATTAATTTCATTTCCAATATAAAACTTTATAAATTCATTTCTAGGGATTTTGTGATCTATAGCTAATCTTAAAAGATTTCCCTCTAGCGAAATAATCTTTTTATTTTCCACATAATGCTTTTGTACTAATTCCTCCAAAACAGACGGAGATAATTGAAGAGATTTTATATTTTCTAATATTTCTTGGACAATTTTCTGATGACTTTTTTCCTTAGCAGGCGAAAAACTCTTTGAAGTTAATATACAGTCTAATTTTTCTTTTTGATATTTAATAAGTTTATTATAATCTTTAGTTAGTAGATTTACAGTTTTTAAAACTTTAGGTTTAATTTCTGTTTCCATAGCAGCAAGCGTAGGATTAAATTCTTCATCAGTCTCTTCTCCTGAGCTATCCTCACTATCAGTTTCACCAGCATTTTTTTGTTTTGCACTTGGACCTGTTGACTCGTCCTCCATATAATTAGTGTCAATATCAATAATTTCTCTAACTAAAATTTCATCTTTTTGTAATTTTTCATTCCAGTCTGAAAATTGTTGTGCTGTAATTGGACTTTGTGAAAGTGCAATCAACATTACATCTTTTCCAGCTTCTATTCTTTTTGCTATAGCAATCTCTCCCTCTCTTGATAGTAATTCAACTCCACCCATCTCTCTAAGATACATTCTGATAGGATCATCACTTTTCTCCATCGTCTTGCCTTCTTCTTTAGAGGAGCCCTCTTTTTTTCTTAAAACTTTGAAGTCTGATTTTTTTTCTACAAGAGAAATTTTTTCGTCTAATATATGAATAAAAGCTTGAGCTAAATTATCATCAGAAAGATTCCTTTTTCCTAAGGATTTACTTAATTCCTCATAGGTAATGAAACCCCTGTGAGTTCCTCGACCCATTAATCTAGCAAATGATTTAGTAATTATTCTTTCCACAACAATTAAATTGAGGAGTCTTATATAATGTCAAATCTATAAAAATCCATTCTTTATTTGTAAGGATTAGTTGATATTTTGCTTTTTTTTTAACTCTTTTAGCTCGTTAAATGTCGCTTCACTCAAATCTTTAGAAAACTTCGATTCTAATTCCTGAATTCTATATTCTAAATCATAATTATTAAGATCTCGATTAATATCCTCTAATATTTCAATAACAGCATTTTCATTTTCTAGTTTATTTTTTAAAATATGCTTTATTGGAGCAAATTTATTTATTTTATCAATCAATTGTGTATCAATATCTAAATCACTTATTGAAATTTTTTGTTCAGATCTTAGCTTCAACATAATCTTTTCGAAAATTTGCTTGTTTACTTCAGTGAATAACTTAACATTTTCAATCAAATGAATGTTTTCCTGCATCAATTTTAGATTTGTCATAACAAGATAAATTAATGAAAATTCTTTTAACTCAACCCCAGTCAAAGATTGACTATCATTAAAATGTTTTTTTGTAGATTCTAATGACCTAATTTGTTTGACATAAAAGTTTTTTTTATTTTGGCTTGTGTGTGGCGTAAGCTCAGAAATCTTCTCTAAAAAATACTCCAAAACATATTTTTTTATATAATCATCTTTAATAGTTTTTGCTACAGCTCTTAATTTCTTATCAAAGATTGCCAAAGAAGATGGGTTGTTTTCAGTTTGTTTTTTATAATGGCTAAATATGAATTGATGTACTGAGATTTTACTTTGTTTAGTAAAATCAATAAAATAATTTTTACCGTTTTTATTTACAAAACTGTCTGGGTCCTCCTTGTCTGGTAAAAATAAAAATGAAATTTGTTTTTCAGGTTTTAAATCTTTTATAGAATTTTCTGCTGCTCTTAAAGCTGCTTTATAGCCACTCTCGTCACCATCGAAACAAATAATTATATCATCAAAAAACTGATTTAAAGTTAAGATCTGTCTATCTGTTAAAGAAGTGCCAAGATTAGCTACAGCATTTTCAATACCATTTTTGCTTAAGCCTACAACATCCATATAACCCTCAACTAAATAAATGTTACTTAATTTATTAGATAACTTTCTTGCTAAATCTAAATTATATAAATTTGAACCTTTCTTAAAAAACATAGTTTCAGGAGAATTAATATATTTTGCTAAATAATCTAATTGCTCAATAATTCTTCCACCTAACGCGATGGGTTGACCTGAAATATTATTAATTGGAAAAATTAATCTTCCCCTAAATCTTTCAATATATACCTTCTTTTTTTCATCCAAGTAAAACAAACCACTATCAACTAATATTTGTTCGCTAAATTGATCTTTTAATTTCTCAAAAAAATTTGGATTTTTTTCTATATAGCCAATTTTAAATTTCTTAACTTCTTCTTTACCTAAAGATCTATTTTTTAAATAATCTCTTGCATTGGAACAGGCATCATTTTTTAATAACTCATTATGATAATAATTAACATACTGACTATATATAGATAAGTATTCCTTCCACTTTTTTTCTCTTTCCTCATCTTGTTTAGAAAACATGTAGGGCTGCATCCCTGCAAGTTGAGCCAAATGTTTTACTGCTTCACCAAATTTAAGGTTTTGAGTTTTCATTACAAAATCAAAAATATTTCCATGTTCAGATGTTGCAAAACAATGATAAAACTCTTTTTCATCATTAACAGTAAATGAGGGTGTTTTTTCATTTTTAAATGGAGATAAGCCTACATACTCTTTGCCTCTTTTTTTTAAAACAACTGATTTTGAAACAACTGTAGAAACTTTTAATCTTGTTTTAATTTCATCAAGATATTCTTTAGGATATTTCATTAACTATTTAATAATTCTTTAATAAGAGGACCAGCTTTAGAAAAGTCAATTTCATCAGAATGCAATTTTTTTAGTTCACCCATTACTTTTCCCATATCTTTTACAGAACTTGCTCCAAGCTTGGCGATTGTGTCAGTGCATATTTTTTTGGTTTCTTCTTCACTTAATTGTTTGGGTAAAAATCCTGTTAAAATATCATACTCACTTTGCTCAACCTCTAAAAGATCTTTTCTGTTATTTTTTTTGTAAATATCAATCGATTCGGCTCTTTGTTTAACCATTTTTTTTAGAAGCTTTTTAATGTCCTCATCATCTGTCTCTTTTTTATTTGGGCCTGATCTGTTTGTTATGTCTAGATCCTTTATAGAGGACAAAATTAACCTATAAGTTGATATTTTAGTTTTATCTTTGGCTTTCAAGGCATTTTTGTATTCAGTTTCAATTGTTTCTTTTAAAGACATATTTTTAATTTACTGCAAAGAAAAAAATCTTCAAAAGAAAAATTGTTTTTTTACAATTTTATAATACATCTCTGTTGCGATAATAAATCAATTATTGTATTAACCTTTAACTTATGAGTTGTAATTGATCAAAAAAGTAAAAAAAACTCACTCAAAAAATTCTCAAATTAATACAGGTATTTTAGTTCTTGAAAATAGGAAAGTTTTTAAGGGTATTGGGATAGGTTACCAAGGAGAGGCAACTGGAGAGGTTTGTTTTAATACCTCATTAACGGGATACCAAGAAATAATATCAGACCCATCCTATGCGGGACAAATTATAAACTTTACATTTCCACATATTGGAAATGTTGGAACTAACAAAGAAGATTTTGAGTCTGATAAAATTTGGACTAAAGGAGTCATTTTTAATTCAGAAATAACTTCACCATCAAATTATAGATCTTTTCAACATTTAGATGCTTGGCTAAAAAAAAATAAAATAGTTGGAATTACAGGACTAGATACTAGAAGCTTAACTAATTTTATAAGAGACAAAGGTGCACCAAAAGGAACTATTGCTTACTCAAAAAAAGGAAAGTTTAATATTAGTAAACTTACAAACTTAACAATAAAATGGAGTGGATTAAAAAATTTGGATCTTGCAGAAAAAGTAACTACGCCAAAAAATTATATTTGGAAAGGACTTAAAACATGGAAAAAGGAAATAGGTTATAAAAAAAATACTAAAAATTCTTTTCATGTAGTAGCTATAGATTATGGAATCAAAAAAAATATTCTAAGATATTTTTCTGACTTTAAATGCAAAGTCACTGTAGTTTCGTGTAAGACACCTGCTAAAAATATTTTATCTCTTAAACCTAATGGAATATTTTTATCAAATGGACCCGGGGATCCAGCTGCAACTGGAAAGTACGCAATTAAGATAATTAAAAGCCTAATTGAAAAAAAATTACCTTTATTTGGTATTTGTCTTGGTCATCAAATACTTGCACTAGCATTAGGTGGTAAAACAAAGAAAATGAAATTGGGGCATAGAGGTGCAAACCACCCAGTTAAAAATTTAATTAATGACAATGTAGAAATTACTAGTCAAAATCATGGTTTTGAAGTTGTCAAAGAAAATTTACCAAAAAATATTGAGATCACTCATAAATCTTTATTCGATAACAGTATTGAGGGTATTAAATTAAAAAATAAACCAGTGTTTTCTGTTCAATACCATCCAGAGTCAAACCCTGGACCACAAGACAGCGTGTATTTATTTCAAGAATTTATTAACAACATGAAAAAAAATGCCAAAAAGAAAAGATCTTAAAAAAATATTAGTTGTTGGTGCGGGGCCCATTATTATTGGTCAAGCGTGTGAATTTGATTATTCAGGAACCCAAGCATGTAAGGCATTAAGAGATGAGGGATATAAGGTTGTGTTAATTAATTCAAATCCAGCAACAATTATGACTGATCCAGATGTTGCTGATAAAACTTATATTGAGCCTATTACTTTAGAAGTTTTAGAAAAAATTCTCAAAAAAGAAAAACCAGATGCAATCCTACCCACAATGGGAGGTCAAACTGCTCTTAATCTAGCAATGGAAGCAGAAAAAAAAGGAATTTTAAAAAAATACAAAATAGAACTAATTGGAGCAAATTCTAAAGCTATTGCTAATGCAGAAGATAGAAAAAAGTTCAGAAAAAATATGATTGATATTGGTTTAGATTTACCTAAATCTGAAATCGTTAATAACATAAACCAATCTTCTAAAGTTTTAAAAAAAATTGGGTTACCTGCAATTATTAGGCCTGCATTTACACTAGGAGGTTTGGGCGGAGGAATAGCTAAGAATAAAAAGGACTACTTAAAAATTATCAAAACTGGTTTACACGAGTCCCCTGTTAGCCAAGTTCTAGTAGAGGAATGTTTAGAGGGTTGGAAAGAATTCGAAATGGAAGTTGTAAGAGATAAAAAAGATAACTGTATAATCATCTGCTCAATTGAAAATGTTGATCCAATGGGAATACATACCGGAGATTCTGTAACTGTTGCTCCAGCACTCACTTTAACCGATAAAGAATACCAGGTAATGAGAAATGCTTCTATTGCTTGTTTAAGAAAAATTGGAGTTGAAACAGGTGGTTCAAATGTTCAATTTGCTATTAATCCTAAAAATGGTCGTATGGTGGTGATTGAAATGAACCCAAGAGTATCTAGATCATCAGCTCTTGCATCAAAAGCAACTGGATTTCCAATCGCAAAAGTTGCAGCTAAACTTGCTGTTGGTTATACTTTGGATGAATTAAAAAATGAAATTACTAAAGTAACTCCAGCATCATTCGAGCCAAGTATAGACTATGTGGTAACTAAAATTCCAAGATTTACTTTTGAAAAATTTTCGACTTCCCCGGTAACTTTAGGTACATCAATGAAGTCTGTTGGAGAAGCAATGGCAATAGGTCGAAATTTCAAAGAGTCGCTTCAGAAAGCTTTAGTGTCTCTCGAAACTGGCTTTTCAGGATTAGATAGAATTTTCGATTTAAATAAAAAACAAATTGAAAAAAAAACTTAAAGAAAATATTCCTAATAAGTTACTATTAGTTGCTGAAGCAATTAGAAAGAAAATTAATTTAAAAAGAATATTTGCACTATCTAAAATTGATCCTTGGTTTTTAGAACAAATAAAAGAAATAATAGATAGTGAATTTAAAATCAAAAGCAAAGGATTACCAAAAAATTTTAATGAATTAAATAGAATAAAATCCATTGGTTTTTCTGATAAAAAATTAGCAGAATTAACAAATACTTCGGAAGATATAATAAGGCAAAAAAGAACTGCTCTTAAAATTTTACCTGTATTCAAGAAAGTTGATACCTGTGCGGCTGAATTTAAATCCTTTACACCCTATATGTACTCAACTTATCAAAGAAATTTTTCAATAAAGTCTGAGTGTGAAGCTGATCCATCAGCTAAGAAGAAAATTATAATATTGGGAGGAGGTCCAAATAGAATTGGACAAGGAATTGAATTTGATTATTGCTGTTGTCAGGCAAGTTTTTCTCTTAAAGATGCTGGTTTTGAAACTATAATGGTTAATTGTAATCCAGAAACAGTTTCGACTGATTATGATACCAGTGACAGATTATATTTTGAGCCCTTAAAAGAGGAGTATATTTTTAACATAATTAAAAGAGAAAGGGAGAAAGGTAATTTAATTGGTATTATTGCACAATTCGGTGGTCAAACTCCAATTAAGTTAGCAAAATTTTTATATGAGAATAAACTTCCAATTTTAGGAACACAATATACTTCAATAGACTTAGCTGAGGATAGAGATAGATTTAGAAATCTTCTTAATAGATTAAAATTAAAACAAGCAGAAAGTGGAATTGCAAAAACTTATAAACAAGCAATCCAAATAGCAGAAAAGATTGGTTTGCCGTTGATGGTAAGACCTTCATATGTGCTAGGTGGAAGAGCTATGGAAATTGTTCATGAAAAAAGTCAACTTAAAAACTTTGTTCAACAAGCATTTAAAGCTGCAGAAGATAACCCAATTTTAATAGACAAATTTATTGATCATGCAATGGAGGTAGATGTTGATGCAATATCTGATGGGACACAAGTACATGTTGCTGGTATTATGCAGCATATAGAGGAAGCTGGAATTCATTCGGGAGACTCGGCTTGCAGCTTACCTCCTGTATCAATTAAGCCTTTCTTAATTAAAGAAATTGAAAATCAAACTAAAAAATTAGCTTTAGCATTAAAGGTTAAAGGTTTCATGAATATTCAGTTTGCTATCAAAAAAGATGAAATTTATGTTATCGAAGTAAACCCGAGGGCAAGTAGAACAGTGCCATTTGTTTCAAAAGCAAAAGGTCTACCTTTTGCAAAAATTGCTTCAAGAGTAATGGCTGGAGAAAAATTATCTAAGTTTAATTTAAAAGACAAATCTAATGGTATGTTTGCTGTTAAAGAGGCAGTGTTTCCATTTAATAAATTTCCTAATAGTGATTTACTTTTGGGTCCTGAAATGAAATCAACTGGGGAAGTTATGGGATTTGACAAAAACTTTGGAATGGCGTTTGCTAAAAGTCAAATAGCTTCAGCTAACTCTTTACCTAAGCAAGGTCTTGCTTTTATTTCTTTAAAAAATTCTCATAAAGATGAGGGAATTGGTTTGGCAAAAGAATTAATAAAACTTAAATTTTCTCTGTGTGCTACAAAAGGAACTGCAGAGTATATCAGAAAACATGGTATGAGATGTAAAATTATAAATAAGGTCAGTAGTGGCTCACCTCACATAGTTGATGTTTTAGACTCTAAGAAAATTGCATTGGTAATTAACACTGGAGGTGGAAATAGTGAACACAGGTTAAATGATGCAATAGCTCTTAGAAGAGGAACGCTTAAAAACAAAGTTCCATATTGTACTAATATGTCAACTGCACTTGCGTGTTTAGAAGCTATTAAATCTCTTAAAACTAAAAAATTAGAAGTCAATTCTCTACAGGATATTTAAGTATTTACTTTCCAATCAGTTTCGAAAGTCACATAATTTACTTGGATACATCTTCTTTCTTTAACTATTTTCTTCTTTTCCATCCCATGCCAAGTATTTGGTCCACTAGTAAACAAATATCCATAATTATGCTTATAAGGAACTGTTTTAACTTTTTCTAATTTCTCGTTATAAAAGTCTGTACCTAAGTCCTCAGATTCATTTGCATTATTTACAAAAATTAAACCAGACATTAGTTTTTCTTTAATGTCACAATGAGGCTTCAACCAAAAACCTTCTCGATCACAGATAACTTCCAACCGAACATATGAATTTGATAAATCTTTATTTATCATTTTTGAAATATTTTCATAAACCTCTTTTGATTGGAGTTCATTAATAAATTTTACTAAATGAGGAAATTGTGAAGCATTATCTTTTGTTATAAAACGTCTAAATTTAATTGCCTTACCTCCAGAAGAATCTCCTTTTCTAAATTCTGCAGCACCTCCATCAATCGCTCTTGTTCCATCATAATTTAGATTATGTTTGCTTACATCTGGAATATCAGCTTTGACAATTTCTTCTATTGCAGCATCAGTGAGTGCATCGTAATACTCATAATGTTCAAATGGAAATTCATGTTTTTTGGATTGCTTTTGAATTGAATTGATAAAAGACATTAAGAATTAATTTTTTGTTTAATTATTTTCGCTACTCTATTAGTTTCATCTAGTTTTTGATAGTTCCAATTTTCCTCTTCTTCACCTAAATTTCTGATTATATTTAATTCTCTAAATAATTTTCTAAATTTTTGAAATCTTTTATCATTTTTTTTAGGTAAAATATTTGCGACATAAATAGGTTTTCCAGTTAAAGCTGCCTCTGAAATCATTGAGCTTGAGTCACAAGTTACCACTATATTTTGAGATATTGATAACGCAGATAAATAAGCTTTTTTATCAATATTATCAATAATTGTATGATTTTGCCCAAAATATTCTTTCGCATAAACAATTGAATTTTTTGGTGTTCTATTAGATGGAATGACAACAAGCTGAAAATCATTTTTTTTTAAGAAATCATTTAAAAGAATGAAAATATTTTTAATATTTTTTAAAGAATAGTCATAGTACTTAGTTGGACCACCCAAAATTAAAGTGCAAATTTTTCTTTGATCTTTTTTTATAAATAAATTTAAATAATCTTTATTCTTAATTATTTCATCATTTGTAAGATAGTGAATCGCACCTTTCGTATTAATTACATTTAGACCTTTTATGGAGTCATGTTCAGGAGCAACTATAAAATCAAAATTATTGAAATTTACTTTTGGATCTTGAATATGAATACTAATTACTTTTTTTTTTAAACTATTTTTAAGATGAATTGAGGGAATTACACTTTTGCGTCCACAAGAAATAATCATATCAAAATCAGATTGATTAACTTTTTTGTAAACAATTTGTGAAATTGGAGTGAATTTGGGAGGAATCATTTTCCAAAAATTATTTAGTTCAACTGTGTGGTGTGTAAAATCTATGTCTAAAGCTTTTGCTAAACCCTCTACTTGGCTGATCATGCCATGCATGCCTTGAGTTAATAATATACCTTTTAATTTGTTCATTAATTACTATATAGCTTTCATATGAGTCAAAATCCAACTAAACACACAAAAGTGTTAATAATTGGATCCGGTCCAGCTGGTTACACAGCTGCAGTTTATGCAGCTCGTGCAATGTTAAACCCAATTTTGGTTTATGGATCTGAGCCTGGAGGTCAATTAACAACAACTACTGATGTTGAAAATTACCCTGGGTTTGCTGATGTTATTCAAGGACCTTGGTTAATGGATCAAATGAAAGAGCAAGCAAAAGCAGTTGGTACTGAGATGATAGAGGATCATATTGGATCAGTAAATTTAAAATCGACTCCATTTGAAGCAACTGGTGATAGTGGTCAAAAATTTACTGCAGATAGTATTATTATTTCAACTGGTGCTCAAGCAAGATGGTTAAACATAAAATCAGAGCAAGAATTTAGAGGTTTTGGAGTGTCCGCATGTGCTACATGTGATGGATTTTTCTTTAAAGAAAAAGAAGTAGCAGTTGTTGGTGGTGGTAATGCTGCTGTAGAGGAAGCAATGTTTCTTACTAAGTTTGCTTCGAAGGTCAAATTAATTCATAGACGTGATAGTCTAAGAGCAGAAAAAATGCTTCAAAAAAAATTAATGGAAAACAAAAAAATTGAAATTATTTGGGATACTATAATTGAAGACGTGATAGGTGATAAAGAACCTAAAAATGTCAAAGGTATTAAAGTAAAAAATGTAAAAACAAATAAAATTGAAGAAATAAAAGTTGATGGTTTATTTGTTGCAATTGGTCATGATCCAGCAACTTCATTATTTAAAGATCAATTGAAAATGGATAATGAAGGATATTTGATTACTAAACCAGACTCTACTGAAACTAATATTCCTGGAGTTTATGCTGCAGGAGATGTGAAGGACAAAACATTTAGACAAGCTGTAACCGCTGCAGGCATGGGATGTATGGCTGCACTTGAGGCTGAAAAGCATCTTTCGCATAAGTAAAGTGAAAAATAATTTACATGTTTTTTTAGGAGCAACTGTAGCTGATGCTGCAGCTAGACCATTACATTGGGTTTATAATCAGAAAAAACTGATAAATTATATTAAGGGAAAACAAGACTTTACCTTCTTAAAAAAAAATAAAAGTCCTTTTTACAACATTAAAACTGGCAAAGTTTCTGGTTATAATGAAGTTGGTCAAGTGATGTTCAAAACTTTAATTGAAGGTCATCGAGATATAGAAGAAAGATTTAAAAAAAATATTACAAAAAATTTTGGTCCAGGAAGTATTTACTGGAAAAATTTAAATTTAAGAGCAAAATACAGAAAAGTTAAAGACTGGCGAGGAATAATAAAAGGACCTTGGATCCATCAGAATATCATTGAAACTGTAAGAAATATTAAGTCTAAAAAAAAATTAACTGGAGGTGAAAAGGTAAATGAGTCTGATGGTTATTGTGCTGCTCTTCCATATTTTTTGTATGGCTATAATCTTAAAGATGTAAAAAAGATTATCTCTACAGTAACTGTTTCAAAAATAAGTCTTAAATATGCTTTAGCAAAATTTTATCTAATAGATTTAGCACTAAAAGGTTGCAATGATCCTATAAACGAATTCATGAAGAAATTTAAAAAAAATTCATATTTTAAAAGTATTGTTGAAGATATGAAAAAAGTTAAAAGATTAAAATCAAAACCTCACCCTCTTGTGGTTAAAAAATTGGGCATGGCTTGTAGCTATCCAGGAACATTTAATAGCTCAATTCATTCAATTATTAATTCTACAAATTATAAAGGGGCTATTTTAAAAACTATTAAAGCTGGTGGCTGTAACTGTTCTAGAGTTAATTTTATAGGTGCTTATTTTGCTGCTTTAAAAGGATTAGATACTATCCCAAAATCTTGGATAAAAAAAACTGATTTAGCTAAAAAAATATTAGAGCAAAAATAAAATTGTTTATTGTAAACTTTCACAAAAAGATTTAATTCTATCCATAGCTTTTTTTAAATTCTTCATTGAAGTTGCATAAGAAATTCTAAAATATCCATCTAAGCCAAATGCTGATCCCTGAACAACTGCAACATTAGATTTTTCAAGCAACTTTTGAACAAAATCAGTATCAGTTTTTAATTTTGTTTTTTTATTTAATAGACCTTTGCAGCTTGGAAAAACATAAAATGCTCCATTTGGTTTTAGGCAACTAATTCCTTTGATATTATTTAAACTTTTAACTACAAAATCTCTTCTTTGTTTAAATGCGTTAGACCTTTTTTTAATAAAATCCTGTTTTCCATTCAATGCTTCAACAGCAGCTGCTTGACTTATGGAGGATGGGTTTGAGGTGGATTGTGATTGAATTTTACCAATCGCTTTAATTATATCTTTTGGACCTGCTGCATACCCTATTCTCCACCCTGTCATTGCATAAGATTTACTAACACCATTCATTGTTAGTGTTCTATTTTTAAGTTTTGAAAGTTGAGCTATTGTGAAAAAATTAAAATTATCATATCTAACATGTTCATAAATATCATCGCTTAAGATATAGACTTTTTTATTTCTAATTAGAACCTTTGCTAAATCTTGAATTTCTTTTTTAGTATATCCTGCTCCTGTCGGATTAGATGGTGAGTTGAGGATTACCCATTTTGTTTTTTTCGAAATTGCTTTTTTAAGTTTTTTTGCTGTAAGTTTAAATCCTTCTTGCTCTGTACATTTAATTATTTTTGGTTTTCCTCCAGCTAATAAAACCATGTCTGGATAAGAAACCCAAAAAGGTGCTGGAATTATAACTTCATCACCTTTATTTAAAGTTGCCATAAAAGTATTATAAAGAACCTGCTTTCCACCAGTTCCCACTGTTACTTGATCTGTAGAATAATTTAATTTATTTTCTCTTTTGAATTTTTTTATAACAGCTTTTTTTAATGCAGGGGTTCCATCTACTGCTGTATATTTCGTATCACCTTTTTTAATCGCTTTAATTGCAGCATTTTTTATATTATCTGGAGTATCAAAATCAGGCTCTCCTGCCCCTAATCCGATGACATCTTTGCCTGCAGCTCTTAATTCCCTGGCTTTTTGAGTTACCGCAATGGTTGGAGAAGGTTTAATTCTCTTTAAACTATTTGATATTATGCTCATTGAAATAAAAATTATATCAATTAGTTTTATAAATAATGCAGAATACATATCAAGATTTAATTACAGAAATTCAGAATAAAAATCCTGAGATAAGCCCTAAACTAGAAGGTGGCAAAAAGTTTCAAATGAAAACTGACTTTAAGCCAGCAGGCGATCAACCCGAAGCTATAAAACAATTAGTAAATGGTGCCAATAAAAATCAACTAAGTCAAGTTCTTCTAGGAGTAACTGGATCTGGTAAAACTTTTACAATGGCAAAAGTTATAGAAAAGACTAACAGGCCTGCCTTAATACTAGCCCCAAACAAAACTCTTGCAGCTCAACTCTATGGTGAAATGAAATCTTTTTTTCCTGATAATGCTGTTGAGTATTTTGTCTCTTATTACGATTATTATACACCTGAAGCCTACGTTCCACGTTCAGACACTTATATTGAAAAAGAAGCATCAATCAATGAGCAGATAGATCGAATGCGCCACTCTGCAACAAGATCTTTGTTGGAAAGAGATGATGTTGTCATCGTTTCAAGTGTTTCATGTATTTATGGATTAGGTTCGGTTGAAGCTTACAGTAAAATGACCTTAAGTTTAAAAACAGGTTACGATTACAATAGAGAACAGCTAATTAAATCATTAGTTGCTCTTCAATATAAACGAAATGATCAAAATTTTTACAGAGGTACATTTAGAGCACGAGGGGAGTATTTGGAAATCTTTCCATCTCACTTAGAGGATCGTGCCTGGAGATTAAGTTTATTTGGAGATAAATTGGAAAAAATTGAGGAATTTGATCCACTTACAGGTGATTTGGTAAATGAATTAAGTGTGATTAAAGTTTATGCAAATAGCCATTACATAACTCCTAAGCCAACTATTGAGCAAGCAATTATTAAAATTAAAAGAGAATTAGAGGTGACCTTAAAGAAGTTTAAAGATCAAAATAAATTACTTGAAGCCCAAAGATTAGAAGAAAGAACTAAATTTGATTTAGAAATGATTGAGGCAACAGGTTCTTGTGCAGGAATTGAAAATTATTCTAGATTTTTATCTGGAAGAAAACCTGGGGAACCACCCCCCACTCTTTTTGAATATTTTCCTGATAATACTTTAATTTTTGTTGATGAATGTCATGTAACAGTTCCTCAATTAAATGGGATGTATAAAGGTGACAGATCGAGAAAAAGTAATCTTGCAGAGTATGGTTTTAGATTGCCTTCTTGTATGGATAATCGACCACTAAAATTTGAAGAATGGGATGCTATGAGAACTCAAACAGTTTTTGTATCTGCTACTCCTGGGCCATGGGAATTAAAACAAGTTAAAAATAAATTCGTGGAACAAGTTATTAGGCCTACTGGTTTAATTGATCCTCCTGTTGAAATAAGACCTGCAAAAAATCAAGTGGATGATTTAATGCATGAGTGTAAAAAAGTTGTTGATAATAATTACAGAGTACTTGTAACCACATTAACAAAAAAGATGGCTGAAGATTTGACTGAGTACCTTCATGAAAATGGTGTCAAAGTTAGGTATATGCATTCTGATATCGATACTCTTGAAAGAATAGAAATTATGAGAGATTTAAGATTAGGAGTGTTTGATGTCTTGGTGGGAATTAATCTTTTAAGAGAAGGTTTAGATATACCTGAATGTGCTCTAGTTGGAATTTTAGATGCTGATAAAGAAGGATTTTTAAGATCTGAAACTTCATTAATTCAAACTATTGGAAGAGCAGCAAGAAATTTAGATGGAAAAGTAATTCTTTATGCTGACAAAGAAACTAAAAGTATCAAAAATGCAATTAAAGAAACTGACAGAAGAAGATCGATTCAAGTAGCTTACAATAAAAAATATAAAATTAGTGCAGCAAGTATAAAAAAAGAAATTGGAGATGTTTTAGAGAGTGTTTATGAAAAAGATTATGTCAAAGTTGGTACTGATGAAAATATTGGCGGAAATCTTAAAAAACATTTAAAAGCGCTTAATAAAAAAATGAAAGATGCTGCAACCAATCTTGAATTTGAGGAAGCAGCTAAAATAAGAGACGAGATCAGAAAACTTGAAGCATCCGAGTTAGAAATCGTTTTAAACCCTAAAGTAAAACAATATAATGCAAATAATAAAATTTATCCTAAGGGTAGATCAACTATGGGTTTGCCAGGAACAAGAGCTCAAAAAGGTAAAAAAAAATGGAAGCAAATAAGATAATCATTACTGGGGCTGCTACAAGAATAGGAGCAGCAATAGCCAAATCACTTTCTGGCCCAGATGTTGAAATTGTAATTCATTATAATAACTCCAAAACTAAGGCTGAAAAACTTAAGAGAGAATTAATCAAAAATCATACAAAAGTTTTCCTTATTAAAGGTGATCTCTCAAAAGAAAAAGATTTAAACAAAATTATAAAGTTTTCAAAATCAAAGCTAAGGTATTTTGATTGTCTGATTAACAATGCATCATTATTTGAAAATGATAATTTAAGAAATTTTACGTCTAAAAGTTGGGCTAAGCACCTCAGTGTTAATTTAAAAGCTCCAGCTTATTTAACTAAAGAATTTGCAAAAAATACAAAAGGTAAAAACAACAATATTATCAATATAATCGACCAAAGAGTTTTTAAATTAACTCCTTTTTTCTTTTCATATACTCTAAGTAAAACTGGTCTTTATACTTTAACTAAAACTAGTGCCATGAGTTTGGCTCCTAATATTAGAGTTAATGGAATAGCTCCAGGACCAACCATAAAAAATAAAAGACAAACTGACAATCATTTCAAAAAACAATATTTGGCAACCCCTTTGAGACAACAAGTAAATGTTATTGAGATTTGTAATGCTGTTGACTTCTTTATTAAAAACAGTTCTATTACTGGACAAGTTTTAGCAATAGATAGTGGGCAAAATTTGAATTGGCAAACACCTGATATAATGAGGGGAAAAGAATGAAAAAGAATAACTTTAAAATTGTCAAAATAGATAAAAATAAAAGTTTATTTAACTACGAAAAAAAAATTCTTATCAATGAATTAATTTTAGAATTAAAGCTCGGTTATTATGATTTTGAAAAAGAAAAACCACAAAAAGTAAAATTTAGTCTTGAGATTGATTATGAGGATAAAAAACCTACAAACGACAAAGACATCAAATCTATTGTAAATTATAGTACAGTTGTAAAACTAATCTCTAAGCTGGTAAAAAAGAAACACTACAATTTTCTAGAGACTCTTGCTGAAGCTGTATTTGATGAACTATTTAAGGACAAAAGAATAGGTAAAATAATGCTAAAAATCGAAAAATTAGAAATTTTAAAAGAATGTTCATCAGTTGGTATTCAAATTACCAAAAAAAGAAGTCATGAAAAGTTCTGAGCTCGGAAAAGAAGTTATTAAAAAAGAACTACCATTAATTCCTAAAAGCCCTGGTGTGTACAGAATGCTCAACCATAAAGATGATATTCTTTACGTAGGAAAAGCAAAAAATCTCCCTAATAGATTGAAGAGTTATGTTTCTGAAAAAAATCATATAATCCGAACTGAAAGGATGTTGTCTCAAACATTTAAACTGGAGATCACAACTACTGCTAACGAAAGTGAAGCTCTACTATTAGAAGCAAACTTAATTAAAAAACATAAACCAAAATTTAATATTTTACTTAAAGATGATAAATCTTTCCCTTTCATATTTATTGGTGAAAAAGATCAATGGCCACGAGTTACTAAACATAGAGGAAAAAAAGATAAAGAAGGATTTTATTTTGGTCCATTTGCGTCAGCAGGCACTGCAAACTGGACTATTAAAATGCTTCAAAAGATATTTCAATTAAGAGTTTGTGATGATGGTACTTTCAAGAATAGAAAAAGGCCTTGTATACTTTATCAAATTAAAAGATGTTCGGGTCCTTGTGTTGGCTACATAGAAAAAAATGATTACAAAAAATCAGTAGAACAAGCAATTCAATTTGTATCAGGTAAATCTAGAGATATTCAAAAAAACTTATCTAAAGAAATGGAGTCTGCAAGTGAAAAGCTAGATTTTGAAAAAGCTTCAATTTTTCGAGACAGAATCAAATCGCTAAATATAATTCAATCTTCACAAAGAATTAATGAGGCAAACTTAGTTGATGCTGATGTAATCGCTGCATATAAAGAATCTGGCAAGACATGTATTCAAGTTTTTTTTTATAGATCTAAACAAAACTGGGGAAATCAAGCTTATTTTCCAAAACATGATCCTGATCAAAAAATTTCTGAAATTATGTCTTCTTTTTTGATGCAGTTTTATGAAAATAAAAGTGTTCCAAAACTGATAATAATTAATACTGATATTAAGGAGAAGAAGTTAATAGAAGAAACTTTAAGTAAAAAAGAAAATAATACAATTTCTATCAACGCGGCAAAAAAAGGGACCAAAGCAAAAGTCATTGCTATGGCTGAAAAAAATGCCAAAGAATCTCTGAATAGAAAACTTTATGAAACAAATAATAATAAAAGTTTATTTGAGGATGTTGCTAAAAAATTTGATTTAAGAAACGTTATAAATTTAGTTGAAGTATATGATAATAGTCACATACAAGGAACAAATAGTGTTGGTGCAATGATAACATTTGGTAGTGAAGGTTTTATAAAAAAAAGATACAGAAAATTTGATATTAAAACTAAGGGTTCTGAACAAGATGATTTTGCAATGTTAAAAGAAGTTTTATCAAGAAGGTTTAAAAGAGCTATACTTGAGAAGGGAAATTATTTGTCACTACCTGATTTGATATTGATAGATGGAGGGAAAGGACAATATTCTTCAGCAAAAGAGGTGTTAAATCAATTAGGATTACATGATTTACCAATGATTGCTATTGCTAAAGGTAAGATGAGAAATAGTGGTGATGAAACATTCTTTTATAATGGAAAATCCTTTAAATTTGAAAAAAATGATCCTACTCTATTTTTTATGCAACGACTTCGAGATGAAGCTCATCGATTTGCAATTACTTCTCATAGAGCTAAAAGAGCTAAAGGTATCAAAAAATCACTTCTAGACCAGATTGATGGTATTGGAGCTATTAGAAAAAGAGCTCTGTTAAACCATTTTGGCTCTGCTAGAGCAGTAGAGTCTGCAAGTCTTGATGAAATAAAATCTGTTGAAGGTGTTGAGGTAAAAGTTGCAAAAAAGATATATAACTTTTTTCATGAATAAAAATTTGTATGCTTAGAAAAATACCAAATATATTAACCATAGGTCGGATACTAATAGTTCCATTTTTTGTATTAGCATTTTATTTGCCAGGTTTTTATGGAGATTTGACCGCATTAATTCTGTTTATTGTTGCTTCATTTACTGATTTTCTAGATGGAATGTTAGCAAGATTACTTGGACAAGAGTCAAAGCTAGGTGAATTGTTAGATCCAATCGCGGATAAAATTATTGTAGCAACAGCTTTAATTCTTTTAGTAATGGATGGAACGATACGTCATTATGAAGTCATAGCAGCAATAATAATTTTAACACGTGAAATTTTGATATCTGGTTTAAGAGAGTTTTTAGCAAAAGGAAAAATTAAACTTCCTGTTTCAAGTCTTGCAAAATTAAAAACAGTTTTACAAATGGTTTCTATTGCACTTTTACTTTCTGGAGAAACTGGAAATAAAATTATTAATTTTCAAGATTATAATGCACAAACAATTGGTATAATTCTTCTATGGCTTTCAGCGGCTTTAACTCTTTTTACTGGATACGATTATATGCGTAAAGGAATAGACCATGCAATATCAGAAGATAATAAAGATTAGGCAGCCGTTTTTTTCTTTTTAACAACAGATTGATAACTCTCATTTAAATCTATTATCAAATCACAAACTTTAAATTGATTTTCAGCTATACATGAAACAGGTGTTACTTCTGCAGCAGTTCCTGTTAAAAAACACCCAACAAAGTTTTTAAGCTCTGCAGGTTTAATTTTTCTTTCATGAACTTTAATATTTTTTGATTTTGCAATTTCAATAACAGTTCTTCTAGTAATACCATCTAAAAATGAATCTGGAATTGGTGTATGTAATTCTCCATTTTTGTCCTTAAAAAAAACATTTGCACCAGTTGCTTCTGCAATATTCTCTTCGTGATCTAACATTAGTGAGTCTGTAAATCCTTGTTTTTCAGCTTCATGTTTAGAGAGTGTGCAAATCATATAAAGACCAGATGCTTTAGTATCCCAAGGAATTGTATTGGGTGCTGGTCTTCTCCAGCTAGATATATTTAATTTTATTCCTTCAATTTTAAGTTTGGGATCAAAATAAGATCCCCATTCCCAAGTTGCTATAGCTACATGAATTTTAGTTTGTTGTGCAGAGATAGCCATCATTTCACTTCCTCTCCAAGCTACAGGCCTCACATAGCCATTTTCTACTTTTTGAGTTGTGATTATTTTTTTTGATGCCATGTTAATTTCATTTTCACTATACGGAATTTCAAATCCCATTCTTTTTGCAGAGTAAAATAGTCTTGAAGTATGTTCTTCTAGTTTAAAAATAGATCCATCATATACTCGCTCACCTTCAAAAACACAGCTAGCATAATGTAATCCATGGCTCAAAACATGCACTTTAACATCTGACCAATCAACCAATTCGCCATTGTACCATATTTTGCCGGATCTTTTATCGTAAGGTATCATTTTATGAAATTTAAAAATTCTTACTGAAAAATATCTTTGTATCTATAATATGTCAATATAACTTACCAATAATGAAACAACTTTTATATCTAAAAGATGATCAATTAAAAGAGCTAATCGAAAAGCTATTTATAAGTTACAGAGAAACTTTCTCGGACTCTAAAAAAATTCTAAATAAATACAAAATTGGTTTAGCTCACCAAAAAGTAATACATTTGTTGTCTATGTATAAGGGTATTTCAATCTCTGAATTGCTTAAGAGGTTAAAAGTAACCAAACAAAGTCTAAACCGAGTTCTTAAAGATTTAATTAAATTAGAAATTATTTTTTTTAAAAAGGATGATCAAGATACAAGAATAAAGCATATATTTTTAAATGAAAAAGGAGAGAGAGTATTTACTGAAATTTTTGAAGTACAAAAAAAAAGGATACACGGAGCACTTTTAAATTCTAGTTCTGAAGAAGTGGTTAATTTTGATAAAGTATTAAAAAAAATTATTAATGGATAACTTTATAGCACATATATTAGTTGTTGATGATGATGATGGTATTAGATCCTTAGTTAAAAAATATTTAAATGAAAATAATTATCTTGTTACAACTGCTAATAGCGCTGAGGATGCAAATGAAAAAATAAATATTATAAAGTTTGATTTAATAATATTAGATATCATGATGCCAGGAAAAAGTGGACTAGAGTTCATTCAAGAAAATCAAAAAAAACTTAAAACACCTATCGTATTATTGACTGCAAAAGGCCAGGCCAATGAGAGAATAGAAGGTTTAGAAATTGGTGCAGATGATTATCTTCCAAAACCTTTTGAGCCAAAAGAACTTATTTTAAGAATTCAAAATATTATTTCAAAAACTAAAATAAAGGACCCAAAAAGAGTTATTGAATTTGAAAATATCAAAATTGATTTAAACAAACAATTAATTTTAAAAAAAAATGTTGAGTTTAAAATTAATAATACAGAAAAAAAAATTTTAGAAAATATGATTAATAACCCTGGTAAAACATTTTCAAGAGATGATATTGGATCGTTAATTGATTTAGATAAAGAAAGATCTATTGATGTAATTATTACGAGATTAAGAAAGAAAATAGAAATTGATCCAAAAAATCCAAAATTTCTGCAAACTATTAGAGGAGCTGGATATGTTTTATGGATTGAGTAATTTTTTTAAGAACATTCTTCCAAAAAGATTATTTTACCGTGCTTTATTAATTGTTGCCATCCCAGTCATAGTTTTGCAACTAGTCATCACTATTGTTTTTTTTGATAGCCTTTGGATTAAGACAAACAAAGGAATGACTAGAGCTCTAATAAATGAAGTTAAAACATTTATAGAAGTTTATAAAGATGAAATTTATAATAAAGATGAAATAACAAATCTTTTTTCGATCTATCAAAATCTTAATATAGAATATGTTGATGATGAAAAATTTGATTATCAATATGATGAAAGATGGTTTAGCCCAATAGATCGAACTCTGAGAAGAGAACTTAAATCA
This sequence comes from uncultured Pelagibacteraceae bacterium, assembly GCA_902521885.1. Lineage (GTDB taxonomy): Bacteria > Pseudomonadota > Alphaproteobacteria > Pelagibacterales > Pelagibacteraceae > Pelagibacter. The sequence continues at coordinate 31,041 of CABYTJ010000007.1, forward strand.
AGATTTCAATCAGAAAAATATTGGTTTGATACCACAGGATACAAAGAATTAATAGATTTAAGAATTCAATATAAATATGGATACTTTAAATTTTTAATTCCTAAAGATAGAGTCACAAGTTCATCTGCTAGGATTTTTGCTTTATGGATTACTGTCCCAGCAATTATAATGGTTTTTATTTCTTTAATCTTTTTAAAAAACCAAACAAGACCTATCACAAATCTTGCCAAAGCTGCTGCAAAGTTTGGTAGGGGTGAAGAAGTAGAAGAATTCAAACCATCAGGTGCATCAGAAATACGACTTGCTGGTTATGAATTTGATAGAATGAGAAAAAGAATAAAAAGACACCTTAATCAACGCTCTGAGATGTTATCTGGAATTAGCCATGATCTAAGAACACCTTTAACAAGAATGAAACTACAAATTGCCTTTATCAAGGATAAAGAATTAGCAATTAAAATGTCTGAAGATATCAACGAAATGGAAAAAATGTTGAATGAATATCTACAATTCACAAGTTCATCTAATATTGAGAAAAATGAACAGTTCAATCTAAGTGAATTAATTAATGAAATTGTGGAAAAATATAATAATGAAAATATATCAACAGATTTAATGCCCCGACTTTATATTAATGGAAGAAAGAATTTAATAAGAAGGTGTATCAATAATTTATTAGATAATGCAATCAAGTATGCTGATAAAGTTCAGGTTGAAATCAGCAAAAGTAATAATAGTGTATTTATCAAAATTGAAGATGATGGCCCTGGAATACCAGAAAGTGAATTCGAGAATGTCTTTAAGCCTTTTTACAAAATTGATAAAGGTAGAGCAGATACAAAAGCAAGTGTAGGATTGGGACTATCCATAGCCTCAGATATAGTTAGATCACATGGAGGAAATATTAAATTAGATAAATCTTCAATGAATGGCTTGTCAGTTAAGATTTTCTTACCTTTTTAGACTTATTTTTTAAACTTTTAAATTGAGTGGTTTTTTTTTCTAAATTTTCTACTCTTTTCTTCAAAATTTCAAATTCATCCTTACTAGTAAGTCTCATTCTAAAAACAATTTCATCTCTCTTTGATTTTAAAATATTCATTAATTCATTTGCCAGATCTTTAGATGATACTAAACTCTGTTCAATTAATTTAGCCAATTTATCAATAACAAATTTTGAATTTTTCATATATATTTATATTATCCTATTATATTAATAGCTTACAATTATAATTCAAAAATGTTCATTAATAATTTTGACCCAGTTGCAGTCCAAATTTTATCCATCGATATCAAATGGTATTCTTTGGCTTATATTGTTGGAATATTACTGGGTTGGATTTTAAGTAAAAAAATTTTTATTTCTGATCAAAATATTAAAGAAAAATTTGATGATTTTATTACATATCTAATATTAGGTGTAATTGTTGGTGGTCGTTTAGGGTATGTATTTTTTTATAATTTTAGTTACTACACGGATAACTTATTAGACGTTATTAAAATTTGGCAAGGTGGGATGTCATTTCATGGAGGTCTCATAGGAGTTATATTTGCAAGTTTTTTATTTGCCAAAAAAAATAATCAAAACATTTTCAGTTATTTAGATATAGTTTCTATTGTAGCTCCGATTGGAATTTTTTTTGGAAGAATTGCAAATTTTATTAACTCTGAATTATACGGGATAGAAACAAATCTTCCTTGGGCTGTAAAATTCATCCAGATAGATGATTTATACCGACATCCATCTCAATTGTATGAGGCACTATTTGAAGGATTAATTTTATTAGTTATTTTATTATATTTTAGAAAAAAAGGTTTTATGAAAATCCCAGGCTTTATCTCAGGGTTATTTCTTATTTTTTACTCAACATTTAGATTCGCAATTGAATTTTTTAGAGTCCCAGATGAACAGATAGGATACTTATTTTTTAATTTAACGATGGGACAGTCAATAAGCATTGTATTCTTATTAATTGGTACTTATTTAGTTATAAATAAATATGAAACTAAAAAAGAAAAATAGTCTTTCTTTAGATAAATTTATAAATTTTTCTCTTTACGATAAAAAATTTGGTTATTATATGAAAAAAAATCCTTTCGGACAGGAAAGTGATTTTATAACTGCACCCAATATTTCAAGACTATTTTCTGAAATGATTGCAATATGGATTATAAGTTTTTGGCAAAGCTTAGGGTCCCCAAAAAAGTTTAATTTAGTTGAGCTCGGAGCAGGTAATGGAGAAATGATGAAAATAATTATTGAAAGTTTTCAAAATTTTCCATTTTTTTTAGAATCTTGTAATTTTATGATTCATGAAAAAAGTCCTACATTAATTAATATTCAAAAAAAAAAACTGATTAAAAATAATATTAAATGGACTCCAAATATAAACAAAATCAATAAGGACCCAAGTATATTTATTGCAAATGAATTCTTTGATGCAATAGCAATCAAACAATTTAATAAAAAAAAAAGTTTATGGTTTGAAAAATTTGTAAATTTAGAAAATTCAAAAAGACCATTTTTTTTTGAAAAAAGAGCAGATATAAAAAAAATCGAAAAGAAGATTAAATTCAAAATATCACAAAATCAAAATTTTATCGAATATTCAGAACTTGGGTTAAATTACTTAAAAGATATCTCCAATATTATAAAAAAAAATACTGGTGGTTTATTGCTTATTGATTATGGATATACAGAAAAAAAAATGAAAAATACATTACAAGCAGTGTCTAATCACAAATTTGCCAATATTTTAAGTAATATAGGAAATGTAGACATCACTCATAATATAAATTTTAATATTTTCGAAAAGTTTGTAAAACAAATGAATGGTTTGAAAACTAACTTAACATCACAAAAAAACTTTCTGACAAAACTAGGAATAAAAGAAAGAGCAGAGATCATATCTAAAAACAAAAATTTTACTAAAAAGTCAGATATATACTATCGACTTGAAAGACTTATTAACAAAAAACAAATGGGTCATTTATTTAAAGTAATGCTAATTAAAAACGAGAATAATAAATTTAAATTAGGTTTCTAAATTGATTAAATCTAAAAGATTATTGAAACAAAAAAAAATTAGTCATGGTTTTTTTAACAAAAACGGAGGTAAATCAAAAGGTATTTATAAAAGTTTAAATTGTGGACTTGGCTCAAATGATAAAAGAAATAATGTCAAAGAAAATTTAAAAATAGTTAAAAAAAAGATTAGTAAAAAATCTAGAGATATTTTTTTACTTCATCAAGTTCACAGTAATAAGATTGTTTTCATAAAAAATTTCTCAAGACTAAAAAAGGGGGAAATTGAAGCTGATGCAATTATAACTAATCAAGAAAAATTACCTATAGGCGTTTTGACAGCAGACTGTGTTCCTATATTGCTTCATGATAGTAAAAAAAAAATTATCGCAGCAGTTCATGCTGGTTGGAGGGGAGCTTTTAAAGGTATTATAAATAAAGTAATAAGTTTTATGATAATGAAAGGAAGTGAAGCGAAGTCTATTACCGCTGCAATAGGCCCTTGTATTAAAAAAAAGAGCTACAATGTGAAAGAAGATTTTAAGAAAAGATTTATTAAAAAGGATAAAAAAAACAAAAAATTTTTTATGACTAAAAAAAAAGTTATTTATTTTGATTTACCTAATTTTGTTAAATCTCAACTAAAATCAAATAAAATTACAAATATCGATATGATAAATATAGATACTTTTGACAAAAAAAATAATTTTTTCAGTGCAAGAAGATCTTTAAAATTAAAACATGCGGATTATGGTAGAAATATTTCAATAATTATGATTAATTAAACTTTTCAATGAAACTATTAACTGGAAATAGCAATAAAGTTCTCAGTAAAAATATTGCAAAATATTTGAAAACAAAACTTGTAAACTCAAGTATAAGAAAGTTTTCTGATGGGGAAATTTACGTTGAAATAAATGAAAATATAAGAGGCAATAGTATTTTTATTGTTCAATCAAGTTCTTCTCCAGCAAATGATAATTTGATGGAATTGTTGCTTTGTATAGATGCTCTTAAAAGATCCTCTGCAAAAAATATAACAGCAGTAATTCCATATTTTGGATATGCTAGACAAGATAGAAAAGTTGTACCAAGAACATCTATTTCAGCAAAACTTGTTTCAAATTTAATTACTAAAGCTGGTGCTGATAGAGTCGTAACCGTTGATTTGCATGCAGGACAAATTCAAGGATTTTTTGATATTCCTGTGGATAACCTTTTTGCAACACCAATATTTGCAAGACATGCAAGAAAAAAAATTAAAAGTAAAAAAATTGTTTGTGTTGCGCCCGATGTGGGTGGAACAGAACGAGCTAGAGCACTAGGAAAACTTCTTAATGTAGGCTTGGCTATTGTTGACAAAAGAAGACCAAAGCCTGGACAGTCACAGGTGATGAATGTTATTGGAGATGTGAAGGGTCAAACTTGCATTATTGTAGATGACATAATTGACTCAGGCGGAACTATTGTGAATGCAGCAAAAGCATTAAAAGCAAAAGGTGCTAAAGAAGTTTTTGTTTATATCACTCATGGTGTTCTAAGTGGTGATGCTGTAAAAAAAATTAAAAACTCAGTAATTAAAAATTTAGTTATTACTGATACAATTGATAATTCAGAAAAAATTAGAAACGTTAAAAATATAGAAGTTTTACCAATTTCAGGGCTAATAGGTGAAGCTATTAAAAGAATATCTAATTCAACATCAGTATCTGATTTATTCAAATAATTACCTTGATTATTTATAAACATGGGTTAAAAAACTCTGTTTTATGAATTCACTTGAAGCAAACATAAGAAATAACCAAACTAAAGGGCAACTAAATGCCATAAGAGATAATGGCAATGTTCCAGCAATTATTTATGGTGGAAAAGATGAGAACCAAAAAATCTATATTTCAAAAAAATTACTTAAAACTTTAATAGAAAAAGAAAATTTTTTATCTAGTATTATTACCCTGAATATTGATGGTAAGCCCCAAAATGTTTTACCTAGAGAAGTAAAGTATCATATTTTAAGTGACGAGCCTACCCATGTAGATTTCTTAAGAGTTTTACCTGGAGTAAAAATTAAAATTGAAGTGCCTGTAAATTTTATTAATCACGAGAAATCTCCAGGATTAAAAAGAGGTGGTGTTTTAAACATTGTTAGAAGAAAGGTGGAATTAAAATGCCCAAGTGAAAAAATTCCTGGAAGTTTAACTTTAGATCTTGATGGTATTGACATTGGTGAAAGTTTTAAAATTTCGTCAGTTAAACTGGACTCTGAAGTAACGCCAACAATACAAGGACGAGACTTCGTGATAGCAACTTTAGCCGCTCCAACTGTTATGAAAGAGCCAGAGAAACCTGCAGAGGCTGAAGCAGCTGAAGGAGAAGAGGGTGCCGAAGGAACAACAGAGGCAGCAGCGGCAGCAGATGGTGATAAACCAGCTGCAGATGCAGCTAAAGGTGATAAAAAAGAGGGTGAAGAAAAAAAGTCCTCTGAAAAGAAACCTACTGAAGAAAAAAAATAATCAATCAAAATTGAAAATTTAATTCCATTTATTTATGCTTTTATTCGTAGGATTAGGTAATCCAACACCTGACAGTGAAAACAATAGACATAACGTTGGGTTCAAAATTATAGACACTATCAATAAAAAATTTAGTCTTTCAAAACAAAAACCCAAGTTCAAAGGACTTTTAACAACTGGAAATATTGGAGACAAAAAAGTTTATGCAATAAAGCCATTAACATTTATGAATAACTCTGGAGTTTGTATTAGAGAATTAATTGAATATTTTAAAATAGATGCTGAAGACGTTATAGTATTTCACGACGATCTTGATATAGAATTTGGTAAAATTAAAGCTAAATTTGGTGGATCAAGTGCAGGCCATAATGGAATTGCTTCTATCGATAAATTTATAGGTAAAGATTACTCAAGGGTAAGAATTGGAATTGGAAAACCAAAAAATGGGATTGAAGTTGCAGATTATGTTTTGCAAAATTTTGACGAAGATGAGTCAATTGGTATTGAAAAAATATCTAAAGATATAACAGAGTCTATTTCTATTCTTGTTGAAAAAAAATTGGATTTATTTTCAAGTGCTGTAAATAACAAATAATGAGTTTTAAGTGTGGAATAGTAGGTTTACCCAATGTAGGTAAGTCGACTTTATTTAACGCATTAACAAATTCAAGTAAAGCTCAGGCAGCAAATTTTCCATTTTGTACAATTGATCCAAATATTGGTATAGTTGCTGTTCCAGACCAAAGATTAAAAAAATTAGCAGAAATTTCTAAGTCAAAAAAGATTATAAATACTACAATTTCATTCGTAGATATTGCTGGATTAGTTAAAGGTGCTTCTAAAGGTGAAGGATTAGGAAATAAATTTTTATCTCATATAAGAGAGGTTGATGCAATTATTCACATGGTTAGATGCTTTGATTCGAGTGATATCCAAAATGTTAACGAAACAGTAGATCCAGTAAGAGACCTTGAAATTATCGAGACTGAGATGATGTTGGCTGATCTGGAGTCTATTCAAAAGAGATTAGAAAAAAACAATAAAAAAAATGTAGAAGAAGAGCAATTAAAAATTCTTAATGCTGCTTTGGATTGTATTAATAAAGATCAAGATATTTCAATTTTGAATTCTCAATTTGAGAAAAAGCAACTAAGTCAAAGTGGTCTATTATCCTTAAAATCTAAAATATTTGTGTGTAATGTAGATGAAAAAAGTATTCAAAATGGAAATAATTATACTAAGGCATTTATTAATAAATTTGGTAATGAAAATACTCTAATTGTTTCTGCAGATATAGAAAATCAAATAAACGAATTAGATATTAGTGAAAAGAAAAATTACATGGAAATGATTGGTTTAAAAGAAACTGGATTGAATTTGTTAATACAAAGAGGTTACAAAATACTTGAATTAGATACTTACTTTACCTCTGGTCCTGAAGAAACTCGAGCATGGACAATTCCTAAAAACTGTACAGCTCCAAAAGCAGCATCAGAGATTCATACAGATTTTGAAAAAGGATTTATCCGAGCAGAAACAATTTCTTATGAAGACTTTGTTGCAAACAATGGATGGGTCAATTCGAAAACTAATGGTAAAATGAGATTGGAAGGAAAAGATTATATTGTAAAAGATGGGGATGTATTAAACTTCCGTTTCAACACGTGACCAAATTCTTTTCATACTAAAATAGACTAAGATAGTCAGAATAATTAAATACAATATTGCCTTGAAACCCATTTGATGTCTTGTTTCTAAATGAGGCTCTGCTGTCCACATCAAAAATGTAGTGACATCTTTAGACATTTGCTCAACCGTTGCATTAGTTCCATCAGAATATTCAACCAATCCATCAGATAAAGGGTTCGACATTTTAATCTTATTTCCATACATATATTTATTGTAATGAACACCTTCATCTAAAGTAATGCCTACTGGTGGATCTTCATACCCTTGAAGTAAAGAATAAATATAATCTACTCCACCACCCCTAGCTTTCACTAAAACAGACATATCTGGTGGATAGGCTCCACCATTTGCTGCTTGAGCAGCTTTAACGTTTTCATATGGCATTACAAATTTATCAGAAAGTTTTCCAGGTCTTGTAAACATCTCTCCATCTGAATTTGGTCCATCTGTTACATCAAAAGATGCTGCAATTGCCTTAGCTTGTTGTTCAGTAAATTCAGGCCCACCTTTTTCTGATAAATTTCTATAGCTCAGATATTTCATAGAATGACAAGATGCACATACTTCTGTGTATACTTGATATCCTCTTTGCAATGCTCCTCGATCAAATTTTCCAAAAAGACCTTTGAAACTCCAATCAGTTTTCAAGTATTCAACTTTTTCTGCTGCGTGAGAACTTAATGGAGTAGCTAAAAATACTATAACTAAAGATAAAATACTTAAAAAATTTTTCACTTATTTAATTGAACTTTCTTTATTTCTTGCAGTTGCCAAATTAGCTGTACCACCAAGTATAGGCTCAGTAATACTTAAAGGAATAGGAAGAGTTTTCTCTTTTAAACCTAATACAGGAAGAATTACTAGAAAGTGTAAAAAATAGTATGCTGTAGCAACTCTTGCAACTAACAAGTATAATCCTTCAGCAGGCATTGCACCGACATATCCAAGTATTAAAACGTCAGCTACTAAAATCCAGTAAAACTGTTTATACAAAGGTCTGAAGACAGCAGATCTGATTTTAGATGTATCAAGCCATGGTAAAGCTGCTAAAATTAAAATTGCTGATAACATTGCAATTACTCCCAAAAGTTTATCAGGAACTGATCTTAAAATTGCATAAAAAGGTAACAGATACCATTCAGGAACAATGTGTGCAGGTGTTACTAAAGGATCAGCTTCAATATAATTATCAGCATGACCCAAAATATTTGGTGTATAAAAAACAAAAAATGCAAAAACAATCATAAACATCAGTAACGCAAAAGTATCTTTGATGACTATATAAGGATGAAATGGAACTGTGTCCTTTGAAGGTTTTTTGACATCAATTCCTACTGGATTATTATTTCCTGGAACATGTAGTGCCCAAATATGTAATACAACTAAACCTAAAATTAAAAAGGGAATTAAATAATGTAATGTAAAAAATCTAGTTAAGGTTGGGTTATCAACTGAGTAACCTCCCCATAACCAAGTAACTATCCCCTCTCCTACTAATGGAATTGCACTGAATAAATTTGTGATTACAGTTGCACCCCAAAAACTCATTTGTCCCCAAGGCAGCACGTAACCCATGAATGCTGCGGCCATCATTAATAAATAAATAATAATACCTATTATCCAAATTATTTCTCTAGGGGCTTTATAAGAGCCATAAAACAAAGATCTAAAAATATGAATATAAACTGCTAGAAAAAACATTGAAGCACCATTCGCATGTATATACCTAATTAACCAACCATAGTTAACATCTCTCATAATATGTTCTACGCTTTCAAATGCCATATCCGCGTGAGCAATATAATGCATAGCTAATGTTAAGCCTGTTACGATTTGAGTTATTAAACAAAAAGTAAGTATGCCACCAAAAGTCCACCAATAATTTAAATTTTTAGGTGTTGGATAGTCGGTTAAATGATTTGCTAAAGTTAATAACGGAAGTCGATCATTAAACCATTTTCCAGCTTTTGATGTAGGCGTATATTCGTGATCACTCATATAATTTATCCAATTTTAATCGTATTAGCATTTACAAATTCATATTTTGGAACTTCCATATTTGTAGGTGCAGGTCCCTTTCTAATTCTACCCGATGTATCATAATGTGATCCATGACAAGGACAGAACCATCCATTATAATCTCCCTTATCATTTAAGGGTACACATCCTAAGTGAGTACAAACTCCAAGCATTACAAGCCACTCAGGGTTTTTTGCTCTGTCTTCATCTTTCTCTGGATCTTTTAAATCGTCAAGTTTAACTGATCGCGCATCTGCAATTTCATCTTCAGTTCTTCTTCTTATGAAAACAGGTTTTCCTCTCCAAAGAACAGTGATAGTTTTTCCTGGTGTTAACGAACTTACATCTACTTCCGTACTAGCTAACGCTTTCACTGAAGCATCAGGATTCATCTGATCTATCATAGGCCAAACTGTAGCACCTACTCCTACCGCTCCAACTGCGTAGGTAGCAGTAAACAAGAAATCTCTTCTATTAGTTTTTTTTTCTGACATTAATATTATTAATTAAATATACCCAATATTGATTTTTTCTACTTAAATATATGGTTTCATATAATATAAAATACTAAATTTACTACTGATAGAATGACACAGAAATTAATAAATGTAGGGCCTAAAATTGCATTATTTGAACCAGATATTCCTCAGAACACCGGGGCAATAATCAGAACCTGTGCGTGTCTGGGTGCAAAATTAGAGATAATTGAGCCATGTGGTTTTTTACTAAGCGATAAGCGTTTTAAAAGAGTTGTAATGGACTATATGGATGAGAGGGAAATTAAAATATATCAAAATTCAGATCATTTCTTTGAGTCAAAAAAGAATCAAAGAGTAATATTAATGACTACTAAAGGATCTGATTCTTATACAAATTTTAAATTTGATGTGAACGATACAATTTTATTTGGCAGAGAAAGCGCTGGAGTGCCAAAAGATATTCATGGATTAGTTAAAAATAGACTAAAAATTCCAATGAAAAATGATAAACGTTCTCTAAATATTGCATCTTCAGTTGCAATTATATTGGCTGAATGTTTAAAACAAACTAAATTAATTTAAATGAATTTAGAAATTAAAAAAGACTTAACAAGTAATTGGTTTAAAACACTTCAAGAGTCTTTTTGTGATGACATAATCAAATTTGAAAAAAATAAAACTAAATTTAAATCAACAAATTGGATAAGAAACACCAAAGTTGATGAAGGAGGAGGAGAATATCGAATACTGCAAGGAGGAAAAATTTTTGAAAAAGTAGGTGTAAACTTTTCAAAAGTTTATGGTAAATTTCCGAAACAATTTCAAAAAAATATACTAGGGGCTAATAAAGATCCAAGATTTTGGGCATCAGGGATTTCTGTAGTTATGCATATGAAAAATCCTCTGATCCCTGCAATGCATTTTAATACAAGATATATTTGTACTACCCAAGAATGGTTTGGTGGAGGAATGGATGTGACTCCATCAAAAAAAGATCTTAAAGAAAAAAGAGAATTTCATAAGATTTTAAAGAACATGTGTGATCGTCACAATAAAAGTTATTACACAAAATATAAAAAATGGTGTGATGAATATTTTTATTTACCTCATCGAAGAGAATCTAGAGGAATTGGCGGGATTTTTTTTGATTATAAAAAAGATAATTTTGAAAAAGACTTTAAATTTGTAAGAGATGTTGGAATAACATTTCAATTAATTTTTCAAAAAATAATCAGAAAAAAAATGAAAAAAAAATGGTCCATTGGTGACAAGGAAATGCAATATATTAAAAGAGGAAGATATACAGAATTCAATTTATTATATGATAGAGGAACTAAATTTGGATTACAAACAGGTGGAAATGTTGATGGTATTTTAATGTCATTACCCCCTTTAGCTAAATGGAAATAAAATGGAAAAAGAACCAATAACTTTAAATGGATTAAACAAAATTAAAGAAGAGTTAATTTTTTTAAAAGAAAAAAAAAGACCAGAAATAGTTGCAGCGATTGCAGAAGCTAGATCTCATGGTGATCTCAAAGAAAATGCAGAATATCATGCTGCAAAAGAGGAACAATCTCACAATGAAGGAAGAATTAATGAAATAAATGATATAATCGCTAGAGCAAATGTAATTGATGTTAAAAAATTAAGTAATGAAGGAAAAGTAATATTTGGTTCAACTGTTTTTCTAGAAAATTTAGATAATGGTGAAAAAATTAATTACCAAATAGTTGGAAAAGATGAGGCAGATTTAAAACAAAAATTAATTTTCTTCCAATCACCTATTGGTAAAGGTCTAATTGGAAAAAATAAGGGTGATTTAGTTGAAATAAAAACTCCTGCAGGAATAAAAAATTTTGAAATTAAGGATGTAAAGTATATTTAATTATTAATGATATTTTCTAATTTTGTATCAGAAATTTGAAAATTATTATTTACCCATTCATTTTCTATTAATTTAAGTTTATCACCTAGCTCCTTTCCCTCAGGAACTTTATACTTTGTCATAAGCATGTCTGCATTTATTGGCATTATAGGTTTTGATTTTGTTTCAAATAATTTGATCAATTCTTCATAAATTTTAAGATTTTTTTTTGATTTAATAAGCTTGAACTTTAAAATATCAGTTACGGCTTGCTTTCCGTTGTAATAAAAAAATGCATTCATACTATTTTCAGTAAATATCTTTTTTTGCATTTTTTCTTTATAAAAATTATGGATCATTTTTATTCGTTTTTGATCTTTTTTGGATAAATTAAATTTATATAAAAAATAATCAGTATTATCTGTGTCATCAATTATCATTAGAGATAAAAAGAAAATGAAATCTTCATCCTGCAGAAGCATTTTTTTACTTCTGTCTAAATTTGAAAAAATTTTTATATCTTTTAACTCAGGGAAAATAATACTAAACAATTCAAGACTTATTTTATCCTTTGATAATCTTTCGATTGTACTTAATTGAATAATTTTTTTTAATTCATCTAACAGTCTTTCTTTTGATAGTTTTGAAACCCCATCAATATTCATTTTTAATTTTTTAATTATTTCTATGTCATGATGGTTTTTTGAGTAATTAATAAAAAATCTTAAATATCGTAGTATTCTAAGATAATCCTCTTTAATTCTTTGATCTGCATCACCTATAAAATTAACTAAACCATCTTCTAGATCTTTTTTTCCATTATGAGGGTCAAATAAATTACCATCACCATCTGAATAAATTGAATTAATGGTAAAATCTCTTCTTAGGGAATCATCTTTCCAATTTGTTGAGAATTTTACTTTCGCATGTCTTCCATCTGTAAAAACGTCTTGTCTCAAAGAAGTAATTTCAAATTTTTCTCCATTTATTTCAGCAGTAATTGTTCCATGTTCAATTCCTGTTTTATAGTAGCTGATATTTTCTTTTTTTAGAGCTTCACAAACTTGTTCAGGGACCAAATTAGTTGCTAAATCAATATCGTCTACTTTTTCCTTATTAATTATTTTTCTTATACATCCTCCAACATATCTGATCTCACTTTCTGACGTAAAAGAATTGATTGCTTGAAAAATTTTGTTTGCTGATGTCTTTTTTGTGAGATCCTTAATATTTTCACTAATGTAACTTAGGTTATTAGATCTTAAAAAAATTATATCTAAAAATTTTTTCATAATTGGCTGGGGCGCTAGGATTCGAACCTAGGATGCAGGTACCAAAAACCCGTGCCTTACCACTTGGCTACGCCCCAATATAATGTTCGTATAACACAAAAGAAAAAAATTTATATAGTTTTTGAAGCTATACACCAGTAATTTCTGTACTTTTTAATAACGCTTTTTTTCGCATGTTCGCATCTTTCTTTTGATTGAAAATATGCTGCTATAGCTGATCCAGACCCTGTCATTCGAACAAATATTGGGTTTGATGATTTTTCTAAATCTAATTTTACTCTTTTAAGTTTAGGGTATTTGTTAAAAACTATGGGCTCTAAACTATTTTTCATATTTATTAAATTGTTATAATTAAACATCTTTTTACTAGGTTTATTAAATTTAGGTTTGTCAAAATTTCTTACTTTGGAATATATATCTTTTGTAGAACACCCAAAATTAGGTTTTACAATCAAAACATGAATTTTTTTTATTTTGGTAAAATGTTTTATTTTATTTTTTGCCGTCAAAATTGAGTAATTAGTGTTTAGTCCTAAAATTACATCTGATCCTATTAACTTAGCAACCTCACTAGTCTCTTTTTTATTAATCTTAATTATTTTTTTTTTTATGAAATATTTCAAAATAGATGCTGCATTCATTGAGCCTCCCCCTAAACCTGCTTTACTGGGAATTTTTTTGTTTATTTTAATATGAAAATTTTGGTTTTTGATAAGTTTTCTTTCTTCTAAGATCTGTAACAATTTAGAAATTGTATTTTTCTTATCAATATTTTTAGAAAATTTTCCTGTAAATGAAATTTTATGTTTTTTAAATTTAGATTTTTTAATCAATATTGTGTCATACAAATTAATAAAAGCTATGATACTCTCAATTTTATGTAAAAATTTATTTTTGCCTAAAATATTTAAAGCAAGATTCAATTTAGCATATGATTTAATTCTAGAAAAAGACATTTAAGAGTTTTGAAGACCATTTATCATTTTGATATTTATTTTTTTGAGCATATCCTCTTCAGCATCCTCCATTTCAAGCACGTTGCTCCAAAAATAACGAGCTTGAATTTTTCTGTCTAATTTCCATAAAATATCCCCATAATGATCATTAACAATTGGATCATCTGGCATTAACTCTACTGCTCTTTTAAGAAATTTTTCAGCTTTAAAAAAATCATTTATTAGATAATAAGCCCACCCAATTGAGTCGATTATATAAGGATCATTGCTTTCTGCTTTATACGCAATTTCAAGCATCTCAATAGCTTGATTAATTTTATAATCTCTTTCAAGCCATGAATAAGCTAAGTAATTTAATATATATGCATTGTTGGGAGTTATCTTTAAAGCATGAAGTAAATCTTTATCTGAGTCTTCATAATTTTTTAATCTCTCATAACTCCCTCCCCTTCGGTAAAGAACATCAGATTTCAAATCAGAATTATCATCTAAATCATCTATGATCATAGTATAAAATTTTATTGCTTCATTATAATTTTTTGAATTTTTATAAAAATTAGCAATATCAAACAAATTCTTTTTATTTGGAGCGTCTAATTTATTAAATTTTGAAACAATGTAATTTAAAGATTCTTTTTTATTTTTTTGTTTTTCTATTATCTGGGCCTCTTTTTTTAATCTAAACCAATAATAAAAAGTTGCTTCTTTTTTAAATCTTTTAAGTACTGCTTTTGCTTTTTCATATTCCTCATTAAAAAAGTAGTTTTCAGATACTAATGATAAATTAAACGTAAATTTAGGATTAAGATAACTTGAGAGATTAAGATAAAAGTTTGATGCTTTAAAATCTTTTTGTGAAGAATACAAATTTGAGATTAAAAATAAAAACTCACTGATTAAATCATTATGGTTTCTACATGAAAAAACATCGTTTAATCTTTGCTCATTTTCATTTTCAATCCAACTTTTTCCTTGGGACAATAATAATGTTGTATTAATAAATTCAATCCCTTTAGTGATTTCTTTTGCTTCATCAATTCTATTATTTTCAACCAAATAACTTAGATAAAAATAAATGTATCTTGTAAAATCTGATTCATTATTATTTATTAAATTTGAAAAATACGAGTCTGTTTTAGGATCATCAAGATAGCACCTTAAAAAAGTGTCTGAAATAATCGATAAATTACCAAAATTTTTTTTATTATTTAAAATTTTTTTTTCTTTAAATACATAAACATATTGTCTTAAGGTCTCTAAAATTGCCTTGTTAAATCTATCTTGCTGAACAAAATTATTAGCTTCTGATATATAATCATAAGCTAAATCAAAATCATTATTCTTTAAGCTATCTATTAACAACAATAAATAAGCATCAAAAAAATCAGTATTTTTTTTTCCTTTATTTTGTTTAATTGTATTAATTGCTTGAAAAATTTTATTTTCTAAAACTAAAGAGTTAACATATTTTTTTAAATAAGGATCGTGTTGAAGAGTTAATATCTTAGTAGAGTTAAAAAAATTTAAGGCAGATGAATTATCTTCATTACCTGAAGCTACAATTCCAGAAAAATATTTTGATAAATTTTTAGAGTTAAAATTGTCAAAAGTTGTACTTTTAGAATATAAGGGGGTCTGGTAGAATAATAATAAAATTAAAATAAATTTTATTTTTTTAAAAAACATAATTACACATTATGACTAAAAAGATCTTAAATCAAAATGCCAAATTTGTTCAAACATTAATAGATACTATTGAACCTAATTTTAGTTTCAGTAATGAACCTATAAATAGACTTAAAACAATAAAAAATAATGAGAGTAATGCTAACAACAATAAAATTAAAAAATTATCTGATCTTAAAGAAAAGATTAATTCAATTGAAAATTGTAATTTAAAAGACAATTCCAAAAATCTTATTTTAGGAGATGGAGATTTTAATGGCGGCATCATGCTAATTGGTGAGGCTCCTGGATCAGCTGAAGATAACTCAGGTTCTTCATTTCAGGGAGACGTTGGAACTTTGTTAAATAAAATGTTGATGGCAATTAATATTAAAAAAGAAAAAATTTATTCTACGTATGCAGTTAACTTTAGACCTCCAGATGATAGAAAGCCTACATCTCAAGAAATAAAACGTTATTCAATATTTTTGAAAGAACATATTTCAATTATAGATCCTCAAATAATAATTTTATTAGGTTTAACCGCTATGGAAGCAGTTATGGCATCAAATAACAAAGTTTCAGATGAAAGAGGTCAATGGAAGGAAATTATTCTTAAAAATAAAACGTATCCCTTAATAGTAACTTTTAGCCCTTCATACTTAATTAGATTTCCTGACAAAAAAAAATACTCCTGGGAAGATTTAAAAAAAATTAGACAAAAAATGAAAGATTTAAGTATTAAGATTTAATGAAAATTATTGCGGGAGTTGATGAAGTAGGTCGAGGAAGTTTAATTGGACCAGTTTATGCAGCTGCCGTAATCCTAAAAAAATCAATTAATAGAAAATTATTAAAAGATTCAAAAAGTTTAACTAAAAATAAAAGGGAAATTATAGCACTCCATATTAAAAAAAATTCTGCTTGGGCTATAGGGAAAGCATCAACAAAAGAAATAGAAAAATTAAATATTTTAAACGCTAGTCTTTTAGCAATGAAAAGAGCAATAAAAAAACTAAAAAAAAAACCAACTCTCACTCTAATAGATGGAAATAAATTGCCTGAAATAAAAAATTATAAACTTAAATCAGTAATAAAAGGAGATCAAAAAATACCTTCAATTTCTGCGGCATCAATTATCGCTAAAGTTACACGTGATAAAATGATAACTAAATTAGCAAAAAAATTTAAAGGTTATAAGTGGGATCAAAATTATGGATATGGAACGAAACATCACTTAAAAGCCATAAAAGATTTAGGAATTACAAGTCATCATAGAAAAAAGTTTTCACCAATTAATAAAATAAAATAGGTTTCACGTAGAAACACTATATCTTGTTATCTCAAAAAGTTTTGATACAAGTCGAATCCAAATAATTCAATCCTAGGTTGACCCAAGAATCTTTTTAGAGTCTAATTTATTTTTACAAATGAATTTTAATTTTAAAAATAAATTAATTAATGGTGACAGCTTAAAGGAATTAAAAAAAATTCCCGATGAATCTTTCGATTTAGTTTTTGCAGATCCTCCTTACAATCTTCAATTAAAAAGTGAATTAACAAGACCTGATAGATCTAAAGTAAATGCAGTAAACGATAAGTGGGATCAATTTGAAAGTTTTAAAAAATATGATGATTTTACTTATGCTTGGCTAAGTGAATGTAAAAGAATTTTAAAAAAAGATGGAGCTATTTGGGTAATTGGTAGTTATCACAACATTTTTAGAGTTGGTGCTACAATTCAAAATTTAGGCTTTTGGATCTTAAATGATGTTATTTGGAATAAAAAAAATCCGATGCCAAACTTTAGAGGAACTCGTTTTACCAATGCTCATGAAACTTTAATTTGGGCCTCTAAATCAGAAAAATCAAAATATACTTTTAACTATCAATCTTTAAAGTGCTTAAATGATGATCTTCAAATGAGATCTAATTGGGATCTGCCTATTTGTAACGGAGCAGAAAGACTGAAAAAGAATGGAAAAAAAGTACATTCAACTCAAAAACCTGAGGCTTTACTTCATAGAATTTTATTAGCAACTTCAAATAAAAATGATTTGATTTTAGACCCTTTTTTAGGCTCTGGAACAACAGCAACCGTTGCGAAAAAATTAGGTAGAAATTATTACGGTATAGAAAAAGAAAAAACTTATTTCAAAGCTGCTGAACAAAGATTAAAAATTACAGAACCTATTGAAAACAATTATCTAGATACCATTAAAAATAATAGATCTAAGCCAAGGATACCTTTTGGTTCATTGGTAGAATTAGGAATAATAAAACCAGGAACAACTATTTTTGATAATAAAAAGAAAATAAGTGCAAAAATCATGGCTGATGGAAGCATTAAACACGCTCAAACAGAGGGCTCAATTCATAAAGTAGCAGCAACAATTTTGGGTGCTGAAAGTTGTAATGGATGGACTTATTGGCACTATAATTTGGATGGCGCTGTAGTCCCGATCGATCATTTGAGACAAAAATTAATTTCAAAAAATTAATTTCTATATACTTTTCCCAAGTAAGACTCTAAAAACCTTTTGTTTTTAACTAATCTTTTTAGAAAGATATTTCTAAAAAAAATAGTTAAAGGATTAGATAAATGAAAAGCAAACTGATTAAATTTTGATCTGATATTAACCATTTTTGTTTTGTTAACTCTATTCTTAAAAAAATTACTTTCTGTACTATTTTCGATACTTTTAAATAAATCATAAGCACCTTCTATAGATTGTGACGCGCCCTGAGCAAATGATGGTGGAAAAGCAAAAAAAGCATCACCAATAAAATGAATATTATTATTTTGTAATTTATAGAAATTTTCACTTATAAATACTGGAAATATTTTTAATTCTTTTAGATCATCTAAAAAGCTTTTATTTTTTGAGGGAAATTTTTCTAATATTTTTTTGATAAATGAATTATCACTAAATAATGAGTAATTTTTTTGTTCTTCTATTGAGAGTTGGTATTTCATTATGGCTATAAAATTTAAGTCCCCATTTGGATTGACTGGATAAATTACATGATGAAAGTCTGAACCTAAAAATAAAGCAATATTTTTAATATCAATATTTTTAGGGGATTTATTCAAGATGCCTCTAATTGCCAATGTATTATTATATTTGGGTTTTGCCTCATCTTTAGACATAAGACTTTTACTTTTTGAAAAAACTCCGTCAGAAATAATTAAATAATCACATTCTTTTACTTCAGCATTTTCAAAAGAAAGTTTAATTTTTTCCTCTTTTTGTTCTATTTTTGAAATGTTATAGCCAGTCCTTATCAAACCTTCCAAATCTGTTTTTAAAAAATTTATTAAAGATGATCTTTTTAAAGTGGTATACTTACAATCTTCTGAATTAAATTCTGTGATATCTAACTCACATATTTTATCTAAACTTTTATCAGAATAAAAATTGATTTTTTCTGGAGTAAATTTTTCATTATTATGTAATTTTTCAAATCCAATTTTATTTAAAAGTTTGATACTGTTAACTGATAATTGCACACCATAACCCTCATCTAAATTAATTGAGGTATTTTTTTCATAGATTGTAATTTGATAATTAGGATTTTTTTTGAATAAATTAGTAATGAATAATCCTGAGATTCCAGCACCTATAATCGCTATCTTTTTCATTAATTTCTCATTAAATATTTCACAATTTTTTTTGTAAATGATGGTAGCATGTAATTGTCTAATTTTTTTTCATTTATCCAATAAGGTGATTGAAATTTTCTGGTATTTTTCAAATATTTAATTTTTATATTCATGTTCATATTTGACATTTTAAAGTTTAAATTTTCATCAAAATTTTTTGGTTTTGATAACTCTTCCATAGGAAAGATCGTCAAATTTTTTAAAAAATTAAACTTAGTATTTTTAATCAGTAAATATCTTTGATTTTTTTTATAAACTTTTAAAAGAAAGTACTTGTTTATATTTTTTTTATTTTTTTTTGTTAAATCAAAATCTTTTTTAAGTAATGACTTGCACTTCTTTGAAATAGGACACCGATGACATAAAGGATTGGTTGGTTTACAAATTAATGCTCCTAATTCCATCAAAGCTTGAGCATAATCACTAGGTCTTGATGACATTCCAAATATAGATTTTTTTTTTATAAGATTATCTTTTTGAATATCTCTCTCTTTTTTTAAATACAAATATCGCTTTAGAACTCTTTCTATATTTCCATCCAATGGAATGTAGGGTTTATCAAATGCAATTGATAAAATTGCACTTGCAGTATAATTTCCTATCCCAGGAAGTGATATCAAATCTTCAAAATTATCAGGCAACTTTCCGTTAAAGTTTTTAATAATTTTTTGTGCAGTTTTTTTAAGATTTCTAACTCTAGAATAGTATCCAAGTCCTTCCCATAATTTTATTAATTTTTTGTTCTGGACTTTTGAAAGAGCTTTTAAATTTGGGACATCTTTTATAAATCGATTAAAATAAGGAATAACTGTTGCAACCTGTGTTTGTTGTAACATAAATTCACTTACTAATGTGTAATACTGTCTTTTTTGAAAAGAAACATTTTTTCGCCACGGTAATGATCTTTTATTTAAATCGTACCATTTAAGAATTTTTTTTGTTACTAATTGATCTTTCATATGCAATTTAAAAAATATACTAAGCAGAGAAACGGAAGCATTCAAGGATTAAGATCCTTCAAAGACACTTTGCCAAAAAATATCAAAAAGTTTATAAGTAAAAGAGGTCAAATTTATTCTGAAACTTTAAATAATTGGAAGCATATCGTAGGAGAAAATTTATTCAAAGTCTGCTATCCAAAATCGTATAAAAATTCTAATAAGTTTGGTGTTAGCACTTTAACAATAATGGTAAGAAGGGGTAATGAGGTTGATTTAGAATATTCAAAAAAAGAGATCATTACTAAAAT
The DNA here is from genome assembly GCA_902521885.1 of uncultured Pelagibacteraceae bacterium. Classification (GTDB taxonomy): domain Bacteria; phylum Pseudomonadota; class Alphaproteobacteria; order Pelagibacterales; family Pelagibacteraceae; genus Pelagibacter. The sequence continues at coordinate 51,459 of CABYTJ010000007.1, forward strand.
GAACACTTTTTTTGAGGACCAGGTAGTTGAGAAAATAAAATTAACTAGTTTTAATGATGAAAGAAAAATTATAGTTGAAAAAAATGATTTAAATTTAAATGTGACAAATAATAAATTTAAAGACAAAATTAGTAATGTTAAAAATGAAAAAATTAAAAAATCTTTACTAGAATTGACGAAAGTTTTTAAGGAAAAATGAAAAAAATTATAATTATTCTTATTTTATATTTTGTATCTACAATAAATATTAGTGCAGAAACTAAGCGGATAGTATCAGGAAATATAAATGCAAAAATTACTATAATTGCATATGAGTCTTTAACTTGCAGTCATTGTGCTGATTTTCATAAAGACGTTTATCCCCAACTAAAAAAAGATTATATTGATACTGGATTAGCTAAAATAGAGTTTAGACATTTTCCTCTCGATATTGCTGCTTTTAATGCTTCAAAAATTTCTCAATGCAATCAAGGTCATAGTTTAAAAATTCTAGAAAGTTTATATTCTAATCAACAAGTCTGGGTGAAAGGAAGTACTATAGATGAAGTAAATGATAATCTTAAAAAATTTATTGAAAAAGAAGGTTTCAATATTGACTTTGAAAAATGCATTAATAATAAAGAAATTGAAGATTTTGTTTTAAATGATCGAATCGAAGGAACAAAAAAATTTAAAGTAAATGCTACTCCTACGATAATTATCAACAACAAAAAGTTTGAAAAATCTCTAAATTATAAAAATTTAAAAAAATCTCTAGAAAAACTGATATAAGTTAATCCATGGAGTTTAAAAAAATCCAATTAAATGGGTTTAAATCTTTTGCGGATAAAACCAACTTTTTAATTGAAGACGGTTTAACAGGAATTGTTGGCCCTAATGGTTGTGGTAAATCTAATATTGTAGAGTCTCTAAGATGGGTTATGGGAGAAACGTCAGCCAAAAGCATGAGGGGTTCAGGTATGGAAGATGTGATATTTTCTGGTACTTCAAACAAAACATCAAAAAACATTGCTGAAGTTTCAGTCACCGTGGCAAATGAAAATAATGAAGGTCCTGTTCAGTTGAGAGACTTAGATGAAATAAGTGTTAGAAGAAAAATTGAAAAAGATAAAGGGTCTAAATTCTATATAAATAATAAAGAGGTAAGAGCAAGAGATGCACAAATGTTTTTTGCTGATTTATCAACTGGCGCTCACTCACCCTCCATGATCAGCCAAGGACGTATAGGTGCTTTAGTAACTGCAAAACCAACAGATAGAAGAGCTATTTTAGAGGAAGCTGCAGGAATATCTGGTTTACATGTTAGAAGACATGAGGCTGAACTGAGATTAGGCGCTGCTGAAAATAATTTAAAAAGAGCAGACGAGCTTAGAAAACAACAAGAAAAACAACTAGCTAATCTTCAAAAACAAGCTGAAGAGGCTACTAAATATAAAAATATGTCTGATGAGATTAAAAAGATAGAGGCAGGTTTATATTACTTAAAATTATTAGAAATTGATAAAGAAATTAAAATTGAAAATGAAATTAATACTGAAGCAGAAGGAGAAGTGAGTGGCTTTAATGAAAAAATTTCAGAGATTGAAAACTTTATAAAAACTGAAACTGAAAAAGTAAACCCTTTAAGAGAAAAAAATATTGAAAATCTTTCAAAAATACAAAGGCTTAATTTGGAATTGCAAGGACTTGATGAAGAAAATACAAGAATTCAAGATGAAATAGAAAATATAAAAAAATCTCTTAGAACATTCGATGAAGATATCAATAGAGAAAAAGGAATTGTCATTGATGCAAATTCGAATGAAAAAAGACTTAAAGAGGAAAAAAGTGAACTTATTGAAATTGACTCTAAATATTATGATACTGAAAAAAAATCTAAT
>CABYTJ010000008.1:0-51636 GCA_902521885.1 uncultured Pelagibacteraceae bacterium
TATGTAAAATTAAAAAAAACTGGTCATCAAAAGATCAAAAGATGAAATTAATTAAAGAGGTTAGAAATCAAGTTGGTGAAAATAAAGTTATTTGTGCCCTTTCAGGAGGAGTTGATAGTAGTGTAGTTGCTCAATTATTGAATAAAGCTATTGGTAAAAAGCTATATTGTATTTTTGTTAATACTGGTCTTCTTAGAAAAAATGAGGAAAAACAAGTAGTTGATACTTTTAAGAAAAGGCTCAAGATGAATTTAATATACGTTAGTGCTGAAAAAGAATTTTTAAAAAAGTTAACAAACGTTTCAGATCCAGAAAGAAAAAGAAAAATAATTGGAAATTTGTTCATTAAAATTTTTGAAAGATATGCAAAAAAAATTAAGAATGTAAAATTTTTAGCTCAAGGAACTCTTTATCCAGATCTTATTGAAAGCAGATCAGTAACAGGAAGCCAAACGTCAAAAATCAAATCTCATCATAATGTAGGTGGATTACCAAAAAAAATGAAATTAAAATTAGTCGAACCCCTTAAATTCTTATTTAAAGATGAAGTAAGAAATTTAGGTTTAGAGCTTAATTTGAATAAAGAAATTATCTCAAGACACCCTTTTCCAGGTCCAGGTTTAGCAATTAGAATGCCTGGTATTATAACTAAAGAAAAAATTAACATTTTAAAAGAAGCTGATTATTATTTTATACAGGGTCTTAAAGAACATGGTCTTTATAATAAAATTTGGCAAGCTTATGCAGCCTTACTTCCAGTAAAAACTGTTGGAGTAATGGGTGATAATCGAACTTATGAATATTTGTGTTTACTGAGAGCTATAACTTCAGAAGATGGTATGACTGCTGATTTTTATGAGTTTAAAAAATCATTTTCACAAATGATTTCAAATAAAATAGTAAATAGCATAAGAGGAATAAATAGGGTAGTTTACGATATAACTTCAAAACCACCGAGCACTATTGAATTAGAGTAGTTTAATAAAATGAATGCCAAGATTAAAAATATTCTCAAAAAAAAAAATAAATCTAAAATTTTGTGTCTCACTGCATATTCAAAAAATTTTGCTGAGCTAATAGATAAATATGTTGATATCACTTTAATTGGAGATTCATTGGGATCTGTTTTATATAATTACGATACTACAAAAAAAGTAACTTTAACTAATATGATTGATCATTCAAAAAGTGTTAGGCTTGGTGTCAAGAAAAGTTTAATGGTTGTAGATATGCCTTTCAATACATATAGGTCTAATTTATCTGCTTATAAAAATGCGAAACGAGTTATTAAAGAAACAAAATGTGACGCAGTTAAATTAGAGGGTGGAAAAAAAATTATTACACAGATTAAATATCTTATTAAAAAAAAGATTCCAGTTATGGGCCATTTAGGTCTTCTTCCTCAATCTGCCAAAGGAAAGTTTAAGTCAAAAGGTAAATCAACTAGGGAAACAAAACAATTAATAAAAGATGCTCTTCTACTACAAAGTAGTGGGGTATTCGCTATAGTAATTGAATGTGTAAAAGCAGCTACTGCAAAAAAAATTACACAATCCTTAAAAATTCCAACAATAGGTATTGGATCATCAGTTCATTGTGATGGCCAAGTACTTGTTACAGACGATTTGATCGGATTAAACAGTACCAAAATAAGATTTGTTAAAAAATTTATTAATATTAAAAAATATATAAATATAGGATTAAAAAAGTTCTCTAAAGACGTCAAACTTAAGAAATATCCAACAAAAAAACACTCTTATTAAAAATATTTTTTAAATTGTTCGTTGATAGATAAAATATCTAGGTCAACTAATCCACCTATAACTAACTGAATTGCCACTAATAATATGAAGCCTAATCCAATATATGCAATCCACAAATGCTTTTGAATATAATTAGCAAGATATGTGGCCATAGCTCCTGTAAGAATTACAGAAAGTACTAGACCAAAGATCATAAAACTAAAATTACCTTTAGCAGCTCCCACAACACCTATGACATTATCAAAACTAATTGTAATATCGGCAAATAAAACTTTATATACACTCTGAATATATGATGGTTCTTTTGATTTTTTAGTTGGAGATTTTACTTTCTTGATTTCAAAAAGATCTTTTCTTAAATCGTTTACAATCCAAATTAAAAGTAATCCTCCTAAGATTTTGATGAAATAGAATTCAAATAAGTATGTGGCAAATACTGCAAAAATAACTTTAAATATCAAAGCTCCAGCAACGCCCCATAATATGATCTGTTTTCTATTTTTTGGCGCAAAATTTGCTGCGATTAGACCAATAATTATTGCATTATCGGCTGCTAAGATTATGTCTATGAAAATAATCTGAAGTAATATGAGTGACTGTTCTAACAAAGTGGAAACATAATATTAGATATTAATAATAATTCAATCAAAAGTAGTATTATTTTTTTATTGATAATCTTTTTAATACATAATGAAATGCATTTAAACAAATTGGAGGAAAAATGAAATTCATAAAATACTTAATAACTGTTTTAGTTTCATTAATTTTGTCAATTAATCTTGCGATTGCGGAGAAATGGGACATGGCTCTTGCTTATGGAGCTGGGAATTTTCATTCTGCAAACGCAACTGAATTTGCAAAAAATGTTACTGAAAAAAGTGGTGGCAAACTAACAATCGTTACTCATCCAGGTGGATCACTATTTAAAGGTGGAGAAATATTTAGAGCAGTGAGAACCGGACAAGCACAAATCGGTGAAAGATTTATGTCAGCTTTAGGAAAAGAAGATCCATTATTGGAAATAGACTCACAACCATTCTTGGCATCATCTTACTCAGATGCTATGAAATTATATAAAGCATCAAAAGATGAAATTATAAAAGGTTTGGATGCTAAAGGACTTGTCTTCCTATATGCTGTACCGTGGCCAGCACAAGGCTTGTATAGCAAGAAAGAAATTAATTCAGTTAATGATTTAAAAGGCTTAAAATTTAGAGCATACAATTCTGCTACAATAAGAATTGCTGAATTAACTGGAATGGCTCCTACCAAAATAGAAGCAGCAGAAATAAGTCAAGCGTTTTCAACAGGTGCTGTTGAAAGTATGATTACATCTCCAACGACTGGAAAAAATTCTAAGATTTGGGAAAATGGTGTGAAATATTTTTATGACATTGCAGCTTGGTTTCCAAAAAATATGGTGATCGTTAATAAAGAGTCTTGGAATAAATTGGATAACGCAACTAAAGATTTAGTAATGAAGCAAGCAGCCTTAGCAGAAAGAAAAGGTTGGCAATTATCAAAACAAGGAAATGTTGGAGATAAAAAAGCTCTAGCAGATGCCGGTATGGTAGTTGGAAAAGTTAATGCATCTTTACAATCTCATTTTGAAAAAGTTGGAGAGACAATGGCTAAAGAATGGTCTCAAAAAGCTGGATCAAGAGGAGCGTCTGTTTTATCAGCTTATAAATAATTAAATTAAATATATCTTAAGGCCACTTAAAAATTTTGAGTGGCCTTAAATTATTATGTTAAGTACTATCGATAAAGCTCTAAATAAACTTTATAAATTTTCTGGTTATATTGCTGCAATTTTTTTAATATTAGTTGCAGTTTTTATTCTTATAGGTATTTCGTCAAGAATATTTGGCTTCTATATAAGAGGTTTAGCAGAATATTCTGGTTATTGTATGGCTTCAGCATCTTTCTTTGCACTAGCTTATACTTTTGTAGAGGGTGGACATATACGAATTACTCTTTTTTTAGAAAAACTTTCGGGTAGCAAAAGATGGTTGATTGAAATTTGGTGTTTGAGTTTGGCCAGTTTTTTTTCAGGATATTTAGCATTCTATTTTGTTAAAATGTTAATTATATCTTACAAATTTCAGGAAAGAAGTGAAGGTGCAGATGAAATATTAATATGGATACCTCAAACAAGTGTAGCAATAGGTTCAACAATATTCTTTATATGTGTTTTTCACCAATTTATCCTCAATATAAAAAAAAGATAAATGGCTGAGATATTTTTAACAATTTTTTTTATTAGTGTTTTATTATTTTTTTTAGGCTCTGGTATCTGGGTTGCATTGAGTATGATAGGGGTATCAGCAATTGGTATGATGCTGTTTACTTCAAGACCAGTAGGTGATGCAATGGCTACTACAATATGGGGAACTGCATCGTCATGGACTTTGACTGCATTGCCCTTATTTGTTTGGATGGGTGAAATTCTTTTTAGAACTAAGCTCTCAGAAAATTTATTTAAAGGGTTATCTCCTTGGATGCAAAAGCTCCCAGGAGGCTTAATTCATGTAAATGTTGTTGGATGTGCTCTATTTGCTGCAATATCAGGATCATCAGCAGCAACTGTAGCTACAGTTGGAAAAATGTCTATCCCTGAGTTAAGAAAAAGAAATTATCCAGAAAAAATCTTATTAGGTAGTTTAGCTGGCTCAGGTACTTTGGGATTACTAATACCTCCATCAATTATTCTAATTATTTATGGTGTAGCTGTTCAAGAGTCCATAGCAAAATTATTTATAGCAGGAATTATTCCAGGGATAATGATTGCACTAATATTTATGTCATATGTTATTATATGGTCTTTAATTAATAAGAAAGAAATGCCAAAAATTCTTGAGGAATATTCTTTTTTAGAAAAAATCAAGAGATCAAAACAACTTTTACCAGTAATATTACTTATCTCTGCGGTTATAGGTTCTATATATACTGGAGTAGCAACCGCAACTGAAGCTGCTTCATTAGGTGTCGTTGGTGCTTTAATTCTATCTTACTTCCAAAAAAGTTTAACTTTAGAAACATTTAAATCTTCTTTATTAGGTGCAACTAAAACTTCATGCATGATTGCTTTTATTTTAGCTGGTTCTACTTTTTTATCTTTAGCAATGGGTTTTACAGGATTACCAAGAAATTTAGCAATATGGATTCAGGGCATGGAGCTTTCTCCTTATGTTTTAATTTTGGTTTTAATGATTTTTTATATTATTTTAGGAATGTTTCTTGATGGTATATCTGCCGTCGTACTAACAATGGCAATAATAGAGCCAATGATAAGACAAGCTGGTTTTGATATGATTTGGTTTGGTATTTTTTTAGTTATTGTTGTTGAAATGGCACAAATTACCCCTCCTGTTGGATTTAATTTATTTGTACTTCAAGGAATGGCAAATAAAGATATGGGTTATATTGCTAGAAGTGCTTTTCCACTTTTTTTATTAATGGTTTTAGCAGTAATACTTGTAGTTATATTTCCTGAAATCGCTTTGTGGATGCCAGAACAAATGGTAAAAAATTTAAATTAATACTTAGAAGGTTGCCCAGCAATTACTGCTTTTAATTGTTCATACTCTTCACAATTACAACCTTTTAAAACTTCTAATCTTTCAACGGCAAGGTTATGCCTTTTTGTTGCAACATATAATTCACCAAGATATTCATTTATACCTTTATGATTTGGATCAATAGCTAAACCCTGAAGATAATATTTTTCTCCATTTTCAAAATCACCAAGTTTTCTAGTAGTAAAACCCAAATAATTTAAGGTATCTGCATCGTTAGGTTTTTTATTATTTGATTTTATTAATAACCCCTGCGCTTTTGCATATCTTTTATTCGCTTTTTCTAATTTACCTTTTTTCTCATGTTTTTTTGCTGCTTTTATATGAGTTACAGCTTTTTCATAATTTGATTTAGTTTTAGCATTATCATCACTGCTACTAGAGCCTGCTGAAAATACATTTCCAGTAATTAAAAATAATATAGACAAAGATAAGATTATTTTTTTCATATTAAATAAATTTTTTCATTTTGTTTAAAGTTTTAAGTTCTAAGCCATTTTCAATCAAATTTTCTCTTATTGATTTAGCTGTAGCTAATGAACTTAGATTATCTCCATGTATACACACAGAATCGATTTCACAAGGTATTTGCTTCCCGCTGTGACAATTAAGCGACTGAGTCTGAACCATTTTTAATACATGTTTTTTTGCTTGCTCAGGGTCCGTAATTAATGCATGAGATTTTTTTCTTGATACAAGATTACCATCATCCTCATAATTTCTGTCAGCAAATATTTCACAAGCAAATTTCATATCAAATTTTTTTGCTGCTTCTTGCATTTTTGATCCTGTAGGCACTAGATATATTATATCTTTATTAATATCCTTAATAGTTTTGGCTAGTATTGTGGCCAACTCAATATCTTCACAAGCCATATTATTTAACGCCCCATGAGGTTTTACATGAGATACTTTTTCATTGTAGGTTAAGGCTATTTTTTGGAGAATTTCGTATTGATCAATTATTAGTTTTTTTATTTCACTTTCAGAAAGATTCATTCTTTCTCTGCCAAAATTTTCTGGGTCTTTAAAAGAGGGATGTGCACCAATGCTTACTCCATTATTTTTTGAAATTTTTACCACTTGATTCATTGTTTCCTCATCCCCAGCATGGTAACCACAAGCTACATTAGCTGAATTGACGATTTCTAATAAATCTGGATCATATTTATTTGAGTGATGTTTTGATTTTTCACCTAAATCACAATTTATATTAATTTCCATACTCATTATTTGTAAGTATAACATGGCATGATAAAAAATATATCAAATCTTGGTGACGCAGCTTTATATTGTGATTTTGGTACTGAGGTAAATAAAGAAGTAAATAATAAAGTAATACGTTATTTTAAAAGTATTCAAAAAGAAAATATTGATGGCATTAACAATTTAACTCCATCTTATAATAAATTAATAGTTTCATTTGATTTACGTAAAAAAAATTTTCAAACTATTAAAAAATTAATCGAAAATTTAAATGTTATTAATGATGACAAGTTAGAGAGTAACAAAATTAAGATTCCAGTTTGTTGCGATGAAAAATTTTCACTGGATATTAAAAGACTAGAGGAAAAATTAAAAATAAGTCGTGATAAAATTTATGAAAAATTTTTTAATAAAGAATTTTTTTGTTACATGACGGGCTTTATTGCAGGAATGCCTTTTTTGGGTGATTTAGAAACTGAATTACGAGCAAAACGATTAGAGACACCAAGGGTAAAAGTACCAAAAGGTTCAGTTGGACTTACAGAACAATTCGCAAATGTTTATACTTTTGAAAGTCCAGGTGGATGGAATATTATCGGCAATACACCAAGTGTTATTTTTGATAGCTCTAAAGAGAATAATCCAAATTTAATTAATCCAGGTGATGCAGTCACTTTTGTGCAAATTACAAAAGATCAATACAATAATTACAATGAATAAAAATTATTTTGAGATTAAAAGAGCTGGAATAAACACAACATTTCAAGATCAAGGTAGAAGTAATCTTTATCATATCGGCATTCCATTTAGTGGGGCAATGGATAATAGAAATTTTCAAATTTCTAATAAACTTGTTGGGAATGAAACAAATTCTCCAGTAATTGAATTTGCTTATCAAGGTCCATTGTTGAAGTATTTTGGTGACGATATTAAATGTGCAATTGCAGGAGATGTAAAATTTATAATTAAAAAAAATGATAATGATATTGAGGGTAATTGTTATCAATCTTTCACATTAGAAAATGGTGATGAAATAGATATTATAACAACTAATAAATCTGTTTATGGATATTTAGCAATTAGTGGTGAATTTAATTTAGAATATCAATGGTCTAGCTGCTCTATTAATACAAAAGCAAATATAGGTTCGAATAATGGAAAAAGAATAGAAGATACACAAAAAATATATATTTCTAAAATTAATAAAGACTTAAATGATAAAAAGCTAAATTACATAAATACAAAAATAGAAAAAATTAGAGTTATTAAAGGAACAAATTTTAATTATTTTTCTGAAGAGGGAAAAAATATTTTTTTTGATAAGGAATTTGTTATATCAAAATTATCAGATCGTATGGGAATGAGATTAGATGGACCAAAAATTGAAAATATTGTTGATACCAACATAAAATCTGAAGGTTTAATAAAAGGAGTAATTCAGGTACCTGCAGATGGAAATCCAATTATTATGCTTTCTGATCATGGGACTATTGGAGGTTATCCTAAAATAGGAGTTGTTATCAGTGCTGATTATGACAAATTGGTGCAACTTACGCCTGGTTCAAAAATTAAATTCCAAGAAGTCGAATTATCTAGCGCAGAAACTTTATTTAAACTATATGACTTAGAGACTCAAAACTTAATTTCACAAATATAATGACTTTCATAAGAAACTTACCTGGCCCATTATTAATCTTTTTAGGGGCATTAAGTTTAAGTTTTGGTGGATTACTTGTTAAATCATTTGAGGGTTCAACTTTATGGCAAATTTTATTTTGGAGATCTTTATTTTTTTCTCTTACTGTTTTAGCTTTCTTAATTATTAGCTATAAAGGAAAAACTTTTAAATCATTCTATGTTTCAGGTTTACCAGGATTTTTTGGTGGAATAATATTATCTATTGGTTTCTGTGGTTATGTTTTTGCAATGTATAATACGACAGTTGCAAATACTAATTTTATAATTTCACTTCAAATACTATTTCTTTCAATATTTGGGTATTTTTTTTTAAAAGAAAAAATAAGCACTACAACTTTAACTTCAATTATTTTAGCAATGACAGGTGTTTTATTGATGGTTGGAAATTCACTCTCACCAGGTGAGTTATCTGGAAACCTAGCAGCATTTTCAATGCCAATAGTTTTTGCAATTTTAATTATAATAATAAGAAAATATCCGACTGTGGACATGGTCCCAGCTCAATTTGTAGCTGGAGTATGTTCATGTTTAGTTGGGTTTTTGCTTTCAACTAAAATAATGATATCCCCTTATGATATTTTTTTAGGTTTTCTAGCTGGTTTTTTTCAAGTTGGTTTTGGTTTTATATTCATTACAATTGGAGCAAGAACAACTCCTTCTGCTACGGTTGGAATAATTATGCTTTCCGAATCTGTACTTGGTCCGATATGGGCATTTCTTTTTGTAAGTGAAAGACCTTCAATGTTTGGATTAATAGGAGGTGCAATTATACTTTTTGCTGTATTACTTCAGTTTTACTCACTTCTAAATAAGCGAAAAAAAATTGTTTCTGATTGACTTTTTCGCATACATGTAAGATTATTCATTTACGGGAGAGACTACAGAACATCGTAGCGCCGAAGGAGCAACCACCCAGGAATCTCTCAGGTAAAAAGGACCGTAACATATTAACTCTGGAAAGAGATTTAATTCTCGCCGAAGGAGCAAAACTCTCAGGCAAATATACAGATGGGTACAAAGAGTTGATATGACTACAAAAAAAACATCGCTGTACCAATTACATCAAGAAAGCAATGCAAAATTTGTTGAATTTGCAGGTTATCAGATGCCAATTCAATATTCAGAAGGTATAGTAGAGGAGCATAAATTCACAAGAAATCATTCTGGTATTTTTGATGTTTCTCATATGGGTCAATTATTTATTTATGGTGATGAAAACCTAATTAAAGATTTAGAAAAAATCTTTCCTTTAGATTTGAAAAATTTAAAATTAAATCATTCTAAATATAGTTTCTTAATGGATAAAGATGCTGGGATACACGATGATTTAATTATAACAAAAACAAATGAAGGTTTTTTAATAATCCTTAATGCAGCATGCAAAGATAATGATTTAAAAATTTTAAAGGAATTACTAGAAGAAAAGTACAAAATGGTTTTAGATGAAAACAGATCTTTAATTGCAATTCAGGGACCTAAATCATCTCAAATCCTAAACGATGTTGTTGCTGGAGTAAAAGATCTAAATTTTATGTCAGGAAACTGGTTTTTATTCCAAGATCACAAAGTTTATATTACTCGATCTGGGTATACAGGGGAAGATGGTTTTGAGATATCGATCCCAAATGATTTTGTAGATAAATTAACCAGAGAATTAATCAACAAAGGATCCAAATTAATAGGTTTAGGAGCAAGGGATACTTTGAGATTGGAAGCTGGTTTATGTTTGTATGGCCATGATCTTAATAAAGACAAAACTCCAGTGGAAGCAAATTTAAAATGGGCAATTTCAAAAGAAAGAATATCCAAGGGAGATTTTATTGGTTCTGATATAATCATTAAACAATTAAATAATGGTGTTAGTAAAATTAGAGTTGGAATTAAACCTGAGGGAAGAATAATTGCTAGAGAAAAAACAAAGATATTTAATCAATCAGATGTTCATATTGGAGAAATTACAAGTGGTACGTTTGGACCAAGCGTAAATGGACCTGTAGCAATGGGCTATATAGAAAATGAATTTTCAAAAAAAGATACAAAAGTTTTCTTAGAAGTAAGAGGAAAAAAACATCCAGCAAATATTTGTGGATTACCGTTTTATAAAAAAAGTTACGTGAAAGGGGCAACAAAATGAGTGAAGTAAAATATTCTAAAGAACATGAGTGGATTAAATTAGAGGGAGATGTAGCAACAATTGGAATTACAAAACATGCAACAGAGATGTTAGGTGATATAGTTTTTGCAGAACTTCCAGAAAAGGGTTCTAACGTAGAAAAAGATGGAACTGCTGGTGTTGTTGAGTCAACGAAAGCTGCTAGTGATGTATACACTCCTGTGAGCGGTGAAGTAGTTGATACAAATCAAGCCATAGTGGATGATCCGTCAAAGATTAATCAGGATCCAGAGGACTCAGCATGGTTTTTTAAACTTAAAATAAAAGATCAATCAGAAATGGATACTTTAATGAATAAAGATGATTATGATAAATTTGCAAAGGAGACTTCAGCATAATGTTACCAAATTCAGAAAAAGATTTTTTAAAAAGACACATTGGACCTTCTAAAGAAGACCAATTAAAAATGTTAAAAGAATTAAATTATAAATCATTAGATGACTTAATTAACAATACTGTTCCAGAAAAAATAAAATTTAAAGGTGAACTTAATATTGGTGAGTCAAATTCAGAGTACGAGGCCTTAAGAAAATTAAGAGTAATGTCTAAAAAAAATCAAGTTTACTCAAATTTTATTGGTATGGGTTACTATGGAACATATACACCCTATGTAATCTTAAGAAATATATTAGAAAATCCTGGTTGGTATACTTCATATACACCTTATCAGCCTGAGGTAGCTCAAGGAAGACTTGAGATGTTATTGAACTTTCAACAAATGATCGTTGACTTCACAGGAATGGATATTGCTAATGCCTCTTTATTAGATGAAGGTACAGCAGCAGCAGAGGCTATGGGTCTAAGTCATAGATTAAATAAAAAAGATAGTAATTTAGTTTTTGTTTCTGAGGATTGTCATCCTCAAACAATAAATGTAATTCAAACAAGAGCTGAACCGATGGGATTAAAAGTTTTAGTTGGTAAAGAAGATGAAGTTTTAGACCAATTAAAGGAAGATTTAGTTTGTGGAATTTTACAATATCCTGGAACTTTAGGGGATATTAAGGACCCAAGTGAAGCAATTAGTAAAATTCATAAAAAGAATGGGAAGGCAATATTAGCTTGTGATCTGTTGGCATTAGCAAAGCTAAAAACACCAAGAGAGCTCGGTGCCGATATAGCAGTTGGAAGCTCTCAACGATTTGGAATTCCAATGGGATATGGTGGTCCACACGCAGCTTTTTTTGCAACAAAAGACGAATACAAAAGATCAATGCCTGGGAGAATTGTTGGTGTATCAGTTGATAGACATGGTAACAAGGCATATAGATTATCCTTACAAACTAGAGAGCAACATATCAGAAGAGATAAGGCGACAAGTAACATTTGTACTGCTCAAGCTTTATTAGCAATTGTTTCTGCAGCATATGCTATTTATCATGGTCCAGATGGAATTAAAAATATTTCTGAGAGAGTGTCTCAATTAGCAAAAAGTTTTGCTGATAAAATAAAACAGTCTGGATATGAACTTTATTCGAATTATTTTTTTGATACTGTCACGATTATTACCAAAGACAAAACTGATCAAATTTATAAAAATGCACTGAATCAAAGAGTAAATATACGAAAAGTAAATTCTGAAATGCTTGCCGTTTCATTTGATGAGAGAAAAAATGTATATAGAGTAAATCAACTATTAAAAATTTTTAATGCAGCAGAATCAATCAAAAAAGAAGATCCATCAGTTAGTTTACCCAATCTTCCAAAAAACTTGTCTAGAACTTCAAAATATTTAGAACATCAAGTTTTCAACTCATATCATTCTGAGACTGAAATGCTTAGATATTTAAAAAGATTAGAAGATAAAGATATAGCATTGAATAGAACAATGATTGCACTTGGTTCATGTACAATGAAGTTAAATGCTGCTGCTGAAATGATCCCAATTTCTTGGAAAGAATTTGCAGAACCTCATCCGTTTGTTCCAATTGAACAAATGGAAGGGTTTAGAGATTTATTTACTGATCTAAAAAATTGGTTACGTTCTATAACTGGTTTTTCAGGTGTTTCCCTACAACCTAACGCTGGTGCTCAAGGAGAATATGCAGGTTTAATGGTTATTCGAAAGTATCATTTAGATAGAGGTGAGGGTAATCGTAATATATGTTTAATTCCAAGTTCAGCACACGGTACTAATCCAGCAAGTGCTCAGATGGTTGGAATGAAAGTAGTTGTTGTTAATTGTGATAAAGACGGAAATGTTGATTTTGATGATTTAAAGAAAAAAGTAGAACAACACTCTGAAAACCTTGGGGCGTTAATGGTAACTTACCCATCTACCCATGGAGTATTTGAGGAAAAAATAATTGATATTTGTGAATTAGTTCATAAACATGGTGGTCAGGTCTACATGGATGGAGCTAATTTAAATGCATTAGTTGGAATTGCTAAGCCTGGAAATTTTGGTCCAGATGTTTGTCATATAAACTTACACAAAACATTTTGTATTCCACATGGTGGAGGAGGACCAGGAATGGGACCAATTGCATGTAAAAGACATTTACAAGTTTATCTACCTAATCATCCAGTTATTGAAGATTGTGGACCAACAACTGGAATTGGAGCAGTTTCAGCAGCCCCTTGGGGTAGCTCAAGTATTTTATCGATCTCTTGGATGTATATTAAAATGATGGGATCTGAAGGATTAAAGCTTGCTTCTCAAGTTGCAATACTTAACGCAAATTATATTGCGCATAGACTAAAAGATCATTTTCCAATTTTATATAAAGGATCACAAGGAAATGTTGCTCATGAATGTATTATTGATATTAGAAATATTAAATCAGAAACAGGTGTAACTGAGGAAGATATAGCAAAAAGATTAATTGATTTTGGATTTCATGCACCAACAATGTCATGGCCTGTAGCTGGTACTATGATGATCGAGCCAACAGAGAGTGAAAGCTTATCAGAATTAGATAGATTTTGTGACACTTTGATTAAAATTAAGCAAGAGATAGATAAGATTAAATCAGGTAAATTTGATAAAATTGATAATCCAATTAAAAATGCACCTCATACAGACTCTGAGCTTGCTTCAGATAATTGGGAACACAAATACACAAGACAAGAAGCAGCTTACCCAGCTAAATTTTTAAGAGCTAATAAATTTTGGCCACCAGTAGCAAGAGTAGACAATGTTTACGGTGATAAGAATATTTTTTGTACTTGTCCGAGTATGGATGAATTTAAAGAAGATGCAGCATAACATTTAATGAAAATTGCTGTAGTTGGATCAGGCATTTCAGGATTAAGTGCTGCATATTATTTATCAAAAAAACATCATGTCGATCTTTTTGAAAAAGAAGATCATTTTGGAGGTCACTCTCATACTATTGATCTATCATTTGGTCTAAAAAAAGTTTCTGTGGATATAGGGTTTATAGTTTTTAACTTTGCTACTTATCCCCATTTAATTAATTTTTTTGATGAAAATAATATCGCAATAGAAAAAAGTGATATGTCTTTTTCTGTATCAGTTGAAAACTCTTCATTTGAGTACTGTGGGAAAGGATTAAGTGGAATTTTCTCCAACAAAACTAATTTATTTAATTTTAAATTCCTTAAGATGTTTTTTGACATAATTAGGTTTTATAAAAAATGTGATAACATGAAAAAAAATCATGAAGAGAAAACTCTTGGTGATTATCTAAATAATGAAAATCTTTCAAAAGAATTTATCAATTATCATTTGATACCAATGGTTTCTGCTATTTGGTCAATGCCGCCTAGTGCTGCTAGCCAAATGCCATTGAGTTTTTTTTTAAAGTTTTTCCAAAATCATGGTCTCTTTAAGTTAAAAAATAGACCCCAGTGGTATACGGTTTCAAATCGAAGCAGAACATATGTTAAAGATATTCTTTCAAAAATCAGTGGGGAACATTTTAAAAATTACCCAATAAAAAAAATTAAGACTAAAACGTCAGGTATAGATTTATATTATGGTGGAGAAAGCGAATACTTTAATTACGACAAAGTTGTTCTAGCAACACACGCAGATGAAGCTCTATCGATAATTGACAATCCTACTGATCAGGAAAAAAATATATTATCTAACTATAAATATAAGGAGAATATTGCTTATGTTCATACTGATGAAAAAGCTATGCCAAAAAATAAAAAAGCTTGGTGCTCATGGAATTCTTCAATCAAAAAAGATGAAATAGAAAAAAATTCTATAACATATTGGTTAAATTTATTACAAAACCTTAAATGTGAGGAAAATATTTTTCTAACATTAAATCCTTATTTTGAGATTAATGAGTCAAAAATTCTAAAAAAAGTAAGATTTACCCACCCATATTTTGATCAATCCTCATTAAATTTTCAAAGTCAACTCACAAAGTTACAAAATAGAAGAAATATACTTTTTTGTGGTAGTTATTTTGGTTACGGTTTTCATGAAGATGGAATAAAGTCATCGATTGAAATGATCAAAAACTTCGATGACTAGTTTTATATATAATGGCACTGTTATTCATAAAAGATTTAAACCAAAAATGCATTTTTTTAAATATGATGTATTTTCTTTATTAATTGATTTAGCCGAGTTAAAAATTCTTGATAAGAAAATTAAGTTTTTTTCATATAACCGTTTTAATCTGATTAGTTTTTTTGAAAAGGATCATGGAGATAGAGATGGCTCATCACTTGAAGACTGGGTAAAAAGAAACTTAGATCAAAATAATATAGTTTACAAAAATATTAAGATTAAACTTTTATGTTATCCAAGAATTCTAGGATATGTTTTTAATCCATTGAGTGTCTTTTATATCTATGATGAAGAAGAAAATCTAATTTCAATACTTTATGAGGTTAAAAACACATTTGGAGAACAGCATACTTATATTTTCAAAACAAAGAATAACGATAATCTTTTACAGCACAATTGTTCAAAAAAATTTCATGTTTCTCCTTTTATTGAGATGAATTGTAATTATTTCTTTAGGCTTTTAAAACCAAGTGAAAAAATATCAGTTATAATTGACCAATATCAAGATAATGAAAAGATATTATATGCTTCTCAGGATGGAAATAGAGTAAATTTTACAAGCATAGAGTTAATTAAGTCTTACCTAAAACACCCATTAATGACTTTAAAAATAATTTTAGCGATACATTTTGAAGCCTTTAAATTGTGGGCTAAAGGAATTAAGTTCATTAAAAAAAAAATAAAAATCAAAAATAATATTACATTTGAGAATTAATGAATTTATATAAAATTTCAGACAAACTAGTTTTTAAAACTCTTAAAGATATCAAATTTGGTTATTTAGAAATTAAGAATTATCATGGAGAAGTTTTTAAGTTTGGTGATGTTCAAAGCGATTTAAGATCAAATCTAAAAATAAAAAAAGCTGACTTTTGTTTTAATTTGATAAAAGGTGGAAGTATTGGTTTCGCTGAGAGTTATATGAGAGATGAATTTGAAACAGATAATCTCTCAAACTTAATAGAAATAACAGCAAGAAATATTAATACTATTCATAAATTCTCAGGATTACTAGATCTTCCTCTAATTAATTTGTTTAAAAAATTTTTTATTAAAAATACAAAAAAAAGAAGTAAATCAAATATTGCGAAGCATTATGATTTAGGAAATGAATTTTTTTCTTTATGGTTGGATAAATCGTTGACTTATTCTAGTGCTATTTTTGATCAAACAACTGAAAATTTGTCAGACGCTCAAAATAATAAATATCAAAAACTTATTGACTTAATCCAGCCAAGTAATGGTGATCGAGTTTTAGAGATTGGTTGCGGTTGGGGAGGCTTTGCAGAATACCTTGGAAAAAAATATGATGTAAAATTGGATTGTATTACCATCTCAAGAAAACAATTTGAATATGCTAAAGAGAGAATTCATAAATGTGGATTAAATGAGAAAGTTAATATTGAAATAAAAGATTATAGAGATTTAAATAATAAGTATAATTCAATTGCATCAATTGAGATGATTGAAGCAGTAGGACAAAACTATTTAGAGGGTTATTTTAAAACAATAAAGAATAATTTATCAAATAATGGGAAAGCTGCAATTCAAGCAATTACGATAGATGATGCTTTGTTTGATCGATATAAAAATAAACAGGATTTTATCCAAAAATATATCTTTCCCGGAGGATTTCTGCCAAATAAAAATAGTATAAATAGATATGTTTCTGATAATGGACTAACTATAAAGTCGTACGAGTCTTATGCAGACCATTATTCTAATACTTTGGCCTTGTGGAGAAAAGAATTTAATAAGAAATGGAATTTAATTAAAAATCAAGGTTTTGATTTAACTTTTAAAAGAATGTGGGAATTTTACTTGTGTTACTGTGAAGCGGGATTTAAATCAAAAAATATTGACCTAATACAATTTTCAATTCAAAACAAATAATTTTAAGGAGAATCGTGCAAAACAAAACTATTAAATCAATTTTATTGATAATTTCATTATTCTTAATTACAAGTTGTTCAAAGAATAGTTCTATGAAACCAGAAGATTTTAAAAATAAAGAACCAAGATTAATTATTGAAAATTATTTATCAGGCAATGTAAAAGCTTGGGGAGTACTTCAAAACCGATCAGGGAAAGTTACAAGACAGTTTTCAGCCGATTTAGATGGAAAATGGGATGGTAAACAATTAATTCTTGATGAAAAATTTAATTGGGATGATGGCGAGGTTCAAACTAGACAATGGCAGATTACAAAAATAGATGATAACAATTACGAAGGCACTGCAGGAGATGTTGTGGGAAAAGCAAAAGGTTATTCTTTTGGACCAGCATTTAAATTTGAATATGTATTATTGGTACCTGTCAAAGGTAAACAAATGAAAATCACATTCGATGACTGGATTTTTAAACAAGATGAACGAGTAGCTATCAATAGAGCAGTGATGACTAAATTTGGTTTTAAAGTTGCTGAATTGACAGTCGTATTTGTTAAGGATTAATCATTCTTTTGATATTTTGTCATTTTTCCTATTAAGCCAAAATAAATTTTACTTGGTAAAAAGCTAAGTATTTTAAGTATTAAAGTAAGAGATTTTGGAAAATGAATTTCAAAAACTTTCTTATTTATTAAACCGTCGTAAATTTTTTCAGCTGCATAATCTGTAGTTTTTAAAAAGGGCATTTTAAAATCATTTTTATCTGTCATAGGTGTTTTTATAAATCCGGGACTTACTAAACAAATCCTCACATTTGATCTTTTAAAATCAAAGTATAAACTTTCTGCTAAGTTGTTTAAGGCTGATTTTGAAGGACCATAGCCAGTTGAATTTGGTAAACCTCTATATCCTGCAATAGATGAAACAATAGTTATTGTTCCACTTTTTTTTTCTTTAAAGTATTTCTCTACACTTTTTATACTATTAAGTGTTCCAAAAAAATTTACTTTAAATACATCTTCTATTTGTTCAACATCTATATCCTTTTCTTTTTTTGGATTCCATGTTCCTGTAGAGAAAAAACAAATATCAATATTTTCAAATTGATTCTTTATATTATTGAAAACCTCATTACATTTATCTTTATTAGTAACATCTAATGGAAATGAATTTATATTTTCATGATTATCTGAAATTTCTCTAAGAAGATTTTCTCTTCTTGCTGAAATTGCTACATTCCATCCTTCATTTGCAAATTTGATCGCTAAAGCCTTACCTATGCCTGTACTTCCACCGGTTATCCAAATTGTTTTTTTATTCATCTTATACTGATGTATAATACTTATATGCTCAAAAATAAATTTTTTTCATTCGTTCTGTTTTTAGTTATTACCTATTCTGCATCATTTATTGGTGGATTAGTGACAATAAGCTTAAAGGAACCATGGTATTCACAATTAATCAAGTCAAACTACAATCCTCCAGACTGGGTTTTTGCACCTGTTTGGACGACCTTGTATTTGATGATGACATTAGCCATTTGGTTTTTTTGGAACAGTAAAAATAGAGATATGAAAACTGTATACATTTATTTTATTCATATAGTTTTTAATACAACTTGGAGTATTGTTTTTTTTGGACTTCATCAAATTTTATTAGCATTAGCAGTATTGATGATTCTAATCTTTTTGATCGTTATTCTGATTATAAGATTTAAACGTGTCAATTCTGTAAGCTATTACCTTATGATTCCTTATTTACTTTGGTGCTGCTATGCCTTATTCCTCAATATAAATTTACTTATTTTAAATTAATGGATGATGTTGTTATAATTGGCGGTGGAATAATCGGTACTGCAACTGCTTACTTTTTATCTAAAGAAGGCAGAAAAGTAAAAGTTATTGAAAGAGATCCAACTTATAAAACTGCATCTTTTCCACTCTCCTTAGGTGGTTTCAGGAGACAGTTTTTTCAAACAGAAAATATTTTACTTGGAAAATTTGCCAGAGAATTTATCTTTCAAATTCCTGATTTACTTAAAACCGAAAAAAATCCAAAACCAACAGCAAGTATGGTTACTAATGGATACTTATTAATGTTTGGACCTGAACATGCCGAGGAGCAATATAAAGCTCTTGAGAATCACAAAGCTTGTGAAGCTGGAACAAAAAATATTAAAGGATCTGAATTGCCGAAATTCTTTCCTTATATCAATAGCGATGGCATAGAAACAGCAACATTCACTGATAACCAGAGTGAAGGCTGGATTGATCCATTCATGTTTCATGGTGCATTAAAAAGTAAAGCTATGGAACTAGGTGCAGAATTTATAAAAGGAGAGGTTAAAACGCTTTCAGAGATTAAAGCAAAGACAATTATATCTGCTGCAGGATGTTGGACTAAAGAACTCTTAGAAGATATTCCAGTTGAGCCTCAAAAACACACTGTTTTCAGAGTTAAGTGCCCAAAACACATTCCTGAAATGCCTTTAACTGGCGACTTGACTACGGGAGTTTATTGGAGGCCTGAAGGAAAAGAATATTTAGCTGGATCACCGAAATCTGTTTTTGAAGCAAAAGATTTAGAGCCAGCTTGGGATGATTTTGAGGAATTAGTATGGCCTGCACTTGCTCAAAGAATTCCTGCTTTTGAAGAATTAAAACTTACAGGTGGTTGGGCAGGTTATTATGATTGTAATCGATTAGATAATAACGCTGTAGTAGGTAAACATCCTAAATTTGATAATGTGTATTTAGCAACTGGCTTTACAGGCAGAGGCTTGATGCAAGCCCCAGGAATAGGCAGAGCTTTGACTGAACTGATAACTACAGGTTCATATCAATCCATTGATATATCCAATATGGCTGTAGAAAGAGTTTTAGGAAAAAAAGCAAGACCAGAACCTTACGTTCTTTAGATTAAGTACCACAAAAAGTTTGATATTTTTCTTTTGCAGCTGAAGGAAGTTGGTATTCAATAGAAACTTTATTTTTTTTGTAGGGACTATCTAAAATTTCTAATAATTTTAGAAATGGTTTTAAATCATTTTGATTAGCAGCATAAAGTGCTTCTTCAACTTTATGATTTCTAGGAATAACTAGAGGATTTACACTTTTCATTAATTTCAAATATTTTTCAGGGGAATTATTATTAGTTTTAAGTCTTTCATTCCATCTTAATTTCCAATTTTTAAAATCTTTATCTTCATAATCTTTATTTTTTTGAATTTCATCTTCCATTAAATGACAAAAAGTATTTGTATAATCCATTTTTTTGTCATGCATCCAAGTCAGTAGGTCTATGAATAAAAATTTGTCTTTTTCATTTTTTCCAGATAAGCCTAATTTATCCCTCATCATATCAAGCCATTTTTCTTCATATTTATTTTCAAAAGAATTGATTATTTCAGTAGCAGCTTTTACTGCTTTATCTTGATTTTCATCAATTAAAGGTATCAAACTTTCAGCAAATCTTGCTAAATTCCATTTTGTAATTACAGGTTGGTTACAATACGCATATCTTCCCATTTTATCTATTGAGCTGAATACTGTCTTAGGATCATAATTATCCATGAAAGCGCATGGACCATAATCGATTGTTTCACCTGAAATACTCATATTATCTGTATTCATCACTCCATGAATAAAACCAACTCTCATCCAATTAATGACTAGATCAACTTGTTTTTCTAGAACAACTTTTAAAAGTTCTAAAGCTTTATTTTTAGAGCTTAAAATCTTTGGAAAATGTCTGTTAATTACATAATCTAATAATATTTCTAATTCATCTTTTTTATTTCTAGCCGCAACATATTGAAATGTTCCTACTCTTAAATGACTTGAAGCTACTCTGGTAAGTATTGCTCCCATTAGAGGTGCTTCTCTAATTACATCTTCACCTGTTTTAACAACAGCCAAACTTCTTGTTGTTGGTATGTTCAAATAATGCATCGACTCACTTATTAAGTATTCTCTTAACATTGGGCCTAATGCAGCTCTCCCGTCACCATTTCTTGAAAAGGCAGTTTTCCCTGATCCTTTAAATTGAATATCATATCTCTCTTTATTTTTAGACAAATGTTCTCCAATTAAAACTGCTCTACCGTCTCCAAGCATTGTAAAATGACCAAATTGATGACCTGCATAAGCTTGAGCGATTGAATTACTATCTTCAGGCAATTCATTTCCTGCAAATAATGTTGATAATTCGATCTTATTTATATTAGAAAAATCTAAATCTAGATCTGAAGCTAAACTTTTATTAAGCATGATTAATTCAGGATTCTTTACTTTAACTGGTTTAATATTTTCTTTGAAGGATTCAGGTAATTTTGAATAAGAATTATCAAAATTCCAATTAATATTTACATTCATAAAATATTATTTATTCCAGATCTCTTTCAAAGATTCTTCTCTCTTACAAGCCTTTTTATATCTTAAATAATTTTGAAAATATACTTTATAAAAATTTTGATGACGATTTTCAGCTTTATAAAATTTTTTGAACTCTCTGAGATATGTGACTACTTTTTTATTAAATTTTTTTTCTAAATTATTTACATCTCTTTCAATTAATTTTTTTTCTTTATCATTTTGATAAAATGCAACAGACCTATAACTATAACCTTTGTCACAAAATTGACCATACGCATCAAATGGATCTATATTTATCCAATAGTTTTTGAGTAGCTCCTCAAAGGATATTATATTTTTATTATAAATGATCTCTACAACCTCAAAGTGACCAGTATTTCCATAAGTTACCTCTTTGTATGTTGGATACTCTGTAGTTCCACCAGAATATCCTGAGATTACTTCGATAACCCCATTAAGTTTTTCAAAGGACTCTTCTACACACCAAAAGCATCCTCCAGCGAAATATGCTTTATCTTCTCCCAAAGCCTTTGAAGGATTATTTACTAAAAAAATAAAAATTAAAATGATAAAAAACCTCATTTAATACATATACAAAAATTACTAAATGAGTCTAGAATATTAAAGGTAGCTACTTTTTAAAGTAGCATACCTCTAATAATATATAATAAGTTATTTCTTCTTATATTTAGCTGCTTCTTCAGATCCACCAGTAGCAGATCCTTTACTATATGAGTGAGCACCCATTCCAGCTAGTTGACCATCTTTTACGATAAGATATTGATCTCTAATCTCTTTACCCTCAAAGAAACATTCTAAAATTTCTCTTACACCATCAGCATATCTAGTTTGAGCTGATAGCGATGTCCCTGAAGTGTGAGGAGTCATTCCGTGATTAGGCATAGTTCTCCAAACATGATCGTTAGGAGCTGGTTGTGGAAACCATACATCACCAGCATAACCACTTAGTTGACCACTCTTTAATGCTTTTGCAATTGCTTCACGATTACAAATTTTTCCTCTAGCTGTATTTACAATGTAAGCACCTTTTTTCATTTTGCTTATCATTGCATCATCAAAAAGATTCTCAGTTTCTGGGTGAAGAGGGCAATTTATAGTCACAACATCACAAACTTTTACCATTGACTCAACTGACTCATGAAATGTTAGATTAAGTTCCTTTTCAACACTTTCAGGTAATCTATGTCTATCAAAATAGTGTAGATGAGTATCAAATGGTTTCATTTTTCTTAAAGCATCTAGTCCAATACGTCCTGCAGCTACTGTTCCAATGTGCATCCCTTCAACATCATATGATCTTTGTACAGCATCAGCAATATTCCAACCACCTTCATTTACAATTCTATGTTGATTGTGATAATCTCTCACCATTGAAACAATCATCATTACTATGTGTTCAGCAACAGATCTTGAGTTACAAAATGTTACTTCAACAACGTCAATTTTATTATCCATTGCAGCTTGTAAATCAACATGGTCAGAGCCAATTCCTGCAGTAACAGCCATTTTTAAATTTTTAGCTTTAGCTATTCTCTCTTTTGTTAAATAATATGGGAAAAAAGGTTGAGAAATCACTATATCAGCATCTACAATATGCTTATCAGCCTCACATCCATCTCCATCTTTACTGTTGGTTACTACTAATTCATGTCCGTTTTTCTCTAAGAATTTTCTTAAGCCTAACTCTCCTGACACACATCCTAATAATTCTCCTGGGTTAAAATCTCTACCTTTTGGTGAAGGTAACGTCATACCATCAGGATATTTTTCCAATTTTGGAAGATCCTTAATAGGATATGATTTGGGCATTCCTCCTTTAGGATCATCGTATAATACGCACAATATTTTCATTTTCTCTCCGTGGTTACTTTAAAATATTAATTTATTTGAGCCATCTAACATTATTTTAAAGGAGCTAGCAAACAAATTATTTTGATTTTGGATAAGACTTTTTAAGAATTAACCGATTGATTATTATACCAAAACCCAAAATGATTATTGAACCAGAAATAACTGGATTTAATAAGTAATCTGGAGAAACACTTCCCATAATTACTATAATAGGATTTCCACCTGCGGGTGGATGAGTTACATTTAAAAATATCATTAAACCCACACCAAATCCTACTGCTAATGGTAATATTAAATATAACGGCAGAGGCACTAAGTATAAAAATATCATTCCTACAACAGCAGTAAGAAGATGACCAAAAAAAACATTCTTAGGCTGTGCGAATGGACTTTCAGGATATCCATATAACAAAACCATTGATGATCCAAAAGAAGCTATTAAGAATATCCCAAATTCAGTTTTATAAGTTAAAAGAGTTAAAACACCTATTGTAATTACAGAAAATAAACCAGCAAAGAAAGATTGTTTAAAATTATTCATTTAAAAATTAGTCTGATACAATTTTTTGTACAGTTTTAAAAGGTAATAAAATGCACTCTTTACGAGCTTTATTTTTAGGTTTAAATAGTTTCTGCATAAGTTTCCATTTTTTTTTAATAATATCACTATTACCATCAAAAAATGATTTTGCATCATCACACAATTCATTTATTTTTGATTTTTTTTTATTAATTGAAATCTTAGATAGTAAGCTTGCAGATGCCTGACAATAAACACAGCATTTACCCTGATAACCAAAATCAATAATTCTCTCTTCATCTATGATTAGATTTATTTGCATTTCATCACCACATAATGGATTTTTCAACTTTGAATGGTGTGTATGATTCTGGATATATTTGTTGTTATTATCTTCAGAGGCAATTCTAAGAATATCTAAATCCATAGGAATTTATTATCTTAGATTAGATTAAATTTGAATAAAATTTTTGTATAAAGATCTAATTTTTGTTGTAGTTCAAACCAATAAGAATTAAATATCCACATATGGTAGAACTGAGAAATGAAAAAATCGCTGTACCTATAGTTTTATTTGCTGGTATTCTTTGGTCCTTTGGTCCATTGGTTGTCAGATACATGAATGATCCTCACATGGTTCCATGGCAATATATATTTGGTAGAGGATTAACTATTTTTATAATATTAAATTTGTACTTATATTTTGAAGAGGGAATTAACTTTTATAAAAATTACAAAAAAGTAGGTAAGTCAGGACTTGTTGGAGGAATAGGTCTAGGTATAGCGATGATATCTTTTATCTATTCTATAACTAATACTACTGCAGCTATTACCCTTTTATGTTTAGCTGCAATGCCATTTTTTACAGCTCTACTAGCTTTTTTGTTTTTAAAAGAAAAAATCTCTCTTAATGTTTGGATATCAATGATTATTGCTACGGTAGGAATAATAATTATGGCTGTAGGAAATACAGAAAAGAATTCTTTAATAGGTTTCGTTTTTGGACTTACATCCTCTATTGGTTTTTCTATATTTTCAGTGACACTAAGATGGCGAAAAGAAACTCCAAAGTTTACAACAGTTGCAGTAGCTGGCTTATTTTGTTTTGTCATTGCTACAATTATGATTTTAGCAAATAATCAACCATTTTTTGCTACTAGCTATAATAGTGCAATGTTTTCATTACATGGAATAATAGTGTGTTTGGGTTTAATATTATATTCTATTGGATCAAAAGCAATACAAGCAGCAGAGCTAACGTTATTATCTTTAACAGAAGTAATTGGTGGAATTTTTTGGGTATGGTTACCATTATTTGGTATTAATGAAATACCATCAACAAATACAATAGTAGGTGGTTTTTTTCTTTTTGTTTCTCTCATTTACTATAGCCTAATAATGAGATGGAATAAGAGATATATTGCTCTCAATTAATTTCTTAACAAATGAGTATAGATAAAATAATTGTAAATAGTTGGAATGAATGGGATCCCTTAAAGCATGTAATAGTTGGTAAGGCAGATGGTGTTTGTATACCTGCTCCTGAGCCTGCATTAGATGCAAAAGTTCCTGAAGATTCTGATATGAAAGGGCAATTTGGCCCTAGAACTAAAGATACTGTAGATAAAGCAAATCAATTACTCGATGATTTCTCTAGTATGCTAACTAAGCGAGGTATAAAAGTAGATAGACCTTCACCAATAAATTTTAATCAGAAAATCTCAACTCCTGACTGGAAAGCTGAAAGCATGTTTGGCTGCATGCCACCAAGAGATGTTTTGTTAACTGTTGGAAATGAAATTTTAGAGGCAACTATGAGTTATAGGTGTAGATGGTTTGAATACCTTTGTTATAGACCCCTTTTAAAAGAATATTATAATTCAGATCCCAACATGAAACATGAGTCTGCACCTAAACCAAGATTAACTGATGCAGATTATCGAAAAGATTATTTGTCCGATAAGATTGGAATTCAAAAAAGATTAAAATGGACTGAGGATAAATTTTTTGTAACCACTGAAGAAGAACCATTGTTCGATGCAGCAGATGTACTTAGATTTGGTAAAGATTTAATTGTTCAACATGGATTTACTACCAATTTAAAAGGGATTGATTGGTTAAGACGTCATTTTAAAGATCATAGAGTTCATACAGTAAATTTTCCAGGTGATCCATATCCAATTCATATAGACGCAACTTTCACACCAATAAAAGAAGGATTAATTATAAACAATCCTCAAAGAAGACTTCCTAAAGAACAAAGAAAATTATTTGAAAAAAATGATTGGAAAATTGTTGATGCAGCTCAACCAGCTCATAATGAGCCTCCGCCACTTTGTTATTCATCAGTTTGGCTATCAATGAATGTTTTAGTTTTAGACTCAAAAACAGTTTGTGTAGAAAAAAGTGAAAAATATCAATCTGAACAATTAGATAAACTTGGCATGGAAGTAATTCCAGTGGATTTAAGAGATGCCTATGCTTTTGGTGGGGGACTTCATTGCTGTACGGCAGACGTTCATAGAGAAGGTGAATTAAAAGACTATTTTCCTAACCAATAAAGTCTAACTTGGGTTTTTTTTTAAAAACTCTATATATTTTAAGATTTCTTCATATTTATCATCAGGGATATCTTTGTAACTAGAATCAAATTTATTTTTGATACAAATTGCTACATGAGCATATGGATTTCTCCCATTAGGATGATTTGGGTGGTTTGGTAAACGACCCTGCAAATAATCACCTGTTTCCTGAATTATTTTCCACAATTTTTCAGCATTCTCTTTATTCATTTACTGAATTTAATTTGAAATTTTTTAGTGTTCTTTAGTTTTGTCTATATTAAAATTTTCTAAAGTTGAGGACATATTATTTTCTTTTTCTTCAAAAGCTCCCAATTTTTCAAGTTCTTTTTGTTTAAGTCTTTGTTCTCTTAAATTCTCTCTATGTTCCTTAGCTTTCTGTTCACGGTCAAATTTTTCTTCCCATTCTTTAATTTTGATATACTCTAATTCTTTCTGTTTTGTTTCTTCTTCTTTGATTATTTTTAGAGCTCTTTCTTTTCTTCTCTTTTCCTTGAGTTCAAGATTTTTTTGTTCTTCTTCTCTAACTTTTAAATCAATATCTTTTCTATTCTGTTCTTCTTCTTTAGATTTTAGTTCTTTTTCTTTCGTTCTTAATTCTTTAGCAATCTGAATTAAATCGTCATCTTTTTTAATTAAACGATCAGACTCTAATTTTTGTTTTTCATCTTTTGATTTGAATTCCTTTTCTTTTAATCTTAATTCATCCTCATTAAGTTTAATCCTATTACTTTCTTTGATTAATCGTTCTTCCCAAATTTTAAGATCTTTTCTTTCTTTTAAGATTTGACTTTTCTCTTCAAGTTTTTGCAGCTTGATAGTTTTTATTTTCTCAAGCTCTTTATTCTTTTTATAATTTGAAAGCACACTTCCAAAAGATTTTGAAGTTAAATTTGCTATTTTAGCTAACCCATTTTTTTTATGGGGATCTTTTATTCTTTTTTTTCGTTTTTTGACCATTTTATAATTTAATCATTTCACTAGAGAAAATATTTTTTTTCAATAAGTTTTTTATTAAATTTAATTTGGAACTGATTAAATTGGGTACAACCTGAAAGTGTTTTTTTTTAATAAAATTAATAATTTTTAATTTCTTCTGGGCTTTTTTCTGGTTCGTCAATTGGTTCTGTTGTTGGATTTAACTCAATTCCTGCAGGCGTAATTGTTGATGGCATAGCAACAAATTGTGAGTCTGGATTTTCTACAGTTTGTCTTACTCTCATTCTATAAATTCCAAAAACTCCTATAATTCCATGGAAGAAAAGAAGAAAAATAAAAAATCCATTTGGACCTACCACGTCCATGAATATTGAGCATAAAAATGGACCACTCATTGCTCCTAATCCAAATACAAATTGAAGTCCTGCACCCGCTGCTACAAATTTTTCTTTTGGAATATAATCATTCGTATGTGCTAAAATTTGTGAAAACATTGGTAAACTACAAAAAGAAAAAAGAATTAAAAAAATATAAAACCAAGTTTTACTTGTTGCTAATCCATCTGGTAAATACATTTGTCTTGAAACTAATATCGCAAGAAAAGCAAATGTAGATGCACCAAATGTAGAAATAACTATTACCTTTCTTCTATCATACATGTCAGATATTTTACCAACTGGAAATTGAGATATTGCACCAGAGATTGCTAACAAAAATGTTACAATAGATATTTCGAGTATCGTAAAATTCATTGATGTTGCATATACCGCTAATAAGGTGAATAAAGCTGCTTGTATTGTTCCATAGAAGAAGGAGCTTACCATGCCAAAAGGGGATGCTTCATAAAGATCCATAAGTTTCATTGCTTTAATTTTTTTAAAAGTTGGTGGTTTTTTTTTAGTAAGCAAGATAGGAATCAGAGCAATTGAAGTAATTACTGATATCAAAATAAAAGGCTGGAAATTTTCTGGACTGCTAAAATTAAGAAGAAACATTCCAGTGCCCATCGAACCATATAAAATGACCATATATATTGATAGTACACTTCCTCTATTTTTATTTGTTGATCTATCATTCAACCAACTCTCAGCAACTGTATAAATACAAACCATGCTTATTCCAGTTAGAACTCTCAATAAAAACCAAATAAATGGATTAACTAAAATCGAGTGTATCAAAATTACCAATGAAGCTAATGATGCAAAAGCCGCAAAGACTCTTATATGGCCAACTCGAGAAACAATATTTGGAATTGTTGCTGCACCTATAAAATATCCAACAAAATAGCCAGACATCATAAACCCAGTTGCCGTTAAACTAAATTCTTCTTGTACAGCTCTCACACCTAATAATGAGCTTTGAAAACCATAAGCCATCATTAAGAAACCCATCCCTAAAAATAGTGCCCAAGAATTTTTTAAAACTTTATTCATAAAAACCGATGTAACTATTCGCGATCTATTATTAAATCAAGTCTTAATTGTGACAAGCTTATGAATTTCTAAGCTTTAAAAATGAATGAGTAGCGATTGTGATAATTATAACTGCACCTCCATAAAGTGTCTCAACACTCGGTTGTTCTTTGATTATCATCCAAACCCATATTGGACCTATAATTGTCTCTAATAAGAAAAATAAATTTACCTCTGCAGCTGGTATAAATCTTGGGGCTATTGTGACTAATACAAAAGGTATAGCAACACATAGAATGCACATTAAAGGGACAATAATTAAGTCTTTATTTTCAAGAACAAAACTTTCAATGAAAAATAGAGCAAAAGTGGCTACAAATAATTTACCTACTACAGCAGCAGGTACTAAATTTTTAGATTTTGCTGAACGAATAGTTACTGCTCCAACAGCAAGTCCAATAGCTGTTATAAATCCTAAAATATCTCCATAGAAATTTCCTAATTTTAAAGAATCAGAAAAAATATAAATTATAGCAATAAATGTAATAATAATTGAAATCCATGTTTTTTTATCTGGAGGTTCTTTTAGAAAAATTGCTCCAAGAATAGCTGACAACATTGGAGCTGTAGCAATCATGACTAAAGTATTTGCCACATTAGTATTCTGTATTGAAACAACAAAGGTAATATTTGTTATACTAAATGTTCCAACATAAATTAATCCATGAAATCCACTAGATAAAAGTATCTTAAAAAAATTTAATTTATAAATTATCAGCATACCTAAAAAAACTGTAAAAAAAGGTATAATACCTCTATAAAAAACTAGCCCCCAGGTATCTACATTTGAAAGCCTTATAAATAAAGAGTCTGGAGTGATAAAAATTACTGCAATAAAAGCAAGTAAAGAGCCTTTCTGCTGATCAGTTAAATTGTTCAAGCTTTAAGTTCTTTCCAAAATGTTTTAGCTAAATTAATATTTGTTAAATCGTAATAAGTTTTTAAACCAGTAGGGGATGTAACATTGATATCACCATTTAGTTTTTGATCAATAAAATCAATTCCAGCAAAAAAAATATTTTCTTTTTTTAGATCATTAGCAACCAGTTTTGATATTTTCTTTTCTTCTTTAGTCATTTTTGTATTGATTGGTTTGGCTCCTTTGCTCAGATTACTTAAAAAAGAACCTTTTTTTGGAATTCTTGATATCGCACCTACAATTTTACCATTAATTAAAAAAACTCTTTTATCTCCGTGTATTATTTTTGGTAAATATTTTTGACAAATTATGTAGTCATGTTTTTTTATAAACTTTTTAATTAACCTTACATCAAATTTTTTTAATAAATGAATATTATTTCCACTATAACTATTGATAGGTTTTAATATAACTTTTTTGTTTTTTCTAAAAAATTTTTTTATTTCATTAATATTTTGAGTAAAAATAGTGTTAGGCATAAATTTTTGATATTTAGCTGAATAAAGTTTTTCAGATATACTTCTAATTGACGATGGATCATTAACAACTCTTACCTTAGTTTTAATTGAATCTAAAATATAAGTTGTTGAAATATATTCCAGATTAAATGGAGGGTCCTGTCTTATTAAGATAAACTTACATTTTGTAAGATCTAACTTTTGTTTTTTAATTATTTTAAAAAACTTTTTTTGTTTATATGTAAACTTAATAAAAAATCCTTCAGCTATGACTTTAGAATTAATTATAGACAGATTTTTAGGATCATAATAAAATATTCTGTAATTTTTATTCTGAATTTCGTTTGCTAAAAAAATACTTGTATCAGTTATTGGGTTAAGTTTTGAGGGATGATTACCTTGGATAGCAACAATATTATTTGTCATACAATTCATTTAAATCTTCATTTTTAGAAAATTTACTAATCATATGATCTGCATTTGTTTTTTTATTATCAATTACTTTCTGTAAGTGACTGAGAAATAAAGTTTCATTTTTTCTACTTTTGTTAAGTAAGTCTCTTTTTTCTAAACCCTTTTTAGATAAATCTAGTAAGTGTGAGGCCCAGTAAAGGAGGTCTTTACCCATTAATTGAGTATTAAATCCTTTTTTAGGAGCTTCTAAATAAGCATTAATTATTTTATTTTTATCCCATTTAGATATTAATTCGTAAACCTCATCAAGATTACCATACAACATTCCAACATTAAAAGCAGGACCTGAACATAAACAATCCCATCCACATGTATCCATTGATCTAAGTTCTATGTATTTTTTTAATCTATTCTCTGTGAAGATTGTACTAAGATGAGTAGATAAATCATTTTCATTTGGCAAACGATTTTTGATTTCTTTAATTTTACCATTCATAAAATCTTTAAATATATATTTTTTTCCAGAAATATAATTTTCTTTTTCTTGAATAAATAGAATTGGAAAATTCATGACAAATTCAGCATATTTTTCAAAATTTAAATTTTCAAAAAAAACTTTTGGCAATCCACCTCTAGATGTATTTTGCCATACTTTAGATCGATATGATAAATAATTGCTATTTTGTTTTTCTTTAATTGAAGAATTGGCAAATAAAGCAATCGTAATTGGAACGATTGAATTAACAATCTTAAATTTTTTAATAAAATCTTGTTCTGAATTGTAATCAATATTGAGTTGGGTTCCGCAAGTTCGATACATCATATCAAGACTTAACTCACCTCCCTCAGGCATATCTTTTGTCATTAATTCGTATCTTTTTTTTGGATTGTTAGGAACTTCATTAAGTTTTGAAATTGGGTCAAACCCTGCACTTACGATTTTAATACCTATTTTTTTTGTTACTTGTCTTAGCTCAAACAAATAATCATGTGATTCTGCACATGCTTCATGGATATTATTTAATTTATCCCCAGATAACTCAATTTGATTTCCTGGTTCAAGAGTAATGTTTTTACCACCTTTATTTAAACCAATTATATTTCCTTTTTCTAAAACTGAATGCCAACCAAACTCAAGTAAGGCTGTAAACATTTTTTTTATTTTAGAGTAATTTACTCTTTTATTATCCTCATTGTTAAATAGAAATTTTTCATGCTCAATCCCAATTTTAAAATTTTTAGTTTCCTTAATGCCAGTTTTAAAATATTCTATTATTTGTTCTTTGGTTGAGATCATTAGATATTAAATAGTACTTTATTAGTAGATTTAAAGTAAAGAATATGGCTTTCTAGAAAATATTTTTTTTACCATTGGTCTAAAGAACTCCAATGGCAATGATTTATAATTAGGATCAAATGAATTTTGATCATATTTTTCACAAAAATTGATTGTGTCATTATAATATTTGTGATCTTTATAATCATCTCTTTTATTTCTATTTCCACCTAAATGATGGGCATAATAATACATCTGAAATTCTCCATGTTTTTCTATTATCCAATGAGTTTTTTCTGAAACATATGGTTTAAGAATTGATGCAGCATATTCAGAATGATTCATAGGGGCGAGTTCATCTCCAATATCATGCAATAAAGCTGCAACAACCATTTCTTCACTTTCACCATTTTTATAGGCTCTAGTTGCACTTTGAAGTGAATGCTCTAACCTTGATACTTGGTAACCTTCAAGTGTCTCAGTAAGATTAGACATAAAATCTAATATTCTATCTGAGGTTTTGTGAGCAAAATTTTTTTCATGTTTATCTAAAAAAAGATAATCATCCTTAGTTCCATTTTTCATTTCTGTAAAACTTACTTTTTTCATTTTTAGTTGTTTGATGCTGTGCTTAATAATGATAATTGTGTTATTTTACTGTCACCTAATTCATCAACCGGTTTTACTGGATAATCTCCTGTAAAATAATGATCTGTTAGTTGTGGATAAGTTTCATTTCTTTTCTCAAAACCAATAGCTCTATACAAACCATCTATAGATAAAAACTTTAGAGATTTGGCACCGATATACTCTCTTATTTCATCATTTGATTTATTTGCTGCAAGTAATTCTTTTTTTGTGGGTGTATCAACTCCATAAAAATCTGGATATCTTATCTCTGGGCAAGCTATTCTTACATGAATTTCTTTTGCTCCAGCATCATATAACATTTTAACAATCTTGTGTGATGTAGTTCCTCTCACAAGAGAGTCATCAATAAGAATTATCTTCTTATTTTTTATTGTAGTTTCATTCGCGTTCAATTTAAGTTTAACACCTAAACTTCTAATTTTTTGACTTGGTTCGATAAAAGTTCTACCAACATAGTGATTTCTTATTAAGCCATGTTCAAAATTAATATTTAAATTTTGTGCAAATCCTAAAGCTGCAGCATTTCCTGAGTCTGGTACTGGAACTACTATATCAGCTTTAATGTCATTTTCTTTAGCAAGTTCTTTTCCTAAGTTTTTTCTGTGTTCATAAGCAGTTTTATTATCTATGAGACTATCTGGTCTAGCAAAATAAATATATTCAAAAACACATGGTCTGACTTTTTTTGGAGGGAAGGGCTTAATACTTTTCAATTCATTGTTTTCTATTAAAACAATTTCTCCATTTTCTACTTCTCTTAAAAACTTTGCACCAATAATATCTAAAGCACATGTTTCAGATGCTAATACATAGCTACTTCCTAATTTACCGATAACCAGTGGTCTAATTCCATAAGGATCTCTTACGCCAATTAAAGAGCTCTGTGTCAACATTACTAAAGCATAACCACCTTGTATTTGAAATATAGCATCAACAACTTTATCTATTGTTTTTGGTCTTTTAGATTTAGCAATTAGTTGCACAATTGTTTCAGTATCTGAAGTGGTATAAAAAATAGCTCCATCTTCAACTAACTTATTTCTGAGTGAAATTGAATTTGTTAAGTTTCCATTGTGAGCCACACCAATACCACCTGCATTTGTGTCAGCAAAAAAAGGCTGAATATTTCTAAGAGTATTATTACCAGTTGTGCTATAACGATTGTGACCAATTGCATAACTACCCTTTAAATTATTAAGAACTTTTTCTTTATTAAAGTTGTCACCAACTAACCCAAATCTTTTTTTCTGAAAAATATTTTTTTCCATCAAATGAAACAATTCCACATCCTTCTTGTCCTCTATGTTGTAGAGCATGAAGACCAAGAGCAGTTAATGCAGCAGCATCCTTAGCATTACTAATACCAAATATACCACATTCTTCTTTTAATTTAGGATCAAAGTTCTTCAATTTTTTCTTTTGAATCTTGATATGTTTTTTCATTAGGAAATTCTTTCAATAAATAATTACTACCTTTTTCTAAATATGGAAAGATGTATGATTGGTCAGTATTTAATGGCCATTTATCGTAGTTATATACGATATGGATAGCTGAAAAGATACAAACAGAGATGATATAAGATCTAATAAAACCAAAAAAGAATCCAAATATAGTATCTAAACTTCCAAGGCCAGTATACTTGATAGCTTTGCTTATACCTTTACTAATAAGAAGTACTAAAAAAACAACAATTACAAAAATTATAACCCCAAGAGTGATATCCAAGATGTACTCATTATCAATTATATCTTTAACATATGGTTTTATTCTTGGAAAGGCGATCAATGTTATCACATAAGCAAATAACCATTTTGCCATTGCCAGAACACTTAGTACAAAGCCTTTTGAGTAACATTTAATTAAAGAGAGAATTGTTATAACTATATAAGTTAGATCTATAATAGAAATCAAATTATAAATTTCTTTAATGATTTCCATTATTTAAATTTATTTTCCAAAAGGCTTTAGCAATAAAATTAATGATGGAAGAAGTGTCAAAACTGAAACCATTGCCAACAACATAGCAATCCCTGTAAAAATTCCAAAATAAATTGTTGGAATAAATTTAGATAAAACTAAAATTGAGAACCCAAATACAATTGTAATAGAGGTATTCAAAATTGCTTTTCCCACAGTCGAATGACATAAATTTATTGTTTTGTTGTAATCTTTAGAAATAGTAAACTCCTCTTTAAACCTATAAATATAATGAATACTGTTATCTACAGCAATACCAATAGTAATAGCGGCAATTGTAATGGTCATCATATCCAAAGGTATCCCAAGCAATCCTATAATTCCTAATATGAAAAATGCAGCAATAAAATTTGGTATTACTCCTATTAATGATAGTTTGATATTTTTAAAAAGAATTATAAACATTAAAAAAATTCCAATCATTACTAATCCTAAAGTTAAAATTTGTGATTTAAAGAGACTTTGAAGTAGATTATTGAACAATATTAAAACTCCAGCAAGTTTGAATTCATCTTTTTTTAGTCCAAGTTGATTTTCTAAATCATTATTTATTTTTTTTATTAAATCATTACGCCTTAGATTCTCTTGGGAGTCGATTATTCTTAGATTAATTCGTGCTTCATTATTTTTAATTGATATGTAAGGATCAATAATTTCTGTTTTTATAGTCTCAGGTATTTTTGTATATAAAACCCCCATTTCTAAAGTACCTAAAGGTTTATTATTATTAAGCAATGTTGCTACATCAATAATTGAGGAAAATGATAGAACTTTACCAACTTGAGGCAAACTATCTAAATAATTATGAACAGAGGAAATTTTATCAATTTTATCTTTTGTAAACCAATATTTCTCTATATCATTTTCATTTTCATCCCCCCAATCTTCAAATTCATCTTTTTCTTCAGTTTTTGCTTTTTCTTTTTTTGGAAATTTTAGAATAACTTCTAGTGGTGTGGTCCCACCAAGTTTTTCGTCTATTAGTTTCATTCCTTTGTAAATCTCAGTCTTTTTATTAAAATAATTTATAAAACTATTTTCAACTTCAAGACGACTTATTCCTATAAGACTCAATATAATTAATATACCAGTAATCATAAAAATAATTTTATGATTATTTTGTGAAACTTTTGAAAAAAAAGATGTAATTATTGAGTCTTTATTTTCTTTTATTGAAATATTTTCTGTAGGTACAAAATTAATTAGGGATGGTAAAAGTGTAAAAGTAATTATAAAAGAAGTAATAAGACCTAAAGTCATCATCCAACCAAAATCAATGATAGGTTTTATTTCACTAAATACTAAAGAGAGAAAAGCAATTATAGTTGTTAAAACAGTATAAAGTATAGGCCAAAACATTTTTTCTGTAGTTAAAGTTATCAGTTCTAAAATACTCATCTGAGGATAGTTTTCTCGGATCTGTAAAAATCGAGTACTCATATGAATATTCATCGCCATAGTTAGAATTAACATTAAAGCAATAAAATTTGAGGATATAACAGTTACTTTCCATCCAAGTAAACCTAGAATTCCCATCATGATTATTACAGAAAAAAAACAACTGCTAATTGGAACTATAATCCAAATTATTCTTTTAAAAACAAACCACAAAGTTGCAATAATAAATATCAGAACTCCTAGACCAAACACTATTATGTCACTTTTAATAAATGACATCATATCATCAGCAATCATGGGTATGCCACCTAAGTGTATTTTACCAATATCCTCATAACTTTTAATAACGTCTCTAATTTCAAGTATATTTTTATGATTTTGTTTTTTTAATTGATCTTTATATTTTTCAATCTCTTCTTTTGTTTTTTTTTGAACATCTTTTAACTGTTCATTTTTTTTAATGTATACAATAATTCCACTTGTTTTTCCGTCTTCACTAATTACAAAATTTCTAAAAACTGGACTATTAACTATTTCATTAAAGCCTCTATTTTTATCAATTCCCTCATCTTTAAGAGTCTTGAAACTTTCAAGCCTTTCTTGGAGAGGTGCATCTGAACTATTCAGCAAAGGAATATCCAATAATGTAACTACATTGTGAACCCAATCTAAACTTTGAATTTTATATTTAAGGCTTAAAAGATTATTAATTGATACATCTGAAACCATTCCCTCATTTGGGGTATAGGTTAAAATTAAAAATTCTTTTGAACCGTATCTTTCAGATATTTCTTGAAGATATTTAAGGTCAGGATCGCCCTCAATTAATAAAGTTTCAGAAGAAGCATCTAATCTAAAATTTTTAGAATGATAGCCAAAGGAAATTAATGTTATTAATAAAATTATGAAAATAGATTTGGGATTTTTGAGAATTATATTTTGATAAAATTGGGCTATCATTTACCCTTTTTATATTGGAATTTAGCTCTTTTGAGTATCACTAAATTTAGTGAACATTGCCTCAAATTCTAAAAACACAGTTCCAGTTGGGCCGTGTCTTTGTTTACCAATAATTAATTCTGCGACATTTGAAATTTCATCCATTTTTACTTGCCATTCCGCATGTTCCACAGTTGCAGGCTTTGGTTCTTTATTTTCCAAATAATAAGCTTCCCTATAAACAAACATAACAACATCAGCATCTTGTTCAATTGAACCTGACTCTCTCAAATCAGATAATTGAGGTTTTTTGCTGTCTCTTTGTTCAACTTGTCTCGAAAGTTGAGAAAGAGCCACAACAGGTATTGATAATTCTTTAGCTATAGCTTTTAGGCCTTGAGTTATTTCTGAGACCTCTTGAACTCTACCATCTTTACTATTAAACGAACCTCTCATTAGTTGAATGTAGTCTACTACAATCATATCAAGACCATGTATTCTTTTTATTCTTCTTGCTCTATTGCTCATTGCTGCAATAGAAATTGCAGGAGTCTCGTCAACATAAAGAGGTAGTTCAGCAATATTTTTGGACGTTTCAATAAACTTATCAAATTGCTCATCAGAAATTCTGCCCCGTCTTATATCATTAGATTTAATTCTAGATTGTTCAGCTAAAATTCTGGTTGATAATTGTTCTGAAGACATTTCGAGTGAAAAAAAAGCTATACAAGATTTTCTTTCACTATCTTGTAATTTTTGTGCAGCATTAAATGCAATGTTTGTTGCTAAAGCTGTCTTACCCATTCCAGGTCTTCCAGCTATTATAATTAAGTCTGATTTATGGAGACCTCCAAGTCTATCGTCTAAATCTCTTAAACCAGTTGGTACACCAACAATTCCTTCATCATTTTTATAAGCTGCGGAAGCCATTTCAATTGTTTGTCTCATAGCTTCATCAAATTTTATTAACGAAGAATTGAAAGAGCCTTTTTCTGCTAAATCGAATAATAATCTCTCAGAGTTTTCTATAATATTTTGACCATTTGTATTTAAATCATTTAATTTGGCTGTATCAATTGTTTGTTCTGAAATTTTTATTAATTCTCTTCTGACAAACATATCATAAATTATTTTAGAGTATTCAGTAGCCTGTCTTGTTGAAGTAGAAAATTTTGTAATTTTCACTAAATATTCTGGAACATTTAATTCGTCTTTTTCATCTTCAAAATGATTTTTTAAAGTAATCGGGTTTGCCAACATACCTTTGTAGATTAAGTTTTCTATAGCACCAAAAATTTTTTGATGCATTGGATCATAAAAATTGTTGCTAGAAATAATAGTATTTATCTCATCAAAAATTTCATTTGTAACCAGT
The DNA here is from genome assembly GCA_902521885.1 of uncultured Pelagibacteraceae bacterium. Lineage (GTDB taxonomy): Bacteria > Pseudomonadota > Alphaproteobacteria > Pelagibacterales > Pelagibacteraceae > Pelagibacter. Next base: position 37,966 of record CABYTJ010000008.1, read on the forward strand.
ATTGAACCAATTACAGATTGTTCAGCTTCTATATTGTTTGGAAGTTCTTTAAATTTATCTTTTACAATTGATAGATTATTTTCCATTAATCAATAAATATAATATTTAAAGAATAAATAAATTTAAAAAATTGATTGGGGAAAAGATTGTATAATTATTGAATGGTTTCTGCTGACTCAACTGTAATTAGTATTTCTGCATCAATTTCTGAGTGTAAAGAAATCTTCACTTTAAATTTACCTAAAGATTTAATTTCTTTTACTGGCTGAATCATTGATGGTTTAATATCTAAATGCTCTTTTTCTTTAATTAACTTTGAAATCTCAGTTGGTTTTACTGAACCATATAATTCTTTATTTTCTGTACTTAATTTCTTAACTATAAATTCTTTATTATTGATTTTTTCAGCTATTTTTTTAGCCTCTAGTTTTTTTTCGTTATCTTTTTTCGAAAGTTGAGTCTTAATTTTTTCTACTTGATTAATATTTTCTTTAGAAGCATATAGTGCTTTTTTATTTGCAATGAGAAAGTTTCTTGCATATCCTCTTTTCACATCAATTATTTCACCAATTGATCCAATTCTTTTTAAATTTTCTAACAATATAACTTTCATATTATAATAAGGCTAGATTTCTAGCTCTTTTAATTGATAAAGATAATTCTCTTTGTTTTTTCTGGCTCACGTTTGTAACTCTTGAAGGTAAAATTTTACCATTTTCAGTAACATATCTCTTCAAAAGTTTTATATTTTTATAATCAATTTTGGGCGCTCCTTTAATTGATAAAGGACAATTCTTTTTAAATTTATACTTGTTGTTCTGAAATATACTTAACTTTGCAAAATTACTTTGTTTATTTTTTCTGTTTCCACTTTGTCTTTTAGGCATTTTTAATTTTTAATACTTTCTTTTATTTCACCTTCATCTTTTTTTGAGAAATAATTTGTTTCTAAATCAAATTTTTTGACTCTTACAGTTAGGAACCTTAAAAGTTTTTTATCTATTGATTCGTTTTTTTCTAATTCATTAATAACTGATCCGTTACCTTTGATTTTAAAGTGAATGTAACTACCTTTTTTATTTTTTTTAATTAGATAGGACAGGTTAAGTAGACCCCAGTTTTCAGTTTTAACAATTTCTCCTTCATTTTTTTCTACAATTTTTGAATATTTTTCTGTTAATTGCTTAATCTCACTTGGAGAAGTGTCTTGTCTTGCTATAATTGTATGCTCGTATAAATTCATATAAGTTATTTAATAAAAAATGAGGATATACTATTATAAATCTTTAATTACAATAGCAAAAAGAGTAACAAAACTGGTTTTTTTAAGATGTTTTCTGTAATTTTTCCAGGACAAGGATCCCAAGTAATTGGAATGGGAAAAGAATTTTTTGAAAAATATAATGTTGTAAAAGAATTATTTTTAGAAGCAGATGATGCTTTAGGTATTTCACTATCTAAAATAATTATGGATGGACCTAAAGAAGAACTTGATTTTACAGTTAACACTCAACCTGCAATATTTTTAATAAGTTACTCTATATTTCAAGTTGTAAAAAAAGAATTTAATATTAATTTGAATGATGCAAAATTTTTTGCTGGCCACTCATTAGGAGAGTATTCAGCTCTATCGGCTGCAAATTATTTAAATTTTTCTGAGACTATCAAACTTTTAAAAGTAAGAGGAGAGGCTATGCAAAATGCAGTTCCAAAAGGAGAAGGTGGAATGTTAGCTGTCTTAGGTTCAACAGTTGAAACTTTAGAGGAAATTATTACAGAAAATAAAAATAATTTTATAGTTCAAATTGCTAATGATAATTCAGAAGGGCAGATAGTTTTAAGTGGAAAAAATACTGAACTATTAAAATTAGCTGAGATCCTTAAATCAAAGAATATTAAAAATATTAAATTACCTGTAAGTGCTCCTTTTCATTGTTATCTTATGAATAAAGCAACAGAAGTTATGAAAAAAGAAATTGAAAATACTAATTTCCAAGACTCTAAAAATATATTAATTTCAAATGTAACAGCAAATGAAATAAACAATAAAGATGAATTAAAAAGATTATTAATAGATCAAATTGAAAACAGAGTTAGATGGAGAGAAAGCGTCTTAAATATGATTAAAAAAGGTGTTAACCAGTTTATTGAAATAGGTCCTGGTAAAGTGCTTTCAGGTTTAGTCAAAAGAATAGATAAGAATGTAAAAATAAATACAATTAATAACGAGAGTGATATAAAAGAACTCAAAATATGATGAATTTAGAGAATAAAAAAATAATTATTACAGGAGCTACAGGAGGAATTGGTAACTCTATAGTAAAAAAATTAAGTGAGTCTGGCGCTAAAATATTAGCGACTGGAACGAGACTCGAAAAACTTGAGGAACTAAAATCTAAATTTAAAAATACTGATATTTTAAAATTTGATATTTCAAAAGGTGAAGAAATTGAAGAGTTTATTGAAAATGCAACAAAACAACTAGGTGGAGGATTAGATTGTTTAATCAATAACGCTGGTATAACCCAAGATAATTTAGCTATTAGAATGAACATCGATGAATGGAAAAAAGTAATAGATATTAATTTAACTTCAACTTTCTTATTGAGTAAATTTGCAATAAAAAAAATGCTTAAAAATAAATATGGAAAAATTATAAATATAACTTCAGTTGTAGGTCACACAGGAAATTTGGGTCAAGTGAACTATACTGCTTCCAAAGCTGGTATTGTTGCTATGGCAAAAAGTTTAGCAATAGAATATGCAAAAAAGAATATAAATATCAATTGTATTTCACCAGGCTTTATAAAAACAGAGATGACAGATAAAATAGATGATAAATTTAAAGAAGCTATAATATCAAAAATTCCTTCGTCAAGGTTGGGAAAACCAGAAGATGTTGCTAATGCAGTTCTTTTTTTAGCCTCTGATCAATCAAATTACATTAATGGAGAAACAATACATGTTAATGGAGGCATGTATATGGCTTGACAAAATAAGTTTTTAAACTATTAAGAATTTAAAACAAAAGGATCAATATGTCAGAAGATATTTTAAGTAAAGTAAAAAAAATAGTAGCAGATCATTTAGGTATTGACGAAGCAAAAGTAAATGAAGAATCAAGTTTTATAGATGATTTAGGAGCTGATAGTTTAGATACTGTTGAATTAGTAATGGCTTTCGAAGAGGAATTTGGTTCAGAAATTTCAGATAGTGAAGCAGAAAAAATTTTAACAGTGGGTGATGCTGTTAAATTTATCGAAGGCAAAGCAAACTAATTTTTTTGATGCCCATAGAGAATGATGGGATAATGATTGTCTTATCCTCTCCTTCAGGAGCAGGAAAAACTACTTTGGTGAGTTTATTATCTAGACTTGATAATTTTGAAATCTCCGTTTCACATACTACCCGAAAACCAAGAGCAAAAGAAACCCCTAACAAAGACTATTATTTTGTAAAAGAAAGTGAATTTGAAAGACTTATAAAAAATCAAGAGTTTTTAGAATATGCAAAAGTCTTTAATAATTTTTATGGAACAACTCGAACTCCTGTAATTAATAATCTGAATAAAGGAAAAAATGTTTTATTTGATATAGACTGGCAAGGTGCAGACCAAATTAAAAATAAAAAATTAGATTATAAATTAATAACATTTTTTATATTACCACCAAGCAAAGAAGTACTATTTAAAAGATTATCCAGTAGAGATATGAAAGATAAATTAATTGCAGAAGAAAGAATGAAACAGTTTGGAAGAGATTTATTGCATTGGATTAATTATGATTATGTAGTAATTAATGATAATTTAGAAAGCTGTTATTTAAAAATTAAAGGTTTGATAGATGCAGAAGTTAATAATGGGTCTAAAGACTATGATAAAGACTTTATTAGGAAACATGTAGAAAAACTATCAAGTTAAATTTTCATATTCTTTTGTCAATTTATAATAGGTTTCAAAATTTAAGTTTTGAGGTCTTAAGTTAAGATCAATGTTTAATTTTTTAATTATATCTTCATTTCCATTAAATAATTGATTAAAAGGTTTTTTTAACATCTTTCTACGTTGACTAAAAAAAACTCTAGTTATTATTTCTAAGTTTTTTGGATTTTCAATTTCGAAAAAATTTGTTTTCGGTTTAAAGAATAATAAAGAACTATCAACTCTTGGCTGTGGTGAAAAACTATTTGGTTTGACGTCGCATATTTTCTCAATATTTAACTTCCAATTAGATAAAATAGATAACCTACCGTATTTAGAAGTGTTAACTTTAGAGATAATTCTATCAGCAACTTCTTTTTGAAACATTAAGATTAAGCAGCTAAACCAAAAATTATTTTTGTCTAAATTCAAAATCCATTTACATAATATTTCTGTTGAAATATTATAAGGAAGATTTCCAAAAACAATCAATTCATCATTATCAATATTTTTTTCATTAACATTCAAAATATCATCATTGATAATTTTGATTTCATTCTTAAAATCATTAGATAATTTTAATACTAAACTTTCATCTTTTTCTATTACAAAAAATTTTTTGGGGTTTCTTTTAATAATATGTGAAGTAAGATTTCCAGTTCCTGGTCCAACTTCAAGTACTGATTTATTTTTAATATCTGATACAAGCAAAATTTTATTAATTATATTTTGATCTATAAGAAAGTTTTGACCCAAGCTTTTTTTTGCTTTTATCACTTTTGAGAGTCTAAAAACTGTATTGCTTTTATCAGACTTAAAGGGTTCGATAAATTTTTACCTAGCATTCCTTCATTTGGTCCATGGTCTGGTGAAACTCTGATGAATGGAAGTCCTAAAGTAATATTGATAGCGTCATATTCATACAAGGTCTTAAAGGGTGTTAGCACTTGATCATGATACATACCAATTATTACATCAAAATTTTCTCTATTCTTTTTTAAAAAAATAGTATCAGCAGGAAAAGGGCCCGAAATTTTGTACTTTAATTTAGTTAAGTATTTTATTGTAGGTTTAAGAATTTTTTGATCTTCATTAAACCTATCAATACTTTCGCAGTGTGGATTTAGACCAGTGATAGCAATTTTAGGTTTTTTACCCATTCGATTTCTAAAAAAATTATCTATTATTTTTACTTTTTCTATAATTAAATTTTTGTTTATTTTCTTTGAAACAAGTTTTAATGGTAAATGTGTTGTTAATGGACTGACAGACAAATTTTTATTATAAATCAACATCGCATACTTTTTTGTTTTAGTTTTATAAGCCAAATACTCAGTAATTCCTAAAAACTCGTCTCTTAAAAAAAATTTTTTTGAAATAGGTCCGTTTATAAATTTGTTAGTAATTTTTTTTTTTAAAATCTTTAAAGCTAATTCAAAAGATTGCTTAATGTAAGTATTGGATTTAGAGGATAATTTTTCAAATGGTTTGTTTTGGTTATATTTTATATTTATCAAATTAATTGATCTATTATTTAGCTTTAGTTTTTTTAATTGAGGTAAATTTATTAGTTTAATTTTTTTTTTTAAACCTAGTTTATTCATCTGAAGCTTTAAAAGATTCAATGATGCAACTAAAATTATTGGACTCTTAAATTTTTTAGTTTTTAAAGCTTTAAAGAAGATTTCAAAAAAAATACTATTTGGTTCACCAGCAACTATAATTATTGGACTATAATTCATTAAATATTACGTTTTTTTTAATTTTATTAAAATAAAGTCTAGAAAATTGATTTAGTTGTTCATTAGTTTTAAATTGAATTAAATCTTTAATTTCATTATCAAGATTAAAGTCTACTTCATATTTCTTCTCATCTTCAACTTTTATTATAAGAAAACCTGATGAGGTTAATATTGGTTCTGAAAATTCTCCTTTTTCTAAATCTGTAATTCTCTTTCTTATTTTTTCGTTTAAATTATCTTCTTTAATCCATCCAATATAACCACCAACGGAGGCAGTGTCAGAAACACTGTGAATCAATGCAGCATTTTTGAAACCTGTTAGTTCAATATCTTTGAGAATTTGTTCATATTTTTTTTCAAATTCTGATTTTTTCGAAACATTAAAAATAATCTCAGAGATTGATAATTCTCTTAAATTTTTTTTTGGCTTATTTAATATTTCTAATTTAATTTTCTGTTTGTCTATTGATATTTTAGAATTATATTTTTGAAATACTAAATCATTCCAAATTAATTCTATAGCAAATTTTTCTTTTATAAGTTTATCATTAAGATCATTTTCTTTTAAATAATTCTCAAAATTAACCATACTGCTAAATTCTATCTGAGAATATTTACCTTTTAGTAAATTCATTATAAATTTATCTTCAACTTTAACTTCCTCTACAAAGTTAAGAATTTCAGTTTTCTTAATTTTGTCCCTAATAATAGAATTTTTTGAGACAACTAATTGTTCGTCATTATTTAATTCATTAATTTGAGGATTAAAAGTTTTTAAAAATTTTAATTCATGGTAAATATCAATTGTGGTTATTATTTCATTATCTATTTTAAATAAAATTTTATTCTCAAAAGCTTGTAAACTGCAAAAATTAAAAGTTAGTATTAAAAAAGAAATAAATAATTTCTTTGAAAATATATTACTGTTCATAAAATTAATCTGAAACCTTTTGTTCTATAGATGTTATCGGAATTAAAGTTATACTTAACATAAAATCTTCTGATGGCTCTAAATCTCTATCACTATAATAAGTTTTTTTATATTTCAATCCCGCAACAAGACAATCATTTTTATACTCATATATTAAGTCATAATATTCAGTTAGATCTATTTCTCTATTCTTTCTAGTTCTAAACGTAAAAAAATTTCGTTCATCAAAATTAAAAGATGTAGTATTCTCTAAAATATTTTTATTTCCAATAGCGCCATTTTCTTCAATAAAATTAAAAGTTGTAATAAATTTGTTTTTTGAAATGGTTGTTCCAAAAGAATTGTATTCAAAATGATTAAGATCATTATCAACTGAAAATTCATAGTCTAAAGATATATTATCATTGAAATTATTTTTTATTTTTCCAAAATAATTAGATTTTTTCTTATTAATTGTAGTACTTGTCGGTATATCTTCATTTACTTTTCCTCTCAAAACAGTACCCAGTTTTGCTTCAAAGTATTTATTAATATCACTTAACTTTTCTTTTTTATAATCAATTCCTAAAGTAAGATTTTGACCAGACTCAAGAGTATCTATTAAGCCAAGTCTATTAATATCAAAAACATTATCACTATTGATTTTTCTTTTTTCATCTCCATAAAATTTCATACTAGATGGATTTATTCTTAAAGACAATTTTGGACTTATGTAGCTTGAATAATTCTCATCTAATTTGACTAGTGGAAAACTAGACTGCATTTCGATTATGTTTGAAAATTTAACTTCTGGGCTGGAGTCATACTCGACACTATTTTTTCCAGCAGTTATTGTATTTTTCAAATAATAATTTAAATTATTCTTAAATCCTTTATCTGAAATAAAATCAAAACTTTGTATATTTAGGTTATTGATCATTCTAGATCTTAAACTGTTAGTATCTTCTAGAATGTTATCTCCTTGAGAAACTAAATCAAAAGAACCAAAATTACTATTATCAAAGAAATTTTTTGAAAAATTATAATAAGGTAATATGTACTGATAACGGTCACTATTTGGCTTAGATAAATCCTCATAGGCTGTAAAACCAGTCGTAAAATTGAATTTATCGTGTTCTAAATTTAACTCTATATCAGACGTTAAAGTATCAACGCTTTCTGGTTTAAGTTCTGTATCCACAATATTTGTATCAAAAATTTTAAGATATGTGTCGTTATTTACTTTTTGATAAGAAATATCTAAAGAGCTCACTATGAAATTTTCAAAATCTAGATCAGACTCATATTTAGAAAAAAAATGTGTTAAAGTATTTTCTTTTTGAGAGCTTTTAGACTTATACCCATCAACGACATTAAAGTCGGCAATAAAAAAAGATTTTTTATTTTGTTGCCTATATTCATTCTGTATCATTAAAATATCTTTATCAAAAAATGTTGGCTTGAAGGTTAGATCTTTATTATCTGATAAAACATGAAAATAAGGTAATTGTAATGAGGAACCAAGAATATTTGAATTATTAATGTGAGGAACTAAAAGACCTGATTGTCTTTTGACTGTGGGACCAGGATGAAAAAATTTTGGAAAATACATTACAGGAACATCATAAACTTTTATAAGTGCACTATCGTATAAAACTTGTTTTTTATTTTGATCGTATGTAATTTTTTCTGCTTGGACTGACCAAGGCGGACATTTATCACTCTTTTTACAACTAGTAAAAATTCCTTTATCAATTGTTGTAACGCCATTTTTGCTAGAGGATGAAATACCTTTAAATCTTGGATCATTTTTTTTATTACCAAAAATGTCTTTTTTTAAATTAATATCAATATCTTTGGCAATATAGCTTTGATCCTTTAAATTAAAAATTGCATTTTTAAAAAAATAATTATCACTAAAAGGTTGATTAAATTTAGTATTTATAAATATTTTTTCTCCTTTTAAAATTTCATCTTTTATAGAGAAGCTAAGTTTGTCTATCTCATAAAGTGTTTGATTTTTTTTATCTATAATTGTTGTTGGTTTATTAGATTCTAAAATAAGTTTATCTCTTAATATAACTATATCTTCAGACTTAAAATTGTAATTTGAAAATATTAAAGAACTAGATTTACCTTTTATCTGAATCTTTTCCTGATCTCTTAGATATAAAATATTTTCTGAATTTATGATATAATTATTAGCTTCATCATTGACAGTTATGTTGCCATTAGCTTTGAGGATATTTTTAATTTTATCGTATTCAAAATTATCTGCACTTATTACAACTCCATCATTAGTTGTTATTGTACCTCTTTTTTTCCCAATAATTTTATTTCCTCCTTCAAGAACTTCTATTTGTGATACATCAAAGTTTATTTGATCATCAGAATAAGCATAATTTAAGAAAAAATTATTTAAAATTATGATGAAGATAATTAATAATTTATTTAACATTAACATTTCTTAAAAGAATTAAATTGATTAAAGCAAAAAACAATAGGGGTGCAATTACTGCAGTCAATATATTAATCTTTTCAGTATTTCCAAGGACATAAAAAAAATTGTTTATATAATAAATTATCACTGAAAAAAAAAGACCAATTATAATTTTTAAATTTTTACTCGGTAAGTTTTTAGTGTTCATCATAATTATTCCTGAAAAGATGACCATTAATATAAAAAAAATAGGGAAAGTAATTAATTTAATTAGTTGAAGATCAACTTCTGTAAGTGAGTAATTAAGTCTTTTATAATTATTTCGTAGTTCAATAAGCTCAAAAACTGACAAAGAAGACATATTTGAAAATAAATTTTGAATTATTTCATAATTATAGTTTGTTTGTATTAATAGATTATTTTCAATTATCTTGTTATTTTCTATATATATTTCTGCATTTTCAAGAACCCATTTTTTTTTAGAGATATCTATTTTATTACTTTTAATATTTCTGATGATTTCATAATTTTTATCAAACTCAGAAATATATGCTTCTTGTAATTCATTTTGACTAAATCCAGTAGCATTAATCATTAAAGTTTTATCGTCATTGATATCTTTTATCCAAAGACCGTTTTTTGTTATTACTGCTAGATATTGATCATCAGTGGTATAATTAGATTTTAATCCAAAATAAAAGTATTTAAGATTAGATGAAAAATTATAAAAGATCAAAATAATAAATATACCCAAAACAAATGTAGCTGTACTTAAAATTGAAAAAATTTTTGAATTTTTTAATCCTGAGTATTTGAATATATTCATTTCATTATTGTTAAAAAGATTGTTAAAAAAAACTTGCGTTGAAATGAGAAATATAAATGGCAGCATCTCAAATACAAACATAGGAGTATTTATTAACGATAAATATAGTGGAAAAAAAGTACTTACTTCAAGTTCTTTAAAAAATTCAAGCTCGGTTAGTAAATTAAGAATAAATATTAAACTAAAAAATATTAGGAAAATATTAATTAAAGCACTTATATAAATTTTAAGAATAAATTGAGTATATGTTTTCATTTTGTAACCTTAATAAATTTAAATTTTAATAAAAATAATAAGTAAAGGCTTATGATAGAAAATATAGGAATAATAAAAATTGGTAAATTTTTAAAAAAATCTTCATTAACAAACCTTATAGTCATTTCTGAGATTACTATTGTGGTTAACCCAATTATAAAAACTATAAAACGATATTTTGTATAATTAGTATTTTCTTTAGACTTAATGATAAGCAATAAAGAAATTAGAATTAAAACAGGTATATATAAAGGTATAATAATTCTTTTATATAGTTCTTTTAAAATATTACCTAAATTATCATCTCTACAGTTTTCAACTTGAAAATTTTTATCTATTTTGAAAAAATTTAAATTTTTTAAATTGTGATAACACTTTATTAAATTAATTGTAGTAACTTCTTGTGTTTTTTTATAGGTAGTGGTTGAGTCTTCTAAGTTACTTAAATTAAAATCTGATTTTGAAAATTTAAAACTTGTAATTTTATCATCAATAACACTAATAGTTTCTCCTGAATATAATTCTAAAATTTGACTGTTACCCACTTTTCTAAAGTTTCCACTTTTTGCATATGTAATTTGAAAATTACCAGATTTACCTTTCTTTAGATATATTTCCCCTAAATTTCCATCCTCATCTTTAGAATTACTATAAATTGTTAATTCTCTGATGGCATCATTAAAAACTTTTGGTTTGACAAAGTTCTCTAAAAAATTAACTGAAGATGTTCTTAGAAATGACCTTGCTAAATCTTGAGTTTTAGGAACAATTAAAGCTGAAAAAAAAATTTGAAGAATAGTTATTAAAATAGAAAATTTTATAAAAAAATTAATAAACTCAATTTTATTAACCCCAAAATTCCAAAAAATTATTAACTCATTTTTAATTTCATATTTTGCAATTATGTATATAAAGCTGAAAAAGAGTACAAATGGTATTAATTTTGCTACAATTTTTGGAAAATTAAGTAACGAAAAATTTAGGTAAACTAAATAATTTCGCCCATCTTCTACAATTATATCCAGAAAATTAACTGCTTGAAATACCCAAATAATAATACTAGTTGAAAAAAGACTTATTAGAAAAAAGACGGTACAATCTAATAATAATTTCTTAAATAATATTTTTTTCATTGAAATATATAAATTTTGTAATATATAGCATCGAACACGTATAGAGTGTATTTAAAATTTATGTCTATTCAAATTAATTACAAAAATAAAGGTATGAAAAACCCCTTAGCTAATCTTGTTTTATTCGTTGATGAAAATTTCAGTATTAGAGGCTTAAATAAATATATTTCAAATTCCGAATTTTCCTATATTTCTGATCTTTTAAAGAAAAGTGATTTGAAAAAAGATTTACTTCTTTTTGAAATAAATTCAAAAAAAACAATATTTTTAGTTTCTATAAAGAAAGATATAAAAATTTCTGAAATAGAAAGCTTAGGAGCTAAGTTCTATAGTTATTTAAATTTTGAAAAGAAAAACGATTATTTTTGCAACTCAGATACCTTAAATACAAAAACTAGCTCTTTTCTTGGGCATTTCCTTCATGGATTAAAATTAAAATCTTATGAATTTAACCTTTATAAATCTAGTAAGAAAAAGAAACTTATTTCCATTTTCATAAATGGTAGTAAAAATAAAGTATCTATCAATGATCAAGTAAAATTCAAAGCTTTAGAAGATGGAACTTTTTTTTGCAAGAGATCTAGTTTCAGAACCTGGGAATATATTACATCCAGATGAATATGCAAAAAGATTGAACTCTCTTAAGAAAAATGGTCTTAAGGTAAGTATTTTTTAATGAAACTAAATTAAAAAAAATGGGCATGAATGCTTTATTAGGAGTAGGGCAAGGAAGTATAAGAGGTTCATATCTTGTTACTATTGAATGGAATGGAGCAAAAAAAAATTCTAAGCCTTTAGCTTTTGTTGGTAAAGGCGTGTGTTTTGATACTGGTGGTTATTCTCTTAAACCAGCAAAATTTATGGAGGATATGACTTATGACATGGCAGGTTCAGCCACCGTAGTTGGACTGATGAAGAATTTAGCTTTAAGAAAAGCAAAGATTAATGCTGTTGGCGTTGTGGGCCTTGTAGAAAATATGGTAAGTGGTAACGCGCAAAGACCAGGAGATATTGTCAAATCATATAGTGGCAAAACAATAGAAATTTTAAATACAGATGCAGAAGGTAGACTTGTTTTAGCAGATGCTCTAACATTTACTGAAAGAAAATTTAAACCAAAATTTATGATCGATTTAGCAACATTGACTGGCGCTATTATAGTATCTCTTGGTTCAGAGTATGCAGGTCTTTTTTCAAATAATGATAAATTATCTAAACAATTAATCAATGCGGGTGAAAAGGTTGAAGAAAAATTATGGAGAATGCCATTACACAAAAATTATGATAAATTAATAAATTCAAAAAATGCTGATATGCAAAACATCAATTACGTTGGAGGTGCAGGATCAACAACAGCAGCACAATTTTTACAGAGATTTATTTTAAATAAAACTCCTTGGGCTCATTTAGATATAGCTGGAATGGCATTTTCTAAATATGGAGGTGCATTAAATTCTGGTGGTGCAACAGGTTATGGTGTTAAGTTATTAAATCAATTAATAGAAGATAATTATGAGTAACGTTGAACAGACTTTATCAATTATAAAACCTGATGCAGTAGAAAGAAATTTAGATAATGAAATTAAGCAAATGTTTAAGGATAAAGGTTTTCAAATTGTTAAAGAAAAAAAAATTCAAATAGAAAAATCTGAAGCAGAGATATTTTATAAAGTACATGAAACAAAACCATTTTATAATGATTTATGTTCATATCTTTCCTCAGGACCAATAGTAGTAATGGTGATTGAAAAAGTAAATGGAATACTTGCTAATAGAGAATTAATGGGAGCAACTAATCCAAAAGATGCTTTAGATGGAACTATTAGAAAAAAATATGGGATTTCAATTGATAAGAATTCCGTTCATGGATCTGATAGTCCTGAGAATGCTAAAATTGAAATTAACTTTTTTTTTAAAGACTAGAAAACACCTTATTTAAAGCTTTTCGATATAAAAGATGCTCTTGTTTTAAGATCTTTTTTTTTAAAGATGAAGATGTATCTTTTTTTGATATTTTCACTTTTGTTTGTAAAATTATCTTTCCTGAATCTAATCTAGAATTAACGTAATGTACTGTGCATCCAGAGTATTTTTCTTTATTTTGTAGTACTCGCTCATGTGTATTAAGTCCTTTATATTTTGGTAATAAAGAAGGATGAATATTCAAAATTATACCTTTAAATTTTTTAATAAAATTAGGTGATAATATTTTCATAAAACCTGCTAGACAAATTAAACTAATTTTATTTATCTTTAATTGTTTAAGGATTAAACTTTCTAATTTTTTTATATTATTAAAATCATAAATTTTTTTTTTAATCTTATATCTAGCTGCAAAATTGAGACCTTTTGCTCTTTTATTGCTTGAAACAATCAAACTTATTTTGATAGGTGATTTATTTAAAAATGAAAATTGAATTAGATTTTTTAAATTACTGCCTGTTCC
>CABYTJ010000009.1:0-45944 GCA_902521885.1 uncultured Pelagibacteraceae bacterium
CATAAAAGTTCTTTATTATCTGCGTTACTAGTCTCAACAAGATTTAATAACATTGAAAAAGACATAATTATATTTTCTTGGGGAACATTACTATTGTGGACGTGCCAAGCAGGATTCATTAATAATTGTAATTCATCTTGATTTTTTGCTTTTTCAATTGAGTCTAAATACTCATCCACAGCTTTAGGAACAATTTCATTATAAAGTTTTTTAGCTCTTTTAGGATTTTGATACATGTATAATGATAAGCTTTCAGGTGAAGCATATTGAAGCCATTGATCAATTGTAATACCATTTCCTTTTGATTTCGATATTTTTTCCCCTTTTTCATCTAAAAATAACTCGTAAGCAAAACCAGACGGATTAGTTTTTCCAATTAGTTTGATAATTTTTGATGATAAAATTGCACTTTCTATAAGATCTTTTCCATACATTTCAAAATCAATATCTAAAGCATACCATCTCATAGCCCAGTCAACTTTCCATTGTAATTTACAATTTCCATCTAGAACACTAGACTCTAGATCTTTTCCTTTGTTATCAAAAATAATTATAGATTTTTTTTCATTTATCTCTTTTACTGGAATTTCTAATACTTGCCCTGTCTCAGGACATATAGGCAAAAAAGGGCTATAAGTTTTTTGACGTTCTTTTCCTAAAGTTGGTAATATGATGTTCATTATTCCCTCATAATTTTTTAAGATAACTTCTAAAGAGGGATTAAAAAAACCTGATTTATAAAGTTTAGTTGAACTTTTAAAATTATAAATAAATTTAAAATTATTCAAAAAATCTTTTAACATTTCATTATTATGTTCACCAAAACTTTTAAATTTTTTAAAAGGGTCTGGAACTTGTGTAAGTGGTTTATGCAAATTTTCTTCTAGTAATTCTTTGTTAGGAACATTTTCGGGTACTTTTCTTAATCCATCCATATCATCTGAAAAAGTCAAAATTTCTGTTGGAAGATCTGTTAAATGCTTTAAAGCATTTACCATCATCGAAGTTCTAGCAACTTCACCAAAAGTTCCTATGTGAGGTAATCCACTTGGTCCGTAGCCAGTTTGAAGTGTGATTTTTCCTTTTTTTTCAATAATAGATTTTCTTTCTCTAAGTAACTTTTTAGCCTCAACGAATGGCCATGCACTTGTTTTTTCTAAGTTTTCTTTTTTAATCATGAATAATTCAAACAAAATCTAATATTAACGAACAACTTAATTCTTATAGAGTTGAAATTTATTTACCATAAAATAATGTTCTTTCAAAATGTCTAATTATAAAACTGTTTTTTTTACACTAGGGATACTTCAAATAATCCTAGGGATTTTTATGTTAGTGCCTATTATTGTGCAACTGATCTATAGTCAGTTTGATTCGTCTTTTTTTGGAGCCTCTATCGTAACAATAGTTTTTGGTACTTTATTTTTTTTATCAAATTTGGATCATGAAAAAAAACTAAATTTACAACAAGCTTTTTTACTCACAGCACTTTCTTGGTTAAGTATTGCAATCTTTGGGTCTCTTCCTTTTGTATTTTCTAATTTAAACTTTTCATTCACTAATGCTTTTTTTGAGAGTATGTCAGGGATTACTACTACTGGCTCTACAATTATCTCAAATCTTGAGGATATGCCTAAAGGTATTTTACTATGGAGAGCAATACTTCAATGGTTAGGTGGTATTGGTATAATTGTAATGGCAATTACTTTAATGCCAATTATGAATGTTGGAGGTATGCAGCTATTTAAAATATCCAACAATGACTCATCAGAAAAAATTCTTCCAAAATCAAAAGAGATCGCACTGAGATTAATTTATATTTATTCAGGTCTAACTGCTCTTTGTGCTATTACTTATAATATTTTTGGAATGGATATTTTTGATAGTATTACTCATTCTATGACGACAATAGCAACAGGAGGTTTTTCAAATTATAATCAGTCTATTGGTTTTTTTAATAGCGTTGCAATAGAAACATCTGCGATGATTTTTATAATTTTGGGAAGTCTTCCTTTTATTGTTTATATAAAATTTCTAAATGGAAATAGATCTATCTTTACTTCTGATACTCAAATTAAAACTTTTTTAAAGGTTATATTTGTATCTATTATAATTTTATCAATTTATCTATCCATAAATAATTCAAGTTCATTTAATATAAGGTCAGTCTTTTTTAATGTCATTTCAATTTTGACAGGAACTGGTTATGTAAATGCTCAATTTGATAGTTGGGGAAGTTTTCCATTAGTTTTATTTTTAGGTTTAATGTTCATAGGAGGATGCGCGGGTTCAACAACATGTGGTATTAAAATATTTCGATTTCAAATTCTTTATTCTTTTATAACAAATCATCTTAAAAAAATTATATATCCCAAGGGTATTTTTGTTTTGAAATATGACCAGAGTCAAATCGATAATAAATTTATTGCTTCAATAATTTCATTTATATACATGTATTTAGTAATATTTTTTTTATTATCAGCTTTGTTATCTTTAACAGGGCTTGATTTTATTACAGCAATATCAGGTGCTGCTACTTCCATTTCTAATGTTGGTCCTGGGTTAGGATCCATAATTGGTCCTAATGGAAATTTTTCAACTCTACCTGATGTTTCAAAGTGGATTTTAACTATTGGTATGATCTTGGGGAGATTAGAACTTTTTGCAATATTAGTTTTATTCCTTCCATCCTTTTGGAGAAATTAAAATGATTGAAATAAAAAAACAATCTCTTTCAGAAACCTTCTCAATTTACTTTGATAAAAGAATGTTAAAAATATTATTATTAGGTGCAATTTCTGGATTTCCTTGGGTTTTAATCGGAAGTAGTCTTAGTTTATGGTTAAAGGAAGATGGACTTAGTAGATCAACCGTAGGCTGGGCTGGACTTATATTTGCTGTTTATGCTTTTAATTATTTATGGGCACCTTTAGTTGATAGGATCCAAATACCCTTTTTAACAAAAAAAATTGGTCATAGAAGAGGGTGGATTGTATTAATGCAATCATTGATTTTGTTATCTCTTTTTTTATGGAGCATGATTAATCCAACAGAAAATTTAGCATTAGTTATTACTGTTGGACTTTTAATTGCTGTGGCATCAGCAACACAAGACATAACAGTTGACGCATTAAGAATAGAACAAATTGGAGAAAATGAAGGTGGGGCAATGGCTGCTGGTGCCGCAATGGCTGTGGTTGGGTGGTGGAGTGGATATAAACTTGGAGGCGTATTATCTTTATTTTCTGCTGAATTTTTAGAAAACGCAGGTTTTGAAAATTACTGGCAATTAACTTTTTTAATTTTAGGAATTCTAATAATTTTAATGAATATTGGACTCATGTTTATTCACGAAACAGGTCATGAAGATAGACGAATAAAACAGTTAGAAAATGACAAACTGATCTCAAGCAAATTTATAAAACAAAACATCTTTACTCTATCATTGTCTTGGGTTGCAGGTACTATTGGTGGACCAATTTCAAGTTTTTTCAAAAAAAATGGCTTTCAAATTGCTATTGGAATATTAAGTTTTGTATTTTTATTTAAAGTTGGTGAAGCTTTTTTGGGTCGTATGTCTATCATTTTTTATAAAGAAATAGGTTTTAGTAAATCAGATATTGCTATCTATTCTAAAACATTAGGTTGGATAACAACTGTAATCTTTACTCTTTTGGGAGGACTTTTTGTTATTAGATCAGGTGTTTTAAAAGCCATGTTTCTAGCTGGAATTATTATGGCAAGTACAAACCTTTTATTTAGTCTATTAGC
Source organism: uncultured Pelagibacteraceae bacterium (assembly GCA_902521885.1). Lineage (GTDB taxonomy): Bacteria > Pseudomonadota > Alphaproteobacteria > Pelagibacterales > Pelagibacteraceae > Pelagibacter. The sequence continues at coordinate 3,772 of CABYTJ010000009.1, forward strand.
GTGGAGCGATAAATCAGAGTTATTATTTGCTATTGCAGTAATCTTTGATGATATTGCAGCAGCATTTGCGACAGTTGCATTTGTGGCATTTATTTCCTTACTAGTTGATAGAGCTTACACCGCAACTCAATATGCACTTTTGGCTTCAATAGGAACTGCTGGTAGAACAACATTAGCATCCTCATCAGGTGCTCTTGTAGATTGGCTAAATGGTGATTGGGGTACTTTTTTTATATTAACTGCCCTAATGGTTATACCTTCTTTAATTATATTATGGATTATGAGGAATAAATTAAAACTTTATGAAAAATAATTTTCTCAATATTTCTGTCACAAATATCCATTCAAAACCTTCTTTAAAGTCAGAAGTTACATCCCAGATTTTATATGGAGAAAAATTTAAGGTTTTATCAAAAAAAAGAAATTGGGTAAAAATTAAAACTAGTTTTGATAACTATATTGGTTTTATTAAACAGAATAAATTTTATGAAAAATTTAAACCTTCGCTTAAAATTTCTAAATTAAAATCAAAAATATTTAGAAAGCAAAATAATAGATATATCCCAACAGTTAAATTTCTTTATTTTGGAACAGGAATTGTAGCTCTTAATAAAGATAGAAATTATGTTGAGTATAAAAAAAATAAATGGATAAGAAAAAAAGATCTTAAAAAAATTAATTATGTTGAGAAAAATTTTTTAAAAGTAATTAAATTATTTTTAGGTTGTAAATACATGTGGGGTGGTAAAACATCTAATGGTATTGATTGCTCAGCTTTAATTCAAATATACTTTTATTATAATAGAATTTTTTTTCCAAGAGATACAAAAGATCAAATAAAATTTTGTAAAAAAAAGATAAGTAAAAAAATAAATAAAGGCGATATTATTTTTTGGAAAGGTCATGTAGGTATGAGCATAAATCAATTAAATTTTATTCATGCTTACGGTCCAAGAAAAAAAGTCTTAATTATGCCCACAAAACATACAATAAAGTTGATTTCTAAAACTGCAAATTTGAGCGTAAAAAAAATAACAAATATAAAAAATTATTAGTCTCTTCCAAAATTAGGTAAATTAATATCTTGTTTTAATTTAATTATCTGAGATCTAACTTTTTTTGTTTGAATTAATTTTTTAATAATTGATTTATTGTTTTTGGAATTAATGTCTTTTTTAAATTCATTTAAATTTTTTATAAATAAGTTTATAGCTTTTGAAACATTAGTTTTATTATCAAAAAAAATATCTCTCCACATTACCTCATTTGAGGCTGCGATTCTTGAAAAATCTCTTAAACCACCAGCGCTAAATTTTATTAAATCATGTTTTTGCTTTTTCTCAAAAGTTTGAGCTGTTTTTACTAAATTGTAAGCTATAAGATGAGGCAAATGACTTGTGATTGAAAAAATTTTATCATGTTTTGTGGGACTCATCAAAACTGTTTTGGATCCCATTTTTTTCCAGAAAGAGTCTACTAACTTTAAATGTTTAAAGTTGGTTTTTTTATCTTTTATCAAAACGCACCATTTACCTTCAAACAAATCTTGTTTTCCATTTTCTGGTCCACTCACTTCAGAACCAGCTATTGGATGGCTTGAGATCCAAGAAATATTTTTTTTTAAATTTTTATTAACTACTTTTAATGAATTTGATTTTGATGAACCAATGTCTGTAATAATATGATTTTTAGTTAAAAATTTATTTAATTTTAAAATAATCTTTTTGTATTCACTCATTGGTGTGCAAAAAATAATCATATTGATCTCTGACATTATATCTTCAGGTTTTTTTGTAATGGTACCTGGTAATTTTAATTTTTTAATTTTAGATAAATTTTTTTTTGATTTTTCAAAAATAAAAATTTTTTTTGCTAATTTCTTTTTTTTTATTCTTCTCAATAAAGATGAGCCTAGTAATCCACAGCCTATAATTAATATATTTTTCATTTGCCAAATATTCTTTCTACACTTCTCATAAATTTTAGGTTATCATTTCTTGAACCAATTGTTAGTCTCAACCTATTTTTTATTTTATAACCATACTCTGTTGATCTTAAAATAATTCCTTTTGCTTTTAACTTTTCATAGAAATTTTTAGCTTTGAATTTACAATTTGAGAAGTCTAATAGTAAAAAATTTGCACTAATTTCATTTGAGTAAATATTGTACTGATTTAAAAATTTTTTTATTTTTGAAGCATATAATAAATTATGTTTTACTGACTGAGAGACAAATTTTGTATCTTTAAGAGATTCCATTGCAGCAAGTTGAGCAACTTCATTAACGTTAAACGGAGGTTTTATTAAGTTTAAAGCATCAACAATTTTTCTAGGCCCATACCCCCAACCTATTCGTAAAGAAGCTAATCCATATATTTTTGAAAATGTTCTTAAAATGAAAACATTTTTTTTATTTCTAAATAAGTCTAGACCAGATTTATAATCTCGATTTTTCATATATTCAAAATAAGCATCGTCTACAACAAGTAATATATTTTTTCTCAATTTCTTTCTTAGTTGCATAAGTTCAGATTTATTCAGATATGTGCCTGTTGGATTATTTGGGTTTGCTATAAAAACTATTTTAGTTTTTTTTGTTACTTTTTTTAAAATCTCAGAAATAGATATTTTAAAATTTTTTTCTTTAGAAAAAACTACCTTTGCTCCCACTATCTTTGAATAAATTCTATACATTAAAAAACTATATTGAGGGACTATGACCTCGTCATTTGGTTTAAGAAAAAGCTGACAGAGCATCTGAATTATCTCATCAGAGCCAGCTCCACAGATAATTTTATCTATATCACATTTAAATTTTTTAGATATTTGATCTCTTAACTTTCTGGATGTTCCATCTGGGTATCTAAAAAAGTTTGTATTTTTTTTTGAAATTATTTTTTTTGCTTTTAAACTAACACCTAAAGCAGACTCGTTAGCAGAAAGCTTAATGACCTTTTTTAATTTTTTTATAGTAGATTTACCCGGTTCATAGGCTTCTATGTTGATTTTTTTAAATGATAGATTTGTCATTTTTTTTAAATTTAAGCTCTTTATAAATAAAATAACAATTTTTTATATAGTATTAGTAAATTTATTTAAAAAAATTGACATACTAAATAACTTCTAGTACAAAATTTATGCGCTGATTTAACTGAATTGCGAGCGCTTTAAAAAAACCGCTAAAAATGTTTTTTTTCTCACAATTCAATATTTGGCAATTATTATGAATGTTAAAGAGAATATAAAAACACTTATTGTTAATAAACCTCTAAAGCTTGATTGTGGTCAAACTATTAATGAGTTTCCATTAGCTTATGAAACCTATGGGTCACTTAATAAAGATAAGAATAATGCTATATTGGTTTTTCATGCATTAACAGGTGATCAATTTGTTACAGGAAAAAATCCTATTACAAATAAGGATGGTTGGTGGTCCTATGCAGTTGGTCCAAATAAATCAATTGATACAAATAAATACTTTGTAATTTGTGCTAATGTAATTGGAGGATGTATGGGCTCTTTTGGTCCTAGTCATAAAAATCCTAAAACAAACAAATCATATGGGACAGACTTTCCCGTTATTACAATCAACGATATAGTTAATGCCCAAGTTAATTTGCTAGATCATTTTGAAATTAGAAAACTTTTTTCTGTTGTTGGAGGTTCAATGGGTGGAATGCAAGTGTTGCAGTTTGTAAGTAATTTTCCTGACAAAACGAAAACTGCTGTGCCTATAGCTTGTACAGCAAGTCATTCAGCACAAAATATTGCTTTTAATGAACTTGGTAGACAGGCAATCACTGCAGATCATAATTGGTCTAAAGGAGAATACTCCTCAAATAATACGATTCCTGATAAAGGTTTGGCTGTAGCAAGAATGGCTGCACATATTACTTACTTATCTAAAAAAGGTCTTCAAGAAAAGTTTGGAAGAAAACTTCAAGAAAGAGATGATCTTAAATTTGGCTTTGATGCTGATTTTCAAATAGAAAGTTATTTGAGATATCAAGGTTCAGTTTTTGTCGATAGATTTGATGCGAATAGTTATCTTTATATCACTCGTGCAATGGATTATTTTGATTTAGCAAAACAATTTAAAGGTAATTTATCTAATGCTTTTATAAAAACTAATGCAAAATTTTTTGTTATATCTTTTACATCTGATTGGCTTTATCCAACACAAGAAAATAAAGATATAGTAATTGCATTGAATGCTATAGGAGCAAATGTTGGCTTCGTTGAAATAGAATCTGATAAAGGTCACGATTCATTTTTATTGGATGTCCCAGATTTTTTAAGTGCACTTAAAAATTTTTTAGATCAATCTTATAAAGAATAAATTATGAAATTAGAATTTAAAATTATTGCAGACTTATTGGAGGAAAATACTAGAATCTTAGATGTTGGATGTGATGATGGAACTTTAATGGAATTTCTGAAAAAAAATAAAAATATAGATATAAGAGGTATTGAGATTTCAAAAAAGAAAGTTCAAGTTTGTATTTCAAAAGGATTAACTGTACTTGAAGGTAATGCTGAATTTGACTTAAAACAATTTCCAGAAAATTCTTTTGATTATGTTGTATTAGGACAAACTTTACAGGCTTTTGTAAATCCAGAAATAGTTATTAAAGAACTTTTGAGAGTTGGAAAAAAAGCAATTGTAACTATTCCTAATTTTGGTCATTGGAGAGTAAGACTTAATCTATTAACAAAAGGAACTATGCCTGTCACAAAAACATTACCAAATGATTGGTATAACACACCAAACATTCACATGTGTACAATAAAAGATTTTGTGAAATTTTCTAAAACTATTAATTTTAAAATTTACAAATCTCTTGCACTAATGAATAAAAATGTTTCAAATATAAACAATTCTAACTTATCTTTTAAAAATTTATTTGCTGAGCTTGGTATTTTCTTAATAGAGAAATAATATGAAAGTTGAAATAATCAAATGTCTACAAGATAACTACAGTTATATTATAGTTGATGAAAAAAATCAGACAGCATGTGTTATCGATCCAAGTGAAGCACAACCGATTATTGATTTTGTTGAAGAAAAAAAGATATATTTAAAGTACATTTTAAATACTCACCATCATTATGATCATATTGGTGGAAATGAAGAACTAAAAAAAAAATATAATTCTAAAATTGTTGGATTTAAAGAAGATAGAAATCGCATCCCAGGAATAAACGAATTTGTAGAAAACAATCAAATTTGGAAAGCAGATAATTTTGAGGCAAAAATTTTCCATGTTCCAGGACATACTTCAGGACATATTGCTTATCATTTTTATAAAGAAAAAAAAATTTTCACAGGTGATACACTATTCTCTTTAGGTTGTGGTAGAATTTTTGAAGGAACATATGAGGAAATGTTTAATTCTTTAAATAAAATAAAAAATCTTTCAGACGATACAGAAATTTACTGTGGACACGAGTATACTTTACAAAATTCAAAATTTTGTATTTATCACGACTCAAAAAATTTAAATCTCAAAAAAAAAATTATTGAAATTGAAGAAAAGGTAAGAAAAGGTTTACCAACTATTCCAAGTATTTTAAAAGATGAAATTAAGTGTAATATATTCCTAAAAGCAAAAGATTTAGAAAGCTTTTCAAAATTAAGAGATTTAAAGGATAATTTTTAAGTTATAGAGCTTGACTAAAATATCGCTGAGACTATATTGCGGATACAAATTTTAACATTATTTTATGTCATACGCAGTTATACAAACAGGTGGTAAACAGTATAAGGTAAAATCTGGGGAGATTCTTAAGATTGAAAAATTACCAGATTCTAAAGCTGATACTAAAATAGAATTTAATGAAATCTTAGCTTATGGAGATAGTAAGATAATTGAAGTTGGATCTCCAATTGTTCAAGGGGCAAAAGTTGAAGCTAATTTAATTAAAAATAGTAAAAATAGAACTGTTTTAATTTTTAAGAAAAGAAGAAGACAAAACTCAAGAAGAAAAAATGGACATAGACAGGAATATTCTATGATAAGAATCAATAAGATTTTTTCAAAAGATGGAAAAGTATTGTCTGAAGCAGAAAAAATTTCTAAGCCTTCAAAAAAAGAAGAGACTAAAAAGGAAACAAGTAAGTAATTAGGAATAAGTTATGGCAACAAAAAAAGCAGGTGGATCTTCTAGAAACGGACGAGATAGTGCCGGTCGTAGATTAGGTGTAAAAAAATATGGTGGTGAAACAGTTATACCTGGAAATATAATTGTAAGACAAAGAGGAACCAAAATATTCCCTGGAGAAAATGTAGGAATGGGTAAAGATCACTCCATTTTTTCAGTAATAAAAGGTAAAGTAGTTTTTAAAAAAACTAAATCAGATAGAACTTTTGTTTCAGTAAAACCCAATTAATAGTACAACTTTAAACTAGCGTTGTATTATGAAATTCTTAGATCAAGTAAAAATTTATGTTAAAGCCGGTAATGGTGGAGATGGCTCTCCAAGTTTTAGAAGAGAGAAATTTATTGAATACGGTGGACCAGATGGAGGTGATGGAGGCAGTGGTGGTTCAGTAATACTAAAATCTGAACAGAACCTTAATACTTTAATAGATTATAGATACCAGCAGCATCATAAAGCAAAAAGAGGAGAAAATGGGTCAGGGCAAAATCGTACAGGAAAAGGTGGAGAAGACTTAATATTAAAAGTTCCGTTAGGCACACAAGTTTTTGAAGAGGATAACAAAACATTAATTTATGATTTCACAAAAATTGGTGAAAAATTTATTGCCGCATCTGGTGGCAGAGGTGGTCTAGGAAATACAAGATTTAAAAGTTCAACAAATAGAGCACCAAGAAAATATACAAAAGGAACTCTTGGTGAAGAGTTTACAATATGGCTTCAATTAAAAACAATTGCTGACATTGGTATTGTCGGTTTACCAAATGCTGGAAAATCAAGTTTATTAGCAGCGATAACAAATGCTAATCCTAAAATTGCTAATTATCAGTTCACTACTTTAAATCCAAACCTAGGTGTAGCAAGTTATGATGATAAAGAAATTACTATAGCTGATATTCCTGGTTTAGTAGAAGGAGCACATAAAGGAACAGGACTTGGAATACAATTTTTGAAACATATAGAAAGGTGTAAATCTCTTTTGCATATGATTGATGTAACAAATGATGATTTAAAAAAAAGTTATAATCAGATTAAAAATGAGTTAAAAAAATATAGTACTAAACTTTCAAAAAAAAAGGAGCTAGTGGTTTTGAATAAGGTTGATTTAATTGATAATAATGAATTGAAAAAGATAATTAAAGAATTTTCAAAAAATACGAAATCTGAGGTTATTACATTATCGACATTAGAAAAAAGATCTGTTTCTCAAATTAAAGCTAAATTAATATCTTATGCATCTTAAAAATTCAAAAATAATTGTTATTAAAATTGGTTCAGCTTTATTAGTTGACTCAAATAAAAAGATTAGAAATAAATGGTTTTCTAATTTTGCAAAAGATATTAAGAAATTAAAATCAAAAAATAAAAAAGTAATTATAGTTAGTTCTGGTGCAATAGCTTTAGGTTGCAAAAAAATGAAATTTAATAAATCACGACTTAAGCTTGATAAAAGTCAAGCAATAGCTTCTATAGGTCAAATAGAACTAATGAATTTGTTCACAAAAACATTCTCAAAATATAAATTAAATATTTCACAAATTTTATTAACTTTAGACGACACAGAAGAAAGGAGAAGATCTATAAATGCAAAAAGAACTTTTGAAAATTTATTTCAACTTGACTATATACCAATAGTAAATGAAAACGATACCATTGCTACTTCAGAAATTAAGTATGGAGATAATGATAGATTAGCATCTAGAGTGGCGCAAATAACTAATGCTGATACTTTAATTTTACTATCTGATGTTGATGGACTTTTTACAAAAAATCCAAAAATATTTAAAGATGCCAAATTGATTAAAAAAGTTGATAATTTAAGTAAAGATATAGGAAATATTAATATCAAAGGTATGACAGAATTAGGTAGTGGTGGTATGAACACAAAAATTGAAGCAGCTAAAATTTGTAATTTGGCAGGCTGTAATATGATTATAGCAAATGGTCTTTATTTAAATCCAATAAGTCGAATTGAAAAAAAAAATAATTGTACATGGTTTGTTTCAAAAATATCAAAATTACATGCTAGAAAAAAATGGATTATTAGTTCTGTTTCACCAAAAGGGGAATTAATAATTGATGAAGGTGCAAAAAAAGCACTTATTAATGGAAAAAGTTTACTGGCAGCTGGTATTAGAAAAGTTTCAGGAAAATTTAAAAAAGGGGATCATATTAAAATTATAGATGCTAAAAAAAGAGATTTTGCTCGAGGATTAAGTTCTTTTTCATCTGAAGAAATTGAAAAAATCAAAGGTTATCACTCAAATGAAATACAAAAAATTCTTGGGTATGTTTCAAAATCTGAAGTTGTTCACAAAGATGACATGGTAGAAATTTAATGAAAAATTTATTGATTAATATTGGTAAAAAATCAAAAAAAGCTTTTTCAAATCAAATAAATTCCAAGAAAAAGGACAAGATTTTAAAAGATTATTACCGATTAATTGAAAAAAATAAAAAGTTAATTTTAAATGAGAATAAAAAAGATATTAAGAATGCGTTAAAAAAAAAAGTTAAAGATAATTTAATAAAAAGACTGATATTAAATGATAAAAAAATATCAGATATCGTTAATTCAATCAAAAAAATAATAAAATTAAAGGATCCAACAAATATTGTACTAGAAAAATGGAAGAGACCAAATGGTTTAAATATCTCTAAAGTATCAATTCCAATAGGAGTTATTGGAATAATTTATGAAAGCAGGCCAAATGTTACATCTGATGTCGCTTCATTATGTTTTAAATCAGGTAATCCAGTAATTTTAAAAGGTGGCTCAGAGGCATTTTATTCAAATCTTATACTTTCAAAACTCTTTAGAAAGTCTTTAAAAAAAAATAAAGTTGATGAGAATTTTATTCAATTTGTTGACATAAAGAAAAGAACTGTAGTCGATTATCTTTTAACTAAAATGAGTAGGTTCATTGATGTTATTATTCCAAGAGGAGGAAAAGGTTTAGTTAAAAAAGTTCAAGATTTATCAACAGTTCCAACTATTGGTCATTTAGAAGGTATCTGTCATTCTTATGTAGATAAAGACGCAAATCCTAAAATAGCTCGAAATGTTGTTTACAATGCAAAGTTAAGAAATACTGCAATTTGTGGCGCAACAGAAACAATATTATTACATAAACAAATTATAAAAAAAATCGGTAATTCAATTTTAAAAAGTTTAGAGGAGAGTGGATGTAAAATTATTGGAGACAGTAAAATAATGAAATCATATAAAGGTAACGTTAAAAAAGCTTCTAATAAAGATTGGTCTAAAGAATATTTATCCTCAGTTGTTTCAGTAAAATCAGTAAATAATTTAAATGAAGCAATAGCTCATATTAATAAATATGGAACTATGCATACTGATTCTATCATCACAGATAATAAAAAATCTGCAAAGAAATTTTTAAAGGAAACAAAAAGTTCTATTGCAATGCATAATACATCTACTCAATTTGCAGACGGAGGTGAATTTGGTTTTGGTGGAGAAGTTGGAATTTCAACAAATACTCTTCCACCGCGTGGACCAGTTGGATTAAATCAACTTGTTTCCTACAAGTATCAAATAACTAGTAAAGGAAAAATAAGGAAATAATTTGAGCTTAAAAAAAAATAAAATTGGTATTCTTGGTGGAACTTTTGATCCCGCTCATAAAGGTCATTTAACAATATCTAAAGAAGCAGTAAAAAGATTTATGTTAAAAGAGGTAATTTGGGCAATTACAAAAAAAAATCCTTTTAAAAGGAGAAGTAATACAAATTTAACTACAAGAATAAAGAATTGTAAAAAAATTATTGGAAATAAGAAATATATAAAAGTGGGTTTTTATGAGGATATTATCAAATCAAATAGAACAATTAATTTGATTAACTTTTTTTATAAAAAGAAAAAAAGTGAGATTTATTTTTTGATGGGGGCAGATAATTTAGTAAATTTTCATAAATGGCATAAGTGGAAAACTATTTCACAAAAATGTAATATTATTGTCTTTGATCGTCATGGCTATAAAAAAAAATCATTAAATTCAACTACATACAGAAGGCTTAATAAGAAAAATTTGAAATTTATAGAATTTAATAAGGTCAATATTTCTTCTTCTCAATTGAGAAAAATTTGATAATCTTAAATTAATCAATGGATAAAATTTCTGATCTAAAACAAATAGTTATCAACACACTAGATATAAATAAAGCACAAGACATAGTAAGCATTGATCTAAAAGACAAGAGTTCTATGGCTGATTTTATGATAATTGCCAGTGGGACATCGTCTAGACATATACAATCTTTATCAGAGCAAGTTTTAGAAAAACTAAAAAATAGTGGAGTAAAAGATTCTAGGATAGAGGGCAAAGATAGCAGTGAATGGAAGTTGGTTGATGGTATTGACTTAATTGTTCATATATTTCACCCAGAAAAAAGAAAATTTTATGAACTTGAAAAAATGTGGTCTGAATTAATACCTAAAGAGAAATTAATTATATGATTAACAAAAGTTTAACAGCATTATTATTAATTTTCTCATTTTTTGTTTCCAAAGCTTACTCCTCTGAAAATAATATTTATAAAAAAATTGATTTATTTGGAGAGGTCCTTGAAAAAATAAATAAAGAATATGTGGATGAAGTAAATCAATCTGAAAGTATGGATTCTGCAATAAATGGACTTCTTCAGTCATTAGATCCTTATTCGGCTTATATGTCACCAGAAATTTTTAACGAAATGCAGACTGAAACTAGTGGCGAATTTGGAGGATTGGGTATTGAAGTAGGTATGGAGTCTGGAGTTGTTAAAGTAATTTCTCCTATTGATGATACTCCTGCATCCAAAGCAGGTATTAAGGCAGGAGATTACATTGTCAAAATAAACAATACACAAGTTCAAGGTAAATCTTTAAGTGAAGCAGTAGATTTGATGAGAGGTCCAGTTGGTTCTGGAATAGAATTGACCATAAGAAGACGAGGAGAAAAGAAAGCTCTAATTTTCAATGTAATAAGAGAAGTAATTCAAATTAAATCTGTCAAAGCAGATCTTTTAGAAAAAAATATTGGATATATTAGATTAACATCATTTAATGAAAATAGTGGTAAACAAATTGAAAGAGAAATAAAAAAATTAGAAAAAAATGACTCTGTTAAATCATATATTTTAGATTTAAGAAACAATCCTGGTGGTTTGCTTTCTCAAGCAATAAAAATTTCAGATTTTTTTTTAGAAAATGGGGAAATAGTATCTACAAAAAGTAGAAAAGCTTCTGAAAATAGAAAATGGTTTGCTAAGAAAGGTGACCTAACAAATGGTAAAAAGTTAATTGTGTTAATTAATTATGGTTCAGCTTCAGCCTCAGAAATTGTAGCTGGTGCTTTAAAAGATCATAAAAGAGCAATTTTATTAGGGGAAAATAGTTATGGAAAAGGTTCTGTTCAATCAATAATTCCTCTAAAAAATAGAGGTGCAATAAGATTAACTGTTGCCAAATATTACTTACCTTCTGGGAAATCTATTTCTGAAGTTGGTGTGTCACCTGATATAGAAATTAGTGAAGAGAATGAGAACTTTAGGATAAAAACTGAAACAGATAATCAATTAGATTACGCTATCAAACTTCTTAACGGTTAAAATGAAAGAAAAATTTAGAGATTTACCACTCAGAAGTGGTGTAGGAATAATTGTCTTAAATAAAGAAAACAAGGTTTTTGTTGCCAAAAGAATTGATAATCCAAAAAATTTTTGGCAAATGCCTCAAGGTGGTGTAGATGAAGGAGAAGATTTTTTGACTGCAGCCTACAGAGAATTAGAGGAAGAGACTAGTATCAAAAAAGTAGAGGTGATTAAAGAAATTGATGGAACAATAACTTACGAACTTCCAGATCATTTGTTGGGTATTATATGGAAAGGTAAATATAAAGGACAAAAACAAAAATGGTTTGTAATGAGATTTTTAGGAAATGATGAAGAGATTAACATCAAAACTAACAAACCTGAGTTTTTAGAATGGAAGTGGATAGATTTAGATAAACTGACTGAGGTAGTAGTCGACTTTAAACTTCATGTCTATAAAGAGCTTAAAGAAAAAATAAAAAAAATAATTAATTAAGGGATTTTAAAACTTCAATCTTTTGATCAACTAAATATTTTGTTTGATCATTTGCCTCTGATTTACTGGCTTCTTCTTCTGCTAATTTTAGTAAATCTTGTAGCTTATTTTTTTCGACTTCATTCAAATTAAAGATTGAGCTAGTTAAGATAGATAAATTATTATTTTTAAATTCAACTATTCCATCTTCAACATAAAACTTTTCTTCTCCAGATTTTGAATGGATTGTAATTACTCCTGGTTTTAAGAAAGAAATAATTGAAATGTGATCTTTTAGTATTCCCATTTCACCTTCAAAAGCTGGAACTACAACTTCTGTTACATCTTCTTTTGAAAGAAAAGATTTTTCAGGATTGACTACTTCAACTTTAAATTCTTCACTCATTAAGCTGCTGCTTCTTTTTTCATTTTCTCAGCTTTTTCTATAGCTTCTTCAATTGTACCAACCATGTAAAATGCTGCTTCTGGAAGATGATCATATTCACCTTTGCAGATTGCATCAAACCCTTTAATAGTTGATTCTAAATCAACTAATTTACCTGGAGATCCAGTGAATACTTCTGCTACGAAGAAAGGTTGAGATAAAAATCTTTGGATTTTTCTTGCTCTTGCGACAACTAATTTGTCCTCTTCGGATAATTCATCCATACCTAAAATAGCTATGATATCTTGTAATGATTTATAAGACTGTAATATTTTTTGTACATCTCTAGCCACTTTATAATGTTCGTCTCCAACAATTCTAGGGTCCAAAATTCTTGAAGTTGAGTCTAGTGGATCAACAGCTGGATAAATTCCAATCTCAGCTATTTGTCTTGAAAGTACTGTTGTTGCATCCAAGTGTGCAAATGATGTGGCTGGAGCTGGATCAGTTAAATCATCAGCTGGCACATAAATCGCTTGAACTGAAGTAATCGATCCTTTGTTTGTTGTTGTAATTCTTTCTTGAAGATTACCCATATCAGTTGCCAGAGTTGGTTGATAACCAACTGCTGACGGAATTCTTCCTAAAAGAGCAGAAACTTCTGAACCCGCTTGAGTAAATCTGAAAATATTATCAACAAAGAAAAGTACGTCTTGCCCTTCTTGATCTCTAAAGTATTCAGCTACAGTCAATCCTGTAAGTGCAACTCTAGCTCTTGCTCCTGGAGGTTCATTCATTTGTCCATAAACTAATGCTGCTTTAGATCCAGGGCCATCTTGTTTAATAACCCCTGACTCTATCATCTCATGATAAAGATCATTTCCTTCTCTAGTTCTCTCTCCAACACCTGCAAAAACTGAAAACCCACCATGGGCTTTTGCAACGTTATTAATTAATTCCATAATTAAAACTGTTTTACCCACACCAGCACCACCAAATAATCCAATTTTTCCTCCTTTTGCGTAAGGGGCAAGTAGATCAATTACTTTAATACCAGTTACAAGTATCTCGGTCTCAGTTGATTGGTCGTTGAATTCAGGTGCAGCTCGGTGAATTGGCCAGCTCTCTTTTGTTTTAACCTCACCTCTTTCATCAATTGGTTCTCCAATAACGTTGATAATTCTTCCAAGAGTTTCAGGTCCAACTGGAACTTGTATTGGTGCATTTGTATTAGTTACTTCATCGCCTCTTTTCAACCCTTCCGTAGCATCCATTGCGATTGTTCGTACTGTAGTTTCACCTAAATGTTGAGCAACTTCTAAAACAAGTCTGTTGTCTCCATTTTTACATTCCAATGCTGTTAAAATTTCTGGAAGTTCTCCATCAAACTTAACGTCTACTACTGCTCCAATAACTTGTGTGATTATTCCTTTACTCATAATTATAAACTTTCTGCTCCTGATATGATTTCTATTAATTCTTTTGTAATTGCTGCCTGACGACTTCTATTATATTCAATAGTAAGTTTGTCAACCATTTCACCTGCGTTACGGGTTGCATTGTCCATCGCGCTCATTCTAGACCCCTGTTCGCTAGCTGAATTCTCTAACATTGCTTTAAATATTTGTGTTGAAATATTTTTTGGCAATAAATTGCTTAAAATTTCATCTTCATCAGGTTCAAATTCATAACTTTCATCTGAATTATTTTCATCTTCCTCATTATTTAAAGGCACTATTTGCTGTGCTTGAGGAATTTGTGTTATTACATTTTTAAACTGATTATAAAAAATTGTACAAACATCAAACTCACCTGCTTCAAATTTTTCAATTACCATTTTTCCAACTTTATCGGCATCAAAATAATTTGCATTTTTAGACTCTTTAAAAGAAATATTTTCTATAATCTTTTCACCATAAACTCTTTTTAATTGGTCGTTACCTTTTGATCCTACAGTTATAATTTTAAATTCTTTGCCCTCAGCTGAAATTTTTGAGAAATAACTTTTAGCCTTTTTTATTATATTAGAATTAAAACCCCCACAAAGACCTCTGTCGGATGTCATTATCACACATAAATGAACTTTATCATTACCAGTGCCTGACAATAATTTCGAGGTATTTTCTTTATCAGATATTCCATTTGAGAGATTTAAAATTATATTATTCATTTTTTCAGAATAAGGTCTTCCTTTCTCAGCACTTTCTTGAGCTTTTCTCAATTTTGCTGCCGCAACCATTTTCATAGCTTTAGTAATTTTTTGAGTAGACTTTACGCTAGCTATTCTTTTTTTGAGATCATCTAAACTTGCCATATCGTATTAAGATTTAAAAGTTCCTTTCAATTGAGTAATTACTTCAATAAGTATTTTCTCTTTATCATCTTCAAGTTTACCTGAATTTTGAATTCCCTCTATTATTTCAGGTTTCTCTGATTTACATCTCTCAATAATCTTGCTCTCAAATTCAGCAACATCTTTTAATTCTATATCATCAAGATAACCTTTAACTCCACAGAAAACTGATACTACTTGTTCTGCTACAGTCAGTGGCGAATATTGTTTTTGTTTTAAGAGTTCAGTTAATTTAGAACCTCTGTTTAAAAGTTGTTGAGTAGAGGCGTCTAAATCAGATCCAAATTGAGCAAATGCAGCCATCTCTCTATATTGAGCTAATTCTAATTTCATTGATCCAGAAACTTTTTTCATTGCTTTTGTCTGAGCCGATGATCCAACTCTAGATACTGACAAACCAACATTAATTGCTGGCCTGATACCTTGGTTAAATAGTTCAGTTTCTAGGAAAATTTGGCCATCTGTAATTGAAATTACATTAGTAGGAATAAATGCCGATACATCACCACCCTGCGTTTCAATAATTGGAAGTGCTGTTAATGATCCACCGCCATGTTCATCACTTAATTTTGCAGCCCTTTCAAGTAATCTACTGTGTAAGTAAAACACATCTCCTGGATAAGCTTCACGCCCTGGAGGTCTTCTTAATAGAAGAGACATTTGTCTATACGCAACTGCTTGCTTAGATAAATCATCATAGATAATCAATGCGTGCATTCCATTGTCTCTAAAGTATTCACCCATAGCACATCCTGTATATGGTGCTAAAAATTGTAATGGTGCTGAGTCAGATGCTGTGGCAGCAACAATGGTTGTGTACTCCATTGCACCTGCTTCTTCTAGTGTTTTTTGAATTTGTCTAACTGTTGATCTTTTTTGTCCAACGGCGACATATATACAATATAATTTTTGTTTTTCGTCACCAGATTCATTTATTTTTTTTTGATTAATAATTGCGTCTACAGCAACTGCCGTTTTTCCAGTTTGTCTATCACCAATAATTAATTCCCTTTGACCCCTTCCAATTGGGACCAAACTATCAATTGATTTCAATCCAGTTTGCATTGGTTCACTAACTGATTGTCGAGGAATAATTCCAGGTGCTTTAACTTCTACTCTAGTTTTTTTAACATTTTTGCTTAATGGTCCTTTACCATCAATTGGATTACCTAAGCCATCAACTACTCTTCCTAATAATTCTTTGCCAACTGGAGTATCAACAATACTACCAGTTCTTTTTACTACATCACCTTCTTTTATATTTCTATCATCACCAAAAATTACAACACCAACATTTTCACTTTCTAAATTAAGAGCCATTCCTTTTGATCCATCTGCAAACTCTACCATTTCTCCAGCCTGTACATTATCTAGACCATAAATTCTGGCAATACCATCTCCTACAGACAAAACCTGTCCAACTTCTGTGACTTCAGCTTTATCACCAAAATTTTTTATTTGTTCTTTTAATATCTTTGTAACTTCTGAAGGATTTATTTCCATTTATGCCTCTATCATTCTGTTTTCAATTTGTTGTAATTTATTCTTAATTGAGGTGTCAACCATAGTACTTCCAACTTGCACTACTAAACCTCCTATTAAACTTTCATCATGTTTGTAGTTTAATTTTATTTTTGAGCTAAAATTTTTAGTTAACAACTCCGTAATTTTTGTTATTTCATCACTTGATAAATTTTTTGCTGATTTTAACTCTGCTTTGAGTTCACCTCTTTTTATTGAACAAGTCTCAATAAAACTTTCAAGAATACTCTCAATAAAAAAGAAGCGTCTTTTTTGAATTAAAAAATTTAAAAAATTTTTAAATAATGTATCAAATTTATTATTTTCTACAATTATGTTTATAACTTTTGATAAATCCTCTTGGTTAATAGTTGGATCTTTAATTAAACTATAAAAATCATTGCTTTGATTTATTAAATTAAGCATAGATAAAGATTGATCCTCTATTTGACTTAATAAATTATTTTCCTCTGCAAGTTCAAAAAGTGCAAGGGAATACCTATTAGCAGATGTAATTGAAAATCCTGTATTTTTGCTCAATTTGATTCCTATGTATTGTTGAAGATTAATTAAAAATCACGCTTTAATTAACATATGACCATTATGTCTTCAAGTAGCACATTCATTAAAAATTAACTTTTTAGAGGGTTAATTGAAGTTTATTGGATCAACATCAACTGAAAGTTTTATTCCTGGTTGAAATTTGTAATTTGGAATTGCCGCTGCTAATGAATTTTGTAATTTTAATGTTTTTTCTCCTCTAATTAACAACCTGATTCTATATCTTTTTTTTAATCTAAATATTGGAGCATTTACTGGACCTAAAATTTTTCCAGTTAATTTATTTTCTATGAAGGTTTTAAATTTGTAAGCCTCTTTTTCTAATTTTACTTCGTTTTCCCCAGTTAAAATCAATGAAATAAACCTTTGAAATGGTGGAAGCTTATTTTTTTTTCTAATATCTAGCTCTCTATCCAGAAAGATATTAGGATTACTATTAGTTAAATCCAGAATCATTTTATGATTATTATTTAAAGTCTGAAAATACACTGTTGCAGGCTTGCCTGCTCTTCCTGCTCTTCCAGAAAGCTGATGATATAGTTGTAAGTTTTTTTCAGCACCTCTTAAATCATGTCCATGCGAAGAAAGATCAATATCAACTACCACAATACAATTTAAATTTGGAAAGTGAAAGCCTTTTGATATTAATTGTGTACCAACTAAAATTTGAACCTGATTGTTAATTATTTTTTCTAACTTGATAATAGAGTCTTTTTTATTCATGGTATCACTTGAAAAAATTTCTATTTTCTTTGTTGGAAATTTTTTTTTTACTTCTTCAGATATTCTTTCAACTCCTGGGCCACTAAAAATGATTTCACAGTCTCCATCTTTTGTACAAGTTCTTTTCAGTGAAGTTCTAAAACCACAATAATGACATAATAAATTATTCTTATTTTTGTGGTAAACTAAATTAATTGAACAGTTAGGGCATGAATAACTATTAAAACATTTACTACAAAGGACATATGGAGAAAATCCTCTTCGATTTAAAAAAAATAATACTTGATCACCTTTATCGAGGTGAAAATTTACTTTTTCTATTATTTTTTTTGAAAGCCACGACTGTTTTTCTAATTTAGTCTCATTAAGATTAATTATTTCATAATTTGGTAAAGAAGCGTTTTGATAACGTTTTTCTAATCTAGAAATACTATACTTACCTTTTTTTACATTTTCGAATGTTTCTATTGATGGAACTGCAGTTATTAAATTTATAGGAATATTTTCAAATGATGCTCTTGAGATTGCCATATCTCTCGCATTATAAGTGACACCTTCGTCTTGCTTATATGATTGGTCATGTTCTTCGTCTACAATAATTAAGCCTAACTTCTTAAATGGTAAAAATAGTGATGATCTTGCTCCTATTACAACTTTAATTTCACCATTTGCAACACCACTCCAAATAATTTCCTTCTTTTTTTTTGAAATACCAGAGTGCCAGACAGCTGGGGTAATTCCAAAAAATTCTAAAAACTTTTTTTCAAATTGACTTGTTAAACCTATTTCAGGTAACAGTATTAAACCCTGAAGATCTCTCTTTATAATTTCTTTTAAAGCCGAAAAATAAACAATAGTTTTGCCTGATCCTGTTGTGCCCTGAAGAACATGAACTCTGAATTTTTGATTGGAAATATTCATTTTTTTTAAAGATCTTTTTTGTTCTTCAGAAAGTTTGATTGCGCTTGCCCTAATATTAATATTGAAAGACTTGAAAATCTCTTTTTGAAACTTTTCTATAGCATTACTCCTTAATAAAACTAACTTCAGAGCCATTCCTTTTGGGATTATATTATATTCAGCAAACCAATTAAGAAATTTTATAGTTGTTTTTTTTAGTGGAGTTACATTTAATCTTTTTAAAACACTCTTGAGTTTAAAATTCTTATTATTTTTTTTTTCAAATTCATCCCAAACAACCCCTGTGATTTTTGATTTTCCAAAAGGTACTACTACATAATCCCCTACTTTTAGATTTAAATCACTTTCATATGTAAAAGGATGATTAAAAATATTAGGTAATAGAATCGGAAATTTCATATTTTAATAATATGAAAATATTTTAAGAGTGTATTGCTCTTTTATCTACAGATAATGCTGCTTCTTTGACTGCCTCAGAAAAAGTGGGATGGGCATGACATGTTCTAGCAATATCCTCTGAACTAGCACCAAATTCCATTGCAACCCCTATTTCTGCGATTAATTCTCCAGCATGTGGACCAATTAAGTGAGCTCCTAAAACCTTGTCAGTTTTTTCATCTGCTAAAATTTTTACAAACCCCTCAGCATCGTCTATGGCTTTTGCTCTAGAGTTTGCCATAAATGAAAATTTACCAATTTTATATTTAATATTTAATTCTTTTAATTGCTCTTCTGTTTTCCCAATAGAAGCAACTTCGGGAGTTGTATAAACGACCCCTGGAATAGTATCATAATTTACATGACCTGATTGACCAGCGATATTTTCTGCAACAGCAATACCTTCATCCTCTGCTTTGTGTGCTAACATTGGCCCTGCTATAACATCTCCAATAGCATAAATATTATCTTGATTGGTTTTAAAGTGCTTGTCAGTTTTAATTCTCTTTTTTTCATCTAGCTCAATGTCAACTTTTTCTAAATTCAAACCACTTGTATTTGGCTTTCTTCCCACTGAAACTAAAACTATATCAGAATTAATATCTTTTTTGTTTCCCTCTTTGTCTATTGTGGAGACGATTGCTCCACTGTTACTTTTTTTTATTTGTTCTACTTTATGTTGCATGTGAAAATTTATTCCTTGTTTTTTCAAAATCTTCATAAATTCATTTGAGATTTCTTTATCCATGCCTGGTGTGATATGATCTAAAAACTCAATTACATGAACTTCGGTACCTAACCTTGACCAAACTGATCCCATCTCTAAACCAATATATCCTCCTCCAACTACAACCATTTTTTTGGGGACTTGCTCAAATTTTAATGCGCCAGTTGAGGAAACAATAATTTTTTCATCAAATTCAATTCCTGGTAAAGAAACTGGTAATGAACCTGTTGCAATTACAATTTTATCTGCTTTTATTGATGTTTCTTTTTTACTTTCTTTTTCTATAATCAAAATTTCATTTTTTGATTTAAAACTTCCAGTTCCCTTAAAATAAGTTACTTTGTTTTTCTTTAATAAAAATTCTACTCCTTTAGTCAAAACTGTAACTGCCTTATCTTTATTTTTCATCATTTTTGGTAAATTTAATTTTATTTCTCCTACTTCAATACCTTTGTTTGATAAATTTTTAGCTTTATGGAATTCTTCAGATAAATTTAATAAGCTTTTTGATGGTATACAGCCTATGTTCAAACAAGTTCCACCCAGAGAACCTCTAGACTCTATGCATGCAGTTTTTAGACCTAATTGTGAGAGTCTAATTGCACATACATAACCTCCTGGGCCTCCACCAATAACTACTGCTTGAAATTTATCTGTCATTTAAATATCTAAAAATAACCTTCTAGGTTCCTCTAAATTTTCTTTAATCATTTTTAAAAATGAAACTGACTCCTTGCCATCAATAATTCTATGATCATAAGATAATGCTAAATACATAACGGGTCTTATCTTTATTTCTCCATCAACCACCATTGGTCTATCTACAATGTTATGCATACCTAATACACCTGATTGAGGTAAATTCAATATTGGTGTTGAGAGCATTGATCCATATACACCACCATTACTAATAGTAAATGTACCTCCTTGCAGATCCTCAATCGTAAGTTTTCCATCTTTAGCTTTTTCTGAAATTTCTTTTATATTTTTTTCTATATTTGCAAATGAAAGTTCATCTGCATTTTTAAGAACCGGGACTACAAGCCCCTTATCAGTGCCAACTGCAAAACTTATATTATAATAATTCTTATAAATAATCTCATCACCCTCGATTTCTGCATTGACTGCAGGATAATTTTTTAAAGCTACGACACAAGCTTTCACGAAAAATGACATGAAGCCCAATTTTACTCCATATCTACTTTGAAAATCCTCTTGATTTTCTTTTCTCATATCCATGACATTTGTCATGTCTACTTCATTAAAAGTAGTTAGTAATGCTGCATTCTCTTGAGCTTGTTTTAATCTCTTGGCTATTGTTTGTCTCAACCTGGTCATTTTTATTCTTTCTTCCTGACCATATTTAATTTTTCTCTCTGAAGGAGGTGGATTTGAACCCATTAAATTAATTAAATCTCCTTTTAAGACTCTTCCATCTTTTCCAGTCCCTTTTACAGATTTAATATCAATTTTGTTTTCAGTTATAATTTTTCTTACTGCTGGAGACATTGTATTAGCATCTGTTTTTATATTTAATTCTTTTTTTTCTTTAACCTCATTAGTAAGGACCAGAGGTTCTTCTTCTTTTTTTTCGTCAAAAATTTCTGGTTCTTCTATTTCTTCTAATTCTTTTTGAGGTTCTAATTTTACAACATTATTTTCATTAATAGTTGGCTCAATTTTCTTTATCTCTTCAGTTTCATTTGTATTAGTGCTACTTTCACTCACTGAACCTAGAACTGCACCAACTTCAACCACCGATCCATCTTTAGAATTTATAATATCCAAAACTCCTGAAACAGGTGAAGGAACTTCTAAATTAACTTTATCTGTTTCTAACTCAACAATTGGTTCATCTGCTTCAACTTTTTCACCTTCATTTTTAAGCCACTTAGATACTGTAGCTTCTGTGATACTTTCACCAAGGACTGGAACTAAAATTTTTTCACTCATTTAAATCTATTCAAAAACTTTCTTTATAATTTCTTCCTGTTGAGAAATGTGCCTTTTTGCATATCCGGTTGCTGGTGATGCATCAGGACTTCTTCCTATATAAGAAATTTCATTATTATTAGCCTTAATACTATCTAATGTCCATTGGATATAGTCTCGTACAGAAAACCATGCTCCCATGTTTTTTGGTTCTTCTTGGCACCAATAAAAATATGCATTTTTTGCATATGGCTTAAGTTCCTTAACAAGTGTTTTGGCTGGAAAAGGATAAAGCTGCTCAATCCTATAAAATACTACATCATTTCTTTTCATTTTCTCTCTTGCTTCCAATAAATCGAAATATATTTTTCCCGAACAAAGAATCACTTTTTTAATTTTTTTTGGTTTTTTTAATTCAATAAAACCTTTGGTTTTAGGATCCATAGCATGATCCCATAAAATTCTATGAAATGAATTTTTTTTACTGAAATCTTCTATCTGTGAAATACAATGTTTATGTCTTAATAGCGATTTTGGTGTCATAATTATTAAAGGCTTTCTAAAATCTCTGTGCATTTGTCTCCTTAAGGCATGAAAATAATTAGCTGGTGTTGTGCAGTTCATAACCTGCATATTATCGTTTGAACACAATTGTAAAAATCTTTCTAATCTTGCAGATGAATGTTCTGGGCCTTGACCTTCATATCCATGTGGTAAAAGCATAACTAGACCTGAAGCTCTTGACCATTTTCTCTCACCAGATGCAATAAACTGATCAATAACTACTTGGGCACCATTTGCAAAATCACCAAATTGTGCTTCCCATAAAGTAAGTGTGTTTGGTTCCACTAAACTATAACCGTACTCGAAACCCAAAACAGCTAATTCAGATAAAAAACTATCAACTATTTCAAATTTTTTTTGTTTATTTGAAATATTATTTAAAGGAACATATCTTGAATTATCTATTTGATTTCTTAAAACTGAATGTCTTTGACTAAATGTGCCTCTCCCAGAATCTTGACCAACCAATCTTACTGGATAGCCTTCTTCTAACAAGGATCCAAAAGCCAAGGCCTCTGCAGTAGACCAGTCTATAGTTTTTCCATTTATAACTGTAGTTTTTCGGTTACCCATAATCTTTGATATAGTTTTATGAATATTAATATCTGATGGAATTGAGTTTATTTTATTTGATATTTCCATTAATTTTTTTATATCAAAGCCAGTAACACCTCTTTTATCTTTACCTCTTTCTGGTTTATATCGAGACCATGTTCCTTCAAACCACTCAATTTTTGGTTTATAGTTTTTGGCATTTTTAAATTGATCATCAAGTAAATCTTTGAATTTTTTAATTGAATTGTTTAGATGGTCTTTTGAAATTGAACCTTCATGTACAAGCTTTTCACCATAAACTTTTACAGGTGAGGGATGTGATCGAATTTTTTTATACATTAATGGCTGAGTAAATGACGGCTCATCACCTTCATTGTGACCAAATCTTCGATAACAGATTAAGTCTATTACAACATCTCTGTTGAATTTTAATCTAAAATCTGTAGCTATTCTTGCTGCGTAAACCACTGCTTCTGGATCATCTCCATTAACATGGATAATTGGTGCATCAACCATTTTTGCAATATCCGAGGGATAAGGTGATGATCTTGCAAATCTAGGGCTTGTAGTAAAGCCTATTTGATTATTAACAATAATATGAATTGTACCACCAGTATTATGTCCTGGAAGACCTGACATTGCAAAACATTCTGCAACTACCCCTTGTCCAGCAAAAGCTGCATCACCGTGTATTAATATTGGTATTACTTTTTTTCTTTCTTTGTCTTGGTGGAAAAATTGTTTTGCTCTAGTTTGACCAAGAACAACTGGATTGACTGCCTCTAAATGGGAAGGATTATCAGTTAAACTCACATGAACTGAATTTCCATCAAATTCTCTATTAGATGATGCACCCAAATGATACTTAACATCGCCAGCTCCATCCTCTGATGTTGAATTTATTTCACCAGCAAACTCGTTAAATATTCTTTTATAAGATTTTTGTAGAACGTTTGCTAACACATTTAGTCTGCCTCTGTGAGACATCCCAATCTTAACTTCCTTTATTTTAGATTGACCGCCAATTTTAATAATTTGTTCAAGGGCAGGAATTAAACTTTCACCACCGTCAAGTCCAAATCTTTTAGTCCCTACATACTTAGTATGTAAATATTTTTCAAAACCTTCAGCTTGAATTAATTTGTTCAGTATTGCTTCTTTACCGTTCTTAGTAAATTGAAAATCATCAGCTATTTCTACTCTATCCCTAAACCATTTTCTCTCCGTAGGATTAGAGATGTGCATGTACTCATACCCAATTGTATCACAATATTTTTCCCTTAAAAATTCAAGTATCTCTTTAATTGTAGAATGTTGTTTATTAGTTACACCATCTAAAAATATTTTTTTGTGATAATCTTCTTTTTTAAATCCATAAGACTCTGGATGAAGTTCCTCTAAATAATCAGATTTAAGTAGTTCAAGAGGATCTAATTTTGCTATTAAATGACCTCGTTGTCTATATGATCTAATCATTGCCACAGCTTTAATTGAATTAGCATTTGATCTTATAGAGTCTATTGGATTTATTTTTTTATCTTCATTAGATTGAATTTGATTTCTATTAATTGAAACTTTTTTAGAGGGGCTCCAAGATGGGCCATTTATTTCATTTACTACAACCTCAAACTCTTCTCCAATATCACTAAAATATTCTCTCCAGCCATTAGGTAAATCTGGATCGTTATTTACAAATTTTAGATACATTTCTTCTATAAAAGCACTATTTGATTTACTCAAAAATGCTGTTTTTGCGTATTCAAGATTTTTAGAAGAAGACATTATTTTATATTAATATAAACGTAGGAAAAAATTTTTCAATTAGACAATTTATTGAATAGTGTTTTTCCAATTTTTGATGGTGAGTTTGCAATAGTTATTCCACACTCTTCCATCTTTTTTATCTTATCTTCAGCACCGCCTTTTCCTCCCGAAATTATAGCACCAGCATGCCCCATTCTTCGACCTGGAGGAGCTGTTATTCCAGCAATAAATCCAACTATAGGTTTTTTAATTTTGTGATTTTTAATAAATTCTGCAGCTTCTTCCTCAGCATTACCACCTATTTCACCAATCATTAAAATTGATTTTGTTTCATCGTCATTTAAAAATAAGTCTAAACAATCAATAAAATTTGTGCCATTAATAGGATCTCCACCTATACCAATACAAGTCGACTGCCCCAAGCCATTTTCTGTTGTTTGCGCAACTGCTTCATATGTCAATGTTCCAGACCGAGATACAATTCCAACCGATCCACGCTTATGAATATTACCTGGCATTATTCCAATTTTACATTCATCAGGTGTTATAATTCCTGGGCAATTAGGTCCTATTAATCTACTTTTTGAACCATTTAACTTTTGTCTAACTTTAAGCATATCTTGGATTGGAATACCCTCAGTAATACAAACTATAAGTTCAACTGATGCATCAATAGCTTCTATAATTGCAGCAGCTGCAAATTTAGCAGGAACATAAATCATTGTTGCGTCGGCACCAACCTCTTTTTTGGCTTCAAGAACACTGTTAAAGACTGGTCTGTCTAAATGATTTTGACCTCCTTTTTTTGGTGTAACTCCACCAACTAAATTTGTTCCATACTGAATTGCTTGTTCTGAATGAAAAGTACCATGTGCTCCTGTAAAACCCTGACAAATTACTTTTGTATTTTTATTTACCAAAACAGACATTTTATTTAATCGCCTCTACAATTTTTTTAGCTGCATCATCTAAATTTTCAGCGGAGATTAATTTTAATCCTGAGTTATCTAAAATTTTCTTTCCTTCTTTGAAATTTGTACCTGCAAGTCTAACTACTAGAGGAACGCTTATGTTAATTTCTTTAGCTGCATCAACAACTCCTTGGGCAAGAACATCACATCTCATTATTCCTCCAAAAATGTTTATTAAAATACCTTTAACATTCTTATCTGATAAAATAATTTTTAAAGCTGCAGAAACCTTTTCTTTTGAAGCGCCTCCTCCTACATCTAAAAAATTAGCTGGTTCTTTCCCATACAGCTTTATTATATCCATAGTTGCCATGGCTAAACCTGCTCCGTTAACCATACAACCAATACTTCCATCCAATTTGATATAAGCTAAATCGTGCTTGCTGGCTTCTATTTCACTAGTATCTTCCTCATTTAAATCTCTTAACTCAACAATTTCTGGCTGCCTAAATAAGGCATTAGAATCAAAATTTACTTTTGCATCTAAACAAATTATTTTTTCTTCCTTTGTTAATATTAACGGATTTACTTCAACCATATTTGCATCTGTTTTTATAAACATTTGATAAATTGATTTTATTAAAGATATTGCTTGTATTTTTGTAGTATCATTTAAATTAAAAATCTTAACAATTTTCTCACAATCTTTTTCTAAAATTTCGTTATTTAAATCAACTTTTGTAGTAATAATTTTTTCTGGAGTATTTTTGGCTACTTCCTCAATATCCATTCCCCCTTGATCACTGGATATAAAAGCAATTTTTGAACTAGCCCTATCGACTAAGCAAGAGAGATAAAACTCTTTTTCTATACTTGAAGACTCTTCGACATATAATCTTTTTACTTCTCTACCTTCTGGGCCTGTTTGGTGAGTTATTAAAGTTTTTCCCATTAATTCTTTTGCAGCTTCACTTAATTCCTCAATGGTATCTAAAATTTTTACACCTCCAGCTTTACCTCTTCCTCCAGCATGAATCTGAGCTTTTAATACATATTTCTTTGTGTTTAATGATTTTGCTTTTTCCACTAATTCATCAACAGAAAGAGCAAAAACACCTTGTGGAACAATCGCTCCATATTTTTTTAAAATTTGTTTTGCCTGATGTTCGTGAATATTCATTATTATTTAGAAAGATCGGAATCTATTTTAGATGCTGCTTCCCACAAAGCTCTGACTGCATCAATAGAATGCATAAATTCTTTTTTTTCTTTTTCATCCAAATCAATTTGTTCTATCTTTTCAACACCATTCTTTCCAATAATCACTGGAACACCAGCGTAAACATTATTAACACCATACTCTCCATTAAGTTGAATAGCACATGGTAATAATTTTTTTTCATCATTTAAGTATGCTTCTGCCATCTGAACTCCCGATGCTGCAGGTGCATAAAACGCTGATCCTTTTTCAAGATATTTCACTATCTCAGCACCACCATCTCTAGTTCTTTGATTTACTTCTTCTAATTTTTCTTGAGAAATTTTTCCTTCTTTTACTAAATCAAGTAAAGGTTTTCCTGATACTTTTGTAAATCTAGGCATTGGAACCATAGTATCTCCATGACCACCCATAACCATTGCATCTATCTCTTTAACTGCAACATTAAGTTCTAAAGACAAAAATAATTTAAATCTTGAACTGTCTAAAATTCCAGCCATACCAACTACTTTATTTGCTGATAATCCTGAAAATTTTTGAAAAGCCATTACCATTACGTCTAAAGGATTTGTGATACAGATTACAAAAGCGTTAGGTGCATTCTGTTTAACCCCTTCAGCAACTTGTTTAATGATTTTTAAATTTATACCAAGTAAGTCATCTCTACTCATTCCAGGTTTTCTCGGAACCCCTGCAGTAATAATAATTACATCAGAGTCTTTAATGTCCTTATAATCATCAGTGCCTGAAAATTTTACATTAAAACCATCAACTGATGATGATTGAGCGATATCTAATGCTTTTCCTTTAGCTATCCCACTTGCTACATCAAAAAGAACAACTTCATCAACAAGTTCTTTTGTTCCAATCAAGTGTGCAAGGGTTCCACCAATTTGACCAGCACCAATTAAAGATATTTTACTCATTAATATTTCTCCTTATTTCATTGTTGGCATTACGAACTCAGCATTTGATCTAATTCCAGAAGGCCATCTCGAGGTTATTGTTTTAAGTTTTGTATAAAATTTTATCCCTTCCATACCATGCATTGCACTATCTCCAAATAGCGATCTTTTCCAACCTCCAAAACTATGAAAAGCCATTGGAACGGGGATAGGAACATTAATACCAACCATTCCAACTTGTATCTTGCTTGCAAAAGTTCTTCCTGCATCACCATCTCTTGTATAAATACTTACTCCATTTCCATATTCATGATCATTAATGAGTTTTGTAGCCTCTTCAAAAGTTTTTACTCTAACTACAGATAAAACTGGTCCAAATATTTCCTCTTGATATATTCTCATTTCTTTTTTTACATGATCAAACAAACAGCCTCCAATATAGAAACCATCTTCATAACCTTGTAATTTTAAGTTTCTACCATCAACTATTAACTTGGCACCTTCTTTTACCCCTAAATCAACATATCCTTTTACTTTTTCTAGATGCTCCTTAGTAACTAAAGGTCCCATCTCTGAACTTTTATCCATTCCAGGACCAACTTTTAAAGCCTCTGCTTTTTTTGATAATCTTGATACTAGCTCATCTCCTATATCTCCAACAGCTACTGCAACTGATTGGGCCATACATCTTTCACCTGCAGATCCATATGCGGCACCCATTAAACCATTTACTGCACCATCTAAGTCACAATCTGGCATAACAACTAAATGATTTTTTGCTCCTCCTAGTGCCTGAACTCTCTTTTCATTTTTTGCAGAATTTTCATAAATATATTTTGCTATTGGTGTCGAACCTACAAAACTTACTGCTTTAATATCTTTGTTTGTTAAGATTGCATCTACAACTTCTTTATCTCCGTTAACAACATTAAAAACCCCATCTGGAAGACCTGCTTCTTTTAATAATTCTGCTAGTTTTATTGCACACGATGGATCTTTTTCGGACGGCTTTAATATAAAGGTATTTCCACAAGCAATTGCGATAGGAAACATCCACATTGGCACCATTGCTGGAAAGTTAAATGGTGTGATACCTGCAACTACTCCTAATGGTTGTCGCATTGACCAACTGTCGACATTAGTTCCAACATTTTCTGAAAATTCACCTTTAAGTAAATGGGGTATTCCACAAGCAAATTCAACAACCTCTAAACCTCTGGTTAAAGATCCCTTTGCGTCTTCATAAACTTTTCCATGTTCAGAAACTATCAACTGTGTAAGCTCATCTGAATTTTTTTCTATTAACTCTTTAAATTTGAACATAATTCTAGCTCTTACAAGAGATGGTTTTAACGACCATTCCTTAAAAGCTTCTTGTGCAATATTAACTGTATGATCTAGATCTGCTTTAGAGGCTAATCTTACTTCTTTTTCTTGTTCACCAGTCGCCGGGTTAAAAACCTTACCTTTTTTATTTGATTTACCAGGAATTAATTTTCCACCTACAAAATGTTCAATTTGTTTCATGAATAGGATCTTTTAGATTAAAAACTCTTGTTAGTCTATTGTTTATATATTGGCGGTTGCTAACATTTTTTTTATTTCAGCAATAGCTTTTGCTGGGTTTAAACCTTTGGGACATGCACTAGTACAATTTAAGATAGTATGGCATCTATAAAGTTTAAGTTCATCTGCTACTTTTTTTAATCTAGCTTCTCTCTCTTCATCTCTGCTATCCACAATCCATCTGTAAGCCTGTAATAATACTGCTGGACCTAAATACTTGTCTCCATTCCACCAATAACTTGGACAAGATGTGGAACAACAAGCACACATAATACATTCATAGGCACCATCTAGTTTTTCCCTGTCTTTTTTTGATTGAATAATTTCTGTAGTTTCTGAATTTGAATTTGATTTTAACCAGGGTTCTATAGATTGATATTGTTTATATAAACCATCTAAATCACCAATTAAATCCTTTTTAACTTTTAAGTGAGGTAATGGATAAATATCTATATCCCCGTCAATTTCAGAATGAGGAGTAGTACAAGCCAATCCATTTTTACCACCCATGTTCATTGCACAAGAACCACAAACTCCATGAGCACAAGATCTCCTATAAGCAATAGATGGATCAATCTCATTTTTTATTTTGTTTAAAACATCTAAAACTTTTGAAGGACAGTTATCCATATCAACCTCATAAGTATCAATTCTAGGGTTTTCTCCCGTTGAAGGATCCCATCTGTAGACATTAACTTTTCTTAAGTTTTTAGAACCTGTTTTGTCTTTGAAATAATTACCTTTTTGAACTTTAGAGTTTTTAGGTAAATTAATCTGAACCATTAATAAACTCTTTCTTGGGGAGGAAAATATTGAACTTCATTTGTAAGAGTAGTTTTATGAACTTCTCTATAACTTATTTTTGTTTCTTTTCCATCGCACCAAGCAAGTGTATGTTGCATAAATTTTTCATCATCTCTTTTAGGATAATCTTCTCGTGCATGTGCTCCTCTACTTTCTTTTCTATTATAAGCGGAGTCTACAGTCACAACTGCTTGTCTGATTAAATTGTCAAATTCTAAAGTTTCAACTAAATCTGTATTAAAGATTAATGATTTATCTTTAACTGATATTGATTCTAAACCATCATAAGTTTTTCTTATTTCCTCAACACCCTCTTTTAAAGTTTTTTCTGTTCTAAAAACTGCACATTTAGATTGCATTGTTTTTTGCATTGATAATCTTAATTCTGCAGTTCCAATGTCACCATCAGCGTTTCTAATTTTGTCAAATCTATCGAGACATTTTTGTGTTTCAGACTCACTAATTTCTTCATGTAGCATTCCTGGTGTAACTAATTCTGCTGCTCTTTTAGCTGCAGCTCTTCCAAATACTACAAGATCAATTAATGAATTAGATCCTAATCTGTTCGCTCCATGAACAGAAACACATGCAGCTTCACCAATAGCCATTAAGCCTGGAACAGTTTTTTCTGATCCATTTACTGTTAATACCTCTCCCTTATAATTTGTCGGTATTCCACCCATATTGTAATGAACTGTAGGAACTACTGGAATTGGTTCTTTGGTAACATCTACATTAGCAAACAATCGCGCTGCATCAGTTATACCAGGTAATCTACTTTCTATAATTTCTTTATCTAAGTGACTTAAGTTTAAATGAACGTGGTCTTGATCTTTTCCTACACCTCTTCCCTCATTAATTTCTATTGACATAGATCTACTTACAACATCTCTAGAAGCTAAATCTTTAGCATTAGGAGCATACCTTTCCATAAATCTTTCACCTTTAGAGTTCGTAAGATATCCTCCTTCTCCTCTAGCACCTTCAGTTATTAACGTGCCATGACCATAAATTCCTGTTGGGTGGAACTGAACAAACTCCATATCTTGTAAGGGTAATCCTGCTCTAAGCACCATTGCATTACCATCGCCGGTACATGTGTGGGCAGAGGTAGCAGAATAATAAACTTTTCCATAACCACCTGTTGCGATTATTACTGAATGTGCTCTAAATCTATGAATTGTTCCATCGTTTAGATTCCATGCTATTAAACCTTTACACTCTCCATCTTTCATTAATAAATCTAGCGCAAAATATTCTATAAAAAACTCAGTTTTATGTTTTAAGGCTTGACCATATAAAGTATGCAATATTGCATGACCAGTTCTATCTGCTGCAGCACAGGTTCTTTGAACAATTCCATTGCCATAATTTTTTGTCATACCACCAAATGGTCTTTGATAAATCTTTCCATCATCCGTTCTACTAAAAGGGACACCATACTTTTCTAATTCAATAACTGCTTTAGGTGCTTCTTTACACAGATATTCAATGCTATCTTGATCACCTAACCAATCTGCTCCCTTAACAGTATCATACATATGCCATCGCCAATCATCTTCTCCCATATTCCCAAGTGCTGCTGAAATACCACCTTGAGCTGCAGAGGTATGACTTCTAGTAGGAAATACTTTTGAGATGCATGCAGTTTTTAATCCAGCTTCGCTTAATCCTACTGCTGCTCTTAGTCCAGAGCCACCAGCACCTAAAACTACTACATCATATTCATGATCTATTATTTTGTAAGAACTCATAATTTAGATATTAATATAATTGTAATTAATGGAATTA
The DNA here is from genome assembly GCA_902521885.1 of uncultured Pelagibacteraceae bacterium. GTDB lineage: Bacteria > Pseudomonadota > Alphaproteobacteria > Pelagibacterales > Pelagibacteraceae > Pelagibacter. Next base: position 35,642 of record CABYTJ010000009.1, read on the forward strand.
CCACAGCTGAAGCAAATAAAAGCTTATTTGCGACATTTTTGATTTTATCATTTTGGATATAATCCTCAAAAACCTCACTAATACTCAAAGCTGAAAAGAAATATGCATTAATAATAAAAATACTGAATAAAAATTTTGATAATGAGGTTGTAAAAAAACTTTTAACTTCAATAAATTGTTGATCATAAATTGAAATTAAATTCAAAACAAACCACAACATTAATGGAATTAAAATGGCACCACTAATTTTTAAAAAAATCCATTTTTTAGTTGCTGAAATCATAAAATAAAATTTTTTCCTATTAAATAAAAAATAACAGTAAAAATTATTGAGCCAAATATAACAATAAGACCTGTAATTTTAGTGGTTTGAATTTCAAAACCATATCCAAGATCCATAATTAAGTGTCTTATTTCACTTAAAATCTGAAATAAAAATGACCAAGTAATCCCTAGAATTATAAATTTGCCAATAAAAGAATTTAAAAAAGAATTAATTGCTTCATAATTATTTTCTCCAAGTAAAAGTGATGAGGCCCAAAAACAAATTATCGTAATTGCAATTATATTTATTATTCCAGTTATTCTATGAGAAATTGATACCAAAGATGAAATGTGCCATCTATAAATTTGTATATGAGGAGATAGAGGTTCTTTATTTTCCATAGAAATTATTTTTAATTAAAGTTTCGGCAATCTCTACTGCATTTAAAGCCGCTCCTCTTAAAAGATTATCTGAAACAATCCATAAATTCATTCCATTTTTAAGAGTTTTATCCTCTCTAATTCTCGAAATAAAAGTTTCATCTTTACCTTCTGCCTCAAAAGGAGTTGAATATCCTCCATCAGCTCTTTCATCTATTACTTTGCAACCTTCAAATTTATCAAGGGCTTTTCTAACCTCTTCTAAAGTAAAAGTTTTTTCAAATTCAATGTTTACCGACTCTGCGTGAGAAACTAAAACAGGTATTCTTACACACGTTGCTGTCAAATTAATTTTATCATCTAAAATTTTTTTAGTTTCATTGACCATCTTAAGTTCCTCTTTTGTATAACCATTTTCAGAAAATATATCTATGTGAGGGATGATATTGAAAGCAATTTGTTTAGTAAAATTTCTAGGTTCTACTTTTTGGTTATTCAAAACCATTTTAGTTTGATCAATCAATTCATCCATTGGTGCTTTACCACCCCCTGAAACAGATTGATAAGTCGAAACTACTACTCTTTTGATTGTAAACAAATCGTGCAATGGTTTTAAAGCTATAACCAACTGAGCTGTAGAACAATTTGGATTAGCTATAATATTTTTTTTTATATTATTCAGATCTTCAGAATTTACTTGAGGTACTATTAGAGGAACTTCAGGATCCATTCTGTAATGACTTGAATTGTCTATAACAAAACAATTTTTAGCAGCCTTTTCAGCAAATTTTTCAGATATTTTTCCTCCGGCAGAAAAAAAAGCAATCTTTACTTTTGAAAAATCAAAACTCTCTAGATCAGAAACTTGATATTCTTTACCTTTAAAAGAAATTTTTTTTCCACTACTTTTAGTTGATGCTATCAAATAAAGATTATCAATAGATATTCCCTTTTTTTCAAGAACTTCTAATATTTTTCTACCAACATTCCCTGTTGCTCCTACAATTGCTATATTCATGATAACGTTTATTTTTATACTAAATGAAGGGTAAATCGCAAACTGTTCCTACAAATATTTTATCGTTAATATCTATCTTAAACTGGGTTTTATTATCCCAATAAGGTTTATTAATCATTGCAATACCAATAACTTTTTTAAAAGTAGGAGAATAAGTTGCAGATCTTACATAACCAACAACTTTATTATCATTATCTAGTAGCGTCTTCTCACAATACATATCAATTTTGTTGTGATCAATCATAACTCCCATTAATTTCCTTTTAATCCCATCTTGTCTTAATTTTTTAAGTTTTTCTTTACCTAAAAAGTTAACCTCACTATCTAAATTTACAAACTTATCAAAATTTGCCTCAAATGGATTATCTCTATTATCAAAATCATTTCCGTATGATAACAGTGCAGATTCTATTCGCTCTATTAAATTTGGACATCCAGCTTTGACATTAAATTCTTTCCCATATTCAAATAGATAATCATATAAATCTTGTCCAGCTTGATTATCTTCAACATAAATTTCAAATCCACTCTGTTTTGACCAACCTGATCTTGCAACAAAATATTTTTTTTCTTTAAATTCGTAATACTTAAAATTAAAAAATTTTAATTGTCTAATATCCTCACCAAATAATTTTGCCATTAAATCATCGGAGCGTGGACCTTGTACTGCTAAAATATTTACATTTGGTTCATGGATTTCAACATCAAATTTATTTCCTGCAGCAAGACCTTTTGCAAAAAAAATTACGTCTGAATCTGCAATTGAGAGCCACCATTTATCATCAGCTAATTTATTAATAATTGGATCATTAACTAAAAGACCCTCATCATCAATTAATGGTGCATAGTAACATTTTCCAACTTTAGATTTTGACAAATCTCTACAAGTCATTAATTGAACTAATTTTGCAGAGTCTTTTCCAGATATTTCAACTTGTCTTTCTGCTGCAACATCCCAAACCTGAACAAATTTTTTCAAATGCTCATAATCAGATTCTAAAGACTTAAATGATGCAGGAAGCAACATATGATTATAAACAGTATAACTGCTCACACCATGAGACTCGATCCTATCTGTATAAGGTGTACTTCTTAATCTTCTTGATTTTACTATTGGAAAGTTTTTCATTTTTTTAAAAATTCTAAGACCTTTTCTCTCATTTCAAATGCTTTTTCAATCATAATCATATGTCCACATCCAGGAATTATATGAGTGGTAGAATTTTTAACTAAGTTTGCAAATTTTTTTCCAGCTTCTAGATTAACCATTTTATCTAACTCTCCAAAAACTAACATGATTGGACAACTAATTGATTGTACTGCCTTAGAACCATTTGCATAATTATTACACGCAATAAGATCAACCGCTAGAATTTCACTTATATCCCTAGGTGATTGAATAATTCTTTCAATTGGATTTCCACCAATAAACTTTTTAGAGCCCTCATAACCCCATTTCATCATTAATTTAACAGCATCAGAGTCACCATTTGATGCCAAATCAATTAAATCTTTATTTACTGGCATTCGATATGATCCACTAATTAAAACCATTTTTTTTAATCTTTTTTTATATTTAAATGAATACTCAATAGCTTCTAAGCATCCTTGAGAATGGCCAACTAATATTAAATTTTTCAAATTCAGCTTCTCAAATACTTTTTCTAACCAGTCTGTAATTTTTTCAATACTATCTAAACAAGGACCTTCAGAATTTCCATGACCTGGTAAATCAATAGAAAGAACATTAAAATTTTTACTTGAAAAAAATTGTTCTGTTAAAGACCAAACAATATGAGAGAGACCACTTCCATGAAGAAATACTATCGTATCCTTTGAATTATCTACACCTTGTCCAGCATCAGATGCATGAACACTTTTGTTTTCAATTTCAATTATCAATTAATTACCTAAAATTTTTTTCTCAATTCAAATTTTTGAATTTTACCTGTTGAAGTTTTTGGCAATTCACAGAAAATTACTTGTTTTGGAACTTTAAAACCTGCTAATGTTTCCTTACAAAAATCAATCAATTCTTTATCTGTTGTAGGCTTGTCTTTGACCATTTCAATAAATGCACAAGGTACTTCTCCCCATTTCTCATCAGGTTTAGCAACAACTGCAGCAATTGATACTGAAGGATGTTTGGATAAAGTATTCTCGATTTCAATTGAAGAAATATTTTCTCCTCCAGAAATAATTATATCTTTTGACCTATCTTGTATTTTTACATATCCATCTGGGTGTATTACCGCTAAATCTCCTGAATGAAACCAGCCACCAGCCATGGCTTTATCTGTTGCAGCTTTATCTTTAAAATAACCTTTCATAACTACATTTCCTCTAAGCATAATCTCACCAATTGTTTTCCCATCTTTTGGTACTTCCTTCATTGTTTCAGGATCCATTATAGTTGCACCTTCAAGATTAGGATACCTAACTCCTTGTCTTGCTTTAATTTCGTTCTGCTTATCCTCATCAAAATTATTCCAATCATCATTCCAGGCACATTGTGTGACATGTCCGTAAGTTTCTGTTAAGCCATACACGTGCATTACCTCAAAACCAAGTTCTTTCATTTTTTTAAAGATTATACTTGGTGGTGGGGCTCCTGCGGTAAGTACATGTACTTTATGTTTTAGTTTTTTTCGATCACTTTCGGGGGCACCTGTAATCATGTTTAATACTATAGGAGCTCCACCAAAATGAGTTACATTATATTTATCTATTAATTCAAAAATTTTTTTTACATCTATATTTCTTAAGCAAATTGTTCTTCCATTTAACATTGGAACTGTCCAAGGATAGCACCATCCATTACAATGAAACATTGGAACAATTGTTAAAAAATTTAACCTATTTGGCATATTCCAGGCAACAGCACTTCCTGTAGACATTAAATATGATCCCCGATGATGATAGACAACTCCTTTTGGATTTCCTGTAGTCCCAGAAGTATAACTCAATGATATAGCTTGCCACTCATCCTCTGGCATTTTCCAAATATAGTTATCATCTCCAGTATTCAAAAAGCTTTCATATTCTAATTCGCCAATTTTTTCTAATTTAGACTGATCAGCAAACTTGTCATGAATATCAATGATAATAATTTTTTTGTCTAATTTGCTTAATGCTTTTTTTACCTCAGTGTGAAGTTGTCTATCTACTACCAATACTTTTGCATCACTGTGTTTTAGAATGTATGAGATAGTATTAGCATCTAATCTTATATTAATCGTATTTAACACTGCGCCCGACATTGGAACTGAATAATGTGCCTCAAAAATTTCTGGTGTATTAAATGCCAGAAATGAAACTGTATCTCCCTTAGTGATACCAATTTTTTCTAAAGCACTAGCAAATTTAGTAGCTCTTTTATATACATCACTCCAAGTGTATTTTCGATCTTCATAAACTATAGCTTCATAGTTAGGATAGACTTCTTTTGCTCTTTCTAAAAAAGATAAAGGTGTTAATGGGACGTAATTAGCTCTATTTTTATCTAAATTTGTATCATAATGGCTCATTTTAATTGAATTTAAAATTCATTATGTTCGAACTACCAGATATAGCTGACTTATAATGTTGTTCAGCTCGGGGTAGAACTTTATCAAAATAAAACTTAGCAGTATTTATTTTTTCATCATAAAACTTTTTATTTTCATCATAATTCTTGAAGCTTACTTCCAAAACTTTTATCCAAGCATAAGCAACTGATACGTACCCTAATGTTTTTAAGTAGTCATTTGCTGCAGCACTTACATCGTCTTTGTCCGTTTTAGCTTTTTCAATTGTCCAATCACTAAACTTGCTCAAAATGTCTAAATAATAAGTAAATTCTTTTGCAAATGTTTTTATTTGCTCATTATTTGAGTTAACCTCAGATTTAATTAGATCTAAAAATCTATTAATTATATTTCCATTTTTATTAGATAATTTTCTAAAAACTAAATCTGCTGCTTGCACTGAATTAGTGCCTTCATATATTGGCGTTATTCTATTATCTCTATAAAGTTGTTCTATTCCTTGATCTTTTGTATAACCATAACCACCATGAATTTGCATAGCATCATTAGTAATTTCCATACCAAGATCTGTAAATAACGATTTAACAACAGGCGTCATTAAGGAAACAAAGTCGGAAGCTTCCTGACGAACTTTTTCATCTGGATGATTTAAACTAACTTCTGTTTGTTGTGACAACCAAAAACATAATGCTCTCTCACCTTCTATAATTGATTTCATATTTAATAATGACCTTCTTATATCAGCATGTTCAATTATAAAATCTGCTCCATTAGATGATTTGGTGTTGTTAGTTTTACCTTGTTTTCTCTCTTTAGCATAAGCAAGTGAATTTTGATAAGCAATTTCTGAAATTCCAAGTCCTTGTATACCGACAACAATTCTTTCAAGATTCATCATTGTAAACATCGCGCTTAAACCTTTGTCCTTTTTACCTATCATATACCCAGTTGCTCCATCAAAGTTGAGAACGCATGTAGCAGAACCTTTGATACCCATTTTACTTTCTATAGATCCTGTTGATACTCCGTTCCTAGGTCCTACACTTCCATCCTCATTGACTACAAATTTTGGGACTAAAAATAAACTTATACCTTTTGTACCAGTTGGTGAGTCTGTTGCTCTTGCTATTACTAAATGAATAATATTTTCTGTAAGATCTTGATCACCTGAAGTAATGAAAATCTTTTGGCCACTAAGTTTATATGTTCCATCAGATTGTTTCTCAGCTTTAGTTTTTAAAAGTCCTAAATCAGTTCCACAAACTGGTTCTGTTAAACACATAGTGCCACTCCATTTGCCTTCAACTATTTTTGGTAAATATTTAGTTTTTATTTCTTCTGAGGCATGATGATTTATACAATTATATGCCCCAATACTGAGTTCGCTATAAAGTTTGAAAGATAAGCTTGCAGATGAAAGCATTTCATCAAAAAAAGCACTAACAGTCTTTGGCATTCCCTGTCCACCATACTTTGGATCACAAGATAAAGAAGTCCAACCATCTTCAATATACTTTTGGTAAGCTTCTTTATATCCAGGGGGTGTTCTTACAACTCCATTTTCTAAAACAGCAGGATTTTCATCACCTATTTTAGCGAGAGGTAATATTAAATTTTGATTAATCTTTGCAGCCTCTTCTAAAATATCTTTAACAAGTTCTGAGCTAACCTCTTTATATTTTTCTAATTCATTGTAATTTTTATTATCTCTTAGTTTCTCAAAAAGAAACATCATATCTTCAACTGGTGCATTGTAGCTTGGCATAGATTTAGTTTAGGATAATTAATAGATTATTGCAATTTTGAAATTATCGCATCTCCCATTTGAGAGGTTGAAACTTCTTTCATTCCATCTGATAGAATATCTTTTGTTCTCAATCCATCATTTAGCACATCTTGTACAGCTTTTTCTAGTGCTTCAGCCTCTTTATCTAAATCTAAAGAATACCTTAAGGCCATAGCAAAACTCAATATAGTTGCAATCGGATTTGCAATTCCTTTACCAGCTATATCTGGAGCTGAACCATGAATTGGTTCATACATTGCTCTCATTTCACCATCTTTATTTTTAGCACCTAAAGATGCTGAGGGTAAAAGACCTAAAGATCCAGTAAGCATTGAAGCCTGATCTGATAACATATCTCCAAATAAATTATCAGTTACAATTACATCAAACTGCTTGGGATTTCTTAATAACTGCATAGCACAGTTATCAGCAAGCATATGACTTAGTTCTACATCTTTATATTCTTTTTCATGTAATGCTTGAACCTCTTCTTTCCAAAGTTGTCCAGCTTCCATAACATTTGATTTTTCACACGACGTAACTTTGTTTGATCTTTTTTTTGCTAATTCAAAAGCAATTTTAGCAACTCTAATTATTTCACTGCTCGTATAAGTATGAGTATTAATTCCTTTTCTTTCACCATTTTCAATTGGTTTAATTCCTCTAGGTTCGCCAAAATATATCCCACCAGTCAGTTCTCTTACTATCATAATATCTAAACCAGAAACAATTTCTGGTTTTAAAGTTGATGCATCGACTAATTGTTTAAAACATATTGCTGGCCTTAAGTTTGCAAATAATTTTAATTCTTTTCTAAGTTTTAATAATGCTCTTTCAGGTTTTTTTGAAAAATCTATATTATCCCATTTTGGACCTCCTACTGCTCCTAACATTACTACCGCACTTTCTAATGCCTTATAAAATACTTCGTCAGTTATAGGGGTTCCATGTTTATCAATGGAGCAACCTCCAGCAAGATCTTGATCTATTTCAAAGTCAAGTGATTTTTTATAATTAAACCAATTAATTATTTTTTTTACTTCAGCAATAACTTCAGGACCAATACCGTCACCAGGTAATAATAAAATTTTTCTTTTTTTTATTTTAATCATTAAAAATCCAAGGTTTTTTATTTTTTAAATCTTTTTCAAAATTTTCAATTTTTTCTAACTTTTTTAAAGATAGTGCTATATCGTCTAATCCTTCTAAAAGACATTTTTTTTTAAATTTATCTACATCAAATTTTATTTCATTGTTTCCATAAACAATCTTATTTTCATTTAAATCAACCGATATTTCCTCTTTTCGATTTGCGTATTCTGATAACTCTTTAATTTTTTCCTCCTCAAGAACAATAGGTAAAATTCCATTTTTAAAACAATTACTATAAAAAATATCTGCAAAACTTGAACTTATTACACATGTTATGCCAAAATCTAACAACGCCCATGGAGCATGCTCTCTTGATGAGCCACATCCAAAATTTTTTCCAGCTATTAAAATTTTAGAATTATTAAATGGATTTTGATTTAAAATAAAATCTCCGATTTCTTTACCTTGGTCATCATATCTCATCTCAAAAAATAAGTTTTTACCAAGACCAGTTCTTTTAATAGTTTTCAAAAATTGTTTTGGAATTATCATATCCGTATCAATATTTACTATTGGTAAATATGCTGGAATACTTTTTAAAGTATTAAATTTTTGCATTTAATTTTGGTACTTTCTAACGTCATCAAGATTTCCAGAAATAGCTGCTGCTGCTGCCATACCAGGGCTTACTAAATGAGTTCTTCCACCTCTTCCTTGTCTTCCTTCAAAGTTTCTATTTGACGTGGAAGCACATCTTTCTTGAGGTTTTAACTTATCTGCATTCATGGCTAAACACATAGAGCAACCAGGTTCTCTCCATTCAAAACCTGAATTTACAAAAATTTTATCTAATCCCTCTTGCTCAGCCTGTTCTTTAACTAATCCTGACCCTGGCACAACCATCGCATGAACATGAGCAGCTATCTTTTTGTCTTTTAAAATTTTTGCCGCCTCTCTCAAATCTTCTATTCTTCCATTAGTGCAACTCCCAATAAAAACTTTATCTATTTTTATATCTTTTGCAGCCATATTTGGTTTTAAACCCATATAATTTAAAGATCTTTCTAAAGAATTTTTTCTATCCTCATCCTTTTCGTTCTGAGGATTTGGAACTTTTTCATCTATTGTGATTACATCTTGAGGAGAAGTTCCCCAAGTTATCATAGGTAAAATTTCCTCTGCTTGAAGATCAATTTCTTTATCAAATTTAGCACCTTCGTCTGTTTTTAAATTTTTCCAATATTCCATTGCTTTATCCCAATCTTTATCTTTTGGAGACATTGGTCTATCTTTTAAATATTTAAATATTTTTTCATCGGGTGCTATTAATCCTGCCCTAGCTCCACCCTCTATAGTCATGTTGCAAATTGTCATTCTTTGTTCAACACTTAACGCTCTAATTAGGTCACCTGCATATTCTATTACACAACCTGTTCCACCTGCTGTACCAATTTTTCCAATTATTTGAAGAATAACATCTTTAGAAGTAACACCTAAAGGGAGTTTGCCATTTACATTTACTCTAAAATTTTTAGCTTTTTTTTGAACTAATGTTTGAGTAGCTAAAACATGTTCTACTTCTGAAGTTCCAATTCCAAATGCTAAAGAACCAAAAGCACCGTGTGTTGCCGTATGGCTATCACCACATACTATTACTGTTCCGGGTTGAGTAAAACCTTGCTCTGGACCTGTAACATGAACGATTCCTTGTCTCTTATCATTCATACCAAAAAGTTTAATACCAAACTCTTTGCAATTAGCTTCTAAAGTTTCAACTTGTATCTTTGACTCTTTATCAGAAATACCTTTTGATCTATCAGTTGTTGGAACATTATGATCTGCCACTGCAAGTGTTAAATTAGGATGTCTAACTTTACGATTAGAGTTTCTTAAACCTTCAAATGCCTGGGGACTGGTTACCTCATGAACCAAATGACGATCTACAAATAACAAAGCTGTTCCATCATCTTGTAGATCTACAAGGTGATTATTCCAAATTTTATCGTATAAAGTATTGGGCATTGAAAAAAAAACTATTTTTTTTCTGGTGTCTTTTCAAGTTTTTTTTCTGCTTTAATTTCAGCTTTAGGGGCATCTTTTTTAGACTCTTCCTTAACAGAATCATCTTTTTTAGCCTCTGAAGTCGGTGCAGTTTCTACTTTTATCTCAGCTTCATTTTCTTTAACTACTGGAGCTAAGTTTTCTTCGTTCACTGTTTCTGGTTTCACATCCATA
>CABYTJ010000010.1:0-42664 GCA_902521885.1 uncultured Pelagibacteraceae bacterium
CCCCTAAATATGATTTAAATAGATTGTTTGATAAAAAACTTTTAAAGGTTATTAGAAAAGTTAAACCAAATTTTATAATTTCTAATATTGGTGGAGGAACTCAGGAGGTTTTAGGTTTATATCTTAAGAGAAATTTAAAATTTAGAACAACAATTTTGTGTACTGGGGGTGCAATTTCTTTTTTTACTGGTGATCAAGCGCCTATAAATAGCTTTATAGATAATTTTTATTTAGGATGGTTGGTAAGATTAGTATTCAATCCTATAATTTTCTTTAAAAGATATTTAAGTGGTTTAAAATTAATACCCATGGTTTTTTTCGATAAAATTCAGGTCCTAGACTCTTAAGATTTTAGTAAAATTTGGTCTATAGATGCTTTTATTGCAATAAATCAATAAATTTTATTTATCATAGGGTTGGATAGCCTTTAATTAATCTTTGACTAAAATAGTTCTTTAGGTATAACTACCCCGCCTGGTGATTATAGCGAAGAGGTAATACCCGATCCCATTCCGAACTCGGAAGTCAAGCTTTTCAGCGCCGATGGTACTTTGTCTTAAGACATGGAAGAGTAGGACTTTGCCAGGCTAAATTCTAAACTTATGAAAATAAAAAGCTCACTTAAATCAATTAAAAAAAGAGATCTCAATTCTAAACTCGTTAGAAGAAGAGGTAGAATTTATATAATTAATAAAACTAACCCTAAATTTAAAGCAAGACAGAAATAATTTTTATGGATAATGAAAACCATAAAAACACGTGGAATAATTTTACAAAGTTTGTATTGTGGGGAACCGTCGCAGTTATTGGTGTTTTAGTTTTAATGGCAATATTCTTACTGTAAGATCGATGTATGAAGATTGCATCTATTTTAGAAAATCAAAAGATTGAAAAAAGAATAGCAATTACTCCTGAGATTGCAAAAAAATATATTTCACTTGGTTTTGAAGTTTCTTTGTCAGAAAATTATGGAAGTCATCTTGGAATTAAAGATGATGAATATAAAAAATTAGGAGTATCAATTTTAAAAGATGAAAAAGAAATAATAACGAATACAAATATTCTTGCTCAATTAACCTTATTAGATGAAAATAAAAGTTCTTTATTAAAAGAAAATCAAACGTTTATTGGTGTCTTAAATCCATATGATAATAAAGATAAAATTAGTAATTTAGTAAAAAAAAATATTAATATTTTTTCACTAGAACTACTTCCAAGAATAACAAGAGCTCAGTCTATGGATATATTATCTTCACAGGCAAATCTTGCAGGTTATAAAGCAGTAGTAGAGTCTTTTGCTAATTTTGAAAAAGCAATTCCGATGATGATGACCGCAGCAGGTACAATCCCAGCTGCAAAAGTATTGGTAGTTGGTGCTGGAGTTGCGGGTTTACAAGCAATAGCAACAGCAAAACGAATGGGAGCAATAGTGTTTGCAACAGATGTCAGAATGGCTTCAAAAGAACAAGTTGAGAGTTTAGGGGGAAAATTTTTAACAGTTGAAGGTGCAGAAAATTTAGAGACTGAAGGAGGTTATGCTAAAGAAGCATCAGATGATTTCAAAAAAAAACAAGAAGAATTATTATCAGAAACACTAAAAAAAATAGATATAGTAATTTGTACAGCTTTAATTCCAGGAAAAAAAGCACCATTAATCATTAAAGAAGACATGATTAATAATATGCAGTCTGGTTCAATCATTTATGATCTTGCAGCTATTCAAGGTGGAAACACAGCCTATAGCAAAGTTGATGAAGTAATAGATAAAAATGGTGTTAAAATAATGGGGGAGAGCAATATTTTAAATAAACTTCCAATCTCTGCATCAAATTTATATGCAAAAAATGTATTTAACTTTGTCTCGAATTTATATGATAAAGAAAATAAAAAGATAAATATAAATTTAGAAGATGAGATAATTGAAAAAACTTTAATAAAATAAAATTATGGAAATAGATCCTTTTATATTCAGATTAAGTATCTTTATACTTTCAATTTTTATTGGGTACTATGTAGTCTGGAGTGTAACTCCATCATTACACACACCTTTAATGTCTGTTACTAATGCTATTTCATCTGTGATTATTGTTGGGGCAATTATTGCAGGATTAGCTGGAAACTCTGATACTATATTTAACACTTCAAGTATTTTTGGTTTTTTGGCAATATCATTAGCGGCAATTAATATTTTTGGGGGCTTTCTAGTAACTCAAAGAATGCTTGCAATGTATAAAAAAAAGAAAAAGGATAAATAATGTTATCAGCAAATTTATCAGCAGTGTTTTATTTAATTTCGGGTGTATTGTTTATTTTAGCTTTAAGGGGACTGTCTTCACCAGAGACCTCAAGGCAAGGAAATTTTTTTGGAATTTTAGGAATGATTATTGCAGTTACAGTTACCTTTTTGTCTATCGGTAACTTTTCAACTGGACTAGTAGTTGTTTTAATCTTTCTTTTAATAGGAGGACTAATTGGTGCATTTATAGCTTATAAAATTCCAATGACAGCGATGCCAGAACTAGTTGCTGGTTTTCATAGTTTAGTTGGACTTGCTGCTGTATTTGTTGCAATAGCTGCTTTTTTAAATCCAGAAGCGTTTAATCTAGGATCTCCTGGAAACATTAAACTCGGAAGTTTAATTGAAATGTCAATTGGAGCAGCAGTTGGTGCTATAACTTTTTCAGGTTCAATTATTGCTTTTTTAAAACTCCAAGGAATAATGTCAGGATCACCTATAACGTTTAAAGGACAACATCCACTTAATGCTTTAATACTAATTTCAATAATAATAATTACTTATTTACTTTGCTCTACTCAATCATCAAATCTATTTTGGATATTATTAGCTATTTCTTTCTTGATTGGTTTTCTTTTAATAATTCCAATTGGTGGTGCAGATATGCCAGTAGTAATTTCTATGCTTAACTCTTACTCTGGTTGGGCAGCTGCAGGAATCGGATTTACTTTAGAAAATACTGCTTTAATAATTACTGGAGCTTTAGTTGGATCTTCTGGGGCAATCCTATCATACATAATGTGCAAAGGAATGAATAGATCTTTCTTTAATGTAATCTTAGGTGGGTTTGGTGCAACTGAACAATCAGCTTCAGCACAAAATAAAGAACAACGACCAGTAAAAAGTGGCAATGCAGATGACGCTGCTTTTCTAATGAAGAATGCTTCATCAGTGATTATTGTACCAGGTTACGGTATGGCAGTAGCTCAAGCCCAACATGCTTTAAGAGAAATGGTAGATACCTTAAAAAAAAATGATATCAAAGTATCTTACGCTATTCATCCTGTTGCAGGAAGGATGCCAGGTCACATGAATGTATTATTAGCTGAGGCAAATGTTCCATATGACGAAGTTTTTGAGTTAGAGGAAATAAATAATGATTTTGCTAATGCAGATGTTGCATTTGTGATAGGGGCAAATGATGTGACAAATCCTGTTGCAAAAACAGATCCCCAAAGTCCAATATATGGAATGCCAGTTTTGGATGTAGAAAAGTGTAAATCTGTATTATTTGTAAAAAGAAGTTTATCCCCAGGCTATGCAGGAATTGATAATGACCTTTTCTACAAAGAAAACACTCTAATGTTGTTTGCAGATGCAAAAAAAATGACTGAAGACATAACTAAAAATCTATAGGGTTATAATTTGAAAACTAAAATATTTTGTGACATTGCAGAATTAGATAAAATTAGAGTATTTAATAAAAAAAAAATTGTAAAAGGTTTTACAACAAACCCAAGTTTAATGAGAAAAGCAGGGGCTAAAGATTATAGATCTTATTCTAAGAAAATATTAAAAATTTGTAAAAATAAACCTGTTTCTCTTGAAGTTTTCGCAGATGAAAATAATGAAATGAAAAAACAAGCTATTCAGATCAATACATGGGCAAAAAATGTTTATGTTAAAATACCAGTTGTTAATTCTAAAGGAAAATTTATGGGAAAAATTATTCAAGATTTAAATAATCAAAATATAAAATTAAATATTACTGCAGTTTATAGTGCTAATCAGACAAAAAAAATTCTTAATAAGATTAATAAAAAAACTAAAGTTATTATTTCAATTTTTGCTGGAAGAGCAGCAGATACAGGCAAAGATCCAGTTCCAGAATTTAAGAAAAGTATCTTCTTGGCAAAAAAATTTAAAAATGTAGAAATTCTTTGGGCAAGTGTAAGGGAGCCATATAATTATCTACAAGCCAAACAACTTGGATGTCACATAATAACAATTCCTCCTTCTACAATTGAGAAAATTGAAAATTTTGGCAAATCATTTGATCAACTAACAAAAGAAACAGTCAAAGCATTTCTTGGAGATAGCAAAAAATCAAATTTTAAAATTTAATTTTTTGTTGGTTGCGGGGGACGGATTTGAACCGCCGACCTTCAGGTTATGAGCCTGACGAGCTACCAGACTGCTCCACCCCGCGGTATACTTAAATTCTATTCTTAAGTTTATTAAGTTTCTTTACTCTTTTAATATTTTCCTGGAGAATTCTTTTTTTTTTTTCAGAAGGTTTTTCGTAAGTATTTTTTAATTTAATAACTTTAAAAAAGCCATCTCTCTGGAGTTTTCTTTTTAAAACTCTTAGAGCTTGTTCAATGTTGTTGTCTTTTACCTCTATTTTAATAACTACCTCCAAAAAGAGACGTAAGTATCATCTTTAAATTTTTATGTCTATAAATTTTATTCATATTTTAAAACTATATTGATTGTTTAAGTTTTTCTTTCTCTTTTTTTTCTCTTTTTATTCTTCTTTCTGCTTTTTCAGTTGCATTAATTAAATCTTTTTGAGAAAATAAATTTAAAGCTACAGGATCTTTAGGGTTCAAATTATTATAATTCCAATAACTTTTATTTCTGATGGATGTTACAGAATTTTTTGTAATTCCAATAAGTTTTGCTATTTGTGAGTCTTTCAAAATATTATGATGTTTAATTAACCATAAAGCTGAATCGGGTTTATCTTGTCTTTTTGATAAGGGAACATATTTCTTAATTTTTTTTTCTGAATTTGATATTTCAATATCAGTATTTTTAATTTCTAAGGGCCTCGATTGATCTTTTGATGACAGTTCTATCTCCTCTCTTGAAAGTTGTCCTGAAATTATTGGGTTATATGCTTTGATACCTTTTGCAACCTCACCATCTGCAATACCTTGAACTTCAACTTCATGTAGTTTACAAAAATCAGATATTTGTTTAAAGGTTAAAGTTGTGTTTTCAACTAGCCAAACAGCTGTCGCCATTGGCATTAAGGGAGCATTTGACATTTAATTTTTATTTTCTGATCTAAAGTTTTGAAATTTTTTGTTAAATTTACTTATTCTACCTTTGTCCATTAATTTTTGTTTTCCACCTGTCCAGGCAGCATGAGATTTTGGATCAATTTCCAATTTCAGAATATCACCCTCAGCACCCCATGTAGATCTTGTCTCAAATTGTGAACCATCGGTCATTTCTACTTTTATCGAATGGTAGTTAGGGTGTATTTTTTTTTTCATCTCAAGTCTTATAACAAAAGAATTTTTTAAAACAATTAAAAGTTATCTATTTTTTCAATAAATTTTGTATTGATTTCAGCACTTGATGCTAAAACTTTTATATTTTTTAAGCTAGAAAGATCAATTTCGTTAATAATTCCTCCTGCTTCTTTCACAATTATAATTCCAGCAGCAATATCCCATAAATTCAAATTATTTTGAAAATATCCATCAAAGCGTCCAGATGCTACGTATGCCAGATCTAGAGCAGCACTACCAGATCTTCTGTATATTAAATCTGGATTATATTTACCTTTTCCAACAGCAAATAAGCATTCGTCAATATTTCTTTTCTTAGAAACTCTTATTCGTTGATTGTTGAAATAAGCCCCATGATTTTTTTCAGCATAAAATAGTTCATCTTTAATTGGATCATAAATTAGACCACAGACCATTTCATTATTTGATTGAAGGGCTATAGAAATCGCAAAATGCGGCACTCCATGTAAAAAATTAGTTGTTCCATCAATCGGATCAATTATCCAAAAGTTTGTCTCATCTTTATTTTTTTCTACCCCATTTTCTTCGCTTATTATTGAATAGTTTGGTCGTGCTTTTTTGAGCTCTTCAATAATAATTTTTTCAGCCTTGATATCAGCGTTAGTGACAAAATCTTTAGGACCTTTTTTTGATACTTGCAAATTTTCTAATTCTCCAAAATCCCTTATTAAAATTTTTGAAGCTTTCTCACTAGCTTTTATCATTATATTTAGATTTGCAGATATGGATTTCATAAATTTAGACTTTTTTTATATATTCTAAATTTCTGGTATCTACGATAATATCATCGCCAGCTTCAATAAAAGGAGGAACCTGAATATTTAATCCATTATTTAAAATTGCAGGCTTGTAAGAAGAGGAAATAGTTTGACCCTTTAAAGCAGCATCTGTACTTTCAATTTTGCATGTAACTTGGTTCGGTAAATCTATTAAAATCGGATTTTCATTATAAAAACTCACATTAACTGTAAGATTTTCAGTTAATAGCTTACCTTTTTCACCAATTAAGTTTTTCTTAATCTCTATTTGTTCAAAAGTTTTAGGGTTCATGAAGAAGTAGTTTTGTTCATCTTCGTATAAATAATTAAAATCAGTTTCCTCCAGTGAGGCTTTTTCAACTGTTTCACTAGATCTAAATCTTTCATTCAACTTGGTATTTTTATTTACACTTTTCATCTCAATTTGGGCAAATGCACCTCCTTTTCCAGGTTTTACATGTTGAGTCTTAAGAACTTGCCATAAATCATTTTTGTATTCTAGGAGCATACCCACTCTTATTTCACTTGCGTTTATTTTCATACTATTCTTTTAATTGCATCTAATGGTTTTAGTTTTTTATTTTTCCAAATGTAGCCTGAGATAGCTAAAAAGTTTGCTTTATTCAACAAGAGTTTTTTATAGTTACTTGAATTAATACCACCAATGGCAACAATTGGAGTTTTTATGATTTTTCTTACTTGTTTTAATATTCGAGTAGGTGCTCTATACTTTACTTTTTTAGTTTTTGAAGAATAGAAGGCTCCGAGTGCTATGTAGTCAGCTTTATTATTTACAGCAATATTTGCCAATTTGATTGAATTGTGACAAGTGATTCCTATTATTTTTTTACCGATTAATTTTCTTGCCTCAAAAATATTCATATCTTTTTGACCTAAATGACAACCATCTGCATTAAGTTTTTTTGAAAGGTTAACATCATCATTTATTAGAAACTTAACATCATATTTTTTACATATTTTTTTTATTTTTTTACCAATCAATAATTTTTTTTTGAAATTTTGTCTTTTTAATCTAAGTTGAAAAAAACCAACTTTTTTATACTTTAAAACTTCAATTAAATCATTATAGAATGATTTTTTTATTTTTAATGGTGAAATAAGATAAATAAATTTTTTATTATTAAATCTCAAGATCTTTAGACCATTTTCCTTGAGCGGCCAATGTATTCATTTTTGCTCGGTGGTTAAAAACCTTTTGAGTGCCCTCAATATTTTGTATGTCTTTTGACCAAAATTTTAAAGCACTTTGTTGAAGAGCTCTTCCATAAGAATAACTCATTATAAAATTAGTATTATTATATTTATTTATCAAATTTAAATTTTCAGTTGCTTCTATTTCTGATTGGCCTCCAGACAAAAAAGCAATCCCAGGAACTTCAGATGGTACGGAATTTTTTAAACATTTTAAAGTTAATTCTGCTATCTCTTCACTAGAAATTTTATCATTAGATTTATTTCCAGCTAGAATCATATTAGGTTTTAATATAATTCCTTTTAAATCAACTTTATGTAAAATTAGTTCTTCAAAGCACTTTTTAATTACCTCTGAAGTTTTTTGATAACATTCATCCGCAGAATGCTCACCATCCATTAAGACCTCTGGTTCAACTATTGGAACCATATTACATTCTTGAACTAACGCAGAATATCTTGCTAATGCATTTGCATTGGCATGTATTGAAAGTTTGCTAGGAAAATTTTTAGATATATTATAGACACCTCTCCATTTTGTAAATTTTGCCCCTAATTGATAATACTCTTGTAATCTTTCTCTCAACCCATCTAAGCCTTCAGTAATTTTTTCATCTGGTGATCCTGATAAAACTTTAGCTCCTGTATCTACTTTAATACCAGGATATGAGCCCATCTTTGAAATTAGTTCTGGGATCATATTTTTTTCTGAACTTTTTTGTTTTATAGTTTCATCATATAAAATCACACCCCCAATACATTTGGTCATACATGATGAGCTAAATAGTGTTTCTCTAAACAACAATCTATTTTTTGGAGTTGAAGCAACATTAACATCTTCCAGTCTTTTGGTCATTGTTCCGGTACTTTCATCTGCAGCCAAAATACCTTTTCCTTTTTCGAGAATTTTAAGAGCAATTTTATTTAGTTCCGACATTTTAATTAAGAGCTTTTATACCAGGAAGTTCTTTACCTTCAAGATATTCCAAAAATGCACCACCAGCAGTTGAAACAAAATTGAAATCTTCAACTGCATTAATTTGGTTTATAAGAGCTATTGTATCTCCACCCCCAGCAACTGAGTAAATTGAATTGTTTTGATTATTTTTAATAATTGCTTTAGCAATTTCATGACTACCATTTGCAAAATTTGGATTCTCAAAAAAACCTGCTGGACCATTCCAAAGAACTGTTTCACTACTTTGAATAATATCTTTAATTTTATTTATTGTTTTTGGCCCAATATCTAAGATTAAATCGTCTTCAGAAATTTCATTTAATTCTTTGACTTGAGATTTATCTTCAAAATTTTTTCCAACCATTACATCTTCTGGGTAGGTTATTTCACAAGAGTAATTTTTTGAAGCTTCAAAGATTTCATTAATTATTGTTTTGCAGTTATCTTCCTTAATTGATTTTCCTATTGAAATTCCTTTATGATTTAAAATATTATTAGCCATCCCACCTACAATGATAATATTATTAAATTTTGGTATTAAATTTTTAATTATTCCAATTTTTGTTGATATTTTTGAACCACCAATTATGCAAGTAATTGGTTTTTTAATATCTGTAGTAACCTTTTTTAAGGCATTTATTTCAATTTCTAACTGCAATCCAGCAAACGAGGGTAAAAATTCTGTAATTTTAGATACAGAAGCATGAGTTCTATGAGAACAAGAAAAAGCATCATTTACAAATAGGTCAGCCAGTCCGGCTAAATGTTTTGAAAAATTAAAATCATTTTTCTCTTCTTCACCATAAAATCTTATATTTTCTAAAAAAACTATTTGATCATTAGGGTCTTTGAATAAGTCTTCTTGCTTCAATTTAAAAATATCACTATCAATAATTTTAATTTTTCTATTAATTTTTTTTTCTAAATTTTCACAAATTGGCTTCATAGACAGTTCTTTATTTACTTTCCCTTTGGGGCGACCAACATGAGAAATTATAATGATTTTAGAGTTTTTTTTTAGTAAAAATTTAATTACAGGCAAAATTTTATCAATTCTTGTTTGATCTGTAATTACTCCATTTTTTAACGGGACATTTAAATCTAATCTTAATAAAATCTTCTTATCATTTAGATTTTCATGGTCTTTGATGTAATTCATTAAGAAATTTTATGAAGATATTCTGCTATATCACACATTCTATTAGAAAACCCCCATTCATTATCATACCAAGCAGAAATTTTACCCATATTTTTTCCTACAACATTAGTCAAACTGGAGTCAATAATTGATGAGGCTGGATTGTGATTAAAGTCAATAGACACTAACTTTTCTTTGGTGATTTCAAGAATCTTGTTTTTTTTACTAAAATTTTGAAATGCTGAATTAATTTTTTCAATACTTAAGTCTTTCTTTGTGCAAAAAACAAGTTCAACCAAAGAAACGTTAGGAGTAGGCACTCTCATTGCCACACCTTCTAGTTTTCCTTTTAAAGAGGGAATAATTTCACCAATTGCTTTTGATGCACCAGTTGAAGTTGGCACAATAGATTGGCTTGCAGATCGAGCCCTTCTTGGATCTTTGTGGGAATTATCTA
Source organism: uncultured Pelagibacteraceae bacterium (assembly GCA_902521885.1). Taxonomy (GTDB): domain Bacteria; phylum Pseudomonadota; class Alphaproteobacteria; order Pelagibacterales; family Pelagibacteraceae; genus Pelagibacter. Next base: position 10,083 of record CABYTJ010000010.1, read on the forward strand.
AAATTCTCTGATCACTTGTAAAAGCGTGGATCGTTGTCATAAAACCTTTTTCAATTTCAAAATTTTCATTTAAAACATGGGCTACTGGAGCAAGACAATTTGTTGTACAAGATGCAGCAGAAATTATTTTATCATTTTTTTTTAATTCTGATTCATTTACTCCAATTACAATAGTTTTATCTGCATTTTTACAAGGAGCTGAAACAATAACCTTTTTTGCTCCATTCTTTAGATGAGGTTCTAATTTATCTTTAGAGTTAAATTTCCCAGTGCATTCAAAAACATAATCTACATCGTATTTTTTCCAATTAATATTATTCAAATCTGTTTCTTGAGTAAAAGTGATTTTATTTTTGTTGATGATTAAATGTCTGTCATCAAAACTTATGTCCGCATTAAATTTTCCATGAATAGAGTCATATTTTAATAGAGTCGAACAAGCTTCAGAATTTGTCCTATTATTTATATGTTTAATCTCAATATTTTTATTATTATTTTCTATAATAGACCGAATAATCATTCTCCCAATTCTACCCATTCCATTTATTCCAACTTTTATTTTCATAATTTTTCTTTAATTTTTTTAATTATATTATCGGCATTCAATCCAAAATGATTATAGATTTCTTTATATGGCGCACTTTTTCCAAAATCATTAATTCCAAAGTTTAATCCTTTAGCTCCTGTGTACTTTTTCCAATATTGGGTTTCTGAGGCCTCTATTGAAACAGTCAATTCGGTTTCAGTTAAAATTTTATTTTTGTAATCTTCACTTTGTTGATCAAATAATTCCTGACAAGGCATTGATATTACTTTTGAATAAATGTTCTCTGTGGCTAATTTATGACAAATATCACTTGCTAAACTTGTTTCGGATCCGGATGCTATTATTGTTATTTTAATATTATTGTCAGATCTTAAAACTTCATATGCTCCAAATGATGACTTGTTTTCAGAAGTATCTTTAATTCTTATAGGATCAATAGCTTGTCTAGTTAGAGCGATAACACTTGGAGAATTTTCACTCTCAAGAGCTTTCTGCCAACACTCAAATGTTTCAATAAAATCAGCTGGTCTAAAAACATTTAAATTTGGAATTGATCTTAAACTAGTTAATTGTTCAATTGGTTGATGAGTAGGACCATCTTCACCCAAACCAATAGAGTCATGTGTAAATATATAAATAACTCTTTGCTTCATCATTGCAGCTAATCGGATTGATGGTTTACAGTAATCACTAAATATTAAAAAAGTTCCACCATAAGGAATTAAATCACTATGTAATGCAATCCCATTCATTATCCCACACATAGCATGCTCCCTAACTCCATAATGAATATAGTTTCCTAAAAAATTACTTGGCTTAATTATCTTATGAGATTTTGTTTTAGTATTATTTGAGCCAGCCAAATCAGCTGATCCACCAATTAAATTTGGTAATTTAGACACAATGTCTAAAAACATTTCAGAGGTTTTTCTCGTAGCAAGTGGTTTTAAATTTTTTAAATATTCATTTTTTTTCTTTTCAATTAAGTTTTTAAGTGGACTAAGACTACTATTTTTAAAAATTTTCTTATATTTACTCTCGTGTTTTTTAGCTTTCCCCTCAGCTTTTTTTCCAATACTTTTCCATTCATTTAATAAGTTATTAGGTATTTTAAAAGACTCATGACGCCATTTCAGTTTTTTTCTAACTAATTTAATCTCATCTTCACCTAAAGGGCTTCCATGAGATGATGCTTTGCCACCTTTATTAGGAGACCCATACCCAATAGTTGTTTTGCAAGAGATTGCTATAGGTTTTTTAGATTTTTGAGCTTTACGTAAAGCTTTTGAAATTTCTTTAAAATTGTGACCATTAATTTTTAAATAGTCCCAACCATAACTTTGGAATCTTTTTTCATGGTTGTCAGAGACTGCTAAATTAGTAGGACCATCTATTGATATTGAATTATTATCAAATAGTAAAATTAAATTTTTAAGTTTTAAGTGACCAGCAAGACTTAATGCTTCATGACTTATTCCTTCCATCAAACAACCATCACCTGCCAATACATAAGTTTTATGATCAATTTTATTTTTTCCAAATTTTTTTTTCAAAATTTCTTCTGATATCGCAAATCCTACTGCATTTGATATTCCTTGTCCCAAAGGTCCAGTGGTAGTTTCTATTCCTGTATTAGGGTGATACTCTGGATGACCAGCACAAATAGAGTCTAATTGCCTAAAATTTTTGATATCATTTAATGAAACACTTTTATACCCTGTCAAATAAAGAAGAGAGTAGAGCAGCATGGACCCATGACCCGCAGAAAGAATAAATCTATCTCTATTTATCCAACTAGGGTTTTTTGGATTAAAATTTAGGAAATCTTTATAAAGCACTGTAGCAACATCTGCCATCCCCATAGGCATTCCAGGATGACCTGAATTTGCTTTTTGAACAGCATCAATCGACAAAAATCTAATGCAATTAGCTAATTCTTTATATTGTTTACTCAAAAAATTATCCTGTCTAGACTAAGAAGATTCTATTTAATAATATAATCATATATATATTAAATCTGTGATCGAAAAAGAAAAAAAACTTAATTTAGCCTTAACAAAATTAAAAAATATAAATCTTCAAAATCCCGATATAAAAAAGAATATTGAAAATTTAAGTAATCAAAAAAATCAATTAGAAATTGAAAAACAAGAATTGGAGGAAAAATATAAAAGTTTAATTAATGATTATAACGATTTAACAAAAAAATTAGACAAATTTCAAAATCAAGAAAGAATTGATCAAAAAAAACAAATTGAATTCTCTGAAAAAATTGATGAATTAAATCAAGAAACAGATACTTTGTTAGATGAAATAGATAAATGGCAAACGTAAGTATTAAATTTAATGGTAAAGAGTTTTTGTTGTCCTGTGAAGATGGTCAAGAAGAACATTTAGAGGAATTGTTAATCCAAATAAATAAAAAATTCAATAATTTAAAGAATGATCTAGGAAATTTAGGTGAAAATAAACTTTTATTAATTACTGCAGTAAAAGTGATGGATGAATATTATGAAACTAAAAAAAAAGTTGAAGAAAAAAAAGAAGAGATAAAAAATCTTTCGAGTAAATTTAAAGAACTTAAATCTTTAATTTATGAATACAGAGACAATAAAGAACAAGAAATTTTACAATTAAATAATGATCATAATAAATTAAAAGATGAAATTGAAATAAATCAAAAAAATTATGAAAAATTAATCGATGAAGCTGCTGATGAAATTTCAAGCTTTGTTGAAAAAGCAAATTTAGAAAATTTATCTTAGTAAATTCCTGTGAATAAATCTGAAATCAGAAAAAAGATATTAAAAATTAGAAAGCAAAAAAGCTCTAAAAGTTTAAATATTAATTTTGAATATTTATTAAAAATTCTTAGAAAAAATAGAAAAATTGGTAAAGTTCTTGGTGGATATTACCCATATAATTATGAGGTTGATGCAATTGAAGTTTTAATGAATTTAGAAAAAAAAAATTACCAAATTTCTTTACCTAAAATAAAAAAAAATTCTCACATGGATTTCTTTTGTTGGTCATCTAGAGATCCACTTCAAATTAATAAATACGGAATTCCAGAACCAACTTCAGATAAGATGATAGTTCCGAATATTTTATTAGTGCCACTCGTTGCTTTTGATAAAAATTGCAATAGAATTGGTTATGGTGGAGGATTTTATGATAGATATATAAAAAAAATAAAAAAAATTAAAAAAATTATCACAATTGGACTAGCTTATTCTTTTCAAAGAATAAATAAAATACCAGCAGATAGATATGATGTAAAATTAGATTTTATAGTAACAAATAAAAAAATTAAATGAGAATATTATTTTTAGGAGATGTTGTAGGAATTACTGGTTGTTTAAAGATTCAAAACAATCTTCTAGATCAAATAAAAATAAAAAAAATTGATTTTGTAATTGTAAATGCTGAAAATGCTGCTCAAGAAGGTGTGGGATTAACTAAAGAAATTTGCGAAGTTTTTTTTAAAAGTGGTGTTAATGTTATTACTACTGGAAATCATGTTTGGGATCAAAAAGATATCATGAATTTTATTGATAAAGAAAATCGATTACTTCGTCCAAAAAATCTATTTGAACCTGCACCAGGTAATGGATTTGGTGTTTATACAACTAAAGAAAATATAAAAATAGGTGTACTAAATTTAATGGGTAATGTTTTTATGAAAAAGTGTGATGATGTTTTTAAAATTTCAAAAACATTTACTGATAAGCATAAATTAAAAAAAGATTATGATTTTCTTGTAGTAGATTTTCATGGAGAAATTACAAGTGAAAAAAATGCAATAGGACATTTCTTTGATGGAAAAGCATCTCTTGTAGTTGGAACTCATACACACATACCAACTAATGATGCAAGAGTTTTAAAAAACGGTACAGCCTACCAAACAGATGCAGGAATGTGTGGTGATTATGACTCGGTGATTGGAATGAATAAAGATAATTCAATAAATAGATTCCTAAAAAAAGACTCGGTTAAACATTTTCCTGCAAATGGTGAGGCTACTTTAAGTGGTGTAATAGTTGATTGTAATAAAGAAACTGGCTTGGCCAATAAAGTAGATAGTTATATTTTTGGAGGTCAATTAAAGCAAACTTAATTAACTTATGGCGGGACACTCACATTGGGCAGGAATTAAGCATAAAAAAGGAAAAGCTGATAAGCAAAGATCTAAAATTTTTTCAAAATTATCTAAAGAGATAACAGTTGCAGCAAAGCTTGGGGATAAGGATCCAGTTATGAATCCTAGGTTAAGATCAGCAATCCAAGCAGCGAGATCAGCAAATATGCCAAAAGATAATATTGAAAGAGCCATTGATAAATCATCAGTTAATAATGAGTTAAACTTTGAGAGTTTAAGATATGAGGGTTTTGGCCCTGATAAGGTGGCAGTGATTGTGGAAACACTTACTGAAAATAAAAATAGGACTGCATCAAATATTAGGACTATTTTTCAAAAAGCCGGTGGAAGTCTTGGCACACAAGGTTCTGCCTCTCATAATTTTACTCAATTAGGTATAATTAAAGTAGACAAATCAGAGATAAATGAAGAAGAAATTTTTGAATTAGCAATAGAGGCTGGTGCTCAAGAATGTAAATCAGAAGATCTTTATCATGAAATACAATGTACAGTTAATGATATATATAATGTAAAAAAAGAATTGGAAAAAAAGATAAGTAATTTTATATCAACTGAAATTGAATGGATACCGTTTAATAGTGTCCAGATATCAAAAGAAAGAACTGATGATTTAGTCAATTTTTTTGAGACACTAGAGGAAGATGATGATGTACAAAATATTTACTCAAATGCTAAATTTTTAAAATAGATTATGCTAATTATTGGTATAGATCCTGGTATATCTGGATCAATTTGTTTTTTTGAGGATGGTAAAATTTTAGATGTTCTTGAAATGCCCACAATGACTGATGGAAAAAAAAATAAGAAACAAGTAAATGGTGCTCAAATTTATAATGAAATTTCATCAAAAATTATGGGAGTTGAAAGACAAAATCTTAGAGTAATAATTGAGCAAGTATCGGCAATGCCTGGACAAGGGGTGACAAGTATGTTTAATTTTGGACAATCTTTTGGTATTTTGAAAGGAATATGTTCCGCTATGCAATTGCCAATGTATTTTGTGAGACCAGCTAAATGGAAAAAATATTTTGGCTTAATAAAATCAGAAAAAGATGCTAGTAGGACCAAAGCTATAGAGATGTTTCCATATTTTTCTTCCCAACTTTCTAAAAAGAAAGATTCAAATAAAGCAGATGCAATATTAATTGCTAGTTTTTATTACGAAACGTATAAATTAGAGGAATAATCTTCAAAATTAAAGACAAATTCATGACACAATTAAGTGTGAGAAGGCATTATGGAAGCTGATATTTCATCTCAAGCAGTAGGACTAGCGTCAAATACTGATTTTTCTCTATTAAGTTTATTTATACGAGCGGACATTATAGTTAAAAGTGTAATAATTATACTTATAGTCTGTTCTATTTACTCTTGGGCAGTAATTATAGAAAAGTTTAGATTATTCAAAAAAATAAACCAAACCACCGAAGAATTTGAAACAAAATTTTGGAATTCTAAATCAGCAGAATCATTTTATAACAACCTTCCAGGAAATATTGAAGATCCAATGGCACTAGTTTTTAAAGATGCTATGCAAAACTTATTGAAAAGAAAATCGAAAACAGATTTACACGAAAGAATGACAACAATGCTAGAAACAGGCATAGAGAAACAAATGTCAAAGATTGGCAAAGGTTATACTTTTTTAGCTACGGTTGGTTCTACAGCTCCCTTTATTGGTTTATTTGGAACAGTCTGGGGAATTATGAATTCATTTCAGTCTATTGCAATCTCGAGAAACACTAGTTTAGCTATAGTTGCCCCAGGTATTGCAGAAGCATTATTTGCAACTGCTTTAGGATTGCTGGCCGCAATCCCAGCAGTTATCGCTTATAATAAATTCAATAATGACTCAATTTTATATTCTAAAAAATTAGAAAATTTTTCAAAAAGATTTTTAACTATAATTTAAAAATGGCTTTTAAATTTAATCGTTCATCCAAAGAACCAATGAGTGAAATAAATGTTACTCCATTTGTGGATGTCATGTTGGTGCTTTTGATTATTTTTATGGTTACTGCACCCTTATTAACTGTTGGAGTTCAAGTTGATTTACCTGAAAGTTCTGCTGATTCTTTACCTGAGGAGGCTGAGCCTTTAACTTTAACTATTAATTCTAAAGGTGAAATCTTTATTCAAGAGTCAAAAGTTGAATATGAAAAGATTATTGCAAAAGTTTTAGCTGTTTCCAAAAATAGGACTGACACAAGAATTTATGTAAGGGGTGATAAAACAATTAATTATGGAAGAGTACTTGAAATAATGGGCTTATTGTCTGGCTCAGGTTTCACGAAAGTAGCACTTATATCTGAGCCATATAAAGAGAGGTAAATAAAGTGAATAGAAGCATCATCATCTCTTCTGTTTTACATTTAGTATTAATTATGATTACAGCACTCAGCTTACCTTTTCTTGCAAAAAAACCAATTGATTTACCCCCTATAGTGTCTGTTGAGCTCATACAAATCACAGATAAAACAAATATTCCATTTGCTCCAAAAGCGAAAAAGATAATTGAAAAGATTAAAGAAAAAGAAAAAAAGTTAGTTTCTGAACAAGCGCCACCAAAAAAAGTTAAAAAAATAAAACCTGACTCAGTCCCAATGCCTGATGATAAAGTAAAAAAAGTTGAAAAAATAAAAGAGGATAAACAAAATCCAGAAAAAATTGATAACGAAGTTAAACAAGTATCTGAATTTGAAAAAAAAGAGCTGTTTGATCCAAATAATATAGCAGCTTTAATTGATAAATCTAAAATTGAAACTTCTGAAACATCTCAAAAGACAGACAAAGTAACTCAAGATCAACAGAAGAGTATTGAAAGTATTGGATTGTCTTTAAGTGAGGAAGATGCACTAAAAGCACAAATATTTGGATGTTGGAGTATACCTCTAGGCCTTCCTTATAATGAAAATTTACTAGTTAGAATTAAGCTTCAATTAAATCCTGATGGTACAATTTCCCAATCAGAAATACTAGATCACGCAAGGATGAATAAACCAGGTCAAGGTTTTTATAAAGTTTTAGCAGAAAGTGCTTTACGAGCAATTAAATTGTGTCAGCCTTTAAGAGTTCCTACAACAGGGTATGAAAGATGGAAAGAATTACAACTTAATTTTGATGCAAGGGAGATGTTAGAAGGCTAATATACTTTTATGAATAAATATTTAACTTTATTTTTAATATTATTTATACCGACAAATTCTTTAGCGTTAATAGAAGTTGATATTACTAGAGGAAATTTAAATCCACTTCCAGTAGCAGTTTCTCCCTTGTCAATTGATAATGATTCAAAACAGAATTTTGAAAAAATTTTGAAGAAAAAAAATATAGGTTCAGAAATTTCTTCAGTAATTGAAAACAATTTAAAAATTTCAGGATTATTTAATCCTTTAAATAAAGATGCTTTTCTACAAGCACCTGATATAGCAAATTTGAAACCAAGATTTGAAGATTGGAATTTAATTAAAGCTCAAGCTTTAATCACTGGAAAAGTAAGTTTTGTTAATGAAAAGTTAAGAGTTGAATTTAGATTGTGGGATGTGCTTGCAGGTAAAGAAATGATGGCACTTGCTTTTACAACGGTTCCCAATAATTGGAGACGAGTTGGGCATATTATTACTGATAAGGTTTATGAACGTTTGACGGGAGAGAAAGGTTATTTTGATACTAGAATAATTTATGTAGCTGAAGAAGGTCCAAAAACTAAAAGAATTAAAAAACTTGCAATAATGGATCAAGACGGAGCAAACAACAAATTCTTAACATTAGGAAATGAGCTTGTCTTAACGCCTAGATTTAACCCAACTAGTCAAATGGTTACTTACTTATCTTATTTTAGAAACTTACCAAGAGTATATTTATTAGACATTGAGACAGGTATCCAAGAAGTTGTTGGAGATTTTCCAGGAATGACATTTGCACCAAGATTTTCTCCAGATGGAAAAAAAATAATTATGAGTTTTGCAAAAGATGGAAATTCAGAAATTTATACAATGGATTTAGAAAATAGAATTGTAGAAAAAATTACTAATCATCCTTCAATTGATACTTCACCATCATATTCACCTGATGGAAAGTATATTTGTTTTAATTCAGACAGAAGTGGATACCAGCAGATTTATGTAATGAAAAGTGACGGAAGTAATGTAAAAAGAATTTCATTTGGCAAAGGTCTGTATGGTACTCCTGTTTGGTCACCACGAGGAGATCTAATTGCTTTTACAAAATTACACAAAGGTAAATTTTATATAGGAGTTATGAGAACTGATGGAAAAGGTGAAAGATTATTGACAGAAAATTTTTATCAAGAAGCTCCGTCTTGGTCGCCAAATGGAAGAGTTCTAATTTTTTATAGAGAGACTAAAACTGACACCAAAGGAGAAGGTTTTTCTGCTAAATTATGGTCTATAGATTTAACTGGCTATAATGAGAGGTTAGTGAACACTCCAACAGATGCATCAGACCCATCATGGTCATCTTTATTAAGCAATTAACCTAAAATATCTTGATTTTTATACTTGAAACATCTAATTAGTTGTGAAAAAGTTAACTATAAGAAATATTGACCAAGGAGCATTAATGAAATTAAACAAAATTCTAAAAAACGCTTTTTTAGTTACAATAGCGTGTTTAGCATTATCGGCCTGCGCAACATCAAAAAAATCATCAGGACAAATGCAAGGTGATGTCTATACTGGTACAGACACAATTGAATACCTAGCATCAGGAGTTCCTGATAGAGTTTTCTTTGCAACAAATGAGTCAGTGTTAACAACTGCTTCAAGAGAGACTTTGAGAAAACAAGCTGCGTGGTTAAGAAAAAATTCTGATATTACTATTGTCTTAGAAGGACATGCAGACGAAAGAGGAACAAGAGAATATAACTTAGCGCTTGGTGAAAGACGTGCTAACGCAGCTAAAGATTACCTAATGACTTATGGAATTTCTTCAGACAGAATTTCAGTTTTAAGTTATGGAAAAGAGAGACCAGTAGACTCAGGTTCTAACCCTTTATCTTGGTCAAAAAATAGAAGATCTGTTTCCGTAAAAGCAAATTAATTTTAATATTTAAAGACCCTTGATCATTACTTGTTCAGGGGTCTTTTTTTTGCCATTATTTTAATCATAAGTTAAATCATGAAACATTCATTAGATGCTAGAACAGTAATTTTTATTTTTATAATAAATTTTTTTTCATCATTTAATTCATTTGCAGATAATCATAATATTTATGAAATATTAGACCAACTTCAGAAAGATATTAAAACTTTAGAAAAAGCTGTTTATTCAGGGTCAATTGAATTAGACAATAAAAGTATTGATAATTCAAATACCAGTTCAGTGAATAATTCTGAAGATGTTTTAACAAGACATTTATTAAAACTATCAGAAATTGAAAATCAATTTCAACAACTTACAAATAAGTTTGAAGAAATTAATTTTAAACTTGATAAATTATCAAATAGAATGTCAAAAGTTCAAGCAGATAATCAAATTAGATTTCAAGACTTAGAGGGAGGACTATCTACTGGAGAAACTACTAAAAAAATTACAAAGAAAAATAATGATAATTCAAATGAAATTTTACCTGGTAGCTCTGAGCCTCAAGATCTAGGCTCTATATCTTATAAAGACTCCACACCAAGCGATGCTACACAACAAACACAATCGATTGATACTACTGCTTCTATTGTAACTGAAACTTTTCAAGCCGAAGAAAAAATTCTTCCAGATGAAACACCAGATAAGCAATATAAATTTGCAACAAGTTTTTTAAAAGTCGGAGATTATTCAACAGCAGAGAGAGCCTTTAGAGAATTTGTTAATACAAATCCAGAGCACAATTTGGCAGGAAACGCACAATATTGGTATGCAGAAACATTTAGAATTAGACAACTTTACACTGATGCAGCTTCAGCATACTTAGAAGGATATCAAAAATATCCAAAAGGAGAAAAAGCTCCTATAAATCTATTGAAGCTTGGTGTATCCATGGTTCAAATAGGAGAAAAAGATCAAGGTTGTAAAATGATTAATGGGGTAGAAAAACAATATCCTAATGCTAATCAATCTGTGATCCAAAAAGCCAAATATGAGTCACAAAAATTTGAGTGTAAAAATCAAAATTCCTAAGTTTTTTAGAGATAAATTAAAAGATAAAAAAATAAACTTAATATATAAAAGATTTGAAAAATCTTTAAATATCAATGAAAATTTTGGAGTAGCTGTATCTGGAGGTCCTGATAGTCTAGCGTTAGCTTTTTTGGCAAAAACTTACTCTTTAAAGAGAAAAATTAACCCAAAATTTTTTATTGTCGATCACAAGCTTCGACAAGAGTCAACTAAGGAAGCAAAAGCTATTCAAAAGATTCTAAAAAGAGCTTCTATAAATTTAGAGATATTAACTTGGAAAGGCAAAAAACCTAAAAAAAATATTCAGTCTATTGCTAGGAAAATTAGATACAAATTGATGAGTGATCGATGTGAAAAATATAAAATTCAAAGCATGTTAGTCGGACACCATCAAGATGATTTAATAGAAAATTTTTTTATAAGAATGGTGAGAGGCTCAGGATTAAAGGGTTTAGTCTCACTGGATAAGAAAAGTAAAATTGATAACACGAATATATACAGACCTTTAATTGATCAAAAAAAAGATGATTTAATCTTAGTTTCTAAAAAAATATTTGATTTTTACGTAAGAGATCCATCAAATAATGATGAAAAATTTCAAAGAATTAGGATTAGAAAGTTAATTGAAGAATTAAGAAAAGATGGTTTAGATATGAATAAATTTCTAAAAACAATCAAGAATTTAAAATATTCAAATAATGTAATAAATTTTTACGTAGATGAAAATTTAAAACAAAATACCTTTTTTTCCAATAAGGATAAAAGACTAATCTTAAATAGAAGTTTCTTTCTTAAATCCTACGAAGTAGTTTTTCGAGGACTTTCAGATTCACTTAAAAAGATTGGTGGAAAATATTATTCTGTTAGAGGAAAGAAATTAGAAAAAATGATCTACGATATCCAAAATAATAGGCTATTTAGGTCGACATTGGGTGGTTGTATTGTTGAAAAGGTTAATCACACAATAATTATCTCAAAAGAAGGATAAATATTATGGCTTTATACCAAATTGCCACTTGTTAAATTTGTAATAATTCTTATTTTATAGGCATGAACATAAAAAATATAGCTATGTGGGCAATTATAGTTTTTCTAACTATTGGCCTTTATAATATGTTTAAAAATCCTCAGTCAAATGTAAGAGGAAGTGACAAAGTAATATTTTCAGAATTTTTAACTTCAGTTGATAATGGTGAAGTTTTAAAAGTAGAAATTCAAGGTAACAATATCAAGGGAGTCTATTCTAATGGGAATAGTTTTACAACTTATTCACCAAACGATCCTAATTTAATTGAGAAACTTTCAGAAAAAGGGGTAAGTATTTCTGCGGCACCTTTAGAAGAAAAAATGCCGTCTCTGTTTGGCGTTTTGCTTTCATGGTTCCCTATGTTATTGTTAATAGCTGTTTGGATTTTCTTTATGAGACAAATGCAGGGTGGCAAAGGTGGAGCCATGGGTTTTGGAAGATCAAAAGCAAAAATGATGAATGAGTTAAAAGGAAAAGTAACATTTAATGATGTTGCAGGTGTCGAAGAAGCAAAAGAAGAAGTTGAAGAAATTGTAGAGTTTTTAAAAGATCCAAAAAAATTTAGTCGATTAGGTGGAAAAATTCCAAGAGGAGCTTTATTAGTTGGACCCCCTGGAACAGGGAAAACATTACTTGCAAGAGCAATAGCTGGAGAGGCAGGTGTTCCCTTCTTTACTATTTCAGGATCAGATTTTGTTGAGATGTTTGTGGGTGTTGGAGCTTCAAGAGTAAGAGATATGTTTGAACAAGGAAAAAAAAATTCTCCCTGTATTATTTTTATTGATGAGATAGATGCTGTAGGAAGAAGTAGAGGAGCTGGTTTAGGTGGAGGTAATGATGAAAGAGAGCAAACACTTAATCAGCTTTTAGTTGAGATGGATGGCTTCGATACTAACGAAGGTGTTATAATAATTGCAGCAACAAACAGACCCGATGTACTTGACCCAGCTTTATTAAGACCAGGAAGATTTGATAGACAAGTTGTTGTCTCTAATCCAGATATAATTGGAAGAGAAAAAATTTTAAAAGTGCATGTGAAAAAAATAAAAATGGGTCCAGATGTAAATTTGAGAACTATTGCAAGAGGAACACCAGGATTTTCAGGAGCTGATCTTGCTAATTTAGTTAATGAGTCGGCTTTATTAGCAGCACGAAAGAATAAGAGAATTGTAACAGTCAATGAATTTGAAGAGGCAAAAGATAAAGTTATGATGGGAGCTGAAAGAAGATCAATGGTCATGACTGAAGATGAGAAAAAATTGACAGCATATCATGAGGGAGGACATGCTTTAGTTTCTTTTAATATGCCAATTTATGATCCAATACATAAAGCAACAATAATACCTAGAGGTAGAGCATTAGGTATGGTTATGAATTTGCCGGAAAGAGATAAACATGGTCATTCAATCAAATATTTAAAAGCTAGATTAGCTGTATGCTTTGGGGGCAGAGTTGCAGAAGAAGTTATTTTTGGAAAAGACAATATATCAACAGGAGCTGGTGGGGGTAGCGGATCAGACATTAATCAAGCTACTCAACTTGCTAGAGCAATGGTAACAAAATATGGAATGAGTGAGGAAATGGGACCTGTAGAGTATGGTGAAAACCAAGAAGAAGTTTTTTTGGGTAGATCCGTAACACAAACACAGTCTGTTTCAGAGGAAGTTGCTCAAAAAATAGATAAAGAAATTAGAAAATTAGTTGATGAAGGATACAACAAAGCCAAAGAAATTTTAACTGAAAAAGTTGACGATTTACACAAGATAGCGAAAGCACTTATAACTTATGAAACTTTAACTGGTGAAGAAATTGAGAATATAATTAACAAAAATATATATCCTGCCGATAAACAAAATCTGAAAGTTGAAGATGATAAAGGTTCAGCAATGGGTGCTTTGGGCCTTAAACCTAAAATTGTTCATTAATTTTTAATGTCTAGATATTACACAAGAGTGTGTAATTTCTACTACGGTTCTAAATCAAAAGCTCTAATTAAAAAGGCAAAGTCTTTGCCATTGAATGGAAACAATCTAATTTCTTTCGATGAAATTGAAATAATTTCAAGAAAATCAACAAAAAAAATATCTATTAATAAAATAAATGATTTACCAAACTTAATAAAAAAAATTGTGAAAAAAGATATAAATCTTATAACAAAAAATAAAAAAAATTTTAAAAACTTAAATTTTAAAACTTTCCCAAAAATTATGGGAGTTTTAAACATGACACCTGATAGTTTTTCTGATGGAGGAAAATACAATAAAAATTATTTAGCAAAAAAAAGATTAAACTATCTATTTAATAGTGGTGCTGATATAGTTGATATTGGTGGAGAGTCCACAAGACCGGGTTCAAAATCTGTAAGCTCAAAAATTGAATGGAATAGAATAAAATATATTTTAAATAAGTTTAATAAGAAAAATTTTTTATCTCTCGACACAAGAAAATCAGAAATAATGGAAAAGGGGATTAATTTGGGTGTGGCTTTAATCAATGATGTTTCAGGTCTAAATTATGACAAAAATTCTATAAATGTTTTAAAAAAATACAAGACACCTTTTGTATTACAACATTCTCTAGGAAATCCAGATGTAATGCAAAATAATCCAAAATATAAAAATGTATTATTAGATATTTATGATTTTTTTGAAAAAAAGATAAAATATCTAAGAGTAAACGGAATTGACCATAATAATATCATCTTAGATCCAGGCATAGGATTTGGAAAAAATTTGAAACATAATTTGAAATTATTAAAAGATATATCGATTTACCATTCCTTGGGATTGCCTATATTGCTTGGAATATCAAGAAAGAAGTTTATTAAAGAATTATCTGGAAAAAATGATAGTTCATTTAGAGTAGGAGGAACAATTAGTTCAAGTATTTATGCTATGATGCAAGGTGTTCAATTATTAAGGATTCATGATGTTAATGAAATTAATCAAAGTCTTAAAGTCTTCAAAGAACTAATTAAATAATAATGAAATATTTTGGCACAGATGGAATCAGGGGGCATGTAAATAGTAAAAATATAAATGGTGATATGTTTTTCAAATTTGGCTTAGCAGCTGGCAAATACTTTACAAATTTAAAAAAGAAAAAACAAATTGCGATTATAGCTAAAGATACAAGGCTTTCAGGTTATGCACTTGAACCTGCTTTAGTTTCTGGTTTAGCTTCAGCAGGAATGCATGTTTTTACCTTAGGACCTTTACCGACTAACGGACTAGCAATGTTAACAAAATCTATGAATGCTAATTTAGGAATTATGATAACTGCATCGCATAATTTATTTGATGATAATGGATTAAAACTATTTGGTCCTGATGGATTAAAACTGTCTGATAAAATTCAAAAAAAAATTGAGAATTTAATTGATCTTAATGTAAAAAAACATTTATCAAATCCAAAATCTTTAGGAAGGGTAAAGAGATTAGAGACAGGCACAGATGATTATTTGGCTATACTCAAAAAAAAAATTCCAAAGACCTTTAAATTAAAAAACATGAAAATTGTATTAGATTGTGCGAATGGAGCTGGATATAAATCTGCACCTAAAATGATCAAATCCCTTGGAGCTAAGTTGACAATAATTGGAGATAAACCAAACGGTTTTAATATTAATAAAAACTGTGGATCTACTTATCCAAGCACATTGCAAAGATATGTTAAAAAATATAGAGCTGATTTAGGCATTTCTTTAGATGGAGATGCAGATAGAATTATAATGTGTGATGAAAAAGGATCTATAATAGATGGTGATCAAATTATAGCTGCATTAGCTATTTTGTGGAGAAAAAAACGAATCCTTAAGGGAGGTGTAGTAGGAACTTTAATGTCAAATTATGGTTTAGAGGAATTTTTTAAAAGAAAAAAAATTAAATTTATTCGAGCTAATGTTGGTGACAGATACGTTAAAGAAATTATGCAAAAGAAAAAGTTTAATTTAGGAGGAGAACAGTCAGGACATATAATTCTTGGAAAATTTGCTACTACAGGAGATGGTCTCTTAGTTGCTCTTGAAGTTATTCAAGCATTAAGTAAAAAAATAAAAGCAAGTAATTTTTTTGACGTGTTTGAGAAAATACCTCAAGTGTTAGTGAATATTAAAATTAAAGATGAAAATATTTTAAAAAAATTCTCTGTAAAAAACTCAATAAAAATTGCTAATAAATTAATCAAGGGTCATGGTAGAATCCTTGTTAGAAAATCTGGCACAGAGGCAAAAATAAGAATAATGGGAGAAAGTAAAAATAAAATTTTACTCAATAAATGTATTAAAAATATTACTAAAACAATTAATTAAATTGAAGCCAAAATCAAAAATTTTAATTATAGCAGGATCTGACTCCTCCGGTGGAGCAGGAATTCAAGCAGATATTAAAACAGTTACAACTATTGGCTCATATGCCATGACTGCCATAACTGCAGTTACAGTGCAAAATACACAAGGGGTAAAATCAGTAATACCAATCCACCCCAAAGAAATAAAAAATCAAATAATCTTTACTTCAAAGGATATTAAGCCCGATGCGATTAAAATTGGTATGCTTCATTCATCAGATGTTGTTAACGTGGTCATAAATTCTTTAAATATTATCAAAGTAAAAAAAATAATCTTAGACCCAGTTATGGTAGCAAAAGGTGGCACAAGATTAATAGATTATAAAGCAATTAAAATTTTAAAAAAAAAACTTATAAAACAAGTCTCTTTGATTACTCCAAATATTCCTGAAGCTGAGATTTTGACTGGTGTAAAAATTAGCAATAAAGAAGATATGATATTAGCAGCAAATAAGTTGATAAATTTAGGGGCTAAAAATGTTCTGATTAAAGGTGGCCATTTAAAATCTAAAAATGTGCAAGATGTATTTGTGAATAAATCAGATTTAAAAGTTTTTATAAGTTCAAGACATAAAACAAGAAATACCCACGGTACCGGATGTACCTTATCTAGTGCTATAACAACTTTTTTTTCATGTGGAAAAAGTATTAAGAAAGCTTGTGAGCTTGGAATTAAATATGTAAATTCTGCAATATTAACTAACCCGAAATATGGAAAAGGACATGGTCCAATTAACCATCTTAATTCAATGAAAATAAATAAAAGATTTAGATAATGAAGAATATAGTTGTTGTTGGCTCCCAATGGGGTGACGAAGGTAAAGGTAAAATAGTTGATTGGCTCTCTGAACAAGCAGATGTAGTAATTAGATTTCAAGGAGGTCATAATGCTGGTCATACACTAGTTATAGATGGAGTAACTTATAAACTTAGATTATTACCGTCAGGAATAGTCAGAAAAAATAAAATTTCAATAATTGGAAATGGTGTTGTAGTGGATCCTTGGGCTTTACTTGATGAAATAAAAGAAATTAAATCAAAAGGTGTTCAAGTGGATGTTGATAATTTTATAATTTCTGAGTCGGCAAATTTGATATTGCCATTTCATAGAGAAATGGATGAAATAAGAGAAGATGCTGCAGGTAAGGGAAAAATAGGAACCACAAGAAGAGGTATTGGTCCAGCCTATGAAGATAAAGTTGGAAGAAGATCTATTAGAGTGATGGACCTAAGGTCTGAAAAAAACTTAGATCAAAGACTAGAGTCAGTTTTATTACATCATAATGCGATAAGAAAAGGATTAGGTAAAAAAATCTTTAAGAAAAATCAGCTTAAAAAAGATTTGTTAAAAATTGCTCCAGAAATTTTAAAATTTTCACAACCAGTATGGTTAAAAATTGATCAATTTAAAAGACAAAAAAAAAAAATTTTATTTGAAGGAGCACAAGGTATTTTATTAGATGTTGATCATGGGACATATCCATTTGTAACTTCCTCTAATACTGTTGCATCAAGTGCTGCTACTGGAACTGGTTGTGGACCAAATTCAATAAATTATGTTTTAGGAATAACTAAAGCTTACACAACAAGAGTAGGTGAAGGACCCTTCCCAACAGAGCTTACAGATGATATTGGGGAATTATTAGGAACTCGGGGTAAAGAATTTGGAACAGTAACAAGTCGTAAAAGAAGATGCGGTTGGTTTGATGGTGTATTAGTTAGACAGACTATTAAAATTTCTGGAATTGATGGAATTGCACTTACAAAGTTAGATGTACTAGATGAGTTAGATGAGATTAAAATGTGCATTGAATACGAACTTGATAACAATAAAATTGATTATTTACCTGCAGCTGTTGAAGATCAACTAAAGATAAAACCTATATACAAAACTTTTCCTGGATGGAAAATATCTACAAAAGGAATTAAAAATATTGATGATCTACCTGAGAATGCAAAAAATTATATCTTTGCAGTTGAAGATTTTATTGGAACTAAAATCTCGAGTATCTCTACCAGCCCCGAAAGAGAGGATACAATATTAATTGAAAATCCTTTTGAAGTTTAATTAACTGGAAGTAGATTTTTAGATTTTGCAAGCAACAGCATATGTTTCTGCAATTTTTCAAAAGCTTTATTTTCGATTTGTCTTACTCTTTCTCTACTAATCTTGTATTTTTTACTTAAATCTTCAAGAGTGGTTGGATTATCATTTAATCTTCTTGAATATAAAATTTCTTTTTCTCTTTCATTTAAAACTTTAATAGAGTTTTTTAATAAATCTTTTCTCTGCTCCATTTCTTCTTGGTGTGCAAATTTAAGATCATGGTCTAATTCTTTATCTACTAACCAATCTTGCCATTCATCACCATCTTCACCTACTTGGGCATTAAGTGAAAATTCTTTACCTGATAAACGTCTATTCATAGAAATAACCTCATCCTTGCTTACATCAAGTTTATTAGCTATTTCGTTTACATGTTCATTTCTTAAGTCACCTTCTGATTGAGGTGCAATTTGGTTTTTTAATTTCTTTAAATTAAAAAATAATTTTTTTTGTGCAGAAGTTGTACCAATCTTAACCAAACTCCAAGATCGCAAAATATATTCTTGTATAGATGCTTTAATCCACCACATAGCATAGGTAGCAAGTCTAAAACCTTTTTCTGGTTCAAATTTTTTTACAGCTTGCATCAGACCTACATTCCCTTCCGAAATCATTTCATTAACAGGAAGACCATAACCTTTGTATCCCATTGCAATTTTTGCTACTAATCTAAGATGACTAGTGACTAATTTCTCTGCTGCTTTAACATTCCCATTATTTTTCCAGTTTTTTGCAAGCATATATTCCTCTTCTGCATCCAACATAGGAAATTTTTTGATCTGTTCCAAATATACAGAAAGACCTCCCTCATTACTTAGAGTAGGTAGATTATTTCTTATAGTTGCATTCATAATCAGTTTATTTAATTAATAATTTATTTTTTTCAATAATTCATTTGTTAGTATTTCTTAGCATTTTTAGAATTATTTCAAGTTCTGGTGGCAAAATTGAGTTAAAAATCATTTCTTTATTTTTTTTTGGATGAATAAAACCAATAGTTTTAGCATGAAGAAATTGACGTTTTAGATTAATCAGTTTTTTTTCCAATGTGACATTAATATTTTTAATTTTTTTAAATTTCTTTTTATATTTATCATCACCAACAATACTGTTTCCCATAAAATTCATATGAACTCTTATTTGATGAGTTCTACCAGTTTCCAATTTACATTCTAATAAACTCAAAGTTGGAGTATATTCATTTTCGAAGATTTCTATTGTTTTATAATTTGTAATCGCTTTTTTTCCTTTTGATCTACTTACTTCCATCATTTGTCTATTTTTAGAACTTCTGGTAATAAATGTTTCTATTTTTCCCTTTGAAGGTTTTACCTTCCCCCAAATTAACAATTGGTAGACTCTGGTAATTGAATGTTTACTAAATTGAATTGAAAGATTTTCGTGTGTTTCATTATTTTTTGCAACCACTATTAAACCAGATGTATTTTTATCAATTCTATGTACTATTCCTGGTCTTAACTCATCACCAATATTTGATAAAGAATTTTTATCATAGTTTATTAACGCATTAACAATAGTCTTATCAAAATTTCCTGCTCCAGGATGCATTACAATTCCTGCAGGTTTATTTATAACAATCAAATCTTCATCTTCATAAATAATATCTAGCTTATAATTATAGGCTGTAAGTGAAGCTATTTTTGGCTCCGGAATAATTAGCTCTAAAGTATCACCACAAGAAACTTTCTTTGATGGATCTATGTTAATTTGATTATTCAACCTTAATTTTTTATCTAAAATTAAATTTTTAATTCTTGTTCGGCTGATTTTATTTTCTTTTTTATTGATAAAAACATCAACACGAAGGTTTTTATCAGCATCTTTTACAATCAAATTTATTTTTTTTTTCATAAAATAATATATTAATATTATATGCGCTTGTAGCTCAACTGGATAGAGCGCCTGACTTCGGATCAGGAGGTTCTGGGTTCAACTCCTAGCAGGCGCACCATTTATTCACCCATATTTATTAACGTTCCCTTAATTCGTGCTTTTAAAAAAGAAAAATAAAATAAAATAATTCCAAATGTTAAATAAATTAAATTTAATAAATAAGCTTGTTTTAAATTTTCATAATTAACAAAATTATTTAAAAGAATGTTTCTTGTTTCATCAAAAATATAGACCAAAGGTAATCCTTTAGCAATTATTTGAAAAAAATTAGGAAGAATTTCTATAGGATAATATATACAACCAAGAGGAGCTAATAAAAATAAAGATGACCAAGCAATATTTTCAAAAGATGGACCAAATCTCATAAGACCAGCGCTAACAAACAAACCAAGTGTAATTCCAAAAATATATAAACTTAAAAATAATAATAATAGTGGTAAACCTAATTTTAGAATTGAAACTCCAAACAATGGAGAAGTTAAAATAATTGCTGGTACTAATCCAATTAAAGTTCTTATCAAAGCTGTAAAAACTAGTGATACTATTATTTCTTTCAGTTTAAGAGGAGCTATAAAAAGATTTGTAAAATTTCTACTCCAGATTTCTTCTAAAAAAAGCATATTAAAGCTAATACTAGATCTGAAAAGGATATCATAAAGTATTGCACATGTTAGAATTACTCCAAGCGTATTACTGTAATAGTCACTATAGATAGAAAAGAACTTAGAAATAAATCCCCATAGTACAATTTGTATAGTTGGCCAATAAACTAAATCTAAAATTCTAGGTAAGGATCCTTTAATTAAATAGAAATGTCTTAAAAAAAGACCATACATTTTGTTAAAATTCATATTCTTTCTCTTGTAATTTTCAAAAAAACTTCTTCCATATTTTTTCGCCCATGTTTTTTGATTAATTGTTCTGGTTTACCACTGTCAACTATTGATCCTTTATTCATCATCAGCACTGAAGAACATAATCTTTCAACTTCAGACATATTATGTGATGCTAGTAAGATAGATGCTTTATTTTCTTTCTGATAACTTTCTAAAAAACTTCTCACAAAATCACCTGTTTCAGGATCTAGAGATGCTGTTGGTTCATCTAGCAGTAAAACTGTAGGATTATTAATTATTGATTTAGCAAGACTGACTCTATTTTTTTGACCTGAAGAGAGCTCCCCTGTAAGTTTGTTTATTATTTCGCTCAATCTAAGTTTCTCTGAGAGCATTTCAATTTTTTTTTTTAAGTTTTTAACATCATAGAGTCTTCCATATACTTCAAGATTTTGTTTTACTGTTAATTTTTTTGGAAGTTCAATATAAGGTGATATGAAGTTAAGTTGGTTTAATAAATCAACTCTTTTCTTTTCAATTTCAATTCCATTTATTAACACTTTACCATTTGATGGTTTTAATAATCCTAAAATCATTCCAATAGTAGTTGTTTTTCCACATCCATTAGGACCTAGTATTCCAATAATTTCATTTTTATTAACTTTAAAAGAAATATCTTTAACAGCTTCCTTATTATTATAAATTTTTGATAATCCAATTACTTCCAATGGAATTTGCATTAAAATTTCGAAGCCCTTAACAATCTATCATTGATAGTTATACCCAATCCTTTGTTAGGAATTTTTCCAACGACAATAGATTTAAATTTACTTTTTTTTATTTTTCTTAGTGTTGTGTATAAATTTTTTGCAGCTTCTCTTAGACTACCTTTTTTAGATAAAAAATAATAGTTTGGTTTTGCTTTTTTAATTCTTTTAAACAATATATAGGCCTCGTTATCTTTTGCCTTTTTTACATTCATCTTTAATGGAATTCCAGGAGAATAGTGAAGCTTATATTGGCCTGGTGCAGTAATCTTTAATGGATTATTTTTTATTTTTACTTTTTGATTTAATACTTTTTCAATATTACTAATTTCTAAACCTCCTACCCTTAAGATTTTTGGTTCTTTTCTAAGATCAATTATTGTAGATTCCAGACCTATTTTAGATTTTCCACCCTCTAAGATATATTTAATTTTATTTCCAAAATCCTCCTTTACATCTATTGATCTTACAGCACTTACTTTTGAGGATAAATTAGCACTTGGTGCTGCCAGAGGAAATTTCAGTTTTTTTAATAGAGCTCTTGTAACAGGATGTTTGGGAAATCTTATGGCCAAGGAGTTTCTTTTGTTAGTTGCAATTTTAGAAATTTTTGAATTTTTATGTAAATTTAAAACAAATGTAATTGGCCCTGGACAAAATTTTTTATATAAGTCTAAAAATCTATTATCAAAACTACAATCTTTTCTTAATTCTATATTGTTGTAATAATGAACTATAAGAGGGTTATCTTTTGGTCTTTTTTTTAATCTAAATATCTTTTCACAAGCTTTATTTGAGTATGCATTTCCTGATAAACCATAAACAGTCTCAGTAGGTATGGCTACACACTCATTTTTATTTAAGTGTTTTATAGCTTTTTTAATATTTGCAAGATTAATTTTCATGTATTATCTCAGAGTAATATATGAAAGATAAAAATTTACCAAATGATTATAGTGACCTATCTTTAGAGGAACTAACTAATGAAGCAAATAAGATGATCGAATATTTAGAAAACCAAAAAGATCTAGAAAATTCTATGGAAAACTATCAAAATCTTATTAAGCTTAATAATATAATTGAGAAGAAATTTCAAAGAAATATCAAAAATATAAACATAAAAACTAAAGAAAAGATTACAAAAATTTTTAATAAAAAAGATGCAAAGTAAATTAAATAAAATAGCTAAAGACACTGATTTTTTTTTAAAAGGTTTTATAAAAAAACAAAAAAAATCTGAGTTAATAGTACCAATGAAATATGGTTTATTTTCTGGTGGTAAGAAAGTTAGATCAAAAATTCTGATTGATGCTGGGTCAATATTTAAAATAGATTACAAAACATTAATAATGATAGGCTCAGCTATTGAGTGTATACATGCTTATTCTTTAATTCATGATGACTTGCCTTGCATGGATAATGATACAATTAGAAGAGGCAAACAATCGACGCATATCAAATTTGGGGAGTCAACAGCTGTTTTAGCTGGAAACTCACTTTTAACTATGGCGTTTGAGATTTTGACTCATAAAGATTTAAAAACTTCTCAGGCTGTAAAAGTTGATCTTGTAAATAAGCTTTCAGAAAGTGCAGGCCATCTTGGAATTGCTGGAGGACAATATTTAGACTTAAGCTATGAACATGAGAAAGTATCTAAAAAAAGAGTCCTTGAAATGGAAATAAAAAAGACTGGTAAATTATTTAGTTTTTGCTGTGCAGTACCTTTAATTTTAAAAAAAAGAAATAAGAGTGAAATTAAGAAATTCGAAACTTTAGGCTCAGATATTGGATTATTATTTCAGGTTGCTGACGATTTAATTGATCATAAGGGTAGTTTATTAACAGCAGGAAAAAAAACTGGAAAAGATAAAAAAAAGGGTAAAGCAACTCTAATTAGTTTACTAGGACATAAAAATACTATTAAATATGCAAATAAATTAATCTTTAAAATTAATAATAAATTGAAAAAATATGGTTCTAAATCAAAAGATTTATCAGCGACCTTAAATTATATTTTGAATAGGAATAAATGACAAAAGAATACGAATTTTTAAATCAAATAAATTTTCCTTCAGATTTAAAGAAGATACCTGAGTCGAAGTTACAAAAAGTAGCTGATGAATTAAGAGAGGAAATGATCGATGCAGTATCAGTTACTGGAGGCCATTTAGGGGCAAGCCTTGGAGTTGTTGAACTAAGTGTTGCACTTCATTTTATTTTTAATACCCCTAATGACAAATTAATTTGGGATGTAGGACATCAGTGTTACCCACATAAAATTTTGACTGGAAGAAAAGATAAAATAAGAACATTGAGGCAAGGAGGTGGCTTGTCGGGCTTTACAAAAAGATTAGAAAGTGAATATGATCCTTTTGGTGCAGCTCATAGTTCAACTTCAATCTCCTCAGCCTTAGGTATAGCTGAAGCTAATAGGCTTTCAAATAAGTCTGATAATGTTATTGCAGTTATTGGTGATGGGGCCATCAGTGCAGGTATGGCTTATGAAGCTATGAACAATGCTGGTGCATCTAAAACTAAAATGATTGTCATATTAAATGATAATGACATGTCTATAGCTAGACCTGTTGGAGCAATGGGCACTTATTTAGCTAAAATTTTTTCAGGTAAAATTTATTTTAGTCTGAGAGAGACTATTAAATTAATTACATCTGCTTTTTCAAAACGATTTAGTGCAAAAGCAGGCAAAGCTGAAGACTTGCTTAGATCAGCTGTAACAGGTGGTACGTTATTTAGTTCACTAGGATTCTATTACATTGGCCCAATTGATGGGCATGATTTAAGCTCTTTAGTTCCAATCTTAAGAAATGCTAAGGACTCAAAGCATGAGGGACCCATTTTAATTCATATCAAAACAAAAAAAGGAAAAGGATATTCATTCGCTGAGCAAGCAAAAGATAACTATCATGGAGTTTCAAAGTTTAATGTAGAAACTGGAGAACAAATTAAAAGTATTAATAAGACACCTTCTTATACTAAAGTTTTTGCAGATACCTTGATTAAACATGCAAAAAAAGATAGTAAAATAGTTGCTATTACGGCTGCAATGCCTGATGGGACTGGTTTGAATAGTTTTCGTAAAGAATTTCCAGAAAGAACTTTTGACGTTGGAATTGCAGAACAACATGCAGTTACGTTTGCTGCTGGTTTAGCAACTGAAAATTTTAAACCTTACGCTGCAATATATTCAACGTTTCTTCAAAGGGCTTATGATCAAGTTGTTCATGATGTAGCCATTCAAAGTTTACCTGTACGATTTGCAATAGATAGAGCAGGTTTAGTAGGTGCAGATGGACCAACCCATGCAGGAAGTTTTGATACAACCTACCTATCAACATTACCCAACTTTGTAGTTATGGCAGCTAGTGATGAGGCTGAATTAGTAAGAATGATAAATACCTCAACAGAAATAAATGATAGACCTTGTGCATTTAGATATCCAAGAGGTACTGGGCTAGGTTCAGTTTTACCTTCTATTAACGATAAGATAGAGATAGGTAAATCAAAAATTATTAAAGAGGGAAAAAAATTAGCTATCCTAAATTTTGGAGCAAGATTAAATGAAACTTTAAAAGCAGCTGAAAATTTAAAAAAAAAGGGAATAGACATAACAATTGTTGACGCAAGATTTGCAAAACCTTTAGATGAAAATTTAATTTGGCAACTTGCAACTACACATGAAGCTATTATGACTATTGAGGAGGGTTCTATAGGTGGATTTGGTTCTCATGTTGTTAATTTTTTAACCAAAAAAGGTTTAATGGATAATAATCTAAAATTTAGATCAATGAATTTACCAGATATTTTTATTGATCAAGATACACCTGAAAATATGTACAAAATAGCTAATCTAGATTTTAATTCAATTGAAGAAAAAGTTCTTGATCTATTGAATTCTAATATTGTACTAAAAAAACAAAAATAATTTACATTAACTGCACTGAGCTTTGTTCATTAAGTAATGATCTAATAAAACACATGAAAGCATAGCTTCACCTACTGGGACAGCTCTTATGCCCACACATGGGTCATGCCTTCCTTTTACAGATATGGTAGTATTTTTTCCAAGTTTATTAACTGTTTTCCTACTCTTTAAAATTGAAGAAGTAGGTTTCACCGCAAATGAAACAATTATTTCTTGTCCAGAAGATATACCTCCAAGTATTCCCCCTGCATTATTGGAATTAAATTTTAACTTCTTTTTAGTTTGTGAAATTTCATCAGAATTTTCTTCCCCAGATAATTGAGCAGAGTTCATTCCTGAACCAATATTTACTCCTTTAACAGCATTAATACTCATCATAGCAGAAGCAATATCAGAATCTAATTTCGAGTAAATTGGTGCACCTAAACCAGCTGGAACTCCATTAGCTCTTACTTCGATTATTGCTCCACATGAAGAGCCTGCTTTCCTAACACTTAAAAGATATTTCTCCCATATTTTTAACATTGACTTATCGGGACAAAAAAATGGATTTTTATAGATTATTTTATTATCCCATTTTGTTGTATCACAGCCAAGTATTCCAAGCTGTGTTACTGCAGCAGAAATATTAAATTTTTTACCTAATTTATTTTCCAAAACTTTTTTAGCAACAGCACCTGCAGCAACCCTTGCTGCTGTTTCCCTGGCGGAGGATCTTCCTCCTCCCCTGTAATCTCTAATTCCATATTTTTTGAAATATGTAAAATCTGCATGCCCAGGTCTAAACTTATCTTTAATATCCTTATAATCTTTTGAACGCATATCTTCGTTATAAATTATCAGTGATATAGGAGTTCCAGTCGTTTTGCCTTCAAAGACCCCAGAAAGAATTTGAACTTTATCTCCCTCTTTTCTTTGGGTGGTAAATTTAGACTGTCCTGGTTTCCTTTTATCTAATTCTTTTTGAATATCTTGTTCTTTTAGTTGAATTAAAGGAGGACAACCGTCAATAATACAGCCAATAGCTGGACCATGGGACTCTCCCCAGGTAGTGAAACGAAAAAACTTTCCAAATGTATTAAATGACATTATTTATATTATATAGATTATTTTGTTAAAATTATGAATCAAAAAAACTCATTAGGCCTAAATAAATGCTTTCTTGAACTTGATGATCCATTTGAACTATTTAAGGAATGGTTTGAAGTGGCAAAAAAGAAAGAAATAAATGATCCAAATGCTTTGGCTTTAGGGACTGCCAGCAAAGATGGAGTTCCATCAGTTAGAATGGTTTTGCTTAAAGGTTTTGATAAAGATGGGTTCATTTTCTATACAAATTTAAAAAGCCAAAAAAGTAAAGAATTAAAAGAAAACCCAAATGCTACAATGTGCTTTCATTGGAAAAGCTTATTAAGACAAATTAGGATTGTTGGAAAACTAAATCAAGTAGATGATAAAACAGCAGATGATTATTATAGCACTAGGGCTTATGAAAGCAGAATAGGAGCATGGGCCTCTAAACAAAGCAGTATTTTAAAAAGTAGGGATGAACTTTTAAATAATTTAGAAAATTTCAAAAAAAAATATAGTGATAAAGATAAAGTACCAAGGCCTGATCACTGGTCTGGCTGGAATTTAAAACCATCAAGTATCGAATTTTGGTTGGATGGAGATAATAGAATACATGAAAGGCTGAAGTATACTTTAGACAATAATAATAATTGGGAAAAAAGCCTTTTAAGTCCTTAAAAATTTCTCGATAAACTAAAAGAAGTTAAATTTTCAAGAATATTTTTTTCGTTAGAGTCTTTAAATACTGATAAAGAATTTGAGGCTAAGTTAATATAGTGCTGGGCTTTTTGATAGCATGCTTTAATTATATCATATTTTTTTATTAAGGATAAAGTGTAATCTAAATCATTCTCATTTCTTAAACTTTTAGAAAAAATATCTTTCAGTTTTTCTCTCTCTTGATTATTAGCTTTTTGAAATAATAAAATTATAGGAAGGGTTATTTTACCTTCGTAAAAATCTTGTCCAATTTGTTTTCCAAACAATTTAATTTCTGAATTATAATCCAAAGTGTCATCAGCTATTTGAAATGTTAAGCCTAGATTTCTTCCATAAAATTCTAAAGCTTCCTTTTCTTTAGTTTGCATATCAGATAATATAGCTCCAACCTTTGTAGCTGCAGCAAATAACTCTGCAGTTTTTGCTGATATAATTTTTAAATATGTTTCCTCTAACATATCAACTTCTCCCTGATGTTGAAGTTGTAATATTTCTCCTTGGGCAATTTTTGAGGACGTTGAAGATAGTAACTTTAAAACTTCTATATTTCCATCTTCCACCATCATTTCAAAACATCTACTAAGAAGATAATCTCCAACCAATAC
Organism: uncultured Pelagibacteraceae bacterium; assembly: GCA_902521885.1. Taxonomy (GTDB): domain Bacteria; phylum Pseudomonadota; class Alphaproteobacteria; order Pelagibacterales; family Pelagibacteraceae; genus Pelagibacter. The sequence goes on from CABYTJ010000010.1 coordinate 38,261, forward strand.
AGAGGAGTGATTATCCCAAACTTTATTCAAAGTTTTTTTACCTCTTCTTAAGGCACCATTATCTATAACGTCATCATGCATCAAAGTTGCAGCATGAATTAGCTCAACACAGGCAGCAAGATTTATGTCCCTTGTACCTTTTGAGTAACCACACATTTTAGCGGAACCTAAAGTTAATAAAGCTCTTAATTTTTTGCCACCAGTATCAAGATGGTAGTCAGTCATTTTTTGAACCAAGTCAACTTTACTTACAAGTTTCGACTTTATCTTATCTTCTACGAGCAGCAATTTATCTTCAACAGAGTCTTTAAGTTGAAAATAAGAATTATTAATTTGGTTTTTGAGCTGAATTACAGTTCCCATTTATGTGTACAAATTAGTATAATAAGTTTGTATTTATTACTTATCAATTGACGCACCTGAATCTTCAATTATAAGGTGTCTTTATATTCAATTAAAAATTCTATAAAGGTTAAAAATGTTCTCTTTTTTAAAAAAGAAAAAAATCATCCCGCATATAAAATTAAGTGGAGTAATAGGAAATGTTGGAAAGTTTAAACAAGGTATCGATTTTTCAGGTCAAGAAGAGATTATTTCAAAAGCTTTTTCCTTAAAAAAAGCACCATGCGTTGCAATTACTATAAATTCACCAGGAGGTTCTCCTGTCCAATCTCATTTAATTTATAACTTTATAAGACAGAAGGCTAAAAAAAATAAAAAAAAGGTTATTGTTTTTGCTGAAGATGTTGCTGCTTCAGGAGGGTACTTAATTGCATGTGCTGGAGATGAAATATATGCAAACTCAAGTTCTATTATTGGTTCTATAGGAGTGATTTATTCTTCTTTTGGTTTTACAGAACTTATAAAGAAAATTGGAGTTGAAAGAAGAGTTCATACTGCAGGCAAAAACAAAAGTACTCTAGATCCTTTCCTTGATGAAAAAAAAGAAGATATCGATAGACTTAAAAATATTCAGTTAGATTTACACAAAGATTTTATTGATGTTGTTGAAAAAAGTAGAGGCTCAAAATTAAAAAAATCAGAGGTAGAGCTATTTTCAGGAGAATTTTGGTCAGGACGTAAAGCTAAGTCCCTTGGTTTAATAGATGAAATTGGAGATGCCAATCAAGTATTAAGAGAAAAATTCGGAGAAGATGTAGTAATTAAAAAATTTGAAAAATCTAAAGGCTGGTTAAGTAAAAAATTATCATCATCGAATGATCACGTAGATCAACTCGCAAATATATTAGATGAAAAATCTGTATGGCAAAGATATGGTCTCTAAAAATAGTAAAAAAAAAGTAAAGTTTCAAACTTTTCAGGATACAATTTTAAATTTACAAAAGTTTTGGAGTAAACAAGGTTGTATAATTTTACAGCCTTATGACATGGAGGTTGGAGCTGGAACATTTCATCCTGCAACCACCTTAAGATCTCTTGGACCTAAACCATGGAAAGCTGCTTATGTTCAGCCTTCAAGAAGACCGACAGATGGAAGATACGGAGACAATCCAAATAGACTTCAGCATTATTATCAATTTCAAGTAATTATAAAACCATCTCCATCCAATATAAAAAAACTATACTTAAATAGTTTATCATTAATTGGTATTGATCATAAAAATCATGATATCAGATTCGTTGAAGATGATTGGGAGAGTCCAACACTAGGGGCTGCTGGTCTAGGTTGGGAGGTATGGTGTGATGGTATGGAAATATCTCAATTTACATATTTCCAACAAATGGCTGGTTTTGAATGCAAACCAGTTTCAGTTGAAATAACATATGGCTTAGAAAGAATTTGTATGTTCACTCAAGAAAAAAAGAATGTTTATGATTTAATTTGGAACAATGAGAATGTTGAATATCGGGAAGTTTTTCATCAATCAGAAAAAGAATTTTCTGCCTATAATTTTGACCATGCGAACACAGAAAATCTTTTTAAAATGTTTGATATGTTTGAGGGTGAGGCTAAATCATTAGTAGAAAAAAAAATTTCTTTACCAGCATATGATCAATGTTTAAAAGCAAGTCATATATTTAATATACTAGATGCCAGAAAAGCAATTAGTGTTGCTCAAAGAGCAGAATATATTGGAAGGATAAGAGAAATTACAAAGTCTGCTGCTGCAATATGGATTGATACCCAAGTTTGAGATGGCAGAATTTTTTTTAGAGTTATTTAGTGAGGAAATTCCAGCAGGACTTCAAAAAGACTTGCGAAATAAACTTTTAGAGGAATTTCAAAATTTTTTTTTAGAAAAATCAATTAAATTTAAAAAATGTTTTTCATTATCCACACCTAATAGATTAATAATAGTTTTTGAAAATTTAGATAAACAAATCAAAATATCATCTGAAAAAATAAGAGGTCCAAAGACCAGTGCTCCTGAAGAGGCATTAGAGGGCTTTATTAGGTCAAACAATATAGAAAAAAAAGATCTGTTTAAAAATGAAACTGAAAAAGGTGAGTTTTATTATTATAAAACAAAATCTAAATCATTAAAAACAAGTGATTTGTTGATCGAGTTTATTCCTAAATTACTTGAAAATTACCAATGGAAAAAATCAATGAAATGGGGAGAATTTGATCTCAATTGGGGAAGACCTTTGAAATCAATATTGTCTTTATTCGATAAAAGAACACTTAATTTTGAATTTCATCATTTATCATCTTCAAATTCTACTTATATAGATAAAGATTTTGAGGAAAAAAAAAAGAGTTTTACAGACTTTAGATCTTATGAAAAATATTTTAAAAAACAAGGATCACTCGTAGATCAAGATAAAAGAAAAGAGTTTATAAAAAGAGAATTTTTAAAAATTCTTAATAAAAGAAAACTAACTATCAAAGATAACCCAAGATTATTTGATGAAGTAATAAATATTGTAGATAATCCAAATGTTTTATTGTGTAGCTTTAATAAAAGATTTTTATCTATTCCAAAAGAGATTTTAACTTTAACCATGCAATCTCATCAAAAATACTTTCCAACCTTTGATAATAATGGTGTGATTACAAATGAATTTTTAATTGTTTCAAACAAAAAAGATCAGAAAGGACTGATAAAGATTGGAAATGAAAGAGTTATTGAGGCGAGGCTCAGTGATGCAGAATTTTTTTGGAATAAAGATAAAACTCAAAATTTAGTAAAAAAAATATCTGAATTAAAATTAATGAATTTTTTTAAAGGATTAGGAACATATTTTGACAAAGTTCAACGATTGAGAAAATTGGGTGGAATTATTTCTGATGAGTTGTTGATTAGTAAAGAAAAAGTGGAGTTGTCAGCTTCAATTTGCAAAACAGATTTGACCTCCAATTTAGTTGGAGAATTTCCTGAGCTCCAAGGAATTATGGGTGGATATTTTGCATTATACCAAGGTTTTGATAGAGATGTTTCATTAGCAATAACCGAACAATATTTACCAATTGGTTTGGATACTCAAACTCCAAAAAAACCTTTTAGTGTTGCTTTATCTGTTTCAGATAAAATAGACACTTTAGTCGGTTTTTTTGGGATTAATGAAAAACCCACAAGTTCAAAAGATCCATTTGCATTAAGACGAACTGCACTTGGTATTATTAGAACAATAATTGAAAATAAAAAAAACTTTAAATTGAATGATCTATTGAGTTATTCTTCAAGCTTATATCAAGATCAAGGGTATAATCTAAATAATCAAAATTTACAAAAAGAATTACATAATTTTTTAAAAGATAGATTCAGATATTACATGAAAGAAAAAAAAATCCGTATTGACATAATTGAAGCCACTATCTCTTCTTTTTCGCTAAATAATTTATTCTCATCTTATGAAAAAGCGAACCGACTAAATAACATTATTAATAACCAACAAGGAATAGATATTATCTCAAGTTATAAAAGAGCATCAAATATATTAGACAATGAATTGAAAAATAGTGAAATAGAAATGACCAATACAACTGATCCTGGTATTTTTAAAACAGATATTGAAAAAAATTTATATAAAAAGATTAATGAGATTAAAAAATACTATTCAAATATTAATAACGATGAAAATTATGAACAATCATTAACGATTTTGGCAGGTGCAAAGAAAGATATTTTCGAATTTTTTGACAATGTCAAAGTTAATGAAGAAAATGAAACTTTACGAAAAAACAGATTGGAACTTATTAATATGTTATGTAAAACATTTCAAAATTTTATAAACTTTCAATTGTTGAAAATAAATAATGAATAAGCTAATTTTAAATTTTAAGTCAAAAGATACACAAAAAATTAAAAATCCTAAAAATTTTTTGGGTGGAAAAGGTGCTAACCTTTCAGAAATGGGAAGAATGGGACTTCCAGTACCACCAGGATTTACGATTTCCACCAAGGTTTGTGAGGTTTTTTATAAAGATAAAAAGAAATT
>CABYTJ010000011.1:0-40236 GCA_902521885.1 uncultured Pelagibacteraceae bacterium
AAAATTACCAATTAAAATAATTGAACCTTTATGATGAGATCTGATATTAAAATTATTATAAAAATTAATATTTTTTACCATCTTAATTCTGATTGAATATAGTTACATATAGTTTCATAACACCTCGAAGTTTCATCTATTCCTTTTTCTTTAATTTCATTTTTGTGAATTCCATTTGAAATTATAAGAGAATCAAAATCTAAAAGATTTGCCCCTTTTATATCAGTGTTTAGATTATCACCTATTGATAATACCTTTTTATTTTTATTATTAGTGGCTTGATGATAAACTTCTGGGTAAGGTTTACCAAAGTATACAACCTCACCACCCATTTTTTCAAAAACCATTGCCACGGATCCAGCACATAGCTCTCTTACATTGCCTCTATCTACAATTAAATCAGGGTTAGTACAGATCATCTTTTTTTTCAAATTATCTTCAAATAATTTTTTGTAGTATTTAAGATCTTTATCATAATCATCAAATAACCCTGTACATAAAAAATATTCACTTTTTTTTATATTATCTGATTTCATTTTTTTAAAATCATTAAATAAATCAAAATCTCTAGGTGGACCAATATGAAAAAAAAACTTGTTTATTAAATTTTTTTTTAGATAATTTAAAGAGGCTTCTCCAGAAGTAAAAACATGATTTCTTATTTCTTCTTCCATGCCCATTTTTTTCAAAAAAGTTTTGACTACACTGTTAGGTCTTGGTGCGTTGGTTAGTAGAATGTATTCTTTTCCTTTTTTTGAAATTTCCCTTAAAACATTCACAGCTTCTTTATGAAGGGAAACACCATTATGAACTACTCCCCACAAATCAATATAAAATAGCTGATAATTATCAACGATCGAATTTAACCCTTCTTTGTCTAAATTTTTAGCCATTAAAATAATCTATAAACCATAAAATCCTTAATTTCCTATATTTTTTAACTAACTTATTTTTAACTATATCTTGAAATAGTAATGCCAATCTCTATATGAAGACCATATTATAAAGGAGAATTTATGAAATTTAGACCGTTACACGATAGAGTTTTAATAGAAGTTTTAGACAGCAGTGAAAAAACTGCAGGAGGAATTATCATACCAGATACTGCACAGGAAAAACCCCAAGAAGGAAAAGTTGTTGCTATTGGCGGTGGTGCAAAAACTGAAGATGGGAAAAAAATTCCAATGGATGTTAAAGTTGGTGATAAAGTTTTATTTGGCAAATGGTCAGGAACTGAAGTCAAAATTGATGGTAAAGAATACAGCATAATGAAAGAGTCAGACATTATGGGTATTTCAAGCAAATAATTTAATTTAAAGGAGAAAATAAAATGGCAAAGATTGTAAAGTTTGACGCTGAAGCAAGAGCAGCAATGATAAGAGGGGTAAATATCCTAGCTGACACAGTTAAAGTTACCTTGGGTCCTAAAGGTAGGAATGTAGTTATGGATAAATCTTATGGAGCTCCAAGAATAACTAAAGATGGTGTATCTGTAGCTAAAGAAATTGATCTTGAAGATAAATTTGAAAACATGGGTGCTCAAATGGTAAAAGAAGTTGCAAGCAAAACTAATGATGAAGCTGGTGATGGAACAACTACAGCAACTATTTTAGCTCAAGCAATTGTTAGAGAAGGTGTAAAATATGTGACTGCAGGTATGAATCCGATGGATGTTAAAAGAGGGATTGATGCAGCAGTAGATGTTGTAAAACAAAACCTTGTTTCGTCTGCAAAAAAAGTAAAAGATAGTGATGAAATTGCACAAGTTGGAACAATTTCAGCTAATGGTGATAAAGAAATTGGAACAATGATAGCGAAAGCTATGCAAAAAGTTGGTAACGAGGGTGTTATTACTGTTGAAGAGAACAAAGGAATTGAAACTGAGTTAGACGTAGTTGAGGGTATGCAATTCGATAGAGGATATTTATCTCCATATTTTATTACTAATAGCGATAAAATGACTACGGAACTAGAAAATCCTTTTATTCTATTACATGAAAAAAAATTAACAAACCTACAACCAATGGTTCCACTTTTAGAGGCTGTTGTTCAAGCAGGTAGACCATTAATGATAATTTCTGAGGATGTTGAAGGAGAAGCATTAGCTACATTAGTTGTTAATAAGCTTAGAGGTGGATTAAAAGTTGTTGCAGTTAAAGCTCCAGGTTTTGGAGACAGAAGAAAAGCAATGCTTGAGGATATTGCAATATTAACAGGTGGCCAGGTTATTTCTGAAGACTTAGGAATTAAACTTGAAAATGTTAAACTTGAAGATCTTGGCTCTTGTAAGAAAGTAAAAGTTGATAAAGATAACAGTACTATAGTAAATGGAAGTGGTAAAAAATCTGATATCGAGGCTAGATGTTCATCTATAAAACAACAAATAGATGAAACAACATCTGATTACGATAAAGAAAAACTTCAAGAAAGATTAGCTAAACTAGCTGGTGGTGTTGCTGTAATTAAAGTTGGTGGTGCGACCGAAGTTGAAGTTAAAGAAAGAAAAGATAGAGTTGAAGATGCTTTAAATGCAACAAGAGCAGCTGTCGAAGAAGGTATTGTAACAGGTGGTGGATGTGCATTACTATATGCTGCACAAGATCTTGAAAAAGTAAAAGCTAAAGGTGAAGATCAAAAAGCTGGTGTAGATCTTGTAAGAAGAGCTTTAGAGGCTCCTATTAGACAAATTACTAAAAATGCTGGAGTAGATGGTTCAGTAGTTGTTGGTAAATTGTTAGAACAAAATAAAAAATCACACGGATATGATGCACAAAATGAGGAATATTGTGACATGTTTGCCAAAGGTATTATCGATCCTGTAAAGGTTGTTAGAACTGCTCTACAAGATGCAGCTTCTATTTCTGGATTATTAGTAACTACAGAAGCAATGATAGCTGACAAACCAGATGAAAAAGATGCTGGTGGTGCTCCTGCTATGCCTGGAGGAATGGGCGGCATGGGTGGCATGGGAGGAATGGGTGGCATGGGAATGTAAAGCCCTATTCTAAAATGAAATTTAAAGGCCATCTTTTGATGGCCTTTTTTTTTAGGTCTAGTAAAATAAGAAAATGTCAAAAAGATATAGTGGTAAATCCTTCAAAGACTCTAGCGTTAACAAAAAACCAAAATTAAGTTTAAAAGAAAAAAGAAAGCTCAAGAGAGAAAAAACAAAAAAAACAAATTAAAAAACCATATTTTTCCTCGAATTTTAATATTTTTTAAGCTTTTTTAAAGTTTCCAAAAAAAAAAATTAATGTATAAGAGCCACAAATTATGAGTAACGATATAAGAAACATCACTATCATTGCACACGTTGACCACGGCAAAACAACTTTAATTGATAATCTAATGAAACAAAGCGGGTCATTTAGAGAAAATGAAGTTGTTGATGAGAGATTAATGGACTCTGGAGAGCTTGAAAAAGAAAGAGGAATTACTATTCTAGCAAAACCTGCTTCAATAAATTGGAAAAACTCAAGAATAAATATTATTGATACTCCTGGTCACCGAGATTTTGCTGCAGAAGTTGAGAGAGTTTTAAGTATGGCTGATGGTGCCTTATTATTAATTGATTCAGCTGAAGGTGTTATGCCCCAAACAAAATTTGTATTGTCAAAAGCTTTAAAACAAGGATTAAAACCTATTGTTGTAATCAACAAACTTGATAAAACAGATCAAAGAGCTAATGAAGTATTAGATGAAACATTTGATTTATTTGTAAGTTTAGATGCAAATGAAGAACAATTAGATTTTCCAGTACTGTATGCAAGTGGAAGATCTGGATGGGCTGATAAAGAAGTAGAAGGTCCAAGAGAAAATTTAAATCCTCTTTTAGATCAAATAATTGAACATGTTAAACCAGCAGAATTAGATAAATTTAAGCCATTTGCAATGTTATCAACACTACTCTATGCGGATAGTTTTTTAGGAAGAAGTTTAGTGGGAAAAATTACACAAGGAACTGCTAAAGCTAACCAAGCAATCAAGGCAATTAATTTAAAAGGTGAAAAAGTTGATGAAGGCAGACTTACAAAAATTTTTAGATATGAAGGAACAAAAAAAGTTCCTATAGAAGTTGGAGAAGCGGGAGATATTGTGGTTGTTGCGGGTTTAGAGAAAGCTAGTGTTGCTGATACGATTTGTGATTTAGAGGTTAATAAACCAATTTCTGCTACTCCTATTGACCCTCCAACTATGTCTATTACTATTACTGTTAACACATCTCCTTTAGCTGGCACTGAAGGCAAAAAGCTTACCAGTACTCAAATTAGAGATAGATTAATTATTGAAGCACAGAACAATGTTGGAATTACTTTTTCAGAAAATGATGGAAATGACTCTTTCGTAGTAAGCGGTAGAGGAGAATTAATGTTAGAAATATTACTAACTCAAATGAGAAGAGAAGGCTTTGAAATGACAGTTAGTCCTCCAAAAGTTTTATACAGAAAAGATAAAGATGGAAATAAACTTGAGCCAATTGAAGAAATTACTATGGACCTTGATGAAGAATATTCATCAAAAATTATTGATTCTATGAATAGAAGAAAAGGAAAGTTAGTAGAATTAAAAGATACTGGTAAAGATAAAAAACGATTAATTTTCCATGCTCCTACAAGAGGTTTAATGGGTTATACAAGTCGATTTCTTACACTTACAAAAGGAAATGGTGTTATTAATAGAATTTTCCATGATTACGGTAAATTTGAAGGAGAAATGGAAGGTAGAAGAAACGGTGCTTTAATTTCAATGGAACAAGGGAAAGCAGTTGCTTTTGCAATATTTAATTTACAGGCAAGAGGTGAAATGTTTGTAACACATAATGATCCAGTTTATCCAGGAATGATAGTTGGATTATCACCAAAACCAGGAGATATGATAATTAATGTTATGAAGGGTAAAAAACTTACCAACATGAGAACTCAAGGTACAGATGAAAATGTTGTACTTACTCCAGTTAGAAAAATGTCAATAGCTGAACAATTAAGTATGTTAAACACTGATGAGGCTTTAGAGATTACACCAGAATCATGCAGATTAAGAAAAGCTATTCTTGACCCACATGAGAGAAAAAGAAGTGAAAAATCAAACTCTGCAGCCTAATTAAATATTTTATCTACTAAATAAAGTCCAAGTGCAACACAAGGGCCAATTCCAAAAGCAAATAATAAAGTTCCAACTCCAACCGTACCACCCAAATACCACCCAATACCAACAACAGAAATTTCTAAAGTTGCTCTTACAACCGCTATTGGTAAATTTGAAACTTTTTGTAATCCTATCATTAAGCCATCTCTTGGACCTGGTCCAAGATTTGATACTAAATATATACCACCACCAACACCAACTAAAATTACTGAAACTATAGCTAGTATTATTTGATGAATATAATTGGATGGAGTTGGGACAAACTTAATACAAAGATCAATCATTAAAGCAATTATCAATGCATTAAATATAGTTCCCATTCCAGGCCTCTGACCCAAAGGGATCCATAAAATTAAAACTGCAATACTTACTAAAAGAGTTATTGTTCCAATACTTAAATTTACATTTAAAGAGATACCTTGTGCTAAAACACTCCAGGGAGAAGCTCCTGTGAAGGAAACTATTAATAGTCCCTCACCTAACCCAAATAGAGTAAGACCAAAGCATAAAAAAAAGAATGTTGAAAATTTTGGCTTAAAATTGAATGGTCTCTCTGAACTCCAATGTACTTTTGGTATTTTCTTTATTTTTAAAAACATTTTTTTATTAAATTATTTCTATTATTGAAAAAGTCTACTAATGTAACTCTCGAATGAGAAAATTAATAGTTACTTTGTTTCTTATACTTTACCCCTCTATATCCATAGCTCATATGGCTCATTACAATAAATATAATAAACTTGAAATGGAAATATTCAGAAATGGTGAGTTAATTGGATATAACTATTATTTTTTTAACAGAAAAGGTGATCAAACTTTAGTTACTAATCAAATAAAATTCAGTGTAAAACTTTTAGGTGCAGTCATTTTTCAAGTGGAAAGTTATGGAGAAGAAAAATATCATAAAGATCAATTAATTTCATACAATTCTAAAACTTTACAAAATAATAAAGAAAAATTTGTGAATCTATTATTTAACAACAATACTAAAAAATTTGAAATAAAAGGCTCTTCATTCAATGGTGAAACATCTATTGATAGTATAGTTGGGAATTGGTGGAACCATAAAATTTTACAGGCAGATAGTCAAATTAGTCCAATTTCAGGAAGTGTAAAAAAACAGGTAGTCACTTTTATTGGTAAAAAAAAAATTGATCTCTACGGCAAGATTTATCAAGTGGACCATTTTACATTAAAGTCCAAGGACATGAGTATACCTAAAGATAAAAGACTAGATTTTAATATTTGGTACAATCAAAAAAACTCTACAATTTTAAAAGTTTCATATTCAAGAATGGGAGATTGGGAATATCGTTTAAAAAAAATTGAGTAATTGTTTAATTAATTTTTTTAAATAAGTCATGTGCACTTATCCATCCTGATTCTAATCTAGGTCCAATAAACCAGTCAGCACATACTCCTATTTTTTTTTGAGGATCCCAATAACTTCTTATTTTTAATGGTTTAGAATTTGATGAATATTTCCAACCATGATTAATACTATAAATTACCTTAGTTTTTTTAATTTTTGTAAGTTTAAAAAATTTATCGATTAAAATTTTTGAGTTTTTTTTTAAATTTTTTTTATTTTTATCTATATTTTTGTTTGCCCATTTAAAGGTACTTTGAAGTGTCCATAAATCATATTTTGATTTAAACCTTTTTTTTGTATTTTCATTACCTGCCCAACCTAAGACTGGGTCATCAAAAAGAAAGCTGCTAGGTGATTTTTTATTTTTTTTAATTGCAATCATAACTGTAATATTTGCATCCATTTTTAATTTTCTTTTTATAAATGTATTATTTATAAATTTTTCTGAAAGTTTTTTAAGTTGTGGAAAAGGGCATGTTAAAATGACTCCTTTATAAGTTCTTATTTTACCATCAGTGAATAGTAGAAACCATAATTTATTTTTGTAGTAAATTTTTTTGACTTCGCTTTGATAAGAACATTTAACTTTTTTTAAAAGAAATTTGCAAATGTCATTATTGCCTTTTTTCCCAATTATTTTAATGTGTTTTTTATTTTCTTTTTTTTTAGAATTTAAGAAAATATGATTACCACTCCATTTTTTCAAAATTTTTATTTTAATCAATCTATTTGTAAATTTTTTAAATTCTATTGTCTTAGGAGAAAAATATTGTGTTCCATGATCAAAGCCAATCTGACCTTTTACTCTTTTAAATGAAGCTCGACCTCCTGGTCCTCTACCTTTATCATATAAATTGACTTGAAATTTTTTATTAAGTAAATTTGCAATAGTAGCACCTGAAATGCCAGATCCGATTACACAGTAATCACTCATTTACCAGCAACAACCATTCCCTCAATCATCATTGTTGGAGAATTAGTTGAGTACTCAAATTCTAAGTCATTTGCTAAAGTTAGATTTTGAAACATATCCTTAAAATTACCTGCAATCGTTATCTCGTTTATTGGATGTTTGAATTCTCCATTTTCAATTAAAAATCCAGTTGCACCCACAGAGTAGTCACCAGTTACAATATTACTTCCGTGTCCTATTGTTTCTGTTATGTATAAACATTTAGGATTAGAATTTATTAAATCTTTATAGCTAATTTTTCCATTTTCAAAGTAAAGATTGCTAGTCCCTCCGCATCTTCCATTAGATTTAAGGTTTAACTTTCTGCCACTATAGGTATCTATTAAATAATTCTTTAATACCCCTTGCTCAACTAATTTTAGTGTATCTGTTCTAACACCTTCTGAGTCAAAACTTCTGGAGCCTTGGCCTTTAAATATATCAGGCTTATCAAAAATATTTACTGAATCTGAAAAAATTTTTTGATTAATTTTATCTTTTAAAAATGAAGTTCCTCTCGAAATAGCCGAAGCAGATATAGCACTTGCAAAAGTACTTAATATTCCTTTGGCAATTCTTTTATCAAAGATTATAGAAATCTTTTCACTGCCTATTTTTTTTGGACTGAGTTTTCTAAGAGTGTATTCTGCAGCTTTTTTTCCTAATTCTTCTGCATTCTTTATATCATTTAAATGACATTTGTGAGTATATTCATAGTCCCTCTCCATACTTTTATCATCTTTTGCAACAGCTACACTAGAGGCAACAAATGATGAAGATTTAAAACCTTTACAAAAACCATCGCTATTCGCTAAAATAAAATTTGATTTGTTTTCTACAAAGCTGGATTCTGTATTTACTATTTTTTTATCATTTGAGGCAGCAGCCTCAAGTCTTGTTAAATATTCAGCCTTACTATCATTCTCTAAATGCGTGTCATCATATAAATTAAAATCTTTAACTTCTTGAGCCAATAGATCCTTGTCAGGTAGTGAGTTAAATTCGTCCTCTGGAGTATTTTTTGTAGTTTGGATACATTTTTCAATTAAAATATTTAGATTATCTTCTAGCAAATTTGATGACGATATTGATGACTTTTTCTTGCCAATGAATGTTGTGATATCTATGCCAAGATTATCAGATCTGTTTGACTCATCTAACTTTTTATTTCTAAAATTTACTGTTTCAGAAATAGAATTACCTACATTAACACTTATATCCGTAGCTCCTAATTTTTTTGCTAAATCTAAACAATATGATGCTTTTTTTTCAAGATATTCCTGATCTTTAACCATTTATAAATTTGTGCCACCAACAGTCATTTTATTTATTAAAATTGAAGGCTGGGCTACTCCCACGGGAACTCCTTGTCCTGCTTTACCACAAGTACCAATTCCTGGATCTAACATCATATCATTACCAACCATTGAAACTTCTTTCAAAATTGAAGGACCATCACCTATTAAAGTTGCTCCTTTTATTGGTGAACCAATTTTACCATTAATAATCTCATAAGCTTCTGTGCAATTAAAAACAAATTTTCCTGAAGTAATATCAACTTGTCCTCCTCCAAAGCTAACTGCAAAAATACCTCTATCTACAGATTTTATCATCTCATCTTGAGTTTGTTTTCCGCTTAGCATCATGGTATTTCTCATTCTTGGTAATACGATATGTCTATAGTTTTCTCTTCTACCACTACCTGTTGACCTAGTCTTCATTAATCTTGCATTTAATCTGTCTTGCATAAAGTTTTTTAAAATTCCATTTTCAATCAGTACAGTTTTTTCTGTTGGTGTGCCTTCATCATCAATTGTAAGACTCCCTCTTCTATTATCTAAAGTTCCATCGTCAATTATGGTTACACCCTCACTCGCAACTTTTTGTCCCATCAAATTATGAAACGCAGAAGTTTTTTTTCTATTGAAATCACCTTCTAAACCATGACCTATTGCTTCATGAATTAGTATCGCAGGCCAACCTGGACCAAGTACAACTTTCATTTCTCCTGCGGGAGCAGGTTTGCTGTCTAAATTCACAGAAGCTATTCTAAAAGCTTCATCACAAACATTTTTCCAATTATCGTTTGTCAAATAATCATCGTACGATTGTCTTCCGCCAATTCCATAAACACCTGACTCTTTTCTACCATTCTTTTCAAGCATTACTGAAACATTGAATCTTACTAAGGGTCTCACATCAGTTAGAGTTTCACCACCAGACCTAATTATTTCTACAGACTTTTGTTCACCACTAAAATTTGCTGTTACTTGTTTAACATTATTATCTTTTTTTCTTAGGTACTCGTTTACTTTATTTAATATCTCTATTTTTGAGTTAAGTGTTTTTTCTTCTATAGGATTAATGTTTGTATAATATTTTTTGTTTGATTTAGGAATAGAATAATCATAATTGCCTTTTGCAGATTTTAATGTTGATTTTAAATTTTCAGAGGATTGTTTTAACGAATTTTTTGATATTTCGTTAGAATGTGAATAAGCAACAATTTCACCTGAAACTGCTCTAAAGCCAAAACCTAAATCAGAATTATAACTAGATTTTTTTATCTTATTGTCATCCAATAAAATACTTTCAGACTTAGAATTTTCTAAATATAATTCTCCATCATCACATTTTTTTAATGTATCTGAAACAATAGTTTCCGCCTCGTTTCTATTTAAATCAGATTTATCAAAGAAATTGCTCATAGTTAGTAAAACATAGGTTGTTTAAAATAATTTTCAACTAGAGTATTTTACGCATGTACATAACCTGAGATAGTTAGTAAATAACTGTTAATAATGAAGGTTTATTTTAATAATTCTTGTAAAATTTGTAAGGCTGAAATTGATTTATATAAAAAAGAAAAGATTCAAGAAATTGAATGGATTGATATTACTAATAACGAATTAGCTAAAAAAGAAACATCAAGAAATAGTAAAGAACTTTTACGTAGACTTCATGTTAAAGAAAATGAAAAAGTTATTGAGGGTGCAGAAGCATTTTTAGCATTATGGAAAAAAATGCCAAAATATAAGTTTTTATACAATTTTTTTAAATTACCAATTATCTTTAATTTATTTTCTTTTGGTTATGAAGTTGTTGCCTTTTTTTTATACCTAAAAAATAAGAAACAGTTAAAAAATTAATCAAAAAAAAATAATAAGAACTGACTCAATAATGATAATGAGGCTATAAACATTATAAGAACAATCGAATACATCAATAAAACAATTTTGTTTTTTTTTCTTCTTAATCTCACAAAGTCTTTATCATCTAAATCAGAAATATCTCTATCCCCTACTACAGGATAATCGTAACTAAATCTCCAGGTGCTATCTCCAAGGCGTGAGTCTAGATTGTTAAAAAAAGTAATCCAAGCAAGAATATATTGCAAAACTAAATAAAGAATTATCAGAAAGATTGAACCAAAAAGCATTTTAGATTGTACCCAATTCTAATAAAAATTTAATTATTATTTTGTGCTCTTTTTCTAGCTATAAGCTGCGTTAAAGAGTCAACCATTGTGTCTGAGGCTTTAAAAATATCTATATTTTTAAATTCATGTGATAAATTTTTTTCTGGATTTGTTTTATCTTCAATTACAATTCCTTCATCTGGTGAATTATTTTTAATATAAATTAATAACAGCCAATCTTCATCTTCTGATTCATCCCATTTAATAAATATTTCTCCTGTCTCAAATCTTCTATCGATGCATCTAAAAATAGACATATGTCTGGTAATGTGTCTTTTATTAAGTTGAAAAACTAAACTACTAGCGCTTCTATAAAAACTCTCTAGAGCAAATTCTATTTTTTGTCTTGCAATTGTATATTCTTTTTCTTTCTTTAATAAAGTTTCTCTATCTTCATTTCCTTGAAGATTGACACCTAACGCTTCTACTCTTTCTTTAATT
This sequence comes from uncultured Pelagibacteraceae bacterium, assembly GCA_902521885.1. GTDB lineage: Bacteria > Pseudomonadota > Alphaproteobacteria > Pelagibacterales > Pelagibacteraceae > Pelagibacter. Next base: position 11,389 of record CABYTJ010000011.1, read on the forward strand.
TTTTGATCTCTAATAATTCTGTATTTTTCTTTTAATTTATCTATTCTTTCTTGTAATGCAGAATAATCTTCTCTTTTTTCTCTTAATGAAATTTTTTCAAGTTTTTCCAACTCTTTTACTTCTCTAATTCTAAATTTTTCTATTTGCTTATCTAATCTCAATTGCTGTAAAAACTGTTTTTGTTTTTCAGCTTGTTCAATTCTTAGGAGGGCTTGCTCTTTTCTTAAAAAAACCTTTATATCTTTTGTTCTTTGTTTTTCTAATCTTGCTTCTTCTCTTAAAGCCTGTTCTTTCAATTTTACTTTTAGGACTTCTTCTTGTTTTTTTTCATTTTCTAACCTAATTTTTTCTTTTCTTTCATTCTCAATTTTCTCTATTTTAATTCGTCTTTTTTCATCAATCTTTAAAATTTTATAATCTGAAATTGTCTCTGAAATTTTATCGAAGAAACTCTGGATATATTTCTCTAAATTAAAATTAATCTTAAAATTAAATTGAGGTTTTATAGATAATTGAAATTTAACTAGTTTTAAAGCTAAGCTTTCTTTTTTAACTTTTTTTGTTATTAAATTAGTTTTTTTTTTTAAAATTTTAGGTCTTAATTTTTTATTTTTTTTTCTCTTTATTTTTGGTACCTTTTTAGTCTTTTTTTTGAACTTTTTAGATGACTTGATTTTATAAACTCTCTTAATAATTTTTTTCTTTTGTTTTAATTTTTTTCGCTTTTTTTTCATTTTAGAGGAAATCAGATTCTATCAATAATTTATTGATAAATATAGTCTCTTGTCATTGGAGTTGAGCTATAATTTTTCGAAAGTTGAAATTGATATACAACTTGATCACCCCACTTGAAAGCCATCTCACATCCAGCAAGATAAAATTCCCACATTCTAAAAAATCTCTCATCAAACATCTTAATAATTTTTTCCTTATTTTTTATGCAATTTTCTTTCCAATGTCTCAAAGTGTGAGAATAATGAAGTCTTAAGACCTCTATATCAGTCACAATCAAGCCTGCTTTTTCTATCGGAGTTGTTACTTCACTTAAGCTAGGAGTATACCCTCCTGGAAAAATATATTTAGTTATCCATGGATGAGGATCTCTTGGTGGATTTACTGAACCTATTGTGTGTATTAAAGATACTCCATCTTCATTCAAGAGTTTTTCTATTTGTTTAAAAAATTTTTTGTAAAACTTTCTTCCTACATGTTCAAACATCCCTACACTCACTATTCTATCAAATTTTTCATTAAGTTCTCTATAATCTATTAGCTTAAACTTTACCTGATTTTCTAAATTCAAATCTTTAGCTTTTTGATTACAGTAATTAAATTGATTCTCAGATAAAGTAATCCCAGTGACTTCACAACTTGCAGCTTTGGCAATATCAAATGCTAATGAACCCCAGCCACAACCTATATCTAAAACTTTTTGATTATCTTTTATGTTTAATTTTTTAATTATATGTTGGATCTTATTATTTTGTGCTACTTCTAAAGTATCATTATCATTTTTAAAATATGCACAAGAATACTGTCTTTTAGAATCTAAAAATAAATCATACAAATCATCAGAGATATCATAGTGATGGGATACATTCATCTTTGATTTCTTTATAAAATTAAAATTCGTTAGGTACCTATATGAGCCTCTTAGACGGTTAATTAAATAACTAAAAAAATTCAATTCTCCTCTTCCAAAATTCATTAAAGCTAAATCTAAAAAATCAGTAAGAGAACCGTTTTCAATAACTATTTCTCCATTTGTATAGGCCTCACCAAAATATAAGTCTGGGTGTAATAATAATTTATAATTAAGATCCTTTTTTAAGATTTTTAATTTCATGGGATTATTTCCAGGTTCTCCAATTATATAATCTTTTGAATTAGCATCAGTCAAAATGAACCCACCTTTTTTAAAAACCTTATTTAAAAATCTAGCTAATTGCATATCAAGCTGCCATTTTAGAATTAAGTTTAAAGTCTAAATTATTCAAATTATCTATTAAATCTTTTTGCTCATTCGCATTTAGAAGTCTTAATGGAGGTAAAATATTTTCATAAATTTTATTCTCTTTAGAATAAAAGGTATGTAATCCTGAAATCAGGTTATACTTATCAAAATTTCTTCTTACTTCACACAATTTTTGATTATAAGATTGTTCCTTTCCAGAAAAAAAATCATCATAAACTTTTCTAGAAAGTTCAGCTGTTGCATTACAAGTTGCAGTTATTATACCTGAACAGCCTAGCTGTAGGCCTTTTAATAGTTTAAGTTCTGAACCAGGAAAAATAGAAAAATTTTCTAATTTTAAACTTTCAAATAAATTATAAGAACTGTCTTTAACACCTACTATCTGATCTGGAAATTTTTTTACAAGCTCCTCAACACATTCTACACTAAATTTATACCCACAAAGCTTCTCAAAATTATAAAGAACAATCTTGCACGCAGGGACTGCTTCTATTATTTTTGAGTAAAATTGTATTACTTCTTTATCACCATACTTATAATACGCTGGAGGCATAATTAAAAACTTTTTAAAACTTAATGAAGTGGCTACTCTCATAAAATTTATTGTTTCAGTCAACGAGTTTAAGCCTGTGCCTATTAAATGCTTATCCTTATATTTACTGGCTGAAAGATTATTTAAAAGTTTGATTTTTTCTGAAACAGATATTAGTTGAGCCTGACCCGTACTTCCAAATATTGCTGTTCCATGACAACCCTGATCAATGAGCTTTTCAGCATGTTCTATTGTTTTCTCTATATTAAGGCTTAAGTCAGAATTAAAAACTGACATTGTAGCTGCAAATATTCCACTTATTTTTGTCATAATAAAAATTTATATAAAAAATATATCTAGTAAAGTTTATAAATACCATATGAAAATATTAGCAGTTCAAAATAGAATGGGAATAGGGGATACTATAATCTTTCTTCCTTTTATTAAGGCTTTATTCGAAAAATATAATTCACCTATAAGTTTACTTGTGAAAGAAAGTTCAAAGGCTGATCAATATTTACATCAAACGAATTATATTGATAAGATTATAACTTTAGAAAGAGATAAAAATAACAATAAGCATAAAGGCTTTATAGGCAGCTTCAATTTAATTAAAGATTTGAAAAAGGAAAATTTTGAAAAAATTTTCATTTTTAATTCATCTTTAAGATTTAATTTAATTGCTAGATTGTCTGGTATCTCTAAAATTTATCAATATCCATTATTTCAAAAAACTGATCAACATATCATTGATACCCCAAAAAAATTTTTTATAGATAAAATAAATTTAAAGGTTTCAGGAGATCCTGAAATTCAAATAGATAATTCGATAATATTAAACTCAATTAAAAAATTTAACATCAATAAAAATGAAATAAATATACTTTTAGGTATTGGAGGTTCTGGCCCAACTAAAAGAGTCCCATCAAAAATATTTTTATCTGTTATCGAAAAAATATCAAATACTAAAAATTGTAAATTTTTTCTTGCTACTGGTAAAAATAATGAGGAGCAAATTATATTGAATGAAATATTAAACTCTAAATTTAAAAATATTTGTTTCCCTTTGGATAATTTTTCTATTAAAGAAACCTTGCCAATTATAAAAAATTGTAATTTATCTATTTGTAACGATAGTAGCTTTAGTCATTTATCAGCAGCCCTAGGTATAAAAACAATTACTTTAATGGTAGATACTCCTATAATCTATGGAAACTATAATTCAAGAATGTTTCCGATAATTCCTGAGGGAGTAGAAACAGTAAATCACCATACTGATGGAAAAGAAAAAATTAATCCTGAAAAAGTATACAAGAAAGTTATAGAAATTCTTAATTAAGAAATATCATTTAAAACTATATCTTTTGCCTCGTTTACTATTGATGATAGTCTTGAGGTTTCAGGAGAAATATCTGGATGTATTTTTTTTTGTATTTTTACATAAGCTTTATTTACTTCTTCTTTGGTGATTTTTTTACTTATATCTAAATTTAAAATCTTATATGCTTCTGGAATAGATATCGAAGAAGAGTTTCTGGTGCCAGGTTGGTTAAACGAAAATCGACCCGATCTCCTCAAAGTTTGTATTAATCTATAGAGCGATATTAATTGAAAAAGAGATAATCCCTTTAACTTTAATAATGCAAGGCTAGCCAAGGTTAGAGGCAAAGTTAATAAATATTTTCCTCCTATAGCAAATAAAATTGCTAAAACAATTAATCCTAAGATAATTAAGAATCTTAAACTTTTAGATATCTTTTTTGATGAAATATTACTAATAAACTTCATCAAAAAGTAAAAACCTGTCAATATAACTAATGTATAAATTATAATATTCATATATTTCTCTATGCTATGAAAGTACCACATCTTAGGAAAAAACCTGAAATAAAATCTTGTCACAATATCACTTGGGAAGACAATTATAGCTGGATACATCAAAAAAATATTTTGGAAGTTTTAACAGATAAAAATAAATTAGAACCTGAAGTAAAAGAATATTTGATACAGGAAAATAATTACACAGAATATCATTTAAAAGACACAAAAAATTTACAAAAAAAATTATTTGATGAAGTAAAAGCAAGAATTAAACTCGATGATGAGTCTCTTCCCTACAAAGATCACACATATGAATATTGGACTAAGACCACAATTGAAGGAAATTATTCTATAAAATTGAGAAAAAAAATTGAAACAAATAAAATTGAGGAAATTTGGAATGGAGACAAAGAAAAAGAAAAATTAGGAGTAGAGTATTTTGGGGTTGGTGATTTAGAGGTCAGTCATGATGATAAATATCTCGCCTATTCCTTAGATACAAAAGGGTCAGAATATTACACCATATATATAAGGGAAATTATTTCTAACAAAATTATTACAAAAGAAATCTCTAATACATCAGGAGGTATTACTTTTAGTTTAGATGATAAATATATCTTTTACTCAAAACTAGATGAAAACCATCGAGCTAGAAAGATTTTTAGACATGAAATTGGAAATCATAGTAATTCTGATGAGCTGATTTTTGAGGAAAAAAGTGAAGCGTTTACTGTAGGGATCAATATAAGTTCAGATGAAAAATATTATTTTATTACAACTTCAGATCATAATACCTCAGAACAGTATTATTTCAAAGTTGATGAAAGAAAACCACAACCAAAATTAATAAAAAAAAGGGAGAAAGGAATTTTATATTCTGTAAACTCTTGGGATAATAAATTCTATAATCACACAAATAAAGATGCTGAAGACTTCAAGGTAGATATTTCAGATAATTTAGAAACACAAAATTGGAACCCTTTTATCAAGGCAAAAAATGAAGTTTTGATAGGAGGTTTAGTATTTTTAAAAAACTGGATACTTCGATCTGAAGTGTCTGACGCATTAGATAAACTATTTGTAAAAAATGTTTCAACAGGACTAGAGGAGGAAATAGTTTTTTCTGATGAAAAGGTTTATGTACCCAATATTTCTTTGAGGCAAAAGGATAAAAACACAGATGAAATTTATCTTGGATATTCTTCACCAAAAACTCCCTCGAGAGTTTATTTATATAATCTTTCAACGAAAAATAAAAAATTAGTTAAGGAACAAGAAATACCCTCTGGACATAATTCAGAAGATTATATCGTAGAAAGAGTAGAATATAAATCTCACGATGGAAGATTAGTTCCTCTGACTATAACAAGACATAAGAAAACTAAAATAGATGGAAGTGCAAATATATTGTTGTACGGCTATGGATCTTATGGAAATTCAATGAGTCCTGGTTTTTCATCAACAAGGTTAAGTCTAATCAACAGAGATATAATTTGGGTAACTGCACATATAAGAGGTGGAATGGAAAAAGGTATGAAATGGTGGAAAGAAGGAAAGCTTACAAACAAAAAAAATACTTTTAAAGATTATATTTACGCCGCAAAATATCTAATTGAAAACAAGTATTCTTCTGAAGGCAAGATAATAGGAATGGGTGGCTCTGCAGGAGGGCTATTAATGGGTGCAGTAGTTAATGAAGCTCCTGAATTGTTTCTAGGAATTATAATGGCAGTGCCATTTGTCGACTCTTTAACTACTAATCTCGATCATTCTTTGCCATTAACAGTTGGAGAATTTGATGAATTTGGAAACGCCAAAGATAATAAAGATCACTTTAATTATATTTTTTCATATGCGCCTTATAACAATATAAAAAAAATGGATTATCCTCATATGTTAATTACAACAAGCTTAAGTGATAACCGGGTATTATTTGATGAGCCAGCTAAATTCACAGCTAAACTTCGAGACTTAAAAACAGACAACAATTTATTGCTTCTAAAAACTGAAATGAATGCTGGACATGGAGGTAAGTCAGGTAGAGATGGGGCAATTGAGGAAATTGCTCTTGATTATGCATTTGCTCTAAAAATATCCAAAAAAATTTAATTTCTATATCTTGAAAATTAATAATTAGTTACTAAATAAAACTAGTAATTCGCCTAATGGGACTTACAAAATATAAACTTGCTTAACAAAGGAGGATAATATGACAAGTAAGGATTTATCTATATTTAACTCACTTAGACCATTTTCAATTGGATTCGACGATATGTTTGATCAATTCGAAAATATGTTAGGGAATGGTGCTTTGACGATGCAGTCGAACTACCCACCTTATAACATCAGAAAAACTGGAAAGGATAACTACGCAATAGAAGTTGCTTTAGCTGGTTTTAATAAAAAAGATGTTGAAGTTGAGTTTGAGGATAATTTATTAACAGTAAGAACAAAACAAGTTAATAAATCAGATAATAATAATGCTGATGGAGAAATAATTCATAAAGGTATTTCTCAAAGACAATTCGCAAGATCATTTACTATTGCTGATGACGTAAAAGTTAATGGTGCTGAGCTTAAAGATGGTCTTTTAACAATATCTTGTGAAAGAATTGTTCCAGAGCATAAGAAGAAAAAGCTTATAGAAATAAAATAAGTCAAACCTTGCTTGTGGGGTGCAATTCCCCACAGGTATCCTTAAAAACAACCGTTAGATACAAAACCAACAACAACAGAGTTTGAGTCAACTTCAAATCTTCTTTCACAAGGAATTCCATATTTTTTAGTATTATAAACAAATACTAAGTTACCCTTATCGTTTTTAAAGTCCTCATCTGGTTTTCCTAAATCTATCTGCAAAGCACTTGAAGATTTGCCGATATATTTACTTAATTTTTGATTTTCTTTTTCGACGATAGCATCTGTTTTTTGTTTAATAGTCTGACAACCTGATAGAATCATTATTACAATAAAACTTGTAAAAATAATTTTTAGTTTCCTCATAGTTCAATCATAACAACCTAATTATGGCATAAATATAAACTTCTGAGTTGAAATATGTGAATAAAAGCTAGTTTTAAAAGGTAATTTCAAAAAGAATCAAATAATTATTTCTCTAATAGGAGGATAAATGCTTGAAAATTATTTCAATTATAAAAAACACAAAACAGATTTTAAAACTGAAGTAATAGCCGGAACAACTACGTTTTTAACCATGGCTTATATAATGTTTTTAAATCCATTTATATTATCGGGGGAATTTGCCGGACCCGATAAAGGTTTCTTTGATTTCGGCGCAGTTTATACAGCTACTATTTTAGCTACAGCTTTAGCATGTTTTATAATGGCTTTTTATGGAAAAACTTGGCCAATAGGACTTGCACCAGGAATGGGAATTAATGCATTTGTAGCTTTTGGAGTTTGTGCTGGTATGGGATACACACCTCAAGAAGCTTTAGGTGCAGTATTGGTTGCCGGAGTATTATTTTTAATCATTTCTTTAACGCCGATTAGAGCTTGGTTAATAAATTCTATTCCTAAAAGTTTAAAACTAGGAATTGGAGCTGGTATTGGTTTGTTCTTGGCAATAATTGGTCTACAAATTATGGAAGTGGTAGTTGATAATCCAGTAACCTTAGTACAATTGGGTGATCTTGGTGATCCTTTAGTTTTACTAGGTTGTGCAACGTTTATAGCGATCATAGTTCTAGAAAAAATGAATGTTAAAGGAAATATAATTATTGGTATTCTAGTTTTTAGTATTATTGCTTGGGCTGCAGGATTAGCGAAATTTAATGGTATTGCAAGCGCACCACCTCCAATGACATACTTATTTGAATTTGATCTATCTGCAGCAATGACTGCAGGGATGTCTACTGTAATATTTACACTATTATTTATTGACTTCTTTGACACTGCTGGAACTCTAACCTCAGTTGCTAATGTAGCTGGTAAGGTTGGGAAAGACGGTAAAGTTCAAGACATTAATAAAGCAATGTTATCTGACAGTGTTGGTACTGTTGCTGGTGCAATGATGGGAACTACTACTGTAACGAGTTATGTAGAATCTGGAGCAGGTGTAAAAGCTGGAGGAAAAACTGGAATGACCTCATTAGTAATAGGTATATTATTCCTAGCTTGTATATTTTTTGCTCCTTTAGCAACCAGTTTGCCTAAACAAATTGATGGTGCCGCATTGCTATTTGTGTCTGTTCTTTTCATAAGAAATATTACAGATATAGAGTGGAATGATATTTCAGAGTCTGCTCCAGCAATTCTTGCAATGATAGCAATGCCTTTAACGTATAGTATTAGTAATGGTATTGCGTTAGCATTTGTGTCTTATGCATTAATTAAAATATTTACTGGAAAATTTTCAAGTACATCACCTGCAATATGGGTTGTTGCAGTATTAAGTGTTGTGAGTTTTGCAGTTGCTTAAACAAATTTAATAGGGCCAGTTCAATCTGGCCCTATTTATTTTTTTCAATTAATTTATCGATAGATAGCTCCTCATAGTGCTCAGTTGGCTGAACGATCCAAGGATCTGAGTCTAATTTTACAGGACAAAAATCAGGCTCAAAAGATGAAGATTTCTTTTTCCATAAACATGCTGTTTTAACTTCTTTAATGTAGCTTTTGATTGGAGCATAATTTTTTAACCATTCAATACTTTTGTTTAAAGTAAGCCCTGTGTCTGACAAGTCATCAATTAAAAGTACCTTATTAAAATCCTCATTTTTTGCTAAAGAACTAATTTCTCTTGAAAACATTAATTGACCTTGCTTGTCCTCCATGCCCTCACCTGAATAACTTTGGATGACTATATAAGCAATTGGAAGTTTTAAAATTCTGGATAAAATATCAATTATTGGTGCAGCACCTCTCATAATACCTACAAGAACTGTAGGTTTATAGTTTTTGTGAATTTCTATTGCTAATTTCTCAACAATTTTAGTATATTCATCAAATTCGATGATTAATTTCTCTGCCATGAAATCTATTATCATAATTAAAATTATTTAAAAAGGAGAAATCATGAAAGCATATTGGATAAGTTTATATCTAAAAATAGATAATCAAGAAAATTTAAAAAAATACGCTGAAACAGTAACACCTATAATTAAAGGATTTGGTGGAGTTCCTCTAGTTAGAGGGGGAAATCATAAAACATTCGATGGAGATGACTTCGTTAGAACAGTGGTTTGGGAATTTCCAAGTTATGAACAAGCGTTAAAATGTCATGAGTCAAAAGAATATTTAGCTGGTTGGAATTTAGCTAAAGAAACAACGACGAGACATATGCAAATTATTGAGGGGTTTAGTACTGAATAGGTTCAGGATCTATGCTTCTCCACAAGTACCATGTTGCTACTGAACAATAAGGTGAAAACCTTTTTTTAAGTAAACTAACAAACTTATCAGGTGGTAAATATTTTTTTTTATAATTGTTTGAAATTGCTCTTAAAAGACCAATGTCTTGTATTGGCCAAATATTAGATCTGTTATAAGTAAAAAGTAATATCATTTCAGCAGACCACCTTCCAATCTGTCTTAAATTTGATAAATACTTAATGGCCTCTTCATCATCCATCTTGTTTATAAGTTTAGGATTAAAGGTTTTATCTAAAGTTTGTTTAGCTAAGCTTTTTATTCCTTTAACCTTTTGGCGACTAAGACCACATGATTTAATTTGTGAAAAAGTCAATCTTGAAACTATTCTAGCATTTATCTTATTATTACATTTTTTTTTAAATTTAAAAAAAACAGAGTTTGCAGCGGCAACACTTATTTGTTGTCCAATGATACTTTTACATAATGAATAAAAGATATCTTTTCTTGATGTTAAAATAGTTTCCGATGGGCTTTCGTAACTTTTTATTAATCTAGCCATTATTTTGTCTTTCTTAGACAAATTTTTTTTTGCTTTTTTCCAGTACTTTGGAACTTTAGTCATTAATTGTTTTAGACGTGATATTTTTTTTTTGGTAAATTTCTCTTCTAAAAATGATCATTGTAGAGATTATTACTAAAGCTGCACCAAATAATGTTTTAATAGTTGGTATTTCATTCCAAATAAAGTAGCCAAAAAATATTGCAAAAACTAAAGCCAAGTATTTCAGTGGTGTAACTAATGATACTTCAGAATATTTATAAGATTGACTTAACCACAAGTTTGCAACTCCACCAAAAATACCTACCATTGATAATAATAAAAAATCTCTTAAATCTGGCATTATCCACCCCTGAGGAATTGTTAAAAAACTTAGTAAAGTTATTGCTAAAGAAAAATAAAAAGAAATTAACCAAACAGGCTCTGAAGTTGATAGCTGCCTAATTGCTATTGCGACGTAAGAAAGTCCCAAACAGAAAATTATTGGAAAAACATAATAAATGTTAAGTGAACTTATTCCTGGTTCAGTGATAACTAAAATTCCTATAAATCCAACTAAGACAGCTAACCATCTAAATAATCCAACTTTTTCATTTAATAAAAAAATTGAAAAAATAGTTGTGAATATTGGAGCTGCAAAAGAGATGCTGACAACTGTTGCTAAAGGTAAACTTCTTAAAGCAATGAAAATAGCAACTAAAGCAATTAATCCTGATAAACATCTTAAGAAATGGAGTCCAGCTCTTTTAGTTAAATAAAAATTATGGAGTCTGTCTCTTGGAATAATACAAAAATAAAAAATTATTCCAAAAAATCCTCTAAAAAATAAAACTTGCCCAATAGGATATTCAATTGACCATTTTACAATAATGTCCATTATAGAAAAGGCACAAACAGACATGAACATGTACAAAAAACCTAATTGATTTTTACTGAGCATACGAATAATTTGTAAATTAATTTAATTTATAATCAATGGAAATAGCAGTTTTAGCACTTGGATGTTTTTGGGGACCCGAAATAAAATTTAGTAAAATTGAAGGTATTATTAAAACTGAGGTTGGTTATTGTGGTGGCAACAGTACTACTACAACTTATAAAGAAGTGTGTACAGGTAGTACTAATCATGCTGAAGTTGTAAAACTTGATTTTGATGAAAAAATAATAACTTATGAAAAAATTTTAAAAATTTTTTTTCAAATTCATGATCCCACTACATTAAATTCACAGGGACCAGATTTTGGAACTCAATATAGAAGTGAAATATTTTATCTTAATAATATTCAAAAGATAACAGCTGAAAAAGTTTTAAAAGATGTTAATGAAAGATTATCTAATAAAGTAGTAACCAAGATCACTTTATTAAATAATTATTGCCCAGCTGAAGAATACCATCAAAAATATTTGGAAAAAAGATAAGATGCCATTAGTTGAAACTGATTGGCTGGGAATGAATCTTAATAAAGTTAAAATTATTGATTGCTCATGGCATATGCCTCAAACAAAAAGGGATGGTTTTACAGAATATAAAACTCAACATATTCAAAATTCTATTTTTTTTGATTTAGATAATAATTCAAAAAAAGATACTGAACTTCCTCATATGTTAGTTGAAATAAATGAGTGGGAGAAAATAGTTTCAAAAATGGGCATTAAGAAAAATGACGAGATAGTTGTTTATGATAATTCTGATGTAATTAGTTCTTGTCGTTGCTGGTTTAATTTTATCTATTATGGGCATGATCCAAAATTAATTCATGTTTTAAATGGAGGTTTAAAAAAATGGATTAAAGAAAAAAGAGAAGTAACTAAAATAATAAATAAGATCAAAATATCAGATTACAAAGCTTATGAAAAAAAAGAATTAGTAAAAAATAAAAAATTAATCAATCAAAATTTAGAGGAGCAAAAATTTAAGGTTATTGATGCCAGAAGTAGAGAGAGATTTGAAGGAAAAATTCCCGAACCAAGAAAAGGTTTGAGAAGTGGAAATATTAAAAATTCTTATTGTATACCATTCAATGAATGTCTTAATGAGGACAAAACATTTAAAGATGAAGAAAAACTTAAAGATATTTTTGAATCTTGTTTGAAAAACATTTATGAAAAAAATATAGTTTTTTCATGTGGTTCTGGAGTTACTGCGTGTGTTTTGGCACTAGCTTATTCCTTAATAAATGATAAATATCACCCTTGTATTTATGATGGTTCTTGGGCGGAATACGGCATAATTTAAAAAAACTTATGAAAAGATCAACAAAATTTATTTCAATAATATTAGCTTTTTTTCTAATCATAGCGATTGTGATTATTGGAAGAACGATGATAGGCAATCATTTTAAAAAAAAATTTAGTAAAAGACCACCACCTGGAATAATTGTCACTCAAGTTGTCAACAAAGAATTTTCAGAAAAAATTGAAACTTTTGGAACAGCGATTTCAAAAAGATCAAAAACTTTTAAAATAAAAAAAGATGATCTTGTTGAAGATTTAAAATTAAAAGATTTCGTTAAAAAAGGTGAGATTTTAATCAAATTAAAGAGTGGAAATATTTTAGCTCCATTTAGTGGAGTACTTGGATACACAGGTCTTACTGAAGATATTCTTGTTTCAAATAACATTTTTATTATTACATTAGACGATAACTCAACTATATATTCAGATATTAAAATTCCCGAAAATTATTCTGCATCAATTAAAAAAGGATTGCCAGTAGAGGTTAAACTATCAAGTTATAAAAATAAGATTTTTGAGGGTGAAGTAGATTTTGTTTCAAGTAGAATTAATGCTGATACTAGAAGTTTATTATCAAGAATAAAAATTGAAAATAATAATTTAGAACTAATCTCAGGATCTTTACTTGAAGTTGGTGTTAAGTTTGATTTGAGAAACTCCTTAAGTGTTCCAGATACTAGCATAATGATAGAAGGAGATAAGTCATATGTTTATAAGATAAATGAAAAAAATATTGCTAATAAAACAGAAGTGAATACTGGTCTCAGAGGTAATAAAAATGTTGAAATTATATCTGGTTTAAGTGAGGGAGATATTATTGTAGCTGAAGGCTTAAAAAAAGTCAGACCCCGAGGAAAAATAAAACCTATAAATAAATAAATGTTTATTACAGAATTAAGCATAAAAAGACCTACCGTATCTTGGGTAATGTCTCTAATATTAATTATTTTTGGTTTATTTGTTTTTTTGGAAACTGCCAGTGAGAGAATTACCAAATGGAATTCAGCCTCCTGTAGTTCAAATCCAAGTAGATTATAAATCTGCTGCTGCCTCTATTGTAGATCAAGAAGTTACTCAAGTAGTAGAAGATGTTGTTGGTGGGGCTGAAGGAATAAAGAATATTGACTCTAAATCTGAAAATGGCAGAAGTACTATTAATGTTGAATTTGATACTAGTATTGATTTAGATAATGCTGCTAACGATATAAGAGAAAGAGTTGCAAGAGTTGTTGATAACTTGCCTTCTGAGTCTGATCCTCCTCAAATACTTAAAAGAGCTGCAGGATTTACCACAACTATGTGGCTTTCATTATCTTCTTCAACCTGGAGTGATTTGGAATTAGGAGACTATGCTGAAAGGTTTTTAATTGACCAATTTTCAAGTGTAAAAAATGTAGGAAGAATAAGAGTAGGTGGATTAAGAGAATTAAGTATTAGAGTTTGGATTGATCCTATTAAACTTGCAGCTAATAATTTAACTATTCAAGAGGTAGAGATCGCTTTACGAGGAGAAAATATAAGACTGCCAGCTGGTACTCTAGAAGCAGATAATATTGACCTCACACTTAATTTAGATAAATCATATAATGATATCGAAACAATTAAACAACTACCAATAAAAAAAACAGGTAATAAAATTATTTTACTATCTGATATTTCTAATATTGAATTTGGTCCTGTTTCAGAAAAAACACTTTTTAAAGCTCAAACAAAAGATCAGCTTAATCTAAAAACTGTAGGGATTGGAATTTATGCTAGAAGTGGTGCTTCAACAGTAGAATTATCTGATGATATTAAAAAGAAAATTAAGGAAGTAAAGAAATCTTTACCTGAAAGTTTAGATTTAAGAGTTGCATTTAATAGAGCAAATTATGTGGAAGCAGCTATTGAGGAGGTCTATAAAACTTTATTAATTGCATTTGTTTTGGTGGTCATAATAATTTATTTATTCTTAGGTAACTTAAAGGCTGTAATTGTCCCAGCAGTTGCTTTGCCTGTAAGTTTAATAGCATCCTTTCTTGGATTATATATTTTTGGTCTTTCTATAAATATATTTGTGCTTTTAAGTTTTATTTTGGCTATTGGGATAATTACAGATGACTCTGTCATCATGACTGATGCTATTTATAGAAGAATTGAGAATGGAGAAACACCATTAGTTGCTGCTTATAAGGGATCTAAACAAATTTCTTTTGCTATAATTGCTACAACATTAATTTTGGTAGCAGTCTTTTTGCCACTAATTTTTATAGAAGGAATTTCTGGCACTTTATTCAAGGAAACTGCAATAGCTTTATCTTTCTCGATAGTTGTCTCATCATTTGTAGCTCTAACGTTATCTCCTATGCTTGCAAGCAAGTTTCTTCAAAAAAAAACATCAAAAAAAACTTTTATTTTAAGATTTGAAAAAATTTTTTTAAGTTTTGCTAATTTTTATAAAGAAACGCTTGGAATTATAATTAATAAAACTAGATCTATAGGTATCTTTATTATTTTTATAATAATTAGTTCAGTTCTTTTATTTAGTTTTGCAAAAAAAGAACTGCTACCTATGGAAGATAGAGGTGCATATTTGATAATTGGATCAACAGATGAAGGTAGTTCTTTCGAATATACTCAAGAGCAAGCCCAAAAAGTTGAGGCTAGATTAATTCCTCTGTTACAAGCAGAAGATAGCCCCTACTCTAGATTCATAATGAGAGTTCCTGGGTTTGGAAGTTCAGCCAATTCATTTAATAGTTTTATAATAATTGCTCTTCTTGATGATTGGAAAAATCGGAAAAAAGGGCAACAAGTAGTTTTAAGAGAGGCAATTGGAAAAATCGTATCTTTACCTCAAGCTTTAGCTTTTCCAATATCTCCACAATCTATAAGAGTCTCAAGTTATAATAAACCATTACAAATGGTGATTTATGGGAGTACTTATGACGAGCTTGAAGAAATTCAAAAGAAGGTGATTAGAAAAATTAGATCAAACAAAAATTTATCTAGAATCGATTCTGACTACAATAGAAATAAACCTGAAGTAAAATTAATCATTAACAAAAATAAAGCGAAGGATCTTGGGGTCTCAACTAAAGCAATAGGAGAAACGCTTGAGACACTTTATGGTGGTAAACGAATTACTACCTTTAATAAATTAGGTAAAGAATATCCAATAATTGTTCAACAATATTTATCTGATAGAAGAAATAAAGATGGAATATCTAAAATATTTGTAAGATCAGAAACTAATGGAAAACTGATATCCTTAGCAAATCTTGTCAATTTTAAAGAAGAAGGTTCAGCAAAAGAACTTGCAAGATATAACCGACAGCGAGCTGTGACTATTTCAGCAAATATTAATGAAGGTTATACCTTAACTGAAGCAATAAAATTTCTTGAAAATGTAATGTCAGATTTAGCACCAGAAAATCAAATTACTTGGAAAGGAAAATCTGAAGAAATTAAGGAAACAAGTAATGAATTATTTATAATTTTTGCATTGGCTTTATTAACTGCATATTTGGTAATGGCAGCTACATTCAATTCATTTATTCATCCATTTGTAATTATTTTAACTGTCCCACTGGCTATTTTTGGTGGTTTAGTATTTGTTTTATTTCTGAATAGCTCAGTAAATATTTTTTCACAGATTGCTCTGATTATTCTCATAGGTATATCAACAAAAAATAGTATTTTAATAGTAGATTATGCTAATCAAATTAGAACTACTGGAAAAAATATTGAGTCAGCAGTCAAAGAAGCTTGTGCAGTTAGATTTAGACCAATCATTATGACATCTTTGAGTACTATGATTGCTATGATGCCTTTAATCATTGGAAATATTGGCCCTGGAGCTGGTGAAGGTTCAAGATTAGCAGTAGGCTCTACTATTTTGGGAGGTATGATCATTTCAACTTTCTTTACCTTATATGTTACTCCATCAATGTATTTGGCTTTGGCAAAAAATACTAAAAGGATAGATGAGGTAGATTTAGAACTTAAGAAAGAACTGTCTAAAAAATAATATATTTATTTTTATTTAAAGAATTTTTACACTTTACTAATTGTTTTTTATAAATTTCAGATTGCTTTTTAACTTTATTAGCTAAACCAATTACTTTTTTATTTTTTTTATAATATTTAAAGTTTCCCCATCCTTCGTGATAAGCAATATATTGCTTGAAGGCATCTTTTTTTGAAATGTTTAAAATAGATTCTGTTTTATTTGTATACCATCCAATGAAATCGACACTATCCTTAAATCTTACTCTGGTTGCTAGATTATTTCCTGTTTCTTTTTTATATTGTTCCCAAGTTCCTTTAACAGCTTGTGAATAACCAAATGAACTTGAAGGTCTTTTGTAAGGTATAACTTTAAAAATTTTTTGTCTTGCAGGCTTTGCTAACCAGTCAAAATCAGACTCCATCTTAATTATTGCTAATTGGATGTAGATAGGAGTGCCCCATTTTTTTTCAACATTTTTCGTATGTTTATACCACAAGTATCTTTGATCAAAGATTGAGCAGCTGTTAGCTGTATTGTTTGGAATTGAAGAGCATGCTGTTAATAAAAAAAATATTAAAAGTAGTAATTTATTTTTTAAATAACCCATATTTATTTATAAGATTCTTGAAAAAAATTACAACAAAGACACCTAACAAATTACCAAACAAGTCAGACCATTGAAAACTTCTTTGTGGTATAAACAAATGGCAAATTTCAAGCAATATTGCTAATAAGATTAAATAAATAATTAAATATTTTATTTGTTTATCTTTTAAAAAAGTCAAATAACCAAAAATTGAAACTATAACAAATGCGTACAAATGATTCGAAGAAATCTCAGCAAAGTCTGTTGTAATTCGAGGTTGAATGCTACAATCATCCAAAAAAATACAACCAAAAATACTTCCTGGAAAAAGATATAAAATAATTAATGAAATATTTATACTATTAAAGATTATCTTATAATTAGAAAAAAATTTCATAATTGAATTATATAGTTTTATTTACAAATATATTTTAAAAATAACAATATGAGTTTTTTAATATTAGTAAGACATGGTCAGAGTATTTGGAATCTTGAAAAAAGATTCACTGGCTGGGTTGATGTAGACCTCACAGATCAAGGAAAGCAAGAAGCTGAGAAAGCTGGTTTACTAATTAAAAAAAAAGAAATTAATATAGATCTTTACTATTCATCTCTTCAACTAAGAGCAAATAAAACCTTAGAAATAATACAGACAGTTTTGAAAGATAATAAAAGTTTTACTAAAGCTTGGGAACTTAATGAAAGACATTATGGTGCTCTAACAGGTCTTAACAAAATTGAGATGGGTAAGAAAATTGGTGAAAATAAAATCCTTGAATTCAGGAGATCTTGGGACATTAAGCCAGATCCACTGAGTAAGGAAAGTCCTTATCATCCAATAAATATTGAAACATACAGTGAAATATCTCAAAATATAATTCCAGACACTGAGTCTCTCAAAGATACTTATGAAAGAGTTTTAAAATATTATCAAAATGAGATTAAAAAAAAATTAACTAACAAAAATATTTTAATTTCAGCTCATGGTAATTCTATCAGGGCATTATGTAAATATTTATTCAAATTGGATAACAATCAAATATCAAGTTTGGAAATACCTACTGGAAACCCTTTGATAATTGAAATTAACAAAGAAGAGCAAATTGTCTCTTGTGAGTATCTTGATAAAGATCGAGCTAGAGATCTTTTAGTTTTTTAAATGTTTCTAAGTTAGTTAAATGGTAAAATTTATTAATACTTTGGAAACCGTTCAACATATTTTTTTCTAACAATTTGTCCCAAATTTCTGAAATTGAAAAATTTATTATTTCATGATTTTTAAAAAGATCTTTATTCAAAATTTGACAACCAATATAAATGAAATTTTTGTTATCATTTTTTTTTAATAAATTACTTTTCAATTCAAAATCACCTGTTAAGTTATTATCAAAGCTCAATTTTTTATTAACTACCAAAAGCAAATTATTTAATTGGTTTTCAATATAAAAATTTTTCATCTTATCAATTTCTTCAATATAAATTTCATTCCATAATGTATCTGGGTTAAAAATAAGAAAGTTTTCATCCTTAGAATGTCTAATCATATTTAATATTCCACCACCTGTGTCTAAAATCTTTGATCCATCCTCAACTATATCAATATCAATTTTAAAGTTTTTTTTATTTACAAAATCAAAAATTTGATCACCTAAATGAAAAGTGTTCAGTATGACTCTTTTAACTCCTATTTTAATTATAGTATTAATACAACTTTCTAAAATAGTTATGTTATTTAACTTAAGTAGAGGTTTTGGAGTACCTAAAGTTAATGGATTTAATCTCTTACCTAAGCCTGCACATAATATTAATGCTGTATTAATTTTCATTTAATTTTTTTTTAAAATTTTCATTAATCAAGTTTTTTAGTTCACTAAATATTTTATTTTTGTTTATTCTTATAGCTATTAGGTCCCATGCATGTGGTATTAATTTAAGATATTTTTTTTTATGATCTCTCATTGCAAGACGTGTAAATATACCAATAATTTTAAGATTTCTTAAAATTGATAATATTTCAAAATCATTTTTGAACTTCCGTTTTTCTAATTTTAAGAGATTTTTAATATAATAGTTATAAATTTTTTGTTTTAATGAAATAGAAGTTCTAAACCTAACATCATCTATGAGGGATGCTAAATCATATGCTTTGTTCCCAATTAAAGCATCCTGACTATCAATTACACCTATTTGATTTTCTACTAACATTAAATTTGAAACATGAAAATCTCTATGAACAAATACATCATTTTTTAATTTTAAATTTGAAGCTAACTTTTTAATTATTTTTTTGAACTTTCTTGTAAATTCTCCTTTAGTATTTTTTGATAAATTTTTTTTAACATACCACTCACAAAATAAATTTGCTTCCTCAATTAATATTTCATTTGTATATTTGGGAATTTTATATTTTTTATTTTTAAAATTTTTAACACTTTTAGTTTTGATAGATTGTATTTGATTTAATGTGTCAATTACCTTTTTAAAATAAATAAATTTATTATTATCTATTTTTTTATTCAAAATTTTAAAAACTGTTTGATTACCAAAATCTTGGATTTCAATATAATTTTGATTGTACTTTTCATTATATAAATATGGAGCTAAAATTTTATTTTTGTTTAACTCTTTATTTATTGCATCATATATAAGAAGATTCTTAAGCTTATCTTTTTTACAAAAAACTATTATTGAGGAGTAATTTTTATTTTTTTTTCTATAGAATTTTCTTAAAGAGGCGTCACCTTTTATTTCTTTTAAATTTTTCATCTTAGAAACTAAAGGTTTATACCTTTAATTTGTAAAGATCTTTTTTGATGATTTTCTTCATATTTAAAAATCAATTCTATCAAATTATCTGGTCTTTTCTCAATAATTTCTGGCCATTCGATTAATGTAATTACTTTTGGGTTATTCTCAAACAAATCCAAATTCTTAATTTCTTCAATGGATTTTAGTCTAAATAAATCATAATGATTTATTTTTACATCATTAATTTTATATTCGTTAAGTAAATTAAATGTAGGACTAGTGACTTCAGTTATTCCTAATTTACTCTCCTTTTGGAATTTATTAATTAGATATCTTATAAATGTTGTTTTACCTACCCCCATTTCTCCATATAAAAAAACTATATCACCTGGCTTAATTTTTTTAAAAAATCTAGCAGCTAATTTCTCTGTTTTTTCTTCCGAAGATAAATCTATTTTCTCACTGCTAATAGCGATATGCATTAGGTTTAAATGGACCCTCTACTCCAACACTTATATAGTCAGCTTGGTCTTTAGATAGTTTGGTTAGTTTTGCTCCCACTTTTTTTAAGTGTAAAGTTGCTACTTTTTCATCAAGATGTTTTGGCAAAACATAAACTTTATTTTCATAATTTTTGTGATTATTCCAAAGTTCTATTTGAGCTATTACCTGATTTGTAAAAGATGCACTCATTACAAAACTAGGGTGTCCAGTTGCACATCCTAGATTGACCAATCTTCCTTCTGCTAAAAGAATTATTCTTTTTTTACTAGGTAGCTCTATCTCATGAACTTGAGGTTTTACCTCTGTCCACTTATAATTTTTTAGAGCTTCTACTTGAATTTCATTATCAAAGTGGCCAATATTACATAATATAGCTCTATCCTTCATATCTCTCATATGATCTGCTGTTACAATATCTTTATTACCTGTTGCAGTTACAACAATATCGGCTTTACTAATTGCTTCTTCCATTAAAACTACTTCATAACCTTCCATGGCTGCCTGCAACGCACATATAGGATCTGCCTCTGTAACTAAAACTCTAGCTCCACTTTGTCTTAAAGATGCAGCACTTCCTTTTCCTACATCACCAAATCCAGCTACAATAGCAATTTTGCCTGACATCATTACATCAGTCGCTCTTCGAATTCCGTCAACTAAACTTTCCCTACAACCATATAAGTTATCAAATTTAGATTTAGTTACAGAGTCATTTACATTGATTGCTGGAACTAAAAGAGATTTATCTTTCTCCATTTTGTTAAGTGCTTTAATTCCAGTAGTTGTTTCTTCTGAAACTCCTTTCACATTATTTAATAATTCCTTATATTCATTATGCATTATGGCAGTAAGGTCTCCTCCATCATCTAAAAGCATATTTGGTTTCCATTCTTTATTACCTGTGATGGTTTGTTTAATGCACCAAAGGTATTCCTCTTCAGTTTCACCTTTCCATGCGTATACTGGGATACCTGCTTTTGCTATTGCTGCTGCTGCATGATCTTGAGTAGAAAAAATATTACAAGATGACCATCTAACTTCAGCTCCTAAATTTACTAGTGTTTCAATTAAAACTGCAGTTTGGATTGTCATATGCAAACATCCTATAATTTTTGCTCCTTTTAACGGTGATTTACCAGAATATTCATCTCTCAACGCCATTAATCCGGGCATTTCACTTTCAGCAATTGAAATTTCTTTTCTGCCAAATTCTGCTTCTGATATATCTTTTACTTTGAAATCTTCCATGGAGGGTCTTCTAGCAATAAAGTATTAATTAATCAATAGAACTCTTTATACCTTAGGAAATATAATTTCCATACTTGCACCCTTTTGATCTTTTCTATTGGTAGCTTTGATTGAAGCATTGTGTAATTCAACCAAGTTTTTAACTATGTTCAATCCTAGACCAGAATGTTCCCCAAATTTATCTGGTCTATTGCTGTAAAATCTTCTAAATATTTTGCTAGTATCTTTTTCTTTAAAGCCTTCACCTTGGTCCAATACATTAATGATCACTTTATCTTCATCTGTTTTTGCAATTTTTACAGTAACATTTTTATTATCATCACTGAATGAAATTGCATTTTCCAGTAGATTGGCCACTATTTGTTCAACACGATTTTCAATTCCATTAATAAAATACTTATTTTTTTTATCATTTTCATAAGAAATATTGATACCTCTTTTAAGTTTATAAATATTATTAAAATCATCCACGACAGATTTTATAATTGGTTCAATGTCTATTTTTTTAATTTTTTCTTTACTTAGTGCTACTTCATCTTTTAACATTTGAGAATAATCAGTAATTAATCTTTCTATTCTTTGTACATCGTGGCTTAAAATATCTATTAGTTTAATTCTTTGATTTACATCGCTGGTATCATGTAAAATTTCAGAAGCACTTTTTAGAGATGCTAGAGGATTTCTTATTTCATGAACAAGGTCAGTTGAAAAATTTTCTGCCTGTGAAATCCTTTTTTGTAATTCTAATGTCATATCATCTAAAGAATTTGATAATAGTCCCAGCTCATCATTTCTAAGTTTTAATGTATCAATATTAGTTGTTTTAGGATTTTTATTTTTAATAGTTTTTGTATAACTTACTAAATTTTTAATTGGTTTAAGAAAATATCTATTCAAAACAAATGAAAAAATTAATATTACTAAACCAACCGCAATAGCTGTTCTAAGTATAAAACTTTCTCTTTCCTCTATTGCCGCCTTAATATCATTAGCATTCTCAGTAATTGCCAAAAAACCGATATTTTGACTATTTTTCATTACATTTTTAATTGTTATTAAATTAAACTTATTAAATTCCTCTTGAGTGAATGTAAAATGAGTACCAAAATTTTTTGATC
Source organism: uncultured Pelagibacteraceae bacterium (assembly GCA_902521885.1). Classification (GTDB taxonomy): domain Bacteria; phylum Pseudomonadota; class Alphaproteobacteria; order Pelagibacterales; family Pelagibacteraceae; genus Pelagibacter. The sequence continues at coordinate 34,040 of CABYTJ010000011.1, forward strand.
CAGCATAATTAAATAATATATCTTTTAAAGAAACACTATTCTCAGTTCCTATATCAATATTTTTTTTTTCAGTAATTTCCTCAGTCTTCTTTTGATTAAGTATTTCTAATTCAATTTTATCCAACCTTTTTTGAAATGATCTTGGGTCTAAATCTAAAGTATCAGTATCCCCAACTAAATTTAGTTCTTTGTCGAAAAATATTACTCTATCAAGACTTTGAAAAAGAAATCTTGTTGAAAATAAAAATTTTCTAACATCCTCTTCAACAAATTCAACATCTAGTCTTATTAAATTATCAATTGTATTGTTAATTACTTCTATATGGTTAGATGATTTTTTTTTAATCAATTTTGGTTGTACATTTTTAATATAGGCAAATGTAAACAAACCTATAATTGTAAAAAAAATAAAATTAATAAATAAGAATTTTTTTAATATAGATAAATTTTTAAGAAGATTGCTGAGCATTAGCTAACATTCCACCTATATCCACTTCCATATCTTGTTTCTATAGCTGAAAATTCAGGATCAACTTTTTTAAATTTTTTTCTTATTCTTTTAACATGACTGTCAATAGTTCTATCTTCTATATCCGTATCCTCCCTATAAGCTATATCCATTAATTGTGCTCTTTCTTTGATAATTCCTGGTCTTTTTGCTAACTCCTTCACTAATAAAAATTCTGTCGTAGTTAACTTATCAGGAAGTTGTTTTCCATCCCACTCACATTCTAATTGTGATGGATCGAGCTTCAATTTTCCATGAGAAATTATACTTTTATTTTCTTCTATTGAGTCTTTCGTATCTTTTTTTCTAAGCTGAACTCTTATTCTTTCAATTAATACTTTAATAGAGAAACCCCCAGATTTTTTTACAAAATCATCTGCACCTAATTTTAAACCAAGCAATTCATCTATTTCATCATCTTTAGAAGTTAAGAATATAACTGGTAAAGAAGTTTTTTTTCTTAATTTTTTTAATAATTCTTCACCATCCATTTTTGGCATCTTTATATCTATTATTGCTAAATCTGGTGGTGTTCTAGTTAATCCTATTAAAGCACTTTCCCCATCTATGTAAGTTTGTACTTTAAAACCTTCTTTCTCTAAAGCTATACTCAAACTTGTTAGTATGTTTCTATCATCATCTATTAAAGCTATTGTTTGTTTGTCCATACTATACTTATAAAAATACTAAATTGTTCTAATTTGGGCAATCAAATTAAAATTAGTGAAGTGAACCCCAGTTATCACCAATATTTAAGTCTACAGTTAATGGAATAGAGAATGAATGTTGGTCACTATTTACTACACTTGTCATTTCTTCAGTTATTATTTTTCTTATTTTTTCAGCCCCCGATTTTGGTGTTTCAAAAATCAATTCATCATGTATCTGTAAAAGCATCTTGGTATCTTGATTTTTTTGCTCGTTTAATCTTTTTTCTAATCTTATCATAGCTAATCTCATTATTTCAGAAGCCGAACCCTGGATTGGTGCATTAATAGCAGCTCGCTCTTGAAAATTTCTTACATTATAATTTTTATCATTAATATTTATAAAATGTGATCTTCTTCCAAAGATATTATTTACATAACCATTTTTTCTACAAAATTTGATTGTTTGATCCATATAAACTTTGATTTCTGGAAATTTGGCAAAATATGAATTTAAAAATTCCTCAGCTTCATAATTAGACACATTTATTTGTTTAGCTAAACCGTATTGAGATATTCCATAAATAATACCGAAATTTATTGCTTTTGCTTTTCTTCTTTGATCTTGATCTACTTTTTTAATTTCTGTATTAAATATTTGACTAGCAGTTAATGAATGAATATCTTCATTATTTTTAAATGCTTTTTTGAGTTCTTTTACATCAGCTAAATCTGCTAAAATTCTCATTTCAATTTGATTATAATCTGCAGAAATTAAAACATTGTCTTTTTCTGCTATAAACGATTTTCTTATATCTCTGCCATCTTCACTTTTAATTGGAATATTTTGTAAATTAGGATCACTTGATGCTAATCTACCGGTAGTGGTTGCAGCAAGTAAAAATGAAGTATGAACCCTATTTGTCAAAGGATTAATATGCTCCGGAAGAGAATCTGAGTAAGTATTTTTTAATTTAGAAACCTGCCTCCAATCTAAAACTAATTGAGGAAATTCATGTCCTTTGAAAGCAAGATCTTCTAGCACTGATGCGCTTGTAGCAAAACTACCTTTTTTTGTTTTTTTTAAATCTGCTATTTTCAGTTCATTATATAAAATTTCCCCAAGTTGTTTTGGAGACGCAATATTAAATTCTTTTTTTGATATTTTAAAAACATTTTTTTGGATTTTCTCTATTTTTTTTTCAAATTTAGACGATAAAATTTTTAAAAACTTATTATCTATTTTAATACCCTCTATTTCCATAAAAGCTAAAATTTTTATCATTGGTTTTTCAAAAAGTTCATAAATATTTACCATTTTCTCATCTTTAAGACTTTTATGAAATTTTTTGTATAATCTAAAAGTTATATCAGCATCTTCAGCAGCATAATCTTTTGCTTTTTCTACATCGACGTCCTTAAAATTAATTTCTTTTTTTCCAGTTCCTACTAAATCTTTAAAGGCAATTGTTTTATGATTTAAATGAATTTCTGATAATGAATCCATATTATGTCTATTTTTTCCAGCATCTAAAACATAAGACATTAGCATTGTATCTTCCATGGTAGAAATGGTGATTCCATGTTTAAATAAAACAATAAAATCAAATTTAATATTTTGACCAATTTTTTTTATACTCGAATCTTCGAGCAAGGGTTTTAATTTTTTTAAAACTAATTCTTTATTTAAATTTTTTTGTGACTTATGACCTAATGGCATGTAGCAAGCTTTACCGATTTTAGAACTCAAAGAAACTCCAATTAAATCAGCTTGGTGTGGATCTAGAGAACTTGTTTCTGTATCAACGGCAACCTCTCCAACTTCCTCTGCTTCATTGATCCAATCATCAATTTCTTTTAGATCTTTAATTAGGTGATAATTTTTTTTATTGATTGAATTCAGAGTTTTTTTAGAGACGGTTTCATTTTTAATACCTTCTAAATCTGGTTCTCCATATTTAGATATTGCTGAACTAAGAAGTCTATTAAACTCCATCTCTCTCAAAAATTTAAAAAGTTTATCCTTGTCTATTTCTTTTAATTTGAACTCAGATAGATTTATGTTAACTGGAGCATCATGTTTTAATGTCACTAATTGTTTACTAATTAAAGCTTTGTCTTTATTTTCAATTAATGTTTCTCTTCTTTTATTCTGCTTAATTTCATGAGCAGATTTTAAGAGTTTTTCTAAATTCCCATATTTATTAATTAATTCTGCTGCTGTTTTCACTCCTATTCCAGGAACACCTGGAACATTATCGCTGCTATCTCCAGCTAAAGCTTGAACATCAATTACTTTGCTCGGATCAACACCAAATTTATTTTGAACATCTTCTTCAGAAATAAATTTATTCTTCATTGGATCAAAAATTCGAACCTTATTTTTAAATAACTGCATTAGATCTTTATCAGAAGAAACAATTGTAACTTTTGCTCCTTTTTTTAAAATTTGGTCTACATATGTTGCTATTAAATCATCAGCTTCATAATTAATAAGATCAACTGAAGGTAAATTAAAAGCTAATACAGATTTTCTTATATATTCAAACTGAGGAGCCAAATCATCTGGTGCTTCTGAGCGATTAGCTTTATAGTCACTATAAATTTCATTTCTGAAAGTTTTTCTAGCAGAGTCAAAAATTACTGCAAAATGAGTCGGTTTATGTTTATTTTCATTTGATTTTGAGTCTTCAAGAAGTTTGAATAACATACTACAAAAGCCACTGACCGCTCCTGTTGGTAATCCATCACTCTTTCTTGTTAAAGGAGGTAATGCATAATAAGCTCTAAATATATATCCTGATCCATCAATAAGATAAAAATGATCTGTTTTTTGAATTTTACTCATTAAAAATTAATATAGATTATAGATGGAAATAAGAGTATTATTTTTTATGGAACTTATAAAGCAAAATACTCAATCACAAATAATTAAATCACTACTTGTTATTTTTTTTGGGTCAATAATTCTAGCTATTTCAGCAAAAATTAAAATTCCTTTCTACCCTGTACCAATGACTATGCAAACATTTGTTGTATTATTTTTAGGGATTAGCTTTGGGTATAAAATAGCTATTGCTACTGTCGGTTTGTATTTAATTGAGGGTATTGCTGGGATACCTGTTTTTTCTAACTCTCCTGAAAGAGGAGTGGGTTTAATTTACTTTACTGGTCCAACTATGGGTTATTTAATAGGATTTATGTCTGCGTGTTTTTTAGCGTCTTTTATAACAACCAAAGATAATTATTTCATGATTTTATCTAAATTAATTTTATCAGTCTCAACAATATATATCTTGGGTGTTGTTTGGTTGGGAGTACTTATTGGATGGGATAAGCCACTTGTACAATTAGGTGTTACACCATTTTTATTAGCTGAGTTTACTAAGATAGCACTTTTAACTGTTTTAGCTAAAAAACTTTTAAAATTAAGAAAATTTATTTAGGAGATCTTTTTGAGAGAATTCTTTGTAGGGTTCTTCTATGCATCTTAAGTCTTCTTGCTGTCTCAGATACATTCCGGTTACATAGCTCAAATACTCTATGAATATGTTCCCACTTAACTCTATCTGCTGACATTGGATTTTCAGGTGGAGCAGCCTTTTTTGATGGATCAGCCAATAAAGCTTTTTCTACATCTTCAGCATCTGCTGGCTTAGCTAAATAGTCAATAGCACCTTCTTTAATAGCAGCAACTGCTGTAGGTATGTTACCATAACCAGTTAGCATGATGATTCTGCTATCTGAATTGGATGTTTGTATTTCTTTGACAACTTCTAATCCATTGCCATCTGCCAATCTTAAATCAACTACAGCAAAACCAGGTTTTTTAGCTTTAACGGAATCTATCCCTTTTTGCACACCCTCTGCTTGAATAACCTCAAAACCCTTCTTTTCCATAGCCCTAGCTAATCTTTCCCTAAAAGGGTTATCGTCATCGACTATTAACAATGATTTATTCTCAAAATCAGCTAAATTTTGAAGTGGTGCTTCGTTTTTCATGACTCATATATGGATACTTTTTTCCACAATTCAATAGGAAATTATTTGCTTTACATTAAGCAACTATTCAATTAATTGCTGCAAATACTAAAGTTTTTTAAATAATTAAAAGACTTTTTTTTGTTAAATTTTTTTGGGGGGCATTTTTAATGCAAAAATTTAAATCAGTTGAAGAATTAGTAAATCAACTGAGACCTGATAAGCCAGTTTATTGTATCAGAAAGAATTCTATTCTTTCTGCCTCAAATTACTTTCAAAAAAAATTTCCAGGAAAAATTTTATATGCAGTAAAAACTAATCCTCATGAGGAAGTTATTAAAACTCTAATAAAAAGTGGAATAGACCAATTTGATGTGGCCTCTATAGCAGAAATAAAGGCAGTTAGAAAATTTAGCCAAACTGCTAAATGTTCTTATATGCACACAGTTAAGAGTAGAGAAAGTATTAAAGAGGCTTACTTAAAGTATGGTATTAAAACATTTGCTTTAGATACAAAAGATGAATTAATAAAAATTATTGAAAGTACTAATAATGCTAAAGATCTTGAATTATTTGTAAGAGTTGCAGTATCAAATGAACATGCTGAAATAGACTTATCTAAAAAATTTGGTGCTTTAAGTTCTGAAGCTTCAGGATTGTTAAGATTAGTTAAACAAAATTCAAATAAAATTGGATTAAGTTTTCACGTTGGGTCACAATGTATGCATCCAATCTCTTATACTAAAGGTATTGCTGAAATAGGAAATATAATTAAGAAAACAAAAATTATACCTAATTATATTAATGTAGGTGGAGGTTTCCCAACAATATATCCAGATTTAATTCCTCAATCTCTAGATAATTACTTAGAAGAAATTAAAAGAAGTTTAGATAATTTGAAATTAGATAATATGCCAGAAATTATTTGTGAGCCTGGAAGGGCTTTGGTTGCTGAAAGTGGTTCAACTATAGTAAGAGTTGACCTTAAAAAAAAACATAAGCTTTACATAAATGATGGAACCTATGGAACACTTTTTGATGCAGGTACTCCAAATATAGTT
>CABYTJ010000012.1:0-34444 GCA_902521885.1 uncultured Pelagibacteraceae bacterium
TTAATCCAGGCATGCCTCCTCCAGTGCCTAAATCACAGGTTGTATTGCTATTTAAATCAACAAAATCAATTATTTGTGCAGAATCAAATATATGGCGTTCCCTAATAGCCCATTTTTCATCAGTTTTTTTACTGATTATATTTATTTCTTTGTTTTTTTCTTGGATCATCGAAATTAGGTACTCAAGGTCATTACAAGTTTCACGTGAAACATTAAGATTTGGAATTTTAGAGTAAGAATTTAAAATTACGTTATCCATTAAGCTATATGCTTAATAGACCTTCTTTTGACATGTGACAACAAAATATATACGGCCGCAGGAGTAATTCCATCAATCCTTAGTGCTTGACCCAGTGTTTTAGGCCTTATTTCCTTAAATTTAGCCTTAACTTCGTTAGAAAGGCCAGAAAATTGATCATAGTTAATGTTGTCTGGAATTGATAGATTTTCATCTCTTTTAAACGCGAGAATATCTGCCTTTTGCTTTTTTAAATAACCTCTATAATGTGAATTAATTTCAATTTGTTGATCTATCTCAGACCCATGGTTTAAAGTTTCTGGCCAGATCTCTCTAATTTTTCTCATGTTTACATCTTTTTGTGTCAAAATTTCTTCAGCAGATCTAAAAACACCATCTTTAGCTATTTTAATACCATATTTATCTGCTTTAGATGGAGAAATACTCAAATTTAACATTTGCATTGATATTTTGCTCAATTTATCAAATTTATCCTCAAATAACTCCTTTCTTAACTTTGAAATCAATCCAATCTTTATTCCTTTATGACTTAGTCTCAAATCTGCATTATCAGATCTAAGAGTTAACCTGTATTCAGCTCTAGATGTAAACATCCTATATGGCTCTGCAACACCTTTGGTCACTAGATCATCGATCATCACTCCAATATAAGCATCAGATCGATCCAAAATAAAAGGTTCCATATTTTTAAGAGAAAGAGCAGCATTAATCCCAGCTACAAGACCTTGAGCAGCTGCCTCCTCATATCCTGTAGTTCCATTAATTTGTCCTGCAAGATATAAATTCTTTATTTTTTTGGTCTCCAATGTCAGAAAAAGCTCTCTAGGGTCAATATAGTCATATTCTATGGCATATCCTGGCCTAATTATTTTTACATTTTCTAAACCATTGATATTGTTAAGTATTTCATGCTGTACAACTTCAGGTAGAGATGTTGATATACCATTTGGATAAATTGTATGATCATTTAGACCCTCTGGCTCTAGAAATATCTGGTGCCTAGTCTTATCTGCAAATTTTACGACTTTATCCTCTATTGAAGGACAATATCTAGGACCAACACCTTGTATGTTACCAGAGTACATTGCACTTCTAGATAAATTCTTTTCAATAATCTTGTGAACCTTTTCATTAGTATAGGTCATTGAACAGGATACTTGCTTGTTGAAGTTTTTCCTAGTCAGGAAAGAAAAAAAATAAGGATCATTGTCAGCGGATTGTTTTTCTAAATTTGTAAAATTAATAGTTCTAGAGTCTAACCTTGGAGGTGTACCTGTTTTCAATCTACCGATCTTAAAATTATATCTCCCCAACTGTTCAGTTAAACCTGTGCTAGGTTTTTCATTGAATCGACCAGCGGGTGTTTTCTCATCACCAATATGTATCAATCCATTTAAAAATGTGCCCGTTGTTAAGATTAACTTACTACAACTTACTTTATTGCCTTTTTGCGTAATAAATCCATTTATTTCATTATTCTCAAAAATAAACTTGATAACAGGATCAGAAAAAATGCTTAAATTACAGTAGTTTGCAAGTTTTTCTTGCATAAATTTGCGATATAATGATCTATCAGACTGTGTTCTTGGTCCTCTTACTGCTGGCCCTCTGCTCCTATTTAGTAGTCTAAACTGTATTCCAGACTTATCTGCTACTTCACCCATAACACCATCTAGAGCATCTATTTCTCTTACCAAATGTCCTTTTCCTAAACCTCCAATGGCAGGATTACATGACATTTCACCTATGGTATCTTTATTGTGAGTAAAAAGGGCAGTATTAATTCCAAGACGTGCAGAAGCTGCTGCTGCCTCGCAACCAGCATGGCCACCACCAATCACTACCACATCAAAAGATAAATCTTTTTTCATGAGGTAAATTTATATTCGATTAAAATATTTACAAGATTTCAGTTTTTTTTCTTAAATAAGCATTATTTATCAACGAAAATCGTAAAAAAATGGCCAAAAATACAGCAAAATTGCTATTATTTTCCAATGCAAAAATCGTTGAAAATACTACCTAATATCTCCTCTACATCGACTTTTCCAACAATCATGCCCAAATGTCTAGTTGCTAGTCTTAAATCCTCAGCTCCTTTGTCAAAATCCTTTTTATCATTTTTATCCAAAAAATTTTTCAAATGATTTCCGCACTGAGCAAGATGTTGTCTATGTCTTTCTCTGGTAATTAAAATATCTTCTTCAATTATAAATTTATTTTTTAGATTGTTTTTAATTTTTGAGATTAACACATCTATATTCAGATTATTTTTTAATGAAATTAAAACATGATTAAGCTTAACAATTTTCGGATCTAATTTTTCTTTGAGTAGATCTGATTTATTAACAACTAAAATTGCATCTTTTTTTAGTAAATCGTTCAAAAAACCGCTTAAATCAATGTTTTTAGCATCAACTACTACTAATTTTAAGTCAGCATTTTCGGCCTTTTTAAGAGATAACTTTATACCTTTTTTTTCAATTTCATCTTGTGAGTCTCTTATGCCCGCGGTATCTGAAACAATAACCGGGTACCCATCTATGTTTAAATGTGTCTCTATAACATCTCGAGTAGTACCAGCAATTTCAGAAACAATGGCAACTTCTCTGTTTGATAAATTGTTCAATAAACTGGACTTACCTGCATTGGTTGGTCCTACTATTGCAATTTTAAAACCTTCACGAATTATCTCACCAACTTTTTGATCATTTTGAATTTTATTAATCTCATTTAATACATCCGAGGAATCTTTTTTAATTTGTTTTAAATTTTCTTCAGGTAAATCTTCCTCGGGGAAATCTATCTTAGCTTCAACAAATGATAAAAGTTTCAACAACTTTTCTCGAAGTTCATTAAATTTAGCAGAAGATTTTCCTCTCATAATCTTAATAGCTTGTAATCTTTGGATTTCAGTTTCTGCTGAGATCAAATCAGCAATACTCTCAGCTTTGAGTAAATTTATCTTTCCATTTTGAAAGGCAATCTTTGTAAACTCACCTGGCTCAGCTAACCGACAATCTTTTATTTTAGATATCTCATTTTGAAGTGCTAAAATCACAGCCTTGCCGCCATGGATGTGAATTTCTGCCATATCCTCTCCTGTATAGCTCTCAGGCCCAGGAAACCAGATTATTATGCCCTCATCAATAAGCTCAGAAGTGTTGATATTCTTTATTTTTCTTAGGGTTGCCATTCTTGGTACAGGAATTTTACTCTTTGTTAATAATTTAATTACATTAGAAGCCTCTGGACCTGAAATTCGAACAATTGCAACACCAGACACACCTGGACCAGTTGATAAAGCGTAAATAGTCATAAAATATTATAACTTTTATTCTGATATATTGGAAAACTTAATTATGCTGGTTTGTTCATTGAATTAAAGAACTCAGCATTATTTTTGGTGTCCTTTAATTTAGAATTTATAAATTCTATAGCATCCATTGTTCCCATTGGTGCGATTATTCTTCTTAGCACATTCATTTTTTGTAAATCATTTTTGTCAAATAACAACTCTTCTCTTCTAGTGCCTGATTTTGTAATATCAATAGCTGGATAAATTCTTTTATCAGCAATTTTTCTGTCTAAGACTGTTTCACTATTTCCTGTTCCTTTGAACTCTTCAAAAATAACCTCATCCATTCTACTTCCAGTATCAATAAGAGCAGTAGAAATTATAGTTAAAGAACCTCCTTCTTCAATATTTCTTGCTGCACCAAAAAATCTTTTTGGTCTTTGAAGGGCGTTCGCATCAACCCCACCTGTCAAAACTTTACCAGAGCTTGGAATTACTGCATTATATGCTCTTCCTAATCTTGTAATTGAGTCTAATAAAATAACTACATCTTTCTTGTGCTCAGTTAATCTTTTGGCTTTTTCAATTACCATCTCTGCTACAGCCACATGACGTTGCGCCGGTTCGTCAAAAGTGGAGCTTATAACTTCACCTTTAACTGTTCTTTGCATGTCTGTTACTTCCTCTGGTCGTTCGTCTATCAATAATACGATTAGGTAGCATTCTGGATAATTTTTAGCTATGGAATTTGCAATACTTTGTAAAATCATTGTTTTACCAGCTTTAGGAGGTGAAATAATAATTGATCTTTGTCCTTTACCTATGGGACTTACTAGATCAATTAATCGTGGTGTTAAGTCTGGTTTTTTTTCTGTTTTAACCATTTCTACTTCCATAACTAATTGTTTATCTGGATAAAGTGGTGTTAAATTGTCGAATGCTATTTTATGTCTAGATTTATCTGGTTCTTCAAAGTTAATTTTACTTACTTGAAGTAATGCAAAATATCTTTCACCTTCTTTAGGGGCTCTAACTGGACCTTCAACAGTATCACCTGTTCTTAAACCAAATTTTCTAATCTGACTTGGGCTAACATATATATCATCAGGACCTGGAAGATAGTTTGATTCCATTGCTCTCAGAAAACCAAAACCATCTTGTAATAATTGAAGTACTCCAGCACCTGTAATTTCTTCTTTTTCAGCTACCTTTTTTAAGATAGCAAAAAGAATCTCTTGCTTTCTAAGGGTACTAGCGTTTTCAATTCCAAGCTCTTCGGCTTGGGTAATCAGTTGCTCAGATGATTTAAGTTTTAGTTCTTGAATGTTCATGATTAAAATTATTAAGGACTTAATAAGTAGGATGAATATATATACTATTTAATATTATTCAACCCTAGATAGGCTTAAAAACTACTACAAATATGATTAAAATCAGTAATATTGTTGGAATTTCGTTAATGTATCGAAAAAATTTATGTGAATGCTCATTAAGATTTAGCTTAAATTGATTAAGGATACTTCCTAAATAAAAATGATAAATTGTTAGCAAAACAACAAAAACTAGTTTCAAAATCATCCAAATTTGTCCTAATTGCTCAAAACCAATTTCATGGATTAGTAGTAATCCAAATAACCAAGATAAAATCATAGCAGGGGTCATAATGTAAAAAAATAATTTTTTTTCCATAATTTTAAATACTTCTGATATAATTGGTTCAGAGTTGTTTTGTGCATGATAAACAAAAATTCTCGGTAAATATAATAAACCAGCCATCCAAGAAATAACTGATATTAAATGGAGAGATTTAAAAAGAAGATAAGTATTCATAAACTAAATACTTTTTTGTATTAAGGATTTTAATAAAATAATGTGATCATCATTATCATTTAAACATGGGATCATATCAAAATTTTCCCCACCTGAATTTATAAAACTTTCCTTACCTTGAATTAGTATTTCTTCTAGTGTTTCTACACAATCAGAAGAAAAGCCTGGGCATATTGCTAGCACATTCTTTTTTCCTTCTTTGGGTAAATTTTCAAGAGTTTTATCAGTATAAGGTTGTAGCCACTCTTGAGGTCCAAATCTTGATTGAAATGTAGTTTTTATTTCTATTGAGTCAAATTTTTCTGAGACTAACCTTGTAGTTTTGTGACAATAGCAATGATAAGGATCTCCTTTATCAAAATATTTTTTTGGAATACCATGATATGATGCAAGTATTAAATCTGGTTTCCAATTAATTTCATTAATTTTTTTATTTATAGAATTTACTAAAGCGTCAATATATAATGGATCAGACTCGTAATGTGGGATAATCTTTAAGGATGGTTGCCATCTCATATCCATTAATGATCTATAAACTTCATCACAAACAGTGGCGGTAGTAGCAGCAGCATACTGGGGATATAGAGGCAAAATAATTAAGTTTTCACATCCTTGTTGATGTAATTTATCAATTTTACTTTTAATACTGGGATTGCCATAACGCATTGCAAAATCGACAATTAGATTTTCTGAAGAAATTAAGTTAGAAATTTTATCTTTTTGTTTCTGTGTATAATATAACAGGGGTGAAATATTTTCATTTTTCATCCATATTTCTTTATAAGCTTTGGCCGTTTTAGAGGGTCTTAAATTTAAAATGAAAACATTTAAAATTAATTGCCAGATTAGGGGATTAACCTCGATAACACGTCTATCAGAAAGAAATTCTTTCAAATATTTTCTAATATCAAACCAACTTGTCGAATCCGGAGTTCCTAAGTTTACAATTAATGCTCCAGTTTTGCCAAAATTAATCGGGGGATGCTCAAAATTTTTATCCATTAATAGTCTTTTACCATCTTTACAAGATAATCCATCATATTTGGATCGGTTTCGGGCAAGACCCCGTGCCCTAAATTAAAAATGTATGGATGATCTTTAAATATATCTAAATATCTTCTTGTTTCTTTTTTTAAATTTTCTTTGTCAGACAATAATACTTTGGGATCCATACCACCTTGTACAGGTATAGTAATATTCTTCCTTATTTGAATTGGATCAGTTTCATAGTCTATACAAACAGCATCAGGTTTTACATTGTCACAATAAATTTTATAATCTTTAATGCCTCTTGGAAAACATATAACAGGAATATTTTGGGACTTAACATATTCTACTAGTGATAAGGTTGGGGAATAGACATATTTTGGTAAGTCCTTCATTTCTAATAGACCTGCCCAACTATCAAATATTTGTATTATTTCAGCACCATTGTCAATTTGGTTCTTAATATGAATTTTAAGAAATTTATCTAAGACGGACAATATTTTTTCAATCGAGTGAGTATTTTGAAAAAAATTACTGATTAATTTTTGTTTTGGTGATTTTCTATTAATTAAGTAAACTAGTAGAGTCCATGGTGCACCCACAAAACCTATCGTACTTTTGTTTTGCGTTAAATCATTTTTTTTAACTAAGTCTAACGCCATATAAATTGGCTTAAGTTTTTGAGTAAAATCTTTTTCGTTGAAATTTGATATTTCTTGTAAATTTAATTCTCCTAAGATTGGACCAAAATTCTTTTTAAATTCAACTTTCTGATTCAAACCATAAGGAACCATTAAAATGTCTGAAAAAATTATAGCTGCGTCTAGTTCAAATCTTTTTAAGGGTTGTAATGTTATTTCAGCTGATAATTCATGGTTTAAACATAATTTAATAAAATCAGTATTTTTTTTTCTAATATCTCGGAATTCTGGAAGATACCTCCCAGCCTGCCTCATAATCCATATAGGATTTATGTTTGTTTTTTTATTTTTAATAACTTCATTAATGTCTGACATATTAATAATTAAATATAATTAATAGTATTTGTAGTATAACTTGTGAATAACGGTAATTAGTTTTTTTTAACATTTTATAAACTTTTTATTAACATTTAGAGCTTAAAATTTATTAAATATATAAGCAATATTGTAGCCTATTAACAATTTGATCAAAATTACTTAAATTATTATACACAGTTTTAATAATGTTGATAAAAATGGTGTTTTACAATGTAAATTATTAAATATTAAAAATATCTAATATGATTTAAATAAAACAAAGAAATCAACTATTTATACATGAACAATACATATCAAATTTATTTAATTTCAGATTCTACTGGTGAAACATTAGATAGGATTTTTACTGCGATCAAAGCTCAATTTAAAAATATTGAGTATAAAATACATACATTTTCTTTCACAAGGACAGAAAATCAGATCTCAAAAATTTTATCTAATGCCAAAAAACAACCAAATTCTATAATTCTTTATTCTATTGTGGATAGTAGTCTTGCAAAATATTTAGCAAATATTAGTAATGAAAAAAATATTCCTTGTTTTGGAGTGCTTGGTGATTTGATACTTAGTTTTTCTAAATTATTGAATCAAAAAGCATCACACGAACCAAGTGGTCAATATGCTTTAAATGATGAATATTATAAAAGAATTGAAGCCATTCAATTTACTATGAATCATGATGATGGAAATTTAGTAAAAGAAATAAAAAAATCTGACATAATTTTATTAGGTGTAAGCAGAACTAGCAAAACACCAACAGCAATTTATTTGGCAAACAAAGGTTTTAAAACTTCAAATATTCCATTAGTAAATGAAAATTCAATTCCACAAATTCTAAAAGACAAACCAAAAATCTCTTGTATTGTTGGTCTGAGCACTGAACCAGAAAGATTAGTGGATATTAGGAAGAATAGAATGAGCTCTTTAAAAGAAAATGAAAATAAATCTTATACAGATTTAGAAAAAATTAAAAAAGAGGTAAACAATGCAAAGGGAACTTTTCGTAAATATGGATGGCCCACAATAGATGTGACCAGAAAATCTGTCGAGGAAACTGCTGCATCAGTCATAAAAATATACGAAATTTACAAAGAAAATGTTTAAATTGATACTTGCGTCAAAAAGTAAAGTTAGAAAAGAAATATTAGATAAAAACAATATTCCTGCTGAGGTTCAGCCCTCCAGCGTTGATGAAGATCCAATTAAACAAAGTTTACTAAATGAAAATGCATCCCCAGAAATTATTTCAAAGAATCTGGCAGAACTTAAAGCTATTAAAGTTAGTCAGAAAAATTTTGATGTATTAGTTTTAGGGGCTGATAGCGTCATAGATTTAAACGGAGAATTGATTTCTAAACCTCAAAATAGAGAAGAAGCCCTGGGTATTTTAAAAAAATTAAATGGAAAAAAACATAACCTAGTAAGTTCAGTATGTATTTCAAAAAATGGCTCTATGATTTGGAATCATACTGATAAAGCAACCTTAACAATGAAAAAATTTAGTGATAAAGAACTCGAGGAATATTTATCAAAAATATCAGATGAGTCCTTATATGCTTATAATGTTTATCAAATTGAAGGAGAGGGAAAAAATTTATTTTTGAAAATTGATGGAGATAAAAATACTATAATGGGTCTTCCAATAGAGAAAATTCAAGAATATTTAAATAATCACATATGAAAGAATATTTAGTAATAGGGAATCCAATAACTCATTCACTTTCACCTGAACTACATAATTACTGGATAAGAGAAAATGGTATAAATGGAATTTATGATAAAAAGAAATTAAATGAGAACGATTTAAAAGAATTCTTTCTTAAGATTAGAAATAAAGAGATAAATGGAGCCAATATTACAGTTCCTTTCAAAAGAGATGTTATTCCTTATTTAGATCAGCTTAGTTTTGAGTCAGAAAAGACACAATCTGTAAACACAGTTTATTTGAAAAATGAAAAAATTATAGGACACAATACTGATATTGATGGATTTGAACTTGCTATTAAAGATGTAAATTATGATGTTAAAGGAAAAAAAGTTTTAATTCTTGGAGCAGGGGGTGTTGTGCCATCAGTTATTTTTGCTCTTTATAAAATGGGAGTCTTAAGTATTACCATCAGCAACAGAACAAAGTCTAAAGCTGAAAATTTAAAAAATCTATTTAAAGATTTAGAGGTAGTAGATTGGAATGAAATATCAGATTTCGACATGATCATTAACGCTACAAGCATTGGTTTAAAAAAAGAAGATAGATTAAATTTAGATTTTTCAAAATTTCAAAATTGTGAATTTTTTTATGATGTAATTTATAACCCAAAAGAAACTAATTTTATTAAGGATGGTAAAAATTTAGGAAAAAAAACTGAAAACGGGAAAAAAATGTTTATCTATCAGGCCGCAAAAGCTTTTAAAATTTGGCATGGAATAGAACCAAAAATTAATGAACAAGTTATTGGACTGCTTGATAAATGATAAAAATTGGAATTTTAGGTGATATAGGATCAGGCAAAAGTTATATAGCAAAGAATTTCGGATATCCTGTATTTAACGCCGATGAAGAAGTAAATAAGTTATATAAAAAAAATAAAAGAATTTTTATTAAATTAAAAAAAGTTTTACCTAAATTTATTTATTCATTTCCAATTAATAAAAATCAAATTATTAAAGCAATATTTGCGAATAAGATTAATCTTAAAAAGATCACTAAAATTATTCACTCTGAAATAAGAAAAGAAATGAGTAAATTTTTGAAAAAGCATGTTAACAAAAAAATTGTTATCTTAGACATTCCTCTTTTGTTAGAAAATAAAATCAATAAAAAAGGAGATATGTTGGTTTTTGTAAAATCTAATAAAAAAGACATTCTAAAAAGATTAAAAAAAAGACCAGGCTTTAATTATAATTTATTTATTAAATTTAAAAAAATACAACTTCCACTTGACTATAAAATGAGAAAATCTCATTTTATTATTAAAAATAATTTTACAAATAAATCTGTTAAAAGAGATATTAAGTATATTTTAAAAAGGATTTTATAAATGAAAGAAATTATTCTTGATACTGAAACAACTGGTTTATCTGTAAAAGATGGCCATCGATTAGTAGAGATTGGGTGTATAGAATTAGAAAATTTGATACCTACTAAAAATAAGTTCCATTGTTATTTAAATCCCGAAAGAAAAGTTTCAGAAAAAGCATTAGAAGTTCATGGATATACTGATGAATTCTTATCCTCAAAAAAAAAATTTAAAGAAGTGGTTCAAGAATTTTTAGATTTTATTAGTGGTAAAAGATTAATTATTCATAATGCAGAGTTTGATTTGTCTCATCTTAATAATGAGTTAAAAATCATTGGCAAAGAGACATTAAAGAATGAAATAGTTGATACTTTACAATTAGCTAGAGATAAATACCCAGGATCACCTTTAAGTCTTAATGCCCTTTGTAAAAGATATAGAATTGATAATTCTAAAAGGGTTCAACATACTGCATTAATAGACTGTGATCTACTATCTAAAGTTTATATTAATTTAATTGATCAAAAGGAACCTACCTTAAATTTCAACAATGAGACTATTGATAATAAGCATCAAATGGAAAATAAGGTTTTATATTTTAAGAAAATAATTAAGCCAAGCGATAAGGAAAAAAATAATCATTCTCAATATTTAAAAACTAATTTAAAGAAAAATTTTTTTAATTAAATTTTTTATTATAAAGCTCCTCGAAATCAATTTTCTTTTCAAACTTAATATTAGGGAAACCAGACATTTTTAGAAGATTTAGTAGCGCTTCCTCCATTTCTGAATACATTTCTTTTTGCACATCACATAAAATAATTTTTTGTAAAACTTTTTTTTCTTTAATTTCTTTTTCTAGTTTTATAATTGTTGTATATGTTAATTCAAAATGGGATTTTTTTTTACTTTCGCTATTATCATGAAATTTTAATAAAGTATTAATTTCAATAATTTGTGCTTTCAAAGCTTTTGAGCTGATCTCGATATTCATTTGATATTTAGATATATAATCCTTTACATATAAATATGTTTCAACATCTGGAGTTTCACCAGAGATATCTTTTATAAATTTACTTACAATTTTATAATTTTCGTTCATCATCTTCCTCTATATCTTCAAATTCCCCTTCTATATAAGGTTTCTCATTTTTTGTCTTATTTTTTGACTTATTTTTAAATTTATCAATAAATCTTCCAAATATTATTTTTCTAGTAAATGGAAAAATTAAAAGAAATCCTAAAACATCAGTTGCAAATCCTGGTATTATTAAAAGTAATGCAGCAAAAGCAATTGCTGCACCTGAGATTATCTCATAAGCTGGAAGTTCGTTCTTAACTAATTGAGAAAAACCTGATTTAAGTGTGTTCAATCCTTCATACCTTGCATAAATTATTCCTATAACTGCTGTAATGAATATTAAAGAAATGGTGTTAAAAGCTCCAATCTGGCCACCGATTTTTATAAATAAATAAATTTCGATTATTGGCACCAATATTATAGTAATTAAAACTGTGTTCATTTGTCTTTACTCTAATTGCTAGTTGAAATTAATCAACATAGTAATTAAATTGAGTGTATGAATTATAGTTTTGAATATATAGATATTATTTTGCTGGCAATGATTGCTGGGTTTATTGTTTTAAGATTGAGAGGAATTCTTGGTAAAAGAACTGGATTTGACGGCAAAACACCTGCTCAATTTGAAAATATTTTAAAAAAAGTTCACCAAGAAAAAAAAACCAAGCGAAATGAAAATTTTGATGCAGTGGCTCAGAAGGAGTTTTTAAAAGGAGCTAAAATTGCTTACGAGACTATAATTACAGATTTTAGTGACAATGATAATAAGTTAATTGCAAGCAAACCTTTACTTAGCAAAAAAATTTTTGACGAATTTAACAAAGCTCTTGTTGAAAGAGGGCAAAGAGGACACTTTGCAGAAATAACATTTATAGGAATAAGTTCTGCTGATATTAAAGAGCATAAAAAATTGGATAAAGTTTTAAATGTGACAGTAAACTTTGTTAGCGAAATCATTACCTGTATTAGGGATAAAGAAAAAAAAATTATTTCAGGTAGTCCAGATAAAATTAAAACTATTTATGATACTTGGACTTTTTCTAGAGACATAAGCTCTAACAACCCAAACTGGTTACTTGTAGACACCCTAAATTAGGTGAATAATAAAATTTCAGATAAAGATAAGCAAGACTGGGAAGAATTTTTAGCTAAAGATCAAGAATTTCCAAACAAGGATAATTTGGAAAAAAAGAAGACAAGAGGCAAAGTTAGATTACTTGATCTTCATGGCTACACATTAGATGAAGCAAATAAGACTATAGAAAATTTCATAAAAAAATCTTTTGAAGATAATATTTCTAAATTAATAATTGTTACTGGCAAAGGTCTTCACTCAGATAATCATAAAGATCCCTATGTTTCACGAGACCTTTCTATTCTAAAACATTCCATACCTTCATTCATTAAACAAAATCAAGACTTAATGAGTAAGATTTATGAAATAAATAGCGCTAGTATTGAGGATGGAGGAGAGGGAGCATTTTATATTTTTCTAAAAAAAAATAATTTATTTAAAAAAATATAGTCCTATAGTGTCTTTATAATGATAATTTGGTTAGCTTCTTATCCTAAAAGTGGAAATACGTTGGTAAGGTCACTATTATCATCCTATTTTTTCTCCAAAGATGGTAATTTTAACTTTGAATTACTTAAAAATATTAAACAATTTCCTGATAATTCATTATTTAAAAGAATAGGTGTAGATACAAATAATGAAAATGAAATGTATAAAAATTATATTAATACTCAAAAAATTTTTTATAATAAAAACTCAACTAGATTTTTGAAAACTCATTCTGCCTATGTTGATCAAGAGGGATTTAGATTTACCAATGGAGATCATACAATAGGGGTAATTTATATTGTAAGGGATCCAAGAAATGTAGTTTCTTCTTATTCACATCATTTTCAAAAAACTACCAAGCAATCTTCAGAAAGTCTCTTAACCCCACAGTATATTGGTAAAAACTCAGAAACTGCATGCACAACATGGATGGGTTCATGGCAATATCATTATAACTCCTGGAAAATTTTTAAAAGATATAAAAGATATTTATTAGTAAAATACGAAGATTTAGTTGTAAATACTGAGCAAACTTTTATTAATATTTTAAAATTTGTTGCAAATTTAAATAAAGTAAATTTTTCTTTAGATAAAGAAAAATTTAATAATTGCTTAAAAAGTACAAGTTTCGATAAAATGCAAAAATTAGAGGACTCCGAAACTTTTAAAGAAGCTAAAATTAACTCAACTACAGGTAAAAAAATAAAGTTTTTTAATTTAGGGGTAAAAAATGATTGGAAAAAAATTTTAGATTTAGAAATAGCAAAAAATTTAGAAAAAGTACTTAATAACGAAATGAAAGAATTAGGTTATCTAAAGTAGATTATTAAAGAATAAACTTAGATAAATCATTATCTTTTATTAAGTTTTCTAAATTCTTACTTATATATTCTTTGTTAATAATAATTTTCTCTCCTGATCTATCAGTAGCTGTAAAACTAATATCGTCTAATATTTTTTCGATAATAGTATGTAGTCTCCTTGCACCAATATTTTCTACTGTTGCATTTACTTCAGAAGCTATATTTGCAATTGAATCTATCCCATCATCAGAAAATTCAAGCTCAACATTTTCAGTTTTTAACAAAGCAATATATTGTTTAATCAAACTAAAATCAGGCTCCTTAAGTATTCTTTTAAAATCATCACTTGTCAGGGCTTCTAATTCCACTCGAATAGGTAGTCTTCCTTGAAGCTCTGGCAACAAGTCAGATGGTTTAGCAAGTTGGAATGCTCCAGATGCAATAAATAAAATATGATCCGTTTTAATAGGCCCATATTTTGTATTAACAGTTGTGCCCTCTATTAATGGCAATAAATCTCTCTGTACTCCTTCTCTGGATACATCACCACCCACTCTATCTGTTCTTCCAGATATTTTATCAATCTCATCTAAAAAAACTATTCCATTATTTTCAGTTGAAATTTTTGCTGCTTTGATAATCTTGTCTTGTTCAATTAATTTATCAGATTCATCATTAATTAGAATTTCATGAGATTCTTTTACTGACATTTTTTTCTTTTTTTCTTTACCACCCATAGATTTACCGAGCATTTCTCCGATGTTTATCATACCAACGTTTGCTCCAGGCATGCCTGGTATTTCAAAAGATGCACCATTGTTAGACCCACTGTCATTTACAGAAATTTCTATTTCATTATTGTCTAAATCGCCATTTCTTAATCTTTTTCTAAAACTTTCTCTTGTAGCTAGACTTGCTTTTTTTCCAACCAAAGCATCCAAAACTTTTTCCTCCGCTAATTTTTGAGCTTTAGCAAAAACTTCTTTTCTTTTTTTTACTTTTTCCATAGCAATAGCAATTTCAACCAAATCTCTCACGATTTGTTCAACATCTCTTCCTACATAACCAACTTCAGTAAATCTTGTAGCTTCAACTTTAACAAATGGTGCTTCAGCAAGTTTTGAAAGTCTCCTTGATATTTCAGTTTTACCAACTCCAGTTGGTCCAATCATTAAAATATTTTTTGGTAAAACTTCATTTTTCATTTCACCTTTTAAAGCCTGTCTTCTCCATCGATTTCTTAGAGCTACTGCTACAGCTTTTTTTGCTTTATTCTGGCCTACCACAAATCGATCTAGTTCGGATACTATTTCTCTTGGCGATAAAGCACTAACTAAAGACTCCTTTTCCTCAATATCTTTTTCTTTTTTTACCAAAGGCGTTACGTTTGATTTTTCCATTATATTTTTTCAATTTTAATATTGTTATTGGTAAAGACACAAATTTCTGAAGCAACTTCAATAGCTTTTTTTGCGACTTGTTCAGCATTCATATCTGTTCCAATTAAAACTTTTCCTGCTGCTAAGGCATAATTTCCGCCAGACCCAATTCCTATGACGTCTCCTTCGGGCTCTAACACATCCCCTGTTCCAGAGATGATATAGCTATTTTCTTTATCTCCAATAGCCATAAGAGCTTCAAGTCTTCTCAAATATTTATCTGTCCGCCAATCTTTGGCCAACTCAACTGCAGCTCTAGACAAGTTTCCAGCATGTTTTTCTATTTTAGCCTCTAATCTTTCAAATAAAGTTAATGCATCTGCTGTAGAGCCAGCAAAACCTGCTACAACGTCTCTTTTTTCAATTTTTCTTACTTTAGATGCGGTACTTTTAACAACAGTATTTCCCATACTCACTTGGCCATCACCTGCAACGACTACTTCATTATTCTTTCTTACCAATACAATTGTTGTCATAACCTATAAATGGATACTAAATTCAATAGTTCAAGCCCAGGTTTAGTATTATTGCCATAATTGGATAATATATGTATACCTAATTTTAATTATGAAACGTAAAGGCAAAATTAGTAGAAAAACAAAAGAGACTAGCATTAGTGTTGATATTAATATTGATGGCAAAGGAAAATATAAAATTGATACTGGGATAGGTTTTTTAAATCATATGCTAGAACAATTATCCAAGCATTCATCAATTGATATGAATATTAAAGCTAAAGGTGACACTCATATTGATCTTCATCACACAACTGAGGACACTGGGATTGCAATAGGTGAGGCATTAAAAAAGGCTTTGAAAAAATCTGTTGGTATAAGAAGATATGCTCACGCAATGATACCTATGGATGAAACCTTATCACGAGTTGCTATAGATATTTCTAATAGACCTTATTTGATTTGGAAAGTTAAGCTCAAAGTAGAAAAACTTGGAGAAATGGATACAGAATTGTTTAAAGAGTGGTTTCAAGCTTTTGCCCAAGCTGCTGGAATTACCTTACACGTTGAGAATATTTATGGTGATAACAGTCACCACATTATTGAATCTTGCTTCAAAGGATTGGCAAGATCATTAAGAACCGCGTTAGAAATGGACCCTAGGAATAGAAAAACAATTCCATCGACTAAAGGTTCTCTATAAGTTTAATGAACGTCACCATTGTCGACTATAATTCGGGCAATATAAGCTCAGTGATAAACTCCTTTAAGGAGGTTGCTAAAAATAAAGTAAATATTGAAGTTAGCTCAGACTTAAATAAGATCAAATCAAGTGATAAAATAGTTTTGCCAGGTCAGGGTTCATTTAAGAGCTGTGTGGATGCTTTAAACAAAATTAATGGTCTTACAGACAGTTTAAATGAATTTGTAATAAATAATAAAAAACCTCTTCTTGGAATTTGTGTTGGTCTACAAATGTTTGCTGATATTGGTTATGAAGAAACAGAAACTAAGGGCCTTGGTTGGATTTCGGGTAAAGTTTCAAAAATAGATAATCAAAATGGAAAATTTAAACTTCCTCATATTGGTTGGAATCAAATTAATATTGTTAAAGATAGTAAAATTTTTCAAAATATAGAAAACAATTCTCATATGTACTTTGTACATAGTTATGAATTTGTACCAAATGAAAAAAATGTAATTTCAGCTACGATAGATTATTCATCAAATATTGTTTGTTCAGTTGAAAAAGAAAATATCTTTGGAACTCAATTTCACCCTGAAAAAAGTGACAAGACAGGACTTAAAATAATTAATAATTTTATAAGTTTATAAATGAAAATATTTCCTGCAATAGATATTAAAGATAAAAAGTGTGTAAGATTAGTCAAAGGAGATTTTGATAACAAAACTGAGTATGAAATTTCACCAGTTGAACAAGCTGGAAAATATAAAGATCATGGTTTTAAAAATTTACACATTGTAGATCTAGATGGGGCATTAACAGGTGAAACAGTAAATCTAGATATTATTCAAGATATAGTTGGTAAATTTGATTTAAAGGTTGAGATAGGTGGAGGTATTAGAAGTTTAGAAAGTATCCAGAAATACACTGATGTTGGTGTTGAGAAAGTTATTCTAGGAAGTGCTGCGATTAATGATAAAAATTTTTTAAAAGAAGCATGTAATAAATTCCCAAATAAAATTGCTTTAGGTTTAGATGCTAAAGATGGTTTATTGTCAGTATCTGGATGGAAAGAAAATTCTAATCAATTAACTTTAGATTACTTAAAAGAAGTAAATGATTACGGTGTAAGTAGATTGATTTTCACGGATATCGATCGAGATGGAATGAAACAAAGCCCAAACTTCGAGGAAACATCAAAAGTTGCTGATACATCTAACTGCCCAGTGATTATTTCTGGTGGAGTATCCTCAATTAATGATGTTAAAAAAGCAAAAAGTTTGAAAAATATTGAAGGAATAATAGTTGGTAAAGCTATTTATGATGGTGATATTAAATTAGCAGAACTAGTGAAGGAAGATGCTTAAAAATAGAATAATTCCATGTTTAGACGTTAAAAATGGCCGTGTCGTTAAAGGAATAAACTTTGTAGGCCTTAAGGATGCAGGAGACCCTGTCGAACAAGCAAAAATTTATAGTGATGGTGGTGCAGATGAAATTTGTTTTTTAGATATTACTGCCTCTAATGAAAATAGAGATACAATTTACGATGTCGTTGAACAAACCTCAAAGAAATGTTTTGTACCTTTGACTGTTGGAGGTGGAGTGAGAAGTGTTGAAGATATTTCAAAGTTACTTAATTGTGGTGCAGATAAAGTTTCAATAAATACAGCTGCGGTCGAAAATTCAAAAGTTGTTATCGATAGTTCAAAAAAGTTTGGATCTCAATGTATTGTAGTTGCAATAGATGCAAAAAAGAATGGAGATAAATGGGAAGTATTTACACATGGAGGAAGAAATAACAGCGGCATTGATACCTTGGAGTACGCAAAACAAATGGAAGAAAATGGTGCTGGAGAACTATTAGTAACTTCAATGGATAGAGATGGAACACAAGTTGGTTATGACATTGATCTAATGTCTAAAATTTCATCTAAAGTTAATATTCCTATAATTGCATCAGGTGGTGTTGGGAACTTAAACCATTTAGTTGATGGTATAAAGTTAGGAAATGCCAGTGCAGTTTTAGCAGCGTCTATATTTCATTATGGAAAACATTCTATAAAAGAAGCCAAGGAATATTTGGACTCAAAGGGAATACCTGTTAGAATTTAGAATGCTTAATACTTTAGAAAATTTGTTCAGTCTCGCTAGAGATAGAAAAAAATTCCCAAAAGAGGGCTCATATACTAACAAATTACTTAACGATAAATCTTTAAGTAAAGCAAAAGTTTTAGAGGAGATAAATGAACTGATAGAGGCTGTAGAAAAAGATACTAATAAAATTCATGAGGCAGCAGATGTTTTTTATCATTTGATAATGTATCTTGAGGCAAATGATATAAAAGTTGAGGACATAATGGGTGAGCTCGATAAAAGAAAAAAATGAGTTACGACGATAATAATATTTTTGCTAAAATATTAAGAGGAGAAATACCTTGTAAAAAAATTTATGAGGATAATTTTGTGCTATCTTTTTACGATATAAATCCTCAAAAAAAAATTCATGCACTGGTTATACCCAAAGGAAAATACCTAGACCTAGATGACTTCAGTACTAATGCCTCCCCAGATGAAATGGTTGGATTATTGAAAGGAATAAATATTGTTGCAAAAAAACTTCAAATTTCAGTAGATACTGGGAAAGGATATCGGGCACTGGCTAATATAAGTGAGCATGGGGGTCAAGAGGTACCTCATTTGCATTTTCATTTGTTTGGAGGAGAAAAAGTTGGCAAGATGGTAGAGTGAATAAAAAAGTCGAAAGAAATTATTTAGAAATAACATCTCTTAAAGATCTTAGAGATTCTTTTTATAATTCAGATGAATATACAGTTGAAATTGTTAATCCAGTAGATTTTCAATTAAATAAATTTTTTTACAAAAATATTGGCAAGAGTCATAATTGGGTAGATAGACTAGTTTGGACTGAAAAACAGTGGATAGAGTATGTGTCCAACTCAAAAGTTGAAACTTATGTTTTAAAAGCAAAAGATGATTTTGCTGGCTATTTTGAATTAATTTTACATCTTGAAGCTAATGAAATTGAAATTGCATACTTAGGATTATTAGCAGAATACCAAAATAAGAAATTAGGTTCATTCATTTTATCAACAGCTATTAAAAATTCATTTTTGAAAAAACCTAAACGAGTATGGGTACACACATGTTCATTGGATCACAAAAATGCACTCAACAATTATATCTCAAGAGGCATGAAAGTTTTTAAAACAGAGACAATACTTTATTAAATCAGATTAATTTTTTTGTGGAAGTAAAAATAAATTTTTTTTTAGCTTTTGATTTCGCTTAATTGATGAGAGATAAGTAATACTAATATTTTGATAAATATCAATTGTTTGCCAACCAATAAGGTTAAATGTAGTTTTATCAAAAAATAAATTTATTTGATTTTCATTTTCTAGAAAACTAAAATTTACAAATTTCTTATCAATATCTCTTTCTTCTAAGTTTTTGATTTTTTTTAGTAAAAAATCTTTGTCTAAAATTGTGTTTAAAGGGGTTTTTTTTAATGGATAAATATAATAACTGCTTAAAGTTTTTATTACTACAGACTTACCATTTGAAATTAAAATTTTCTTATTACCTAAGTTATATTTACAATTGATTTTTCTGGGGTATTCAATTATACAATTTCCACTCTCAATTTTTCCATTAATATTTTGTTCAAATTCAAAAGATATATTTTCAACTTCTTTTAGTTTTGTAATTATATTGTCTTTTATAGATGCAAATGAATTTTTTGTTAAAATTAAAAAAAAAGTGATTAAAAATATTTTTTTCATTAAAGAACATCTCTTTTGCCAACATGATTAGCTTTACTAACAATGCCATCTGCCTCCATCATATCAATAATTCTTGCAGCTCTGTTATAGCCAATTTGTAGTTTTCTTTGTAAAAAAGATGTTGAGGCTTTACCTTCAGATTTAATTATCTCCACAGCAGTCTGGTAAAGTTCATCTTTATCTCCTTGATTTTTTGTAGACTCATTTATTTCTTTTTCATCAACAAAATTTAAAATTTCATCTACATAATCTGGTTCTGCTTGTGATCTTAAAAAATTGTTTATTTTTTCTATTTCATTATCAGAAACAAAAGGGGCGTGTATTCTCACAATTCTATTTGCTGAAGACATATATAACATGTCTCCTTTACCTAACAATTGTTCAGCACCCTGTTCTCCTAAAATAGTTCGACTGTCAATTTTGGAAGTTACTTGAAAAGATATTCTAGTCGGAAAGTTAGCTTTAATTGTTCCTGTTATTACATCAACGCTAGGTCTTTGAGTTGCCATTATTATATGAATACCAGCTGCCCTTGCCATTTGAGATAACTTTTGGATATAATTTTCGATTTCTTTACCTGCTACTAACATCAGATCAGACATTTCATCAACTACAACCACTATATAGGGCATAGGTAATTTATGTTTTGTATTATAACCATCAATGTTCCTCACACCCTCCTTAGTCATTAACCGATATCTACTCTCCATTTCTTTAACAACCCAACCTAAAACTGAAGCTGCTTTTTTTGCCTCAGTAATTACAGGGCAAAGTAAATGTGGAACACCTTCATATGTAGATAGTTCCAACATTTTAGGATCTATAAGAATGAATTTACATTTTTCTGGAGTATGTTTGTAAAGGAGTGATAAGATTATAGTATTTATACAAACAGATTTACCAGATCCTGTTGTTCCAGCAATTAGTAAATGTGGCATCGATGATAGATCACCAATTATTGGTGTTCCAGAAATATTTTTACCAAGCGCTATCGGTAATTTTATTTCTTTTTTTTTAAAATCTGTACTATTTAAAATTTCACTTAAATAAACATTTTCTCTATGAAAATTAGGAAGTTCAATTCCCACTGTGTTACTACCTGGTATAGTTGCTATTCGGGCTGACTCTGAACTAGTATTCCTTGCGATATCGTCTGAAAGATTAATTATTTTTGAAACTTTTACGCCTGCTGCAGGTTCAAATTCATTAAGAGTAACAACTGGGCCATGACTAACTTTTTTGATTTTTCCATCTACACCAAAATCTAAAAGAATTTTTTCTAAAAAATCTGGATTGTTGTTTGAGTTATTGTTTGACTCAACTTTTTTCTTTTCACTTGAAATCTTTAGTAAATCTATAGAAGGTAAAAAAAATTTATTTTTATTTAATGATTTATTAGCATCTGCTTTAATAAATGGTAAGTCTTCTTGAATTAAATCTTTTATCTCTTCTTGAGGTATAAATTCACTTATAACTTCATTCTGATTTGTATAATTCTTTGGACTTTTTTTGAAAATAAAATTTATAAATTTTTTAAAATTTAAAAAAGAGTTTTTTAAATTAAAATTTATACTAATTAAAAAAAATAAAAGAGTCACAAAAATAAATAAGTAGAATAAAACATCACCATATGAGCTGGTTAAATTTTTGATAAATGAGTCACCTAAATAGTTCCCAACAAATCCACCATTGCCATTTATATAAAGAGTAAAAGTGTTCAAATAAAAAAGGCTAAAAAATACAGATCCAAAAAAAGAATAAGCTACAATATAAAAAGTATTTTCAATTATCAGAAAAATTTCTTTACGTTTAAAAATATTTATTCCAGTGAATATTAATGTAATTGGAATTAAATAAGCAATTAACCCGACAGATTGAAAAATAAGATCAGATATAAAACTACCCTGATATCCTAATATATTCTTAATATCTGTTTTTTCTGGAAAAATAAAATTTGGATCTTCAGGAGAATATGAAATTAATGCCACTAGCATTAAAACACCAAACAGAAAGACTAAAATACCAAATATCTCAATTAAACGCTTGATAAGAAACGTTAAAGCTGTGTTAGATAGTTTTTTTATATCCATTTTTGATGAATCAAATTTATCACTTTGTATCATCTAATTTTTATTGTTAAAATTAAAAATATTATGAAACTAGGTATAATAGGCGGTGGATTAACAAGTTTGAGTTTAGCTAAATCTTTAGTTAACCAAGGAATGATAGTTGATCTTTTTTTTACTGAAACTAAATCATATCTTAATAAAGGCAGAACTATCGGAGTCTCAAAAGAAAATTTAGATTTTTTTAACAAAAATATTTTGGATATAAAAAATATTACTTGGGATATAGTCAAAATCGAAATTTTTTCTGATAAACTTTCTGATGAAAATATTTTGAATTTTGAAAAAAATAATGAACCACTTTTTGGAATAATTAAGAATTATGAATTACAAAAAAAGTTATTATCTAATCTGTCTAAAAATAAATTATGTAATTTTAAAACAAAAAAAAATTATAAAAATTTGAAAATAAAGGATTATAGTTTAATAATAAATTGTGACAGCAATACTGGAGTCTCAAAAAAGTTTTTTTTCAAAAAGATAAAAAAAAATTATAAGAGTTTTGCTAATACAGCTATCATTACCCATAAAAAGATTAAAAATAATATTGCAACTCAGACTTTTACTAGAAAAGGCCCTATCGCTTTTTTACCAATATCAGCAACTAAGACATCAATTGTTTATTCTATTAAAGGAAACCAGAATTTAGATCTAAAAAATTTAATTAAAAAATATAACAAAAAATATTCTATTTTAAAATTTAGTGACTTTGGTTCTTTTGAATTAAAAGCATCCAACCTTAGAACTTATTATTATAAAAATATTTTAGCTTTTGGTGATTTATTACACAAGATACATCCATTAGCAGGCCAAGGTTTCAATATGTCAATTAGGGATATAAAAGTAATCTCTAAATTGATAAAATTTAAATTAGATCTTGGATTAGAAATAGATAGTTCAATATGCATTGATTTTGAGAAAAGAGCAAAACATAAAAATTATCTTTTTTCGAAAGGTATTGATTTAGTTTATGAGTTTTTTAATTTAGAGGGTAAAATAAATAATAATGTTTTAACTAAGTCCATCCAGCTTTTTGGAAAAAATAAGTTTTTAAATAAATCTTTTGAAAAAATTGCAAATAGTGGATTGCAAATATAGAATTATTGAACAGTTGTATTATTATAATTATCGAAAGAGTAGGTTGTTAATATTTCTGAAATTTTAGTTTTTCTTAATTCTAGATTTTTTGCCTCTAATAAAATTTGTTTTTCTTCTAGAGTAAATGGTGATGCCATTGCTAAAGCGTTTATGGTTTCATCTAGACTTTGTTTTTCTAATGCTTTCCAATTAATTACAAATCCTCTTTTCTCAAAAAGGGTTTTAAGATCTTTAAAAATAAGTTTTAAATCCGAAAATTGAAGATTTTCTTTTTTACTATCTAGATCATCAT
The DNA here is from genome assembly GCA_902521885.1 of uncultured Pelagibacteraceae bacterium. GTDB lineage: Bacteria > Pseudomonadota > Alphaproteobacteria > Pelagibacterales > Pelagibacteraceae > Pelagibacter. The sequence goes on from CABYTJ010000012.1 coordinate 23,760, forward strand.
AAAAATCAGTAAAGTTCACCTCACATTCTCTATATTGTTTACTTGATTTGATTTCATTTATAATCTTAAATCTAATTAGTCCTTTAAGCTCTATCAAAAACTGACCATTATCATTTTCTTTAAAACTCATTATTTTACCCATACAGCCTATTTCATGTAATTTTGGAGCTTGATTAATATCCTCAGCAGATGTTCTGGGCTGGATCATTCCAATAAACTTGTTTGATCGCATACTATCATTGATCATATCAATATATCTAGGCTCAAATATATTCAGAGGCACTGTAGTTTTTGGAAAAATTATAAAATTACTTAATGGAAATACAGAAACTATTTTTGGCAAATCATTTTTTTTCATATTTTCAATATATCATATTTAATATTGCTTGAATTAAAAAAAACAACTATTTATACTAACTTAATTTTGCGGGCATAGCTCAGTGGTAGAGCGTCTCGTTGCCAACGAGAAGGTCGAGGGTTCGACCCCCTTTGCCCGCTCCATTAAATGTTTTTTGAATGATAACTTGGATTGCATCATACCCAAAAAGTGGAAATACTTTTTTAAGATCATTATTATCAGCTTACTTTTTTTCAGATACTGGTAAATTTGAATTTAATTTATTATATAATATTTTACAGTTTCCTTCACTGAAATTTTCTAAGAACGACATGTCATCAAAAAAAGAGACAGCACAAAACTGGATTTTAAATCAAAATCATTTTTTTAGTCATAAAGATGTTTTTTTAAAAACTCATAACTCTTTAGAGGAGTTTGATGGATATAAGTTTACTTCACAAAAACAAACTAAAGGTGCTATTTATATAGTTAGAGATCCAAGAAATGTTATTTTATCTATGAGTCATCATTACTCACTATCTTACGAAACGTCATATGAAAAAATTGTTGATAAAAAATCATCATTAATTGAAAAAACTTTTAATGAAGATCACAGTAATTTTACCTTTTTAGGAACCTGGTCTGATCATTACAAGTCTTGGAGAGATAATAAAGATTTTAAAGTTTTATTCATAAAATATGAAGATTTTGAAGAAAATATTGTACCTGTTTTTAAAAAGGTAATTAATTTTATAAATGAACTAAGAAATGAAACAAATAAAATCGAGGATAATAAATTTTTTAATGCAATAAAGTCCACAAACTTTGCAAGTTTAAAAAATAAAGAAAATACCTTAGGGTTTGAAGAAAGTGTTTATTCTGATAAAGGAAAAAAAATTAACTTTTTTAATCTTGGATTTCAAAATAAATGGCAAAATAAACTACCAGATGATATAGTTAAGAAAGTAAATAAAAATTTGAATAAAGAAATAATAGAATTAGGATATAATTTAAATGAATAAACTTTTAGAAAAAAAATGTGTTCCTTGTGAAGGTGGGGTAGTACCATTTGATATTTCAGAAATTCATAAATATCAAAAAATGGTAGATGGTTGGAATATTATCAAAGATAAAAAAGATATTTATTTTTTAGAAAAGCAATTTAGTTTCAAAAATTTCTTAGATAGTCAAACATTTGTTAACGCAGTAGGAAAGATATCGGAAGAAGAGGGACACCATCCAGAGATCACATTTGGTTGGGGCTATGCAAAAATCAATATAACCACACATGCAATTGAAGGTTTATCAGAAAATGATTTTATTTTAGCTGCTAAAATTGACAAAATTTAGTGTCTAAAATGTCTAGTCTTGGAAAAGATTAATACAGTACCTGTCGCATTAGCAAAGTTTATTACTTCTTTATCATTAATTGATCCTGAAGGTTGAACAATTGCAGAAACTCCTGCCTGGACTAATTTCTCAATACCATCAACAAATGGAAAAAAAGCATCAGACGCAGCCACAATCTCTTTCTCTAAATTCCTAATTTTTTTCATTTTATCAATAGCAATTTGACAGCTGTCGAGTCTACTTGGTTGACCTGAACCAATACCCACTGTTGTTTTATTATCTACTAAAACTATTGCATTAGATTTTACATATCTACAAACGTTAAAAGCAAATATCAAATTATCAAATTGTATTTTAGTAGGCTTCTTTTTTGAGACAATTTTAAAGTCATTTTTAGAAAATATTTTTTTATCTTCAGATTGTATTAAAATAGAACTGTTAAGAGAATTAAATTTAAATATCTCATTTTGTGAAAAGTTAGATGCATCAATAAGTCTTAAATTCTTTTTTGATTTTAATATTTTAAGTGCATTTTTTTCAAATCCATTAGCAATGATTACCTCAAGAAAAATTTTATTAAGTTCAAGAGCCAATTTTTTATCAATTTTAAAATTACAAGATACAATCCCACCAAAAGCACTTGTTGGATCACAAGCTAAAGCAGCTTTATAACTATCAAATTTATTTTTAAGAATTGAAACACCACAAGGGTTTGCGTGTTTTACTATAACTGTACCAATATTTTTTGGTAGAGTTTTTGATATCGCTAAAGCAGAAAAAATATCATTATAATTATTATAACTAAGCTGTTTCCCATGTATTTTATTAATCTTTAAACTTGTGTTTTCTGAGTAAATAGCACTGATTTGATGAGGATTTTCACCATATCTTAATTTTTCTATCAAATTACCATAAAAAATTTTTTTTTGAGGAAAGTATGTTTTAGTCTCCAAATTAAAGTAATTTGATATAACAGAGTCATAATAAGCAGTTTCTCCAAAAGCTAATTGTGACATATCTTTTCTAAACTTTAATGTAGTAGACCCTTTATTCATTTTTAACTGGTCTATAAGTTCAGGATATTGTTTTATAGAGGTAATAACAGTTACATCACTATAATTTTTTGCAGATGCTCTGACCATTGCTGGTCCACCTATGTCAATATTTTCCAAAATTTTTTCATGTTTTTTTGTTTTTTCTAAGGTTTTTTCAAATGGGTAAAAGTTTACAATAACCAGATCTATATTTTCAAACTTATTACTTTTAAGTTGCTTTTGATGTAATTTATTATTTCTTTTACTTAAAATTCCAGCATGAATTTTTGGATGTAAAGTTTTTACTCTACCTCCAAGGATTTCTTTGAAACCAGTAAAATCTGAAACTTCAGAACAATCAAATTTTAATCTTTTTATAGTTTTAAAGGTTCCTCCAGAACTTATTATCTTCACTTTATTTTTCTTTAGAATTTGCAAAAGTGGCTTTAAATTTGATTTGTCTGATACAGATATTAAAGCTGATTTAATTTTTTTCATCATATCTTTTTTATTTCCCACATTATACTTTCAGTCTGGTTATTAGAAATGCCAGATATAAAAATATTTTGGTTTTCTGTATATGAATTTTTATTACCGAAATATAAACCATTATCAATATTTATATCATAATTATCACAGGTGAACTTCCAACCTTCATCATCTAACTGAATTAAGATTGTTTTATTATCTTGAGTTTTCATTAATTTAACATTTGGTTCGACATGAAAGCGAATATCAAACTTATAATTAGCATTTATTTTTTTAATTATCTTGTCAGTACCTACAAAGGTCGACTTTTCAGGAAAGAATTCTATTTCTCTTTCATGAATAGCTTTATATTTTTTTTGATAACCATCATGAGATGAGTTTATTTTCCAATAATTTTTTTCAAAAACAGTATTTTTTTTTAAAATTTTTAATCCATTGTTTATTATCCAAGATTTATCAATTTTACTAAATTTACATGATGAATTATCATCGATAACTAAAGTGCTCTGAGCTGCAGATGACTTGGATATTTCATTTAATTTAATATTACTTTCCTTATGATATCCACAATTGCTGATTAATTTTTTTCCATTACTTATTACCTCAAAAGATAAGGCACCAGACTGATAATCTTTTGAAAAGGCCGAATTTGGTGAAGATCCCACATCCATTGTTAAACAAATTTTTTTATTTTTTAAAATTATATATCCTCCCACATCTTGATTTTCATTCTTAAATTTATATCCTAATCTCTTTAAATAATTGTCAAAGTTATCATTATCAGAGATATTATTTCCGTTATATAAAATGTCGGATTTTATATTTTGCCAAACAAAAGCATAACCTTGACCAAGATAATAAATTGTTTCATCAATATGCTCTGGAATATTTATTTGAGATTCTTTAAACCATTCTCTTATCAAAATAAAATATTTTAAATAAAATATTAGTTGTTTAATACTCCTAGACTTTGGAAAACCATAATTATCTAATGTTATTTTAGAAATTTTTTTTAATAAATTAGACCCAAAAGATAAATATTTTTTTTCATCTTGATAACAAAGTCCTACTAATATAATTGATGCACAACCAATTAATTTATCATCAATTAATTCTGATTTGTTAATTTCATTGATTAAATGATTTGTTTGTTTTTGTATCATTACATTAAAATGATTTTTATATTCCTCGTCACAATTCTCATAAGTAAGATTATGATTAGATAACCAGGCAATAATCCTTTTTGCAGTTAAATCAAAACTCCAGCTTTTATTGTTGTATTTATAATTATGATTAATCCAATTTTTAATTACTAATTGTGTATTTTTTTTTGAGGATTTTAAATCTAAACTAAAAAACCAGTAAAAATTATTTAAATTATTATAATCTTTTGTGCTCAAATTTTCATTATTCCAAATGTCATCTAATGAAAAATCTTCAATTTTAAATTTTTTTTTTTGGTATTTAATTAAAGATGAAAGAAGGTGAGGACTGGGTCGATAAACAAATTGATTGTCATCTATTTTTGAAATTCTTTTGTCATAAAAATTAGATCTTAAATAAAATTTTCTGATTTGATCAAAAATTTTAAAAAAAAAACGACTTATGTAAATCATGAAATTATTTTGATCTTAATAATTCAATATTTTTTTTTATATCCCCATTATTACTTTTAAAAATTGTAGTTCCAGAGACCAAAATATTTGCCCCAGCTTCTATTGCTGTTTTTGAATTATCAAAATTAATGCCACCATCAATTTCAATATCAAAATTCAACTCTTGTTTTTCTTTTATATCACTAAGTTTTTTTACCTTTTCTAATACTTCAGGCATAAATTTCTGACCACCGAATCCAGGATTAACACTCATAATTAAAACTAAGTCAATTTTTTTTAGGTGTTCGATAATAGTATCAATTTTAGTTTCAGGATTGAGGGACACGCCAACTTTTTTATTTAATTCTTTAATTTTTAAAATTGATGAATTTAAATCATCTGTAGCCTCAGGATGGATTGTAATTATATCTGCCCCAGCATCTGCATAAGCCTCAATGTATTTATGAACAGGAGAAATCATTAGATGAACATCAAAAATCATAGAAGATTGTTTTTTCAATGCTTTTATCACAGGGGGTCCTATTGTTAAATTTGGAACAAAATGGCCATCCATTACGTCCACATGGATCATATCTGCACCTGCATCTTTTAATCTGTTAATTTCAACACCCAACTGACCAAAGTCAGCAGACAAGATTGAGGGTGAAATTTGTATTTTTTTCATTGATAACTAGATTAACTAGTATCAATTTTTAAAATTTAATTGAATTAAAAAATTGGTAAATTTGTCTCGAAATTTCACTTTCTAAAGGAAAAGATAACATCCCCATCACAGAATACCCTAAAACCCATGGCATTAAGTAAAATCTAATCATAAAGAAAAACCAAGCTACGTATAGAGGAACTAAAGGCCCTATAATAAATGAAGGTGTTATAGGTTTAAATATTTTAAGTAATGGATTGGTAAACTTGACAAATACTCTCATAAAAAAAAACTGAGAGTCCTCTCTTTGGAAGATATTCATTGCAACCCGTCCAATCAATGTCCACATGATTACTCCAAAAATATAATCAATTATGTAAACTAAAGGGTGAAAGTTAGCTGACATTTTAAATTTATATTGAAAAAAGTGAGAAATTAAAAGGGGCGAAATTAATCGCCCCTTTAAAAGATTTAATTAGTGTTGTTTGCCAAGGATCGTTTTACCTGACGGTACACGAACCTCATCAACCATTTTTTGCGTAGCAGCACTTGGTTCTGAAGTAATTAAACTTACAACAACCATAGATACTAAGCTGACAGCTGAACCAAAGATACCAAATGTTAACTGAGTAATACCTAAGAATCCACTTCCACCAGTTCGTACCCAAACTAAGTACGCTGTACCTGAAATTAGACCTAAAGCCATACCAGCTATAGCACCTTCTTTGTTAGCTCTCTTCCACCATACACCAAGTACAAGTGGGAAGAACAAGCCAGACATCGCAAAGTCAAAAGCCCAGATTACTGAACCTAAGATACCTTGAATCTCCATTGCCGCAATAGTTGCTCCAGCAAAACCAATTACTACAAGTAGTACCCTTGCAACAACTAGTCGTTTTGCAGTTTCTGCTTTTGGATCAATGATCTTGTAGTACAAGTCATGAGATAAAGCATTTGCAATCGCTAGAATCAAACCATCCGCTGTTGACATGGCAGCAGCCATACCTCCAGCAGCAACTAGACCTGAGATTACATATGGTAATCCAGCTATCTCTGGAGTTGCTAACACAACGGCTTTACCACCCATGAAAAACTCGTTTAATTCAAGAGTTCCATTTCCGTTAAAGTCGCTTACAAACATCAAGTTTGCTTGGTTCCAGTTTTGATACCAATCTATCGCTTGAACTTCTGCAATTGATTTACCGATAATACCTGTTGATAGTGTCGGGTCAATCAATGACAATTTAGATAGAGTCGCTAACATTGGCGCAGAAGAATAAAGTAGGAAGATAAAGAATAAAGACCAACCTACTGATTTTCTAGCTGCTTTTACACTTGGAGTAGTGAAATATCTCATCATCACGTGAGGTAATGATGCTGTTCCCATCATCATTGCAAGTGCTAATGAAATAAATGCCCAAGGCGTAGCGTTTACCGCTGAGTGAGCCTTAGTTATTCCAGCTAATCCTTTTGGTACATTTGCAAGATCAGCAGCAGAGTTTTTCACAAAACCAAACTGTTGTTCTAGTTCACCAATTCTAGCTACTTCATCAGCTAACATAAAGTGAGGGAAGAAACCCGCACCCATTTTGTTACTGATCCAGAATACTGGAAGTAAGTAAGCTATAATTAGTACAATGTATTGCGCAACCTGTGTCCAAGTTACCCCTCTCATACCACCTAACATTGAACAAAGTAAAATACTTACTAGTCCAACATATACTGCGTATTGGAATGGGATATCTAAAGCAACAGAAGCAATAGTACCTGTAGCGTTAATTTGTGCAGTCACATAGGTAAATGAAGCAACAGTTAAAACTATTACCGCCATTAACCTCGAAACATTACCACCGTATCTTGTACCAATAAAATCTGGAACTGTGTAACAGCCAAATTTTCTTAGGTATGGTGCTAGTAATGATGCAACCAATACATAACCACCGGTCCAACCAACAAGTAGTGCCATATAGCCGTAGCCTTTGAAGTAAATACCACCTGCCATTGCAACGAATGATGCACCAGACATCCAGTCTGCTGCAGTAGCCATTCCATTGAATACGGTAGGTACCTGTCTTCCAGCAACGTAATACGCATCTGCTGCCATTGTCCGTGACATGTAACCGATTATTGCATAGATGGCTACCGTGAAGGCAACGAAACAAATTCCGATTGCTTTCGACGTCATACCCATTTGCTCACCGATCGCCATTATGATTATGAAAGCTATAAAACCTCCTGTATAGATTCCATAAACTTTAGGCAAATTATCTATAAAATTACCTTTCATCATTAGTCGTCCTCTCTTTCTGAAAAGCCGAATTCTTCATCGATTTTTTCTTGTCTGTTCGCAAACCAGAAAATTAGGATTACGAAAATTCCAAGAGATCCCTGACAAGTAAACCAATATGTCAAAGGATAACCGAAGGGTCCTGTTACAGACTCCATCTCAGCTCCGAATAAGAAGATGCCAATTGAGAATACAAACCAAATTGCTAACGTCATCATTAACAATCCTCTGGTTTTTTCCCAGTGTTGTGCTTGTTTTGACATTTATACCTCTCTCTTTTTAGTTATAACTGGCCAAAACCATAACCATTATGAAAGAGATTTAAAGTGTTAAAATTGCTCAAATTAGGCAGATTTTGAGGTATAAGGTCATTAAATACTGGTTTTTTATGGCAAAATATAAACTTACTTGGAGAGATCTTACTTGGAATGACTTTAAGGTTTACCTTTTTGGTCTTTTTAGGGCCTTCATACCCAAGGGCAAAATAAAAGATCTAGATGAACTAGAGAGTTTTATTCAATCTAAATCTGCATGGGTGAGCCAAGTCACTCTTTATGGATATTTAAAAACAAGAATGGGAACTAGATATGTTCTTCATTTTGAAAATGATAAGTTCATGGGATCTGTAAATCTAGCTAAGTGGAATATCTATGCGGTTGCTTTGCAAGATCTAACATTTTTTACCTTTTCATATTTAAAGGCAAATTTAGATTATCAAGATTTTGGTAAGGCAAAAGAAATTTTTTTAAAAATTTTAGATGATGAGACCTCAAATAAGATGCCATTAGATATTATAGATAATGCAAAAAAGAATTTTGATGAAAGACTTCAAAAAATCAATTGGGACACATACTGTAATGACCTTCCTTTTAATTCAAGTGCTTTATCATTATATGAATGGGCACCTATAGCTGATGAGCTTAAAACTTTAGATCGAAAAATAGTTTTAAATTCAGTTATCTTAAAATGGGATGTTGTTAAAAAAGAATTTAAAGAAAGATTAGGTTTTTAAGTATTCTTTCTATTGTCCACTAAACTGGTAACTACACTAGGATCAGCTAAGGTAGTTGTGTCTCCTAATTGACTATGTTCATTAGCAGCAATTTTTCGTAAAATTCTTCTCATTATTTTTCCAGATCTTGTTTTAGGAAGACCAGGAGTAAAATGTATGAGATCTGGAGTTGCTAATGGACCGATTTGTTTTCTAACCCATAATTTTAACTCTCTTTCAAGATCTCCAGTTTCACTTTCCCCTGCATTAAGAGTAACATAACAATATAAACCATTACCTTTGATATCATGAGGATAACCAACTACAGCAGCCTCAGCTACTTTTGGATGGGCAACAAATGCACTTTCAATTTCGGCTGTACCTAGATTATGACCTGAGACAATAATTACATCATCCACTCTTCCCGTGATCCAATAGTATCCATCCTTATCTCTTCTACAACCGTCACCAGTAAAATATTTTCCATCGAACTGTGAAAAATAAGTATCTATAAATCTTTGGTGATCACCATAAACAGTTCTCATTTGACCTGGCCATGATTGAGCTATACACAATCTTCCTTCACCAGCTCCTTTTATTTCTTTACCATCTTTGTCTACAAGAACGGGTTTAATTCCATAAAAAGGCTTTGTAGCTGAACCTGGTTTTAAAGGGATAGCACCAGTTTGTGGTGAAATTAAAATTCCTCCTGTTTCAGTTTGCCACCAAGTATCCACTATTGGACATTTTGAGTTTCCTACTGTCTTATAATACCACATCCAAGCTTCAGGATTTATGGGTTCACCGACAGTTCCTAACAATTTAAGTGATTTTCTTGATGTTTTATTGACAGGTTCATTTCCCTCTCTCATTAATGCTCTAATAGCTGTTGGTGCAGTATAAAATGTATTCACTTTAAATTTATCAACAATTTGCCACCATCTTGAACTATCTGGATAATTAGGAACTCCCTCAAACATTATTGTTGTAGCACCATTAGAGAGTGGTCCATAAATTATATAACTATGTCCTGTCACCCAACCAATATCAGCAGTACACCAGTAAATATCTTTGGGTTTATAATTGAAAATATATTGATGGGTCATTGAAGCATAAACCATGTAACCACCTGTTGTATGTAAAACTCCCTTTGGTTTACCAGTCGATCCTGATGTATAAAGAATAAACAATGGATCTTCAGCGCTCATTTCTTCTGGCTCACAATGAGCTGGAACATCTTTTATCAAATCATGATACCATACGTCTCTATCACTATTCCAATAAACATAATTTCCAGTTCTTTTAACAACAATACATTTTTTTACATTTGGGCAGTTACTTAATGCTTCATCTGTAGTGGCTTTTAAAGGAATGGTTTTTCCTCCTCTTACACCCTCATCAGCAGTAATAATATATTCAGACTCACAATCGTTAACTCTTCCCGATATTGACTCAGCTGAAAAGCCCCCAAAGATTATTGAATGAACTGCTCCTATTCTTACACAAGCTAACATTAAAATTGCTAGCTCAGGAATCATAGTTAAATATATCGTAACTCTATCGCCTTTCTTAATTCCTAATTTTTTTAATCCGTTAGCTGCTTTAGAAACTTTTTGATGAAGTTGTTTGTAAGAAATTTTTTGAGTATCTTTTGGATCATCCCCAACCCAAATAATCGCTGTTTTATCTTTTTTGTCTTTTAAATGTCTATCAATACAATTTGCAGAAGCATTTAATGTTCCATCTTCGAACCATTTTATTCTTACTTCATCCTTACTATATTTGACATCTTTAATTTTTTTATAAGGTTTTATCCAGGTAATTCTTTTTCCTTCTTTTTTCCAAAAGCTATTATTATTTTTTATCGACTCGTTATATTTATTTTGATATTGAGATTTATTTGCTAAGCTAGCTTTTATCCACTCAGGTCTTGTTTTA
>CABYTJ010000013.1:0-31428 GCA_902521885.1 uncultured Pelagibacteraceae bacterium
AAAATCATCTTTATTATTAAACTGCGTATGATTAATGAATATACTTACTATAGTCTTATTAGTTTTTCTTAAAGACTCTTTTATTAATGAAATATGTCCTTTGTGCAAGCTACCCATAGTTGGAACAAAACCTAAATTTTTGACATTATTTAATGCCTCATTTAAATCATTATTATTTAATAAAATTTTCATTTGTATAAAACGATTTAATAAGTAAAACATTTAAATGATTAAACAAGCAATTATTCCGTTAGCGGGACAAGGTACAAGATTATTACCACTTACAAGTGTTTTTGCTAAGGAACTTTTACCAATGAATGGTAAGCCTGGAATTGAATATATAATTGAAGAATGTATTGATGCAGGAATTAAAGAAATCGTTTTTATAATTTCCAAAAAAAAAGAAATGATTAAGGATTATTTTTATAAAGATAAATTTTACCAAAACATTATTAAGAAAAAAAAAGATCCACGTATTTTAAATGAATATAAAAAAATTCTTAAATATAGAAAGATGATCAAATTTGTTTATCAAAATAAACCCCTAGGTACAGGAGATGCTGTTTTAAAGACAAGAAAGTATATTAAGGATAAATTTTTTCTTATGCTTTTACCAGATGATCTTATTATAAAAAAAAATTGTTCAAAATCTATGATAAAAGTTCATAATCAGTATAAATCATCTGTTATGGCTAGTATGAACGTAAGTAAAAAAACTGTTTCAAGATGGGGAATTTTTAAAACCAAAAAAAAACTTAACAAAAAAAATTTTTTGATAGATGCTGTAATAGAAAAACCCTCTATTAAAGAAGCACCATCAAATAAAGCGGTAATCGGTAGATATATACTTCCTAAAAAAATATTTTTAAAACTTAAAGGTCAAAAAAAAGGCAAAGGTGGAGAAATTCATATTACCGATACTATTCAGTCTTTAATAAATGAGAAAGAAAAATTTATTGGGCATAGTTTTAGTGGAAAATATTTAGATTGTGGAACAATGAACGGTTATATTAACTCATCAAAAGAAATCTCTAAATTATGAAACTTTGTATGATAGGAACAGGATATGTAGGTCTTGTTAGTGGTGTGTGTTTTTCAGATTTAGGTAATGATGTAATTTGTGTTGATAAAGATTTAGATAAAATTCAATTACTTCAAAATGGAAAAATCCCTATTTATGAACCTGGATTATCAGAACTTGTTGTTAAAAATTATAAGAATAAAAGATTAAAGTTTTCTAATAATTTAAAGAAATCAGTAATCGAGTCTGACATAATTTTTATCTGCGTAGGTACACCAACTAAAAAAGGAAGTTCGTCTGCTGATTTGGCACAAGTATACAATGTTGCTAATGAAATAAGTAAATCAATTAATAAATATAAAATAATTGTTACAAAATCTACAGTTCCAGTAACTACAGGTGATGAAATTGAAAAAATTTTACAAAAAAAAAATAAAAAAAATAAATTTTCCGTGGTTTCAAATCCTGAATTTTTAAGAGAGGGAGAGGCTATAAGAGATTTTACTTATCCAGACAGAATAGTAATTGGGTCAAACGATAAAAGATCAAGTAAACTTATGAAAAGTCTTTATAATCCTTTAATATCGAAAGGAGCACAATTTTTGCTAACACAGAGAAGAGCTGCTGAATTAATTAAATATGCTTCAAACTCTTTTTTAGCTACAAAAATTACTTTTATAAATGAAATAGCAAATTTATGTGAGCAAACTGACATTAATGTTGAAGATATTTCAATAGGTATTGGTTTAGATAAAAGAATTGGAGGACGTTTTTTACGAGCAGGCCCAGCTTATGGGGGATCATGTTTTCCTAAAGATACCAAGGCAATAGTTTCAACTGCTGAAAAATTTAAGATTAATCTATCTTTAGTAAAATCAGTCATTAAATCTAATAAAGATAGATCAAAACTTTTATTAAATCGCGTTAATAAAATTTTAAACAAAAAAATAAGGAATAAAAAAATAACCTTTTTAGGTGTTACTTTTAAAGCTAATACTGATGATATGAGAGACTCCTCTAGCTTAGTTATGATACCTTTTTTGTCAAAAAAAGGTGCTTTAATTAAATATTATGATCCTACAGGAAGTAAAAAAGAACTTGAAAAAATAAAAAATGTTTCTTACGTGGACTCTATTAAGAAAGCAGTTGAAAACGCAGATCTCGTAATATTACATACTGAGTGGAATGATTTTAAATCTATAAATTTTAAAAGTTTATCAAAAAGAAAAAAGTTCATTATTTATGATATGAGAAATATTTTCTCTCCTCATAAGATTAAAAATCAAGGATTTAAATATTTTAGTATCGGTAGATAAAAAAATTAATTTAATTCAAATATAGCGTCTACTTCAACAGAAACACCAAGCGGCAAACTATTTGTACTTACTGCAGCTCTAGTATGCATTCCAGCTTCGCCAAATATAGATGCTATTAAATCTGAAGCACCATTTATTATTTTTGGTTGGTCTGTAAAATCTTCAGTTGAATTTACAAATCCGGTTAATTTGATGCAAGATTTAACTTTTGATAAATCATTATTACAAGCTTTTTTAACTTGAGCGACTATACTCAATGCACATCTTTTGGCAGCATTATAACCATCATCTACGCTTAAATCTTTACCTACCTTACCTTTAATTAATTGACCATTTTCATCAATCGATATTTGTCCAGAAATAAAAAGCATATTTCCTGAAACTTTTGTCGCCACATAATTTCCTACTGGGGCTTTAGCTTCTGGTAGTATAATATTAAGTTCTTTTAATTTTTCTTCATAATTCATTTTGACTTCCTTTTTTTAGACTTCTTAGTTTTATCGTATTCTTTTCTTTTCTCAATTAATATTAATGCTTCCTCCATATTTAATTCTGTTGGATCTTTTTCTTCTGGTATTGTTGCATTTAAAGATTTGTATTTAATATATGGACCATACTGTCCTTTCATAACTCTTACTGGTTTTTTATCTTCAGGGTGCTCACCAAGATCTTTTATAATTGAGGAAGACATTCTACCTGGTTTTGCTTCAGCAATTAAAGTAATAGCTCTGTTAAGACCAATTGAAAAAATTTCTTCAATATTTTCAATTCTAGCAGATTTATTTTCACATTTTAGATAGGGACCAAATCTACCAGTGTTTAATGTTATTTCTTTTTGGTTATCTGGATTTATTCCAAGAGTTTTTGGTAATGAACATAAAAATTGAGCTTTCTCTAAATCAATATTTTCCAATTCTAAACCTTTAGGGATAGAAACATTTTTTAAAAGTTCATTGACTTCTGATTTTAATTTTTTAGATTTTTTCTTTTTTTTTGTATTCTTTTCAATTTCTAATTCATCTAAAATTTTTTCATATTGGAGATAGGGACCAAATCTTCCATTTTTTAAATATATATCATTTCCATTTTCATGTTTTCCAATAAATTTTGGTTCAGCCAGTTGAGCTTGGGCAGCTGCTTTGGCTTTAGATAATGGTCTTGTAAATTTACACTCAGGGTAATTTGAACAGCCAATAAATGCACCACCTCTAAAGCTATTTTTTAAACTAAGTGTTCCAGAATTACATAACTGACATTTTCTTAAAATATTTCCCTTATCATCTTTATCAAAAACCAAGTCTCCTAGACTATCATTTAAAAGATCCAAAACTTCTCTTGTTCTTTTTTCTTTTACTTCTGCAACATTGTTGTTGAAGTCTTTCCAGAATAATTCCAAGACTTTAATCCAACTCTCTTTTCCTGAGGTAATTTCATCAAGTTGGTCCTCTAAACCTGCAGTAAAATTGTAATCTACATATTTTGAAAATAATTTTTCTAAAAAAGCAGAAATTAATTTTCCTCTATCAGTAGGAAAAAATCTTTTGTTTAATATCTCTGCGTATCCTCTATTAGCAATTGTAGAAATAATACTTGCATAAGTAGAAGGTCTACCAATACCAAGCTCCTCAAGTTTTTTAACCAAACTAGCTTCAGAATATCTTGGTGGTGGCTGTGTAAAATGTTGTTCGTCTAATAAAGCTTCAATATTGACAAGACCTTTTGACATTGGAGGAAGTATATTTTCATCATCATCTTTATTAGGATTATTGTAAATTTTTAAAAATCCATCAAATTTAAGAACTGAGCCACTAGCTTTACAGATAGTATCTTCATTATCTGACATTATAGTAATAGTATTTCTATCAAACTTAGCAGACTCCATTTGAGACGATAGAGCTCTACTCCAAATTAAATCATAAAGTTTATTTTGATCTGTACTTAAATATTTTTTAACACTCTGAGGAGATCTAATGATATCAGTAGGTCTTATTGCTTCATGAGCTTCCTGAGCATTTTTTGCTTTTTTTCCAGAGTAATTTAAAGCGTTTTCAGGTAGATATTCATTACCAATTTCTTTTTTAATATAATCTCTGAATGCTGAAACTGCATCTTTAGACAAATTGGTTCCATCAGTTCTCATATAAGTGATTAATCCTATTGTTTCACCTTCTATTTCTATGCCTTGATAAAGTCTTTGAGCAATTTGCATTGTTCTAGACGCTCCAAATCCTAATCTACTTGAAGCAGTTTGTTGCAGAGTAGAGGTAGTAAAAGGTCCAGAGGGATTCCGATTTATCACTTTGCTAGATATATCGTTGATACTGAATTTCTTTTTATTTATGTTTGATATAGCTTTATTTATTTCATCTTTATTTCTAAAAGAAAATTTTTCGATTTTTTTACCATCTAATTGACTTATACTAGCAGTGATATTTTGCTTTTTTTCATCTCCAAATTTTACGCTCAAAGTCCAAAACTCTTCAGGCACAAAAGACTCTATCTCATGTTCTCTTTCTGTAATTAGTTTTAAAGCAACTGATTGTACTCTTCCAGCTGATTTAGAACCTGGTAATTTTGTCCAAAGTATTGGAGAGATATTAAAACCAACTAAATAATCCAAAGCTCTTCTAGCCATATAAGCATCAACTAATAAAGGCTCTATTTGTCTTGGATTTTCAATTCCATGTATTACTGCTTTTTTTGTAATCTCATTAAATACAACTCTTTCAATTTCTTTATCTTTTAAAAGTTTTTTTTCATTTAAATATTCTTTTACATGCCAAGCAATTGCTTCACCTTCACGGTCTGGATCTGTAGCTAGTATAATTTTTGAGGAGTCTTTTGCGGCATCAGTAATTTCCTTTAAATATTTCTTTGAAAAACTGTCAACTTCCCATTCCATTTTAAAATCTTGATCTGGATCTACAGACCCATTTTTAGATGGAAGATCTCTTATGTGGCCATAACTAGCTAAAACTTTATATTTATCACCCAAGTATTTATTGATGGTTTTAGCTTTAGCAGGACTTTCTACGATAACCAAATTCATAGCCTACAAACTACCCAAATGACTTCGATAGTCAAATTAATAAATTTTTGTCTTTGTTTCCTCATTATTTTTCAATCTTTTAATATTTTCCCTATGTGTAAAAAATATTAATACAAACATAATTGAAAAAAATAATACGTCATTAAATTGGGATAAAAATAAGAAATAAATCGGAATTGATATCGATCCTATTAATGATGATAATGAAGAAAATTTTGAAATAATAAAAATAAAAAACCAAACAAAAGTAAAAATTAGTCCTAAATAAATATCTATAACAAACAAAATTCCAACATAAGTTGCAACACCCTTACCACCATGAAACTTAAGCCATATAGGAAATACATGTCCTAAAAAAACACAAAGTGATGAAATATATATAAATTCTGAAAAATAAAATTTAATATATAATACTGGAATAATAGCTTTTAAAATATCCAAAATTAATGTTGAATAACCTAAAACTTTATTACCTGTTCTTAATGCATTTGTGGCACCTATGTTACCTGAGCCAATTTCTCTTATGTCTTTCTTTAAAAAAATTTTTGTTAAAATGAAACCAAAGGGAATAGAACCCATTAGATACGAAATCAAACATATTATAACAATATCCATATTAAAGTTTAAATAATTCTTTTCCTTTTATAAAAGTATTTGTTACTTTTCCTTGAAGTCTTTTATCTTCAATAGAGGTGTTTTTTGATTTAGAAATTAATTTTTCTTTTTTTACAATCCAAGGTTTTTCAATATCAACAATACAAAAATCTGCATCATTTCCAATTGAAAGATTGCCTTTATTTATTTTAAGTATTTTTGCTGGATTACATGTGAGTGCCCTAATTATGGTTTCTAATTTGAGAGACTCATTATGATATAATTCTAAACTTAAAGATAATAGAGTTTCAATACCTGATGCTCCAGTAGCAGCCTGTGAAAAAGTAAGTCTTTTAGACTCTTCATCTTCAGGTTTATGATCTGAAACAATGACATCAATTAAATTATCTTTTAATCCTTGAACTAATGCAATCCTATCTTCTTCTCTTCTAAGAGGAGGGGAGAGTTTTAAAAAAGTTTTAAAATCACCAATGTCGTTTTCATTTAATGAAAGATTATTTATTGAAACCCCCGAAGTAAATTTTACCATTTCTTTTCTATATTTTATTACTTCAAGAGACTTTTGTGATGAAATTTGAGATATATGATATCTACATTTAACTTTTTCTAATAATGTTAAATCTCTTTCTATTAAAATTCTTTCTGCTATTTCAGGTATGCCAGACAAACCAAGTTTAGTTGCAATTATTCCAGAATTAATCATTCCATTTTTTGCAAGCTCATAATCTTCAGCATGTTGCATAATTAAGCAGCCAATATCTTTTGCTGAGTTCATTATTCTTGACATTAATCTTGCATTTTGGATTGTCTTAACACCATCAGTAAATGCGATTATTCCCTTACCTTGTAATAGGCCAAACTCTGTCATATTAGTGCCTTCGATATTTTTTGTTAATGAAGCACAGGGAAAAATATTAATTTTTGATTTATCTCTTCCTCTTCTCCTTAAAAAATCTACAATTGAAACATTATCTATCACTGGATCAGTATTTGGCATGGTTACAACAGATGTAACACCTCCAGATAAGGCTGCATTACTAAGAGTTCTAAAGTTTTCTTTATATTCGTAACCTGGCTCTCCAACAAAAACTCTCATGTCTACCAATCCTGGAAAAATGTATTTACCTTTTAAATCGATTGGTTTTTCTCTGGTAGGAAGGTTATTAGTATTTACTTTTTTTCCTATAGCTTCAATTTTACCATCTTCACTGATTATCAAGCCACCAACCTCATTTATTGAATTATGAGGATCTAAAATATTAGCATTTATAAAATATTGTTTTTTCATTTATACACAAAACATCTTTAAGCAAGCCATCCTTACAGCGACACCTAACTCTACTTGTTCTTTAATTACACTTTTATTAATGTCGTCTGCTAATATTGTATCAATTTCTATTCCTCTATTCATTGGTCCTGGATGCATTATTAAAGCATCACTTTTAGCAAACTCAAGTTTATCAGGTGTTAGTCCATAATATTCATAATATTCTCTATTTGATGAGAGAAAAGAACTTGTCATTCTTTCATTTTGTAATCTTAGCATCATAACAATATCACAATCCTTTAAACCCTTTTTCATATCATTGAAAACGTTAACTCCAAATTTTTCAATTTCTTTCGGCATTAGATTTGTTGGTGCAACTATATTAACTTCGGCCCCCAACATATTAAGCAAATAAATATTTGATCTAGCTACTCTTGAATGAAGTATATCACCACAAATAGCAATCTTTAATCCTTCGATTTTTTTTTTCCGGTTTATAATTGTTAAAGCATCTAACAATGCTTGAGTGGGGTGTTCTCTTCTTCCATCTCCCGCATTCAAAACGGCACAATTAACTTTTTGTGAAAGTAAATTACAGGCACCCGAGTCCTGGTGTCTAACCACAATTATATCTGGGTGCATTGCATTTAAAGTCATTGCAGTATCAATTAATGTTTCACCTTTTTTAATTGCTGAGTTACTAATGTTCATAGACATTACGTCAGCCCCTAATCTTTTACCTGCTAACTCAAAAGAGCTTTGAGTTCTTGTAGAAGGTTCAAAAAATAGATTTATTTGTGTTTTACCTCTTAAAACATCTACTTTTTTATTTTTACTCTGATTTACTTTTATAAATGTATGAGCTTCGTCAAGTATTAAGTTAACATCATTGATTGATAGATCTTGGATACCTAACAAATGTTTTTGAGAAATTTTAATAGCTTTATTTGTTTTAATTGCCATTAAAACCAACTCTATAACTATAAACCTCTATAATAGCAAGCTTTAATTGTTTAAAAAATCTATGGCACCTTGTAATATAAAAGCAGCAGCATTTTCATCAATTTTTTTTTCTCTTTTACTTACATTTACATCTATTTGACTTGATAAATTAAATGCTCCAACTGTTGATAATCTTTCATCCCATAAGCAAACTGGGATATTAATATTATTTTCAATATAATTAGTAGTATCTTTGATCGATTGAGCAGATCTACCAGAAGATCCGTCCATATTTAAGGGATTTCCAACAATGATTCCTTTTATATTATTTTCATTAACTAAATTTTTTATCTCATTTATAAGCTCATCAGCGCTTGATCTAATTATTGTTTTAAAAGGTGTAGCAATTAATTGCTTTTCGTCACAAATAGACACACCTATTCTTTTAGATCCAAGATCTAAACCTAATAATCTCGACTTATCTGACTGTTTTTTTTTGAATTCCTCTAAGGTCATCATGTTGTATATTTTAAACTTAAGTGGTAGTTTGCGACATATTTAAATAGCATATGAGTATAGATCTTAAAACAATAAAACATATATCAAAACTATCAAGAATATCTGTAGATGATCAAAAAGCTGAGAAATTGGCTAATGATTTAAATTCTATTTTCAAATTTATTGAAAAACTTAACGAACTTAAAACTGATAAAGTTGAGCCTCTTACATCTGTAGCTGAAACATCACTAAAATTAAGATCTGATGAAGTAAAAAGTAATAATATACGAGAGCAAATAGTCAAAAATTCTCCCCAAGATAATGAGGACTATTTTGTTGTTCCAAAGGTTATTGAATAATGTCAGATATAACAAAGCAATCTCTTTCAGAATTAGTAAAAAATATAAAAAATAAAAAAGTTTCTTCAGAGGAAATTACAAAAGAGTTTGTAAATAGATCTGAAAAATCAAAAGAACTTAATGCTTATATTACAGAAGACTATTCATCTGCGTTAGATAAAGCCAAAAAATTTGATCAAAAACCAAATTTAGATCTCAAATTACCTGGAATCCCAATAGCAGTCAAAGACTTATTCTGTACGAAAGATATTCGAACTACTGCAGGAAGTAAAATCCTAAATAACTTTGTTCCAACTTATGAGTCTACTGTAACACAGAATATTTGGAATGAAGGGGCTATTCTTCTTGGAAAATTAAATTGTGATGAATTTGCTATGGGCTCTTCAAATGAGACAAGTTTTTTTGGAAATGTACAGAACCCAATTAATAAAAATTTAGTTCCTGGAGGGTCCTCTGGTGGTTCTGCATCAGCAGTGGCTGGTCAATTAACTCCAATTACTATTGGTACTGACACAGGTGGTTCTATTCGACAGCCTGCCTCATTTACTGGAACAGTGGGTCTAAAACCAACATATGGAAGTTGTTCACGTTATGGAATCGTTGCATTCGCTTCATCTTTAGACCAGGCAGGCCCTATGGCGCAGAATGTTAAAGATTGTGCATTACTTCAAGAAGTTATTAGCACATATGACCCAAAAGACTCCACTTCAATAAATTTTAAAAGAAATGAATATAGTAAAGAATTGACCAATAATATTAAGGGCAAAAAAATTGGAATACCTAAGGAATATAGAGTTGATGGTATGCCTAAAGAAATTGAAGACCTTTGGCAAAAAGGAATTAACTATGCTAAAGATTGTGGTGCTGAGATAATTGACATATCACTTCCTCATACTAGTTATGCTTTGCCTACTTACTATATTGTAGCTCCAGCTGAGGCTTCATCTAATTTGGCAAGATATGATGGTGTTAAATATGGATTTAGAGCTAAGGGAGAAAATTTAATAGATATGTACGAAAAAACGAGGTCAGAAGGCTTTGGTGCTGAAGTTCAAAGAAGAATTATGATTGGAACTTACGTTTTGTCATCAGGTTATTATGATGCGTATTACCTTAAAGCTCAAAAAGTTAGAAAGTTAATCAAAAATGACTTCGATGAAGCATACAAAAAAGTTGATGCAATATTAACCCCTTCAACTCCAAGTGCTGCATTTAAAATTGGTGAAAAGAAAGATGATCCAGTTTCAATGTATTTAAATGATATTTTTACAGTACCTGTTAATTTGGCAGGTCTTCCTGGTATTTCTATTCCAGCAGGTCACGACTCTAAAGGTTATCCTTTAGGACTTCAAATAATTGGAAAAGCTTTTGATGAGCAAAATATACTTAATATTGCCTATGCAATGGAAGAAAAAATTGATTTTAAAAATAAAATTACTGATTGGTGGATAAAATGAGTAAAAATAAATCAGAATATCTAATTTCTAGAAAAGATAATCAGTATGAAGTAATTATTGGTCTAGAAGTTCATGCTCAAGTTACTTCTGAGTCAAAACTATTTTCAACTTCATCAACAAAATTTGGAGCAGAACCAAATACTCAAGTAAGTTTAGTTGATGCAGCTTTTCCAGGAATGCTACCTGTTATTAATGAGTTCTGTGTAAAACAAGCAATTAAAACCGGTATAGGTCTTAATGCAAAAATAAACAAGCGTTCAGTATTTGATAGAAAAAACTATTTTTACGCAGATTTGCCTCAAGGATATCAAATTTCTCAATTCAAAGATCCAATAGTAGGTGAGGGTAATGTTATTTTAGATATGCCAGATGGACAAAAAGAAGTTGGTATAGAAAGATTACATTTAGAACAAGATGCTGGAAAAAGTATTCATGATCTTGACCCACAAAATACTTTTGTAGACTTAAATAGATCTGGAGTAGCTTTAATGGAAATTGTAAGTAAACCAGATCTTAGATCTCCAGAGGAAGTTAGTGTTTATATAAAAAAATTAAGATCAATTATGAGATATCTGGGAACATGTGATGGCAATATGCAGGAAGGGTCATTAAGAGCCGATGTTAATGTATCAGTTAGAATAAAAGGCTCTAAAGATTTAGGGACAAGATGTGAGATTAAGAATGTTAACTCAATAAAATTTATGCAAATGGCTATTGAATATGAAGCTAATCGACAAGTTGATTTAATAGAGGAAGGTAATTCAATTGACCAAGAAACTAGATTATTTGATACTAAAAAAAATGAGACAAGATCTATGAGATCAAAGGAAGATGCACATGATTATAGATATTTTCCAGATCCAGACTTATTACCTTTAGAAGTTTCTGATGAATTTATTAATAAACTTAAGTCTGACATTCCTGAGTTACCAGATGATAAAAAGAAAAGATTTATTGATGAATTTAAACTATCCCCTTACGAAGCAAATATACTAGTTTCAGATATCGATACAGCAAAATACTTTGAAGAAGTTGTTGCGAAGATGGGCAAAAATAAAGATATAAAACTAGCAGTTAATTGGATTACTGGTGAGTTATTCGCTGTTTTAAATAGCAGAAATATAGAAATTTCTCAAAGCCCAATAAGCGCTAAGAATTTAGCAATACTGATTAATTTAATTAAAAATGGAACAATTTCAGGAAAAATTGCCAAAACAGTATTTGAGTTAATGATGGATGGAAATAAAGATCCACAAAAAATTGTTGAGGAAAAAGGATTAAAACAACAGAGTGATCCTAAAGCACTTGAGGCTCTAATAGATAAAATAATAAATGATAATAGAGAAAAGGCAGTTGAATACAAACAAGGTAAAGAAAAATTATTTGGATTTTTTGTTGGTCAAGCAATGAAAGCTTCTGGTGGTAAGGCTAATCCTCAATTAATAAATGAGATATTAAAGAAAAAGCTTTAATACAATGGGTGCAAACCTTGATATCACTGAAAAATTACAAAATTATATTAATGATTTTGGTTTAAAGCTTAATCCAATTCAACAAGAAATAATTGATTATAATAAAACCTTAGGTGACATTAAAAGAATGCAGATTGATCCTACTCAATGTCATTTTCTTCATTTAATAATCAAAATTTCAAATATTAAAAATGTTCTTGAAATTGGAACCTTTACAGGACTAAGTGCACTTACTATCTCTCTCGCTTTACCAGAAGATGGTAAATTAGTTGCATTAGATAAAAATGATGAAACTAATAAAATAGCATTAAGTTTTTTTAAAAAGGCGAGACAGGAACATAAGATTGAAACAATAATTAAACCTGCTCTTGAAACTTTAGAAGAGTTGAAGAATAAAAAATTTGATATGATTTTTATTGATGCTGATAAAATGAATTATAAACATTACTATGAAAAATCTTTAGGATTAATTAATCAAGGTGGTCTAATCATAATTGACAATGTTTTATGGCATGGTGAAGTAGCTGATGAAAAAAAAAATGATAAATTTACTTTAAATATAAGAGAATTTAATGAATTTGTATCAAATGACAAAAGGGTAGAACAAGTTATTATTCCATTAGGTGATGGAATGACTGTCTGTAGAGTTTTATGATGTTTAAGGTTTTTGGTTTTTATAAATTTATTAAGATAAAATCTTTAAAAAAAAATAAAAATCTCTTACAAAAATTTCTAATAACAAACAATATAAAAGGTACCATAATTGTTGCTAAAGAAGGATTAAATGGAACCATATCTGGTCATGCTAAAGATATTGAAAAAGCAATTAAAAAACTCAAATCTTTATTTTCAATTAAACTTTTTGACAATTATAATATCTCAAAATCTAAATTTCAGCCATTCCATAAACCTAAAATAAAAATTAAAAAAGAAACTGTTCCAATGAATTTGACTCTGAATTCTAAAGAGAGAAATATTAATAGACATTTAAATCCTAAAGAATGGAATAAACTGATTAAGAATAAAAATACCCATATAATTGATACAAGAAAATCCTTTGAGTACAAAGTTGGCACATTTAAAAGATCAGTAAATCCAAATGTAGATAATTTTAGAGATTTTCCTAGATACCTAAATAAACTAAAAAAGGATAAACCTGTAGCAATGTTTTGCACTGGTGGAATACGTTGCGAAAAAACTTCAGTATATTTGAAAAAAAAGGGTTTTAAAAATATATATCAACTTAATGGTGGTATTCTAAATTATCTAAATAAAGTTAAGAGAAAAGATAGCCTATGGAAAGGAGAATGTTTCGTTTTCGATAACAGAATCAGTCTCAAACATGGTTTAAAGCTAGGCACATACTCTGTCTGTAGTGGATGTAGAATGCCCATTTCTCCAAAAGACAAAACATCTAAAAAGTATGAGGAAGGTGTTTCTTGTCCAAATTGTTATAAGAATTTAACTGAAGTACAAAAATCACGTTTTAGAATGAGACAAAGTCAGGTATACAAAGCAAAACAATCTGGAAAAAAATATATTTTTCAAAAAGAATTTAAATAAGGATATTTTTGTCAACTTCATACAAGCTTACTAAAGATCCCATATGGTTTTTACTGCGTAAAGTTACAATACCAGCTAGTGTTGGATCTCTTTTTCAAACTTTTTATAATTTAGTAGACACGTGGTTTGCAGGAAAAATTTCAGCAGAGGCGATAAGTGCAATAGCTAAATCATTTCCAATTTACTTTACTATAATTGCTGTTGGTGTTGGCATAGGTGCTGCTACTAATGCGATGATTGGTAACTCTATAGGTGAAAAAAAAGAAAGAGTGGCTTCTATGTATATAGCTCAATCTTTAATTTTTGCTTTAGTAATTTCATTATTAGTGACAATTTTTGGTTTAAATGCTTCTAACTTTCTTCTTGGGGTTATGGGATCTGATACTGCTGGTATAGCACTTACAAGAGAATATTTAGATATCATTTTTTATGGAACTTTTATTGTATTGATACAAATTTCTTTAAATGGAACATTAAATGCACAAGGTGACACAAAAAGTTATAGAAATGTATTAATATTCAGTTTTTTCTTAAATATTTTTTTAAACCCTCTTTTTATTTGGGGTTATGGAATTGTTCCTGCTTTTGGTATTGCCGGACTTGCTATAGCAACAGTAATCTCTCAATTGATTGGAACAATCTATTTAGCTTATAAAGTTAACAATTGTAAAATTAGAGAGTACTTAAAATTAGTATGTTTTATTCCTAAGTTTGAATATTTAAATCCTTTAACAAGACAATCCGTACCAGTTATGTTCAGCATGTTGTTCATTGGAGTTGGAATTTTTAATATTCTATATTTTATAGGACAATTTGGAGATCTGGCTACAGCAGGATATGGAGCAGCTTTAAGAGTAGAGCAAGTTTTTTTACTTCCAGTTATTGGATTAAATACAGCAGTTCTTTCAATTGGTGGACAAAACTTTGGTGCAAAAGCTTTTAATAGAATTAGAGAACTATACAAAAAGGCATTATTTTTTGGGTGCTCTTTTATGGTTGTCGCTGGAATAATATTATTTTTTGGAGCTGAGTTTTTTGTGTCCTTGTTTACCGATAATCAAGAAGCTGTAAAACATGGAGCTATTTATTTAAAAGTTGCAGCTTTGATTGGACCAATATATCCAGTATTCTTTATTACAACAGCTGTATTTCAAGCTGTAAAAAAACCTCTTTATAGTCTTTATCTTAGTATATTAAGACTGACTGCGTTTCCTTTTTTGAGCTTATGGTACATAATAAATATTAGAGGAGGGGACTACGCGGATATTTTTTATACTATAATGGCTACTAATTGGATAATGGGAATTGCGCTTTTAATATTTATTGGATATTTTTTAAATAATGTTTTTAAACAAAATAAAACTCTTTTTAGTTATTAGCATCTGCCTAATATTTTTTTTCTTAACTTACAATGATGTTAAATCTTATGAAATCAAGATAATTGATGGTGATACTATTCATTTAAATGGTAAGAAAATAAGATTTTCTGGAATTGATACTCCTGAGCTTAAACAAACTTGCAAGAAAAATGATAAAATTATTTATTGTGGGATAAAGGCTAAAAAATTATTAATTGATAAGATTGATAATCAAAAAGTAAATTGTATCGAAGAGGGTAGAGATCAATATAAAAGAACCCTTGCAGAATGTTTTGTAAATAATCATAGTTTATCTAGTTATCTAGTTAAAAAAGGTTATGCATTTGCTTATAGAAAATATTCTAAAAAATTTATTAAAGATGAAGATTATGCAAGAGTTAACAATCTGGGGATGTGGTCTATGAACTTTGAATTCCCTTGGGATTATAGAAGGAAAAATTAATCCTTATTTAATTTTTTTTCTAACTTTCTTACAAAATAAGACACAATTAATATTAAAACTAAATATTCAAGAATTAAAAATGTGTAAATTTCTAGTGGTCTATAAGTTGTAACAACTAGTTCATTTGCTTTCCTAGTTAAGTCCCCTATACCAATTATAGATACAAGAGAGGACATTTTTAAAACATAAACAAATTGATTGCCAATAGCAGGTAAGATATTTTTAATTGCCTGAGGAAGAATTACTAAACGTAATTTCCTAAAAAAACCTAGTCCTAATGAACTACCAGCCTCCCATTGAGATTTTTTAATTGAATTTATTCCAGCTCTAAAAATCTCAGCCTGAAATGCACTCTCACTTATTGATAAAGCAATAATACCAGATACAAATGGACTAAAACTTATTCCTGTCATTATTGGTAAGCCATAATAAATCCATAAAATCAAAACAAGTAGTGGTACTGCTCTGACAATTTCAACATATCCAATATTAAGATAAGTTAGATATTTATTTTTTGCTAAAGAGGGTACTGCAACAATAAATCCTATAATCATTGATATAAGAATAGATACTACAGAAATGTAAATTGTAGTTGTAAAACCACTAATTAGAAATTTAAGATTAGTTAAACCCTCTATATTATTTGGAGACAGTATAAACCATCCCAATTCTTTTCCACTACAAGAGGAGAAAGGTATAATTAAAAGTAAAAGAAATAAATTTCTCACTTTTAAAGTTATAAAGAATTAAAAACTAATATCTAATTGATTATAGACTTTTTAAATTATATTTTGCTAAGAGTTTGGTAAAAAATCCTGACGATTTTTTCTTTTTGATCCAGCTATTGACGTATTTTATCCATTCGTCATCACCTTTTGGAACCATCATAGCTAAAAAGGCTGGATTTTTTTCACCGTCTGGAACTATTGCTAGTTGTGGGTAAGTTATTACCAGTTTATTTGCTTCTGTTGAGCTTGTTATGTTTCCATCTGCTCTTCCAGCTAATACTTCTTGAAAATCTCTTGCTGGAGCTTCAACAGAATTTAATTTAGATTTAGGAAAAAATTCTTTGGCTTTTTCTTCTTGAGATGTTCCAAGTGTAGTTGCTATTGTTACTTTTTCATTATTCAGCGAATCCCATGTAGAGAACTTCTTTAAATTCTTTTTAAGTACAAGTGGAACTGTACCGTATTTATAATAAGTATCAGTAAATCCTGCAACTTCAGCTCTTTTAGGAGTTTTGGTTACACTTGTAGAAATATCATATCTGGATGAAGTAATTCCAGAAACTATTGTCTTCCATTCTGCTGGAACAAACTTAATTTTAACACCCATATCTTTAGCAAGTTCATTCATCACATCAATGTCAAAACCTTTGTATTTATTTGTAGCTGGGTCTTTAACGGTCATTGGATCCCAATCACCTGTTGTACCAACTTTTAATTCACCTGAAGATAAAATCTTCTCAAGGTTAGATTGAGCATTAACGGAAAAGGGTAAAAGCGCTAAAAGCACTACTAAAAATATTTTTTTCATTCTATTAAATAACTGATTTATTAATTAATTGAGACTATAATCTTGACGCAGCGTCAGTCATCCAAGAAAATAAATGTTCAGAAAAGGACCTTCTGACAAATAAATTTACGTCATTTTTGTCCTGATTATGTATAATTACGTCTACCTTTGCTATTATTGTTTGAGTTACTGCACCTTTTTTGTTTTGAAAATCATTAAAATTAAAAGGTGATCCGGTTTGAAACAACTTATATGCCTTATCTCCTTTAAGATTGATCATTACAAATTGATCTGTGACATCTGTGACAGCACCAAGGTTTACACTAGATATATTTTTAATTAACAATTCTTCTGTTTCATTATAATTGGAATTTTTATCACTAGTTTCATTAGAAAAAATCATCCACTCATCTGGACTTAACCACAAAGTTGAGAGCTTTTGACTTTGTGTAGAGGTATTACTCTCTACTGGTAAAAGAATATTTAACGATTTACCTATGGCTGAAAAAAATTCTCTTTTTTTTCCTCTTATAATCAATTTCATAATAGGTGTGATCTCACTAATTTGAAGATCTTGAAATATTTTTTTTTCTGGCAGTGATTGGTTATAATTAAGCATTTAATCTTTTATTCTCCTTATCTAAAAACACTGGATCAGCAACAGTTACGTTAATTGTTTTATTTTCCATTGGTATGATTAATTTTTTACCCATCATATTTTTTCCACCTCTAACAACTCCAAGCGCAATAGATTTTTTAAGATTGGGACTATAGTAACTCGAAGTAACATGGCCCAACATCTCAATAGGTGATTTATTTACGTCAGCAACTATTTGGGCTCCCTCTTCTAATATTTCATTAGGGTTGTCTGTTAATAAACCAACTAATTGTTTTCTGTCATCTTTAATTGTGTCTGATCTATATAATGATCTTTTACCAATAAAATCATATTTTTTCTTACTAACTATCCAATCCATTTGTAAGTCTATTGGTGTCATAGTTGCATCGGTGTCTTGACCAACTATGATGAAACCTTTTTCAGCTCTTAGTAAGTGCATAGTTTCCGTTCCATAAGGAGTAATATTAAAATCTTTTCCTACCTCCATACATTTTTCCCATACCGAATTTGCATAGTTTGCCTGAATATTAATTTCATAACTGTGTTCACCAGTAAAACTTATCCTCATAACTCTACAGTTTATTTTTCCAATTTTTGTATTTTTAAATGACATATGAGGAAAATTTTCATCAGAAAGATCTAAATCTGGAATTACTTTTGAAATAATTTTTTTACTATTGGGTCCACAAACACTTATTGTTGCAAAATGGTCAGTTACGGATGTTAAGTAAACATCTAATTCAGGCCATTCAGTTTGAAGATAATCCTCTAATTTAGCCAAAACATTAGCAGCCCCACCAGTGGTAGTTGTCATAATGTAATGATTTTCTCCTAATCTTGTTGTAACACCATCGTCATAAACCATACCATCTTCATTCAACATCAAGCCATACCTACACTTACCTACAGCAAGTTTTGACCAAGCATTTGTATAAACACGATTTAGAAACTCAGATGCATCTGTACCTTGAATATCAATTTTTCCAAGTGTTGAAGCATCTAAAATTCCAGCACTTTCTCTTGCTGCTTTACTTTCTCTTTGAACAGCCTCAAACATATTTTCATTATTTTTTGGATAGTACCAAGCTCTCTTCCATTGACCTACATTTTCAAATTCTGCTTTATTTTTAAGATGCCATTCATGCATTGGTGTCTTTCTAAATACATCAAAATATTCACCAACATTTCTTCCTACAATAGTTCCAAAAGTTAGAGGAGTATAAGGTGGTCTAAAGGTAGTAGTACCATGTTCACCCATTTTAGTTCCAGCTGTCTCAGATATAATTCCTAATGCGTGCATATTACCAAGTTTACCCTGATCAGTTCCCATACCAGTTGTTGTATATCTTTTTACATGCTCAATTGATCTAAAACCTTCTCTCAAAGCAAGTTTTATGTCTTTTGCAGTTGCATCATTTTGATAATCTACGAAAGATTTTGTTTTACCCAAAATTTTATCTGATGGTAATAACCAAATATTTCTCTTTGATTTATTTTCAGATGAAAATACTTCAACACTATCATAATCAGTTTTTTTAATGTTCAAAAATTCTTTAAGGTATTTTGGAGTATTTTCGATTATATCTTCCAATGTTAAATCACCATTACAGGCACCTATACTAATTTGTTCTGAAGAATATTTGTTAGGAATAAATACTTGATCTTCCTCTCTAAATTTTAATTTTCCACCTGATTGAGTAAATAAATGAACTGCTGGTGTCCATCCACCTGAAATTCCCAAACAATCACAAGATAAATTTATTTTTGAACCTATAACTTTTTGACCATCTTTAGAAAGTTTCATTAATGAAACTTTGTTGATTTTTTTGTAACCATTAGTATTAACAATTGTAAAACCCTTAAAAACCTTAATGTTATTTTTTTCTACTTCGTAGAGTAATTTAGATTCTATTTCTTCTCTGTTATCGACAATAGCTTCAACTTTTATTCCTTTTTGGATTAGGCTAATAGCAGTTTCATAGGCACTATCATTATTGGTTAAGAATATATTTTTTTCTCCACAAGCAACACCAAACAAATCAGCATATCTTTTTATTGCTGAAGAAAGTAAAATTCCTGGCCTGTCATTGTTATCAAAAATTAAAGGTCTTTCTAAAGATCCAGTAGCAGTAATTACTTTTTTGGCTCTAATTTTGAGTAATTTTTGTCTGGTTTTATTTTTTCTTTGTTCGATCGGCA
Organism: uncultured Pelagibacteraceae bacterium; assembly: GCA_902521885.1. Lineage (GTDB taxonomy): Bacteria > Pseudomonadota > Alphaproteobacteria > Pelagibacterales > Pelagibacteraceae > Pelagibacter. Next base: position 19,714 of record CABYTJ010000013.1, read on the forward strand.
GATGGTCTGTAAGATTTTCACGTGCTAAAAGAAAATTATAGCCATGAAATGCGGCTACACTTGTTCTTATTCTTATATCTAAATTATCTATTTTTTTTATTTCATTAATTTCTTTTTCTAACCATGAACCTGAATTTTGATTGTTTATCTTAAAATGTTCTGAATTTTGATATATTGTTGATCCACCTAAGTTCGGTTTTTCATCAACTAAAAGTGTTTTTAGTCCATTTTTAGCAGCAGTCTTTGCAGCCATAATTCCTGAAATTCCTGCACCAACAATCAGAACATCACAATGAATATATTCATGTTCGTAAATATCAGGATCAGGTGTAGTAGGAGATTTTCCTAACCCTGCAGATTTTCTAATAAAATATTCGTATTTTTCCCAAAAACTAGCAGGCCACATAAAAGTTTTATAATAAAATCCAGCTGGTAGCAGGGGAGAAAGTAAATTATTTATTCCTCCAATATCAAAGTTTACACTTGGCCAACAGTTTTGACTTGAAGCCTCTAGGCCCTCATAGATTTCTACTTCTGTAGCTCGTACATTTGGTTCAGTTCTATCTGAATTATTGTGAAGCTGAACTATGGCATTTGGTTCTTCAGAGCCCGAGGTCATAATTCCTCTTGGTCTGTGATATTTAAAACTTCTGCCAACTAAATGAATATCATTTGCTAATAGTGCAGATGCAAGAGTGTCTCCCTTATAACCATAATATTTTGAACCATTAAATTTGAATGAAACTCTGTAAGTTTCATCAACAAATTTACTAGTTTTAACTCTTAAATTTTTTGACATATCTTATTTAACAGGTGGTTTTTCACCCATTTTATAAATTGCTTTTATTTCATCATTCGAAGTATCACGTACCATGTTAAACCATTTTCTACATCCATGTATATGGTTCCATCTTTCAAATTGAATTCCTTTTATATTTTTTCTCATAAATAAATATTCTGCCCACTCATCATCACTTAATTCTGTTGGTTGTTTAGGCCTCTCTATATGTGCTTCCCCACCAGCTTTAAATTCACTTTGTTCACGTTCACCACAAAAAGGACAATTAATTATAAACATTAGTGTGCAACAGCAGCGGCACCATGTTCATCAACTAGATCACCACTTACAAATCTATTAATATTGAAGGCAGCATTAAGTTCATGAGGTTCATCATTTGCTATTGTATGAGCAAATAAATCTCCTGATCCTGGCGTTGCTTTAAATCCTCCAGTACCCCATCCACAATTAAAATATAAACCTTTAATTGACGTTTTACTAATTATAGGACTAGCATCAGGACAGATATCAACAATTCCTCCCCATTGTCGTAGCATTCTCATTCGACTAAATATTGGGTATAATTCTAATATTGCATTTAAAGTTCCTTCAACAATATCATGACTACCTTTTTGTGAATATGAGATATAATCATCAGTTCCAGCACCAATAACTAGTTCTCCTTTGTCAGATTGACTGACATAAGCATGCACCGCATTTGACATTACGACTGTATCAATAATTGGTTTGACAGGCTCAGATACCAAAGCTTGCAATGGTTTACTCTCTAATGGTAATTTTAAACCTGCCATATTAGCTATAACACTAGAATGACCAGCTGCTACAACTCCAATTTTATTTGTTTTAATAAAACCTTTTGTTGTTTCTAAACCCTCAACACTATCACCATTTCTTTTTATAGCTTTAACTTCACAATTTTGAATTATATCAACTCCCATTTCATCTGCACCTCTGGCATATCCCCAGGCAACAGCATCATGTCTAGCTGTTCCGGCTCTTCTTTGTAATGTACCTCCTAATACTGGATATCGAATATCTGGAGAAGTATTTATAATAGGACAAAATTTTTTAACTTCTACTGTATTTAAATATTCTGCATCAATTCCATTTAATCTATTGGCATGAGTTCTTCTTTTTAAGTCCCTTACATCTTGAAGATTATGAGCAAGGTTCATGACACCTCTTTGACTGAACATTACATTATAATTTAATTCCTGTGATAAACCTTCCCAAATTTTTAATGCATGGTTATAAAGACCAGCACTAGCATCCCATAAATAATTCGATCTTATTATAGTTGTATTTCTTCCAGTGTTTCCTCCACCGATCCAACCTTTTTCTACAACAGCAATATTTTTCATATTATGTTTTTTGGCTAAATAATATGCTGTTGCAAGACCGTGTCCTCCGCCACCAACAATTACAGCATCATATTCTTTTTTAGGTGTAGGGTCTTTCCAAGCTTTTTCCCAGTTTTCATGATAAGAGAAAGCATTCTTTATTAGTGAAAATATTGAGTATCTATTTTTCATTATTAATAAATAATTACTTTATTAATATTGATTATTCAATACAATCGAAAGCGACAAATTTCTTGGAAGAGTGGGTGAGAGGCTTAAACCAGTCGTTTGCTAAATGACCGTGCGAGGAAACTTGTACCGAGGGTTCGAATCCCTCCTCTTCCGCCATATCTTAAAATAGAGGGTTATTTTTGAAAAAATCTTTCATAGGGATTGGTTTTTGTTCAAGTATATATCTATATACATTATAGTTCTCTAGAACCCTCTGAACATAATTTCTTGTTTCTTTGAATTTGATTAGTTCAATCCAATCAACATAATTGGTTTGATTTTTTTGTGGATCTTTATTTATTTTTTTCCAATATCTTACACGTTTTGGACCAGCATTATAAGCTGCTATTGCAAAAGGGTACGCACCGTCATACTCAAGAATTAAACCTGCAATATAATGTGAACCTAAATTGATATTATATTCAGGATCAGTAGTTAATCTAGATTTTGAATAAGGAAGCTTTGCTTGTTTAGCAACTAACTTAGCAGTGTAAGGCATCAATTGCATCAAACCTTTTGCTCCTGCATGACTATTAGCACTTAAATCAAATTCACTTTCTTGTCTTATAATAGATAAAATAAATGCACTTTCAGGAATTTTTCTTCCATTAATATATTTAGGTGTACTTATAATTGGATAATTATATTTATTGTGAAATCTTTTTTCATATGAAGCAATTTTTGCGACTTGGATCGCAAAGTCAAAACGTTCAATATTAGTTGCAAGTTCTGCAGCTAAAATTTCACTTCCACTATCAACATTATCGTTTGCCAAATGTCTAAGTATATGTTTTGTATATTTATCTTCATCAAGTTCATCTAATAGATAGATTACTTTAACAATTTCTTTTTTGAAAAAATAATCTCGATATTCTTTTTTAACTTCTATATCTTTTGTAAGTTCAAATTTTCCATTAGGATCTAACTCTCTAAATGCCAGTTGACCATAATATGTTGTCAAATAATTTGCTGCTTCACTAAACCATTTAGTTGATAATTCATCATAGCCTAACTTTTTATAAGTTCTTCCTAACCAGTAAGCGCCTCTAGCAACACTAATTGGATACCCAACATTGTTATAAAAATTTTCAAAGTGATCTTTGGCTAATAATGGATCATTTAAGAAGCTCAAAGCAATCCACCCACTCATCCATTCTGCAGCAGCAAATTCTGGTCCTTCAGTCATAGCATGGTTACTAGAAATTTTATAAGCTAATTCGTATTTTTTTTTGTATATTAAAGATCTTGAGATAATTTCTCTTTCCTTCCACCATTTATCTGGTCTTACTAAATAATCTTTAGTATTTTTAATTTTTAATAAAATTTCAACAGAACTATCAACTCGACCTCTTTTCCTTCTCCATTTTAATCTGTCGTAATTTAATCCAGAGTCATTTTTAAATTTAGCGGGCACTTTAGATATCGCATTATCTACACCATAAGATTTGCTCATTAATAATTGTCTTGCATTATACAAAAGTTCATAATCTTTTGGTAAATACCTTAGCATTCGCTTCAGATCCCAATATTTATTATTCCAAGCAAGATAGTCTGCTCTTTTTACATAGTCATTCGCATCAAGATACTTTTTAAATTTTTTCCTATAAAATCTTAATTCTGATTTAGTGAGCTCCGCAGTTATCCAACCTTCTTTTATGAGCTGTATGCCTTTTTCTTTATTTCCTGTTAAAGTATAACTTTCACCAAGTATCATTCTGCCAAATCCACTTAACGGTTCAGAGGATCCATACCAATCAATAATTTTTTTTGGAGAAATTTTATCAGTCGATAGTTTATGTTCTGCTAAATATTTTACACGACCAATTCTTGGATAATCCTCATTTTTGTCCATGAAAGTTTTATAATCGTAATAAGAAGCTTGATTTCCTTTTCTTAAGAGATGTCTCCACTGAATGAAATTATATATTGATTTATCTTTAGCTTTTTTTGAAGTTCTCAAGGCATCAGTCCATTTAGCTCTTTTCATTTCAGAAATAGCTTTTTTGGCTAAATTAAAGTCCTTTTTATTATAGTATTTTGATATTTTTATATCTTTAACTTTTTCAGTTCCTGCAATTAAGGGTTTCTTTTTGGGTAGAATTAAACCGTTTTTATTTTTTTTCTCAACAATAACTTTTTCCTCTATTACTTTTTTTTCGGTTTGTTCTATTGGTTTTGGTAGTGGTTTTAATATATCTATTAGTAATTTTTTTTGTGTTTCCTCTTTAGTTTGAATTGGTTTTTTTAATGGGACTATTTCAGATGAGGCAATACCTGCATACCCAGTCAGATTAAATAAAAGTATAAAAAATATGATTTTTTTTGACATAATCTTTACTATATGAATCAACAATCTATGTTATAAGTATTTATGTTTAAAGGATCAAATGTTGCTTTAGTTACTCCATTTAAAAATGATAAACTTGATGACGAAACTTATATCAAGTTAATTCATTTTCACATTAAAAATGGCACAAATGGATTAGTTCCAGCTGGAACAACTGGAGAATCTCCAACATTAAGCCATGATGAACATGAAAGAGTTATAGAACTCTGTGTGAAAGAAAGTTCAGGAAAATTACCTGTATTTGCAGGAACAGGATCAAACTCTACAGAAGAAGCTATATCTTTAACTTCTCACGCTGAAAAAATAGGCGCTAATGGAGCACTTATTGTTACTCCCTATTATAATAAACCTACCCAAGAGGGTTTATATCAACATTATAAATCAATTAATGATAAATGTGGAATTCCTATAATAATTTATAATATTCCAGGCAGATCAGTTATAGACATGTCAGTTGACACAATGGCAAGATTATATGAGCTTAAAAATATTATTGGAGTAAAAGATGCTACTGGTGATTTGAATAGAGTTGATCAAACTTTAAAAAAGATGGGTAAAGATTTTATGCAATTGACTGGTAACGATGATAATGCATTGGAATTTAATAAAAGGGGAGGTGTTGGAGCGATAAGTGTTACAGCAAATATTGCACCAAAACTATGTTCAGAATTTCAGAAACTTTCAATTATGAGTGATGAAAAATCAATTTCTGAAGCAAAAAGACTTGATAAGATTTTACAGCCCGTGCATCATTCGATGTTTATAGAAAGCAATCCAAGTCCAGTAAAATATGCTGCTAAATTATTAGATCTCTGTGATGATGAGGTAAGACTTCCGTTAGTTAAGATAACTGATCCTACTAAAGAAATAGTTAAAAAAGCACTTTTGTCTGCAAAATTAATTTAATGAACAAAAAGACCAATTCTGGTTTGAAAATTATTTGCCTTAATCGTAAAGCAAGTTTTAATTATTTTTTTGAAGATTTATTAGAAGCTGGAATTGTTCTTAAAGGGTCTGAAATTAAATCTATTCGAGATGGTAAAGTAAATATTGCTGATTCTTATGCAATTGAAAAAAATGGAGAAATAATTTTAATAAATTCACATATTTCGTCATATAAACAAGCAAGCTACTCAAATCACAATCCAACAGATGAGAGAAAACTTTTATTAAATAAAAGAGAAATAAATAAACTTATAGGAAAAATGCAAAGAGATGGATTTACTATAGTACCTACAAAAATGTATTTTAAAAAAGGAAAAGCTAAAGTAGAGCTAGCAGTTGCAAAAGGTAAAAAACAATACGACAAGAGGGCAACAAAAAAAAATAGAGACTGGAATCGAGATAAGGCTAGATATGTCAGAAAATCAAGTTAAACCAATCTATTTAGGAATAGGTTCAAATTTAGGAAATAAAAAGAGAAATATTGAAAAGACAAAATCAAACTTATTAAAGAATAATATCAATATATTAGAATGTTCAAGTTATTATGAAAGTTTATCTTGGCCCAATCCTAAAAATCCAAAATTTTTAAATATAGTTGTTAAGATTAAAACTCATTTAACACCCTTGAAACTAATTAAAAAATGTAAAGAAATTGAAACTAAATTAGGTAGAAAAAAAATGCCAAAAAATTCACCTCGTGTTTGTGATATAGATATAATTGACTTTAAAAATCAAAGAATGGAAATTGACTTAATTTTACCACACCCAAGAATGCATACCCGAAATTTCGTTCTTTTACCTCTTTTTGAGATAGATAAAGATTGGAAACATCCTGTTTTAAAACTAAATATAAAAAAACTAATATCATCATTATCAAATAGTGACATTAGATCTATTAAACAAATCTAAATAGATGCTATAATAAACTATGTTAAATTCTGAAGAATTGATAAATAAAGTTAAAGGATATAATAAGTTTTTAAATCCAGAGAAACTTAATAAGGCTTATGATTTTGCTGTTAAAGCTCATAGTAATCAAAAAAGGGCATCTGGTGATCCTTACTCAGTTCACCCAATAGAAGTTGCTAATATTTTAACTGATTTAAAATTAGATAGTGCAACAATTACAACAGGTCTTTTACATGACACAATTGAAGACACTTATGCAACGTATGAAACTATAAAAGGTGAGTTTGGATCTGAAGTTGCAGATTTAGTCGACGGTGTTACAAAAATATCAGTATTAGAAAATACTGCCTCAACTAATTCAAAAGCTGAAAATTTTAGAAAATTAATATTAGCAACCTCAAAAGATATTAGAGTTTTATTAGTTAAAATTGCTGATCGATTACATAATATGAGAACAATTAAAGCTATTGATAAAGAGGATAAAAGAAAAAGAATTGCTCAAGAAACAATGGAAATTTATGCTCCATTAGCAGACAGAATGGGAATGCACAGAATAAGAGATGAATTAGAAGACCTGTCTTTTGAAATTCTTAATCATGAAGGCAGATCATTAATTCAAAAAAGGCTTGAAGAAATAAAATTGGATAAAAAAGATATTTTTGAAAGTCTATCATCTGAATTTAATCAGTTGTTGATTGAAAATAATATTAATTCAAAAATATATGGGAGAGAAAAAACTCCTTTTTCTATATGGAGAAAAGTTCAAAAGAAAAGAGTTTCATTAGAGCAAATTACCGACATTATTGGTTTTAGAATTATAGTCGATGATACTGATGATTGTTATAAATCTTTAGGAATAATTCACAAAGCTTATAATTGTATCCCTGGAAAATTTAAAGATTATATTTCTTCTGCAAAAATAAATGGATATAAATCAATTCATACTTCAATTATTGGTTCATATAAAAAGCCTGTTGAAATCCAAATAAGAACAAAACAAATGCATGAATTTGCTGAAAGAGGTATAGCATCACATTGGCAGTATAAATCCTCAGAAAAGTTTAATTCACTAACATGGAAAGAGTACGATTGGTTGAAGGATCTTGTTGAAATTATTGAAAAGAATGAAAATCCCGAACACTCATATGAATATACTAAACTTCAAATGTTTCAGGAAAACGTTTTTTGTTTTACTCCTAAAGGATCCGTAATTAAGTTACCTAAAGATGCTACAGCTATTGATTTTGCTTATGCTGTTCACACCAAAATAGGAGATACAGCTATTGGATGTGAAATTAATGGTAATAAAAGTGAATTACAATCTATATTAAGAAATGGTGATAGAGTAAATATCACTACATCAAAAAATCAATCTCCCTCTTTGCATTGGATACCGACAACTAAAACTGGTAAAGCAAGAGCTGCTATTAGAAGGTATTGGCATGATAGGGGAGAGAAAAAAGAAGAAAGAATCAAGAAATATAATACTACATTGTGGATTTCTTTACCTGATAAGCCAGGTCAACTTGGAAATGTAAGTTCTTTAATTGGTGAACATAAACTAAATATTTCCAACCTTGAGATGACAGGCAAAAACCCTAATTATATTAATTTTAAGTTCCAATTAATAATTAGAGATCTAAAAAATTTTACTAATTTTATTGCAGAGCTTAAACAAAAGGGTATAAAATTTAAGATAATTAGACACGAAGATAAAAGAAATGCTTTCACCCAAAAAATCCTTAGATATTTTAAGAAAAACTGATGCTTTGTTAGAAGGTCATTTTGTTTTATCATCAGGACTTCATTCATCTAAATATATTCAATGTGCTAAATTACTTAGTCAACCATATCTAGCTGAAAAAATATGTAGATCATTGGCAAGTAAGATAAAAAAAAGATTTAAAAAAATAGACTTAATTTTGGCACCAGCCATGGGTGGTGTAGTTATTGGTTATGAAATAGGTAGAATTTTAAAAAAAGAGACAATCTTCTGTGAAAGAGTAAAGGGTAAATTTACACTAAGAAGAGGTTTCAATATTAGAAAAGGAATGAATGTCTTAATTATTGAAGATGTAATTACAACAGGAAAATCAAGTTTAGAATGTGTTAGATTAATTAAAGACAGCAAAGCAAAACTATTAGGTTTTGCATCATTAATAGATAGATCATCAAAGCAAACATTAAAAATTAAAAAAAAAATTGTATCTCAATTAAAAATAAGTGTTCCAACATATAAAAAAAAAAAATTACCAAAGAACTTGATATCAATACCTGTTACTAAACCTGGAAGTAGATTTATTAAGTGAAACGTTTAGGTGTAAATATTGATCATATAGCCACCATTAGAAATGCTCGAGGTGAACACCATCCTGATCCTTTTTTTGGCGCTAAGTTTGTAAAAAAATGTGGTGCAAATTCAATTACAATACATTTGAGGGAAGACAGAAGACACATTAATGATACTGATGCCAAAAAAATCTGCTCAATAAAGAATCTTTTAGTTAACCTAGAGGTTTCCACTAATTCAAAAATGATTAATTCAGCTTTAAAGCTAAAGCCTAATTTTGTTTGTATAGTGCCAGAAAATAGAAAAGAGATAACCACAGAAGGAGGGTTAAACTTAAAAAAAAATAAAACCAAATTAAAAAAAATTATTTCTAGATTCAAAAAAAGAAATATTAGAACTAGTTTATTTATTAACCCATCATTGAAAGATATTAGATTATCTAAAGAACTAAAAACAGACTGTATTGAAATTCATACAGGTAAAATAGCAAATTTAGTCAAATCAAAAAAAAATCACATGACTGAACTTCAAAAAATAAAAAAGTGCTCTATCCTTGCAAATAATTTAGGTCTAGAAGTTCATGCAGGTCATGGTCTAGATTATAAAACAACTAAATTTCTCACTAAAATTAAACAAGTTAAAGAATTTAATATTGGACATTTTTTAGTTGGAGAGTCTATCTTTAATGGTCTTCCCAAAGTAATAAAGAATTTTAAGAGAATTATAAATAAAAGATAATATGCGTATATTGGGTATAGGTGTCGACATAATTCAAAATAAACGAATTAAATCTTCAATTAAGAATAAATTATTTGTTTCAAGAACATTTGGTAACAAAGAGATTTATTTTTCAAAAAATACTTCTGATAAAACAAATTATTTTGCAAAAAGATTTGCTGCAAAAGAAGCATTAGCAAAATCAATAGGAACAGGTTTTAGAAATAATCTAAACTTTAAAGATATTCAAATTTTAAACGATAAAATTGGTAAACCGTATTACCAAAAATCCAAAAAAATTGACAAAATTATAAATAAAAAATTTAAAGTTAAAAACTATGATTTGTTTCTTTCAATTTCAGACGAAAAGGATTATTCAATTGCATTTACAATTTTACAAACTAAATAATGTTTAATAAAAAATTTTTTATAGAGAATACAAAAACACTGTTTTATGCTTTGATAATTGCAGTTATTATTAGATCTTTTTTAATCCAACCATTTTACATTCCATCATCATCTATGGAGCCTAATCTATTAGTAGGAGATAGAATTTTTGTTACAAAATATACTTATGGTTATAGCAAACATTCATTTCCTTTCAGTCCTCCAATTTTTAAGGGAAGAATAATGTCAAATAATCCAAAAAGAGGTGATGTAGTTGTTTTTAAAACACCTGCTGATAATAGAACTGATTATATCAAAAGATTAGTTGGTCTGCCTGGTGATGTTATTAAATTTCAGGATGCTAATCTGTATTTAAATAATAGTGAAATAATTAAATCAAAAATATCAAAAAAAAATAGGACTTTTTGCGGTCGAAAAGAAATAGATGTTACTTTTTTTGAGGAGATTTTACCGAATGGTAAAAAATACAATACAGTTTACCTTAAAAATTTTACACTTCAGAACACCGATACATTCAAAGTCCCTGAAAATCATTATTTTTTCTTAGGTGATAATAGGGATTGCTCTAAAGATAGTAGGTTTTTAAGTAGTGTAGGTTATGTGCATCAAGATAATTTAGTAGGAAAAGCAAGATTTATTTTTTTTTCATCTGATAGATCTATTGGAAGTATATTTTCTTTTTGGAAATGGAATAAATCTTTAAGATTTGATAGATTTTTTACTAAGATAAATTAATGAAAATTAATTATTCAGCATTAGAAAAAAAGATTAAATGTAATTTTAAAAATAAAGATTTATTAATTAAATCTCTTACTCATAAAAGTTTTAATAAAGATAATAACTATGAAAAATTAGAATTTTTAGGAGATAGAGTATTAGGTCTTATAATTGCTAAAAAACTATTAGAAATTTATCCTAATGAGAAAGAAGGTATTTTAGATAAAAAATTTGCCTCATTAGTCAACAAAAAAACTTGTTTAGAAATTGCCCAAAAAATAGATTTACACAAATATGTTCTAACATTTAACGTTAAAAATAGAAAAAATTTAATTGAGGATAAGGTGCTTGCAGATTGTTGTGAAGCACTTTTAGGTTCCATTTATTTAGATAAAGGATTTATTGTAGTTGAAAAAGTTATACTAAACTTATGGTCCAATAATATAAAAGATAGTGTTGTTACTCAAATTGACGCTAAGACTAAATTACAAGAATTTTCTTTAAAACATTATAAAAAATTACCAATATATAAACTTATTTCAAACTCAGGTCCGAGACATATGCCAATTTTTAAAGTAGCTGTAAAATTACAAGATACAAAATTTTATACTGCTCAAGGAAAATCAAAAAAAGATGCTGAACAAAATGCTGCTATATTATGTTTACAAAATATTAAATAGTTATGATTTGGGACGATAAAGGATATCTATTATCAAAAAATAAATATAGTGAAAATTCAATTATATCAGAAGTTTTTACTAAAGATCATGGTAAAGTTTCAGGCATTATTTTTGGCGGAACTTCAAAAAAAATTAAAAACTATCTGCAAATTGGAAATAAGATTCACGTTAATTTCAATTCCAAAAATGATAATAAACTTGGTTATTTTAAAGTTGAAATTCAACAGGCTTTATCACCATTGTATTTTGATAATCAAAAGAAACTATCTTGTATAACGTCCGCTATGAATTTAATTAAAATTTTAACGGCTGAAAATCAAAAAAATATAAAT
>CABYTJ010000014.1:0-25053 GCA_902521885.1 uncultured Pelagibacteraceae bacterium
AGATAAGGAAATTGAGAGTTGGAAAAATTTATTATCAAATTCTGAAAAAATGGTTTCTGAGCTTACCGACAGAAAAAATAAATTGAATTTGCAATTGGAAAAATTAGATAATCAACCAAAATTACAAGCTGAAAAGAAAGGTCAAATTTCGGAAGGTCTTAGGATTTCTGAAAAAGAAAAGGAAGATAATGAGTCTATAATTCATTCTACAGATGAAAAAATAGATACTCTACGAGCACAACTAAATGAGGTTCAAGAACAATCGATTCAAATTAGAGAAAGAAAAGCAAGTTCTGGAGCAACGATTGAAGGTCTCAAAAAAAGAAAAAGTGATTTGATTGATAGAATAACTTCTGAGCTAAATTTAACTGAGGAAAATATTCTAGAGAATTCGAGTCTGTATGGAGCCGAAGAACTTCCTGATGCTGTTAATCAAGAGGATTTACTTGATAAAAAAAGACAGGAAAGAGAGAAATTAGGATCAGTTAATTTAAAAGCTGATGAAGAAACTAACAAATATGAGGCAGAAATTAAAAAGATGGAACAAGATCGTGCCGATCTGGTGAGTGCAATTGTTAAACTGAAAGATAGTATTAATGAATTAAACCAAAAAGGTAGAGAGCGATTAATTGAAGCTTTTGAAAAAGTAAATAGAAAATTTAATGAAGTTTATACAAAACTATTTAATGGTGGAAATGCTAAGTTAGAATTAGTTGACTCCGAAGACCCACTTGAAGCTGGTTTAGAAATGTTAGTAAGTCCTCCTGGAAAAAGACTTCAATCGATAACTTTGTTGTCTGGTGGTGAACAAGCTTTAACAGCACTATCACTAATTTTTGCTGTTTTTTTAACAAATCCTTCACCAATTTGTGTGCTAGATGAAGTAGATGCTCCACTAGATGATGCCAATGTTACAAGGTTTTGTAGCTTGCTCGAAGAACTTATAAAAATTACAAATACAAAATTTATTATTGTAACTCACCATGCTTTAACCATGTCTAAAATGAACAGACTGTATGGTGTTACAATGCCCGAAAAAGGTATTAGCCAATTAGTTGCTGTTGATTTACAAAAAGCAGAAAGTATGGTTGCTTAAATAAATAAACAAAATGTCTAAAGATCCGTTTAAAACTCGCTTAGAGATTGCAAAAAAGAAGGTTTCTAAGAGAAATTTAGAGGATAAGAAACATAATCCGTCCTCAATTGGCACTGCTTTTAAGCTGAGTACTGAATTAGTGTCAGCAGTAGCAGTAGGGACAATTATTGGGTTTATTTTAGACAAGACCTTTGGTACTAAACCCTGGTTAATTTTAATATTTTTTTTTGTAGGTGTGATTGCTGGAATAACAAATGTAATCAAATCTGCTAAAAATATGCAAAAATAGATACAAACTTATGGCAGCAAATCCGATGACACAATTCGAAGTTTACAGAATTGGTCCAGAAATTAAAATTGGTACATTTGACATTTCTTTTACAAATGCAAGTTTATTTATGGTTATTAGCTCTTTAGCAATTTTGATTATTTTCAATTTGGGTTCAAAAAAAAATTCGATATTGCCAAATAAAATTCAACTGTTGGCTGAACTTAGCTACTCTTTTGTTTCTAAAATGATCAGTGACACCGCGGGTTCAAAAGCAAAACCATATTTTTCATTTATTTTTTCATTATTTATGTTTGTACTTTTCTGTAATATGTTTGGCATGATCCCATACACTTTTACTGTTACAAGCCATATAATAGTGACTTTTGTGCTAGCTTCATTTATTTTTATTGGGGTAACAGTAATTGGATTTATAAAGCATGGCTTTGGTTACCTAAAATTGTTTGTTCCAAGTGGAGTACCAGTTATACTACTCCCTTTAATAGTGGTTATAGAAATTATATCATATTTAAGTAGACCAATTAGTTTATCTGTAAGACTGTTTGCAAATATGATGGCTGGACATACTATGATGAAAGTTTTCGGAGGCTTTGTAATAAGCCTCGGAATTGTCGGTGGATGGCTTCCACTGAGTTTTTCGGTTGCTTTAACAGGTTTGGAGATCTTAGTTGCTTTTCTTCAAGCATATGTTTTTGCAATCTTAACCTGCATCTATTTAAATGATGCATTAAACTTACACCATTAAATAACATAGGAGGATATAATGGAATTAGAAGCAGCAAAAATGATCGGAGCAGGTTTAGCAGCAATAGCTTTAGCCGGTGCCGGAGTGGGAATTGGAATAATTTTTGGAAATTATTTGTCTGGAGCGATGAGAAATCCATCTGCAGCACAAAAACAATTTCCTAATTTGCTTTTAGGTTTTGCTTTAGCAGAAGCAACAGGATTATTTGGATTGGTAGTAGCGTTAATCATTCTATTTGCATTTTAAATTTAATGATTAAAAAAATTTTTTTTCAGTCGATTTTTTTTAATTTCTTTTTTTTAAAAGAAGTTTTTGCTGCTGAAAGTGGAGGTATGCCTCAATTAAACCCTGAATTTTGGATTTCGCAAATATTCTGGCTTACACTAACTTTTGGAATTCTTTATATAGTTTTATCAAAACTTATATTGCCTAAAATAAGTGCTAATCTAGAGTTAAGAAAATCTCAAATACAAGATAATATTGAGGCCGCAGAAAAACAAAGAAAAGATAGCGAGTCTAAACTTAAAGAATACGATGATATTATTTTTAAAAGTAAGTTAGAGGCAAAAAATATTTTTAAAAATTCAAGAGAAAAAGTAATTAAGGATATAAATAATAAAAAAGAAACCTTGGAAAATCAAATTAACGAAGAAATTAAAAAAGCGGAGAAAGAAATCGAAGTGGTAAAGAAAAGCGCCCCAGAAAAAATTAACAAAATTGCAATTGAAGCGTCTTCAGAATTAGTAAAAAAACTGATCGGAGCCGAGATAAACAATAGTAGTATTTCAGCAATAGTAGATGATTTATCAAAAAAAAATGGAGATAAGTATTATGGTAATTAATTCTACTTTTTGGGTAGCAGTTTCTTTCGTTATTTTTTTTGGAGCACTTGTATATTTAAAGGTCCCCCAAAAAGTAAACGAAATTCTGAATAAATTGATATCTGATATAAAAAATGAAATTAATGAAAGTGAAAAATTAAGAACTGAAGCTAAAACATTATTAGATAAAGCTCAAAAAAAATTAGATACTGCTCAAAATGTGAGTGATGAAATTTTAGAACAAGCTAAAAGAGACAGCGATAAAATGGTAATTGAGCTTAATGATAAGTTCCATAAAACTTCTGAAATCAAAAAAAATCTTGCTGAAAATAAAATAAGTCAAATGAAAGAAGCAGCTATTAAAGAAATTAAGGATACTTCAATTAAAATTGCTGTAGATTCTGTTAAAAAAATTATCACTACTTCTGTTGATAAGTCTAAACTTGATGCGCTATTCCAAAAAAATTTAGATGAAACTAAAGAAGAGTTAAAAAAAATTAACTCATAATAACCTTACAATTCTTTAAAAAAACTATAAATTATAACAATGAATTCTGTTGTAATAGGTTCTGGGTTTGGAGGCATAGCTGCTGCACTTCGTCTAAAAGCTAAAGGCCACAATGTTACTTTAATCGAAAAACATCCTGATCTTGGAGGGAGAGCAAGGGTATTTAAAAAAAATGGATTTACCTATGATGGTGGCCCAACAGTTATTACAGCACCATACCTAATAAATGAATTATTTGAATTATTTGAAAAAGATCCAAAAAATTATATTAAATTATCTCCGCTTAAAGTTTGGTATCAATTTGTTTTTGAGGATAATTCTAAATTTAACTATTCAGGAAATGAAAACGAGATGAAAAGTCAAATTGCAGAAATGAGTAAAGATGATGTTATAGGTTATGAAAAATTAGTTAACTTTACGAAAAAAATTTTTGACAAAGGGTTTACAGAACTAGCCGATGTTCCATTTGATAAACCTTTAGTCATGATGCAACAACTGCCAGCTTTATTGAAACTTAAAAGTTATAAGTCAGTTTATTCATTGGTTTCGTCTTATATAAAAAATGAAAAATTAAGAAGAATGTTAAGTATGCATCCACTTTTAGTTGGAGGAAATCCTTTTACTACAACCTCTATCTATGGACTTATCTTATATTTAGAAAAAAAATGGGGCATCCATTATTCAATGGGTGGAACAGGAAATATTATAAAGGGTTTTGAAAAGTTGATGAATGAAGTTGGCATAGAAATAATTAAAGGTCGTGAAGTTAAAAAAATTATTTCTAATGGTAATAAAATAACTGGTATTCAATTAGATAATCAAACTCATATTGAAACTAATAATGTTATTTGTAACGCAGATCCGCCTGCTGTTTATGAAAAAATGTTAAATGGAAATTCTAATAATTCACTTATGTTTAAGTGGAAAAAAAATAGAATGGAATATTCAATGGGTTTATTTGTTTATTATTTCGGTACAAAAAAAAAGTATGAAAATGTGGAACACCATACTATTAAGTTTGGAAATAAATACAAAGAACATCTTGATGACATATTTAATAATAAAAAATTAAATAATGATATTAGTTACTATCTTCATAGACCATCTGCTACTGATAAATCTATGGCTCCAGAGGGGCAAGATTGTTTTTATGTTCTAGTTCCAGTTCCAAATAACCAATCAAAAATTGATTGGTCTATTGAAGGAGAGAAAATGAAAGATTTGGTAATTGATAAAATGGAAAAGGATTTAATGCCAAATCTAAGAAAAAATATTATTGAGGATTTTTATTTAACGCCTGATTACTTTGAAAAAGATTTAAATACAAAATACGGTTCTGGTTTTTCAATCCAGCCAAAATTTTCTCAATCAGCTTATTTTAGATTTCATAATAAGTCAGAGATATATGATGGACTTTATTTTGTAGGAGCAGGTACTCATCCAGGAGCTGGCGTACCTGGGGTACTTTCTTCAGCAAAAGTATTAGATAAAATTTTATAATGTCTAATAAAAGTTACTTATCTGTTTATGCCAAATCGTTCAGTTGGGCTGGTTTTTTTTTACCCAAAAAAACGTTAGAAAAATGTTCTGCTTTGTATGATTTTTGTAGAGTCGCAGACAACATTGCAGATGATAATGAAAAAATAGAAAATAAAGAAAAAAAATTTAATCATTTTGAAAATAATTTTAATCAAAAAAACTTTGATGATCCTATTATCAAAAATATGTGGGATCTTATTAAAGAATTCAATATATCCTTGAAAATTGTTCAAGATTTACTGATGGGAATAAAATCAGACATTAAAGATAAAGTTAAATTAGATACAAAGAAAGATCTGTTGGTTTACTCGTACAGAGTAGCTGGAACTGTTGGATTGATGATGGCAAAAATTTTAAAAGTTAATAAAAAAAGTTCTCTCAAGTCAGCAATTGATCTAGGAATTGCGATGCAACTTACTAATATATCAAGAGATGTAATTGAAGATTCTAAAAATAATCGTTTTTATATAAATGAAAACTTTGAAGAAATTTTGTCAACTATCAATCTTGCTGATACTTTTTATGAAAATTCATTTTATTCAATTAAGGATATACCTATTAGTTTCCGTTTTTCTATTCTAGTAGCTAGAAGAGTTTATAGAAAAATAGGACATAAGATAAAAAATAAAAAAAATTTAGAAAATTATCTAAATTCAGGAAAGATATATGTATCGAATGTTGAAAAAGTCTTTGAGACTTTTCTATCAATTTTTGACTTAATTAGACTATCGTTCACTCATAAATTAGATGATAAAATACAACATGATCATAATTTGATAAATCAGGAAATAAATTTAAATGAAAGAATTTGATTATATTATTGTGGGTGGTGGTTGTGCAGGATTATCACTTGCGTATGAACTTGAGATCAATGAAAAATTAGAAAATAAAACTTTAGCTATTATTGAGCCAAGGGCAGAATATAAAAAAGACAAAACCTGGTCTTTTTGGAAAGTAGCAGCACATAATTTTGATGATTGTGTTAAAAAAAATTGGGAAAATTTTTCTATTAATATACCAAAAAAAACTAATTATTTAGAATGCAACATTTATCCATACCAAAGTATTGATAGTGGGCTGTTCTATGAAAAAATTAACAGTAAATTAAAAGAAAATAATAATATTTCTTTCTTTAAAGATATAAGCGAAATTAATTCAAAAAATTCTTTTGTTTTTAATAGTGTTCCATCAATTAAAATGGATCATCGTAATCTTTGGCAGCATTTTTGTGGTGTAGAAATTGAAACTAAAAACGATTTCTTTGATGATGAAATTTTTAATCTTATGGATTTTGATTGTGATCAAAGAGAAAGTGTGCATTTTTTTTACACTCTACCCTATTCAAAGACTAAGGCTTTAGTTGAAACTACATGGTTATCAAAAATGAATGATGACTCTCAAAAAGATTATGACACTCAAATTAAAGATTATATTGAAAATCACTTAAATTTAAAAGATTACAAAATAATTTATAAAGAAGAAGGTGCAATACCTCTTTTTTACCCAATAAATGAAAAAGTTAAAAACAAAATAAATATTGGAACTGCTGGAGGAATGACGAGATTAAGTACAGGTTACACTTTTCTAAATATTCAAGAACACAGTAGATATATAAGAAAGAATATCGAGAATATTACTCATGCAAAAAAATATAAAATTGGTAATAAGTATCAATTTTTAGATGAGATATTTCTTAGAGTTCTTGAAAAACACCCAGAAAAAATGCCTGAAATTTTTTTTAAAATGTTTAAGGCCTCTCCAAAGACTGTTATAAAATTTTTGTCTAATAAAAGTAATTTTTTTGAGGATTTATCTATTATTTTTAGAATGCCAAAATTGACTTTTATTAAGGCTTTATTTTATTAATTTAATAAAAAAATGAAAAACCAATTAAAAAAAATAAATTTTAATCATTCTTTCATTTTTTTTTTATTTTGTAATATTTTTTCTTTAACAATTTTAAAATTTGAGAATTTAGTATTTTCACCATTATTCTGTTTACTTTTAATTTTAAGTATCGGGGTTTCTCATGGTTCACTTGATCATATAAAAGGAAAAAAACTTCTGAAAATTTTTGAAATAAAAAATATATATATTTTTTATTTGCTATATATTTTTATTGCTTCAACTGTAATATTCTTATGGACAATCATGCCATCAGTTTCATTAACAATCTTTCTAATAGTTGCTTCATTTCACTTTGGTAAAGAAGATACTCAGTTTTTAATAGTTGAAAATTCATATTATAACCAATTATTATTTTTCTTGAAAGGTTTGCTCGTAATTTTAGCACCTATGTTTTTTCATTTTGAAGAAACAATATCTATATTCAAATTATTACTTATTGATAACGAGACTTTTTATAGAACTTTAGATTTTATTGAAATGAATAACCTTATACTTTTTGGTATTATTTTAAGCACATTATCCAGTATTTTATTATTTACCAAAGAATTTGAATTAAAAAAGTTTACTATTTTTTTAGATTATTTTTCAATTTTAATTATAAATTATTATTTGTCACCTCTGATGGCATTTACAATTTATTTTTGTTTTTTACATTCTACTAGACACGGTATTACTTTGATGCATGAGTTAGATGAGAATGATTTAAAGAATGGGCTTAAAATTTTCATAAAAAAAGCTCTGCCCTTAACCATTCTTACTGCTACCTTTTGTTTACTTGGGCTTTATTTATTAAATAATTCATACAATTTCGATAGTTCAATTCTAAAAGTTATATTTATAGGTTTGGCGTCTTTAACCTTTCCACATATATTGCTTGAGTATTTAATAGAAAAAAATGAAAAATAAAGAATTGAAAATATTATTGTCAGCCCCTAGAGGCTTTTGTGCTGGTGTAGAAAGAGCTATAGAGATTGTTGAAAAATCAATTCAGAAATATGGTGCTCCAGTATATGTTCGTCATGAAATAGTGCACAATAAATATGTGGTAGATGATTTAAAAAATAAAGGAGCTATCTTTGTTGAAGAACTAGAGGAGATAGAAGATAAAACTAGACCAGTTATTTTTTCAGCTCATGGTGTTCCAAAAAAAATTCCAGAGGACGCTAAAAACTACAATATGACTTATGTTGATGCTACATGCCCATTGGTGTCAAAAGTACACAGAGAAGCTGAAAATCTAAATAAAGCTGGATATCATTTAATTTTAATAGGACATCAAAATCACCCTGAAGTAATTGGTACTATGGGGCAGTTGCCCAAAGGATCAATTGATCTTATTCAAAATGAAGATGAAGCCAAAAACTATAAAATTCAAAATAACCAAAAAATTTCTTATGTTACTCAAACAACACTATCAGTAGATGATACAAAAGATATAATCCAAATATTAAAAGATAGATTTCCAAATATAAAAGAACCTTTGAAAGAAGATATTTGTTATGCCACTACAAACAGGCAAATGGCAGTTAAAAATATTGCAAAAAAATGTGACTTATTTTTTGTGATAGGTAGTAGAAATTCATCTAATTCAGTTAGATTAGTAGAGGTAGCAAAAAAATCTGGCTGCTCTAAATCAATATTAATTCATTCACAAAGTGAAATCCCATTTGATTTAATCAATAATGCAAATACGATTGGTGTTTCTTCTGGAGCTTCTGCTCCTGAGATTCTAGTTGATAATTTTATCAATGAGTTAAAAAATAGATTTACAGTCAGTATAGATAACGTAGAAATCATTAAAGAAAACGTTGTTTTCAAAGCTCCAAAAAAATTAAATTAAATGGCTGTTTATACAAAAATAAATAAAAAAGATATTTCTTATATCAATAAAAAATTTGAGATAGAAAAAATTATAAGCTTTAAAGGTATTAAACAAGGTATTGAAAATACTAACTATTTATTAAGATCAAAAAATAAAAAATTTATACTTACAATCTTTGAAAAAAGAGTCTCTCAAAATGAAATACCTTTTTTTATGAAGTTAATGGATCAATTAAATAATTCAAAAATAAATTGTCCAAAACCTCAAAAAAATAAAAACGGAAAATACCTAGTCAGAATAAGAAAAAAATCAGCTTGCATTGTTTCTTTTTTAGAGGGGAAAGATAAAAAGTTACTAAGTTTAAAAAATTGTCACGAAATAGGTAAAATGATTGCTGGAATGCATTTATCAACAAAAAAAATAAATCTTTCCAGGAAAAACTCTATGGGTATTAGATATCTAAATCCATTACTTAACAGTATTAAATTTAAATCAAAAAAATTTACTAATATAGAAAAATTTCTAAAGATAAATTTTAAAGATATAAAAATGAAATGGCCAAAAAAATTACCTAACGGGATAATTCATGGGGATTTATTTATAGATAATATTTTTTTTAAAAAAGATAAATTATCAGGAATAATTGATTTTTACTTTGCTGCAAATGACTATTTTATGTATGAAATTGCTATTTGTGTTAATGCACTATGTTTTGACAAAAAAGCATCTAAATTTTTCTTAAATAAAAAAAAGGTAAAAAATTTAATTAAAGGTTACGAAAGTGTAAAAAAAGTTTCAATTGCAGAAAAAAAATCATTAAATATTTTATGTCGTGGTGCAGCGATGAGATATTTTTTAACTAGACTTTTTGACTATTCAAATACACCTAAATCAGCGCTCATTAAAATAAAGGATCCAAGAGAATATTATCAAAAACTTGTAATACACAATAATTTAAAGACTTATAAAGATTATTTAAAGTAATGATTAAGATATACACTGACGGTTCATGCATTGGAAATCCAGGTAAAGGTGGTTGGGCAGCAATTATATTAAATGATGGAGAAAAAACTGAAAT
Organism: uncultured Pelagibacteraceae bacterium; assembly: GCA_902521885.1. Taxonomy (GTDB): domain Bacteria; phylum Pseudomonadota; class Alphaproteobacteria; order Pelagibacterales; family Pelagibacteraceae; genus Pelagibacter. The sequence continues at coordinate 9,807 of CABYTJ010000014.1, forward strand.
AAAAGGAAGTGAAAAAGATACCACAAATAATCAAATGGAGTTATTAGCACCTATTAAAGCTCTTAAAGAAATTCCAAAAGGCAGCAAAGTTGAAATTTTTACAGACTCTAAATATGTAAAGTCTGGAATTACAGAATGGATACATAATTGGAAAAAAAATGGATGGAAAACTGCAAGTAAACAAAAGGTTAAAAATAAAGATCTTTGGGTAGAACTAGATTTACTCACAAATGAATTTGAAATTAAATGGAGTTGGGTAAAAGCACATTCAACTGACAAATTAAATAATGAAGTTGATCTGCTCGCTAGAGATATTGCGAGTCTATAAATTAAAAAACATTTATTTGAAAACCAGCAAGACTTCGACCATCTATCAACCACAACATAAAAAAAATTGCAGAAGTAAATACTAAACTCCAAATTAAACTCGCAGAGAATTGAGAAAAAATCATCTTTTCCATTTTTTCGTTTCTTTCTTCTATAAAATCATGCATCGCAGTGCCTGGTTTAGGATATTTTTTTTCTAAATAATGTTGTTCATTTTGCCAAAGTATTTGATTTAGTGACAAACATATTGAGATTAATAAGGTAATGATAATAAATATTAGTATTGTCATTCTATTACAATAACACAAATATTATCCTAGCACTAGGATCACATTTCCCATTATAGATTATCTAATAAATTTTCAGCTGAAGTTAAACCACATTCCTTAGTTTCTTTTTCAACATGAATATTAACAACTGTGAAGTTTTCAATAACCATTAAATAACGATTTGATCTAATTCCCATTCCTTTTGCATTTCGATCAACTTCTGCACCAATTGCTTTCGTGAACAACAAATACGGATCGGATAACATTTTTATGCTATTTCCAATATTATTAATCTCTCCCCAACCATTCATTACATAAGGGTCATTTACTGATAAACAAAATATATTTTCTATTCCTTTGGCTTTGATTTTATCTGCATTTGCAACAAAACCTGGTAAGTGAAGTTTTGAACAAGTTGATGTGAATGCCCCTGGTAAACCAAACAAAACATTTTTTCCATCACTTATGATTTCTCTTAATTTACTTTTTTGCGGTTCTCCATCAACAAGTTGAAAAATATCTGTATCTGGTATTTGATCTTTTATTTTAAGTTTCATATTGAATTCATTACATATTTTTTAACTTTTTCAATATCATTTGATAAAAGTTCAAATTTTTCTTTTCTGTCATTAACATATTTAAGACTATCTGGTAAATTTTCAGTTTTTGAGATTGCATCTTCTATTGCTTTTGGAAATTTGCAAGGGTGCGCAGTTGATAATACAATACAATTTTTCTCCAATCCTAATTTTCTCACAGCACCAATGCCCACAGCAGTATGTGGATCAACTACCATCTGATGCTCATTATTAATTGTCTTTATCATTTGTACAGTCTCGTTTTCATCAAGCATCTCAGACATAAAATTTTTTTTAATTTTATCTAAATCATTTTTATCAATTTTATAAGTATTATTTTTTATTTCACTCATTACATTTTTTGTATCTTCTGAGTTACAATCTTTAACATCATATAAAAGCCTTTCAAAATTACTTGCTATTTGTATATCCATACTTGGAGTATTTGTTTCCTCAACTTTCTTTTGACTGTAGTCACCACCCGAAATTGCCCTGTGCAATATGTCATTTTTATTTGTAGCAACGATTAGTTTATCAATTGGAAGACCTAGTTTTTTTGCTAAGTAACCAGCATAAATATCACCAAAGTTTCCTGTTGGAACAGAAAAAGATAAAGGTTGACCATTTCCAACTTTAAAATAAGCGTAAAAGTAATACACCGATTGAGCAATAATTCTTGCCCAATTAATTGAATTTACACCTGACATATTAATTGCTTTAGAAAACTTTTCGTCATTGAACATTGCTTTTACTAAATTTTGACAATCATCAAAATTACCCTCAACTGCAATATTAAATACGTTAATCTCTTCATGTATTGTCATTAGTCTTCTTTGTATTGGTGAAATTTTATTATTTGGGTGCAATACAAAAACATTTAAATTGCTTTTACCTTTTAAAGCATCTATCGCAGCTGCTCCAGTGTCACCTGAAGTTGCTACTATTATGTTAATTTTTTTTTGATCACGTCCTAAATGATATTGATAAAAATTTCCTATTAGTTGCATAGCGATATCTTTAAAAGCAAGTGTTGGACCATGAAATAGTTCTAAAACTTTTAGATCTCCTAGATCAGAGATTTTTACAACATCATTAGATCTGAAATTTGAGTACGATTTTGAAATTATTGAGATTAGGTCATCTTTAGACATAAAATCTCCTATAAACGGATAAATTATTTCAGCAGCTAAATCATTGTAACTGAGGTTTTTTAGATTATTTAATTCCTCTTTTTTAAATTGTTTAATTGATTTTGGAACGAAAAGACCTCCATCATCTGCCAAACCTTTAAGGAAAACATCTTTAAAAGTAAAATCTTTTTGATTATTTCTTGTACTAATATAATTCATTTAATAATTCTTTTTTCTAAAATATAAATATAACAAAAGAATTGAAATCGCTAATGAAAACCAAGTAAGAGCATATTTTTGATGATTATTAGAAATATTGGCAGTAATTTTTTTTGGTTTAGGAACTTGATAATTCCCATTTAAATAAATTATATATTTAGAGAATTCTTTTCCTGTAAATTTTAATATGTCCTCTCTATTTAAACTAAACCAATAATTTTCCTCTAAATCATTATCTGGTTTAAAAATATTCTTTCTTCCTTGTAACTTTAAAGTTCCAATTATATCATTTTCATCAAATACATTAATCTCTTGAGAGTTTTTTTTTTCAAAAGGTATCCAGCCTCTATTAATCAAATAATTAGTATCATTAATTAAAATTGGATTTATAACTTCAAAACCTGGTGTTCCAGTATCATTTAGATTGTATAAATAAATTTGGTTCTCTAAATCTATTGACCCTGATGTTTTTATTTTAAGATAATTTTCTACGTTAGATTTTGTTAATTCAACAGGTGGATTTTTTAAAGAATTTTCAATTTCTAATATTAAATTGTTCTTCCAATTTAAACGAACAATTTGCCATGACCCTAGGGCAACAAAAACTAAAATAAAAAAAATTACAAATACCGAAAATAAAAACTTATGTTTCAAAGAATATAAATTAACTTCCCCAAATATAAATTGCAGCGAACAAAAATAACCACACTACGTCAACAAAATGCCAATACCAAGCTGCAGCTTCAAATCCAAAATGGTGATCTTTATTAAAATGACCTCTCTTACCTCTAAACAAACATACTGCTAAAAATATAGTTCCAACAAGCACGTGGAAACCATGAAATCCTGTTGCCATGTAGAATACTGATCCATAAATATGATCTGAAAAAGAAAATGATGCATGCTGGTACTCATAAATTTGCAAAAGAGTAAAACAAAACCCTAAAATAACAGTTAACCATAAACCTTGGATAAAACTTTTTCTATCATCTTCTAGAAGAGCATGGTGAGACCAAGTTACCGTCGTACCTGATAATAATAAAATCAATGTATTGATTAATGGAATATCCCAAGGATCAAAAGTTTCAATATCTTTTGGTGGCCAAACATTTCCAACAAATTCATTTGGAAATAAACTCACATCAAAATATGCCCAAAACCATGCAACAAAGAACATTACTTCAGATGCGATAAACAATGTCATTCCATATCTGTGATGAATTTGAACTACTGGTGTGTGATGACCTTGGTGTTCAGCTTCAATAACAACATCTCTAAACCACATGTAGGCACCATAAATTAAAAGAGCAAAACCAAGATACATTCCCCATGAAACATCTGTATGAAGGTAATAAACAGATCCTAATGCCAATACTAAACATGAAAATGAAACGTATATAGGCCAAGGACTTGGGTCTACTAAGTGATAATCATGTTTTTTTTCAGCTGACATTTTTCGAATTATGATTGTTTATAGTAATCTGTCGAGAAAAAAGTATATGACATAGTTACGTCTTGTAAATTTTTTGTTGTTGGATCATTAACCATTTCAGGATCTAAATAAAAAGTCATTATGTAGGTTGCTTTTTCTCCAGCTTTTAATTCTTGTTTCTCAAAACAAAAACAGCCTAATTTACTATAATACTTTCCAAAACTAGACGGTGAAACATTAAAGGTTGCTACTCCTGCAGTGGGCTCGTTACCATAATTTTCTACTTCAAATTCTATTTTGTTAACCTGACCAACTTTCACATCAATAACATTAGACTTAGCCTTAAAATCCCAAGGTAAATTATTAACATTAGTATCAAATCTGACACTAACAATTTTATTTAATACAATTTTAGGAGCATTATTAGATACTTGGGTAGTTCCACCAAATCCTGTAACTCTACAAAATAAGTCATACAATGGTACTGCTGCATAAGACAATCCCAACATTAAAACAAAAATTCCTGCTAATATTAAAGGTGTTAAGTTTTTTTTTTGTATCATATCGCTCTATCAAATACACCGGTGTTATATAATGTAAAAAAGAAAAGAAAAATCATAAAAGCAATAATTCCTAAAGCTGTTAAAATATTTTTTCTTTTAGTTTTTTTATCTGGAGTTATCATATAATCTTATCTATCAGAAAAAGAACAAAAACCAAAAATAAATATAAAATAGAATATCCAAATATTGCTTTTGCCTTTTTAGGGTTAAATTTGTTTTTCTTAAAATTATAAAGTTCGTAACATAAAAAATTATAATAAAGAGTTAGTAATATTGAGGGTATTAAGAATGCTAATCCTACAAAGTCTATTAAATAAGGAAAAATAATTACCGGTAGCATTAACAAAGAATAAACAAAAATATTAATTTTTGTACTTTCCACCCCATTTGTCAGTGGAAGCATTGGTATCTTAGCTTTTTTATAATCATCAGATTTATATAAACTTAAGGCCCAAAAATGAGATGGAGTCCAAAAGAATATTATCAAGAAAAAAGTTAATGGTTCAATTGACAAAGAACCTGTTGCAATAGTCCATCCAATAACTGGTGGGAAGGCTCCAGCTGCTCCACCTATTACAATATTTTGAGGTGTTCTTCTTTTTAACCAAATTGTATAAACGAAAACATAAAATAAAATTGTTAAAAGTAATATTGCCGCTGAGATTCTGTTTGTAAAATAATCTAGGGCTACAACAGAAATTATAGATAAAGTAACACCTAAAATAAGCGCTTGGTTTCTATTAACCTTACCAGTCGGTATTGGTCTTAGACAAGTTCTTGACATTAAAGCATCTAGGTCTGACTCATACCACATGTTCAATGCCCCAGCTGCTCCTGCGCCTAAGGAAACTAATAAAATACCAATTATAGCATCTTTAGTTGAAACAAGATTTGGTGATGTTAATAAACCAACAGCACAAGTAAAAATTACCAACGACATTACTCTTGGCTTCATTAATTTAAATAATTCAGAAAAATTAAATAAATCTTCCTGACTTAAATTTCTTTTTTTAGTCTTTGAATTATTCATTAATTTTCTTAGCTATACTATTAGCTATGTGATTTTTGTGCTTCCTGATCATCCTCAAATTTTGGCAATTCATCAAATGTATGAAAATTTGGTGGAGATGGTACAGTCCATTCTAAAGTAGTTGCTCCTACTCCCCAAGGGTTTTGGGCAGCTGCTTTTTTCTTTGCAAATGAATAAATTAGATTTACAAAAAATACTGCCAAACCTGCTACCGCAACATACGAGCCTACTGAAGATATATAATTCCATCCAGCAAAAGCGTCAGGATAATCAGCATACCTTCTAGGCATTCCGGCTAATCCTAGGAAATGTTGAGGAAAGAAAATTAAATTCACCCCTACAAATGTTAACCAAAAATGTAAATGTCCTAACCATTCAGAATATTCATAGCCAGACATTTTTGAAAACCAATAATAAAAACCTGCAAATATTGCAAAAACTGCACCTAAAGATAAAACATAATGAAAATGTGCTACCACATAATAAGTATCATGCATTGCAGTATCTACTCCAGCATTTGCCAATACTACTCCTGTTACGCCACCAACTGTGAACATGAATATAAATCCAAGAGCCCACATCATAGGTGTCTTAAATGAAATTGATCCGCCCCACATTGTTGCAATCCATGAAAAAATCTTAATACCTGTTGGAACAGCTATAATCATGGTTGCAGCAAGAAAATAAGCTTTTGTATCAGTGCTTAAGCCTACTGTGTACATATGGTGTGCCCATACAACAAATCCTACAATTCCAATTGCCACCATCGCATATGCCATACCTAAATAACCAAAAACTGGTTTTCTAGAAAATGTTGAAACAATATGGCTAATCATTCCAAAACCTGGAAGAATTAAAATATAAACTTCTGGATGACCAAAAAACCAAAATAAATGTTGGAATAAAACTGGGTCACCTCCTGTTTGAGCTTCAAAAAATGCAGTTCCAAAATTTCTATCAGTTAACAACATAGTAATTGCTCCAGCTAGTACTGGTAAAGATAACAGTAATAAAAAAGCTGTTACTAAAATTGACCAAGCAAATAAAGGCATTTTATGTAATGTCATTCCTGGTGTTCTCATATTTAAAATCGTAGTGATAAAATTCACAGCACCTAGAATTGAAGAAGCTCCTGCTAAGTGCAAACTTAAAATTGCTAAATCCATTGCTGGACCTGGTTGACCTGCTTTAGATGACAATGGAGGATAAATAGTCCATCCACCACCCACACCTGTTTGGCCTGGAGGTCCATCAACAAAAATTGATAAAATTAATAATGTTAACGAAACTGGTAACAACCAAAAAGAAATATTGTTCATTCTTGGAAATGCCATATCGGGGGCACCAATCATAATTGGAACAAACCAATTACCAAAGCCACCTATCATTGCTGGCATCACCATAAAGAAAATCATGATTAAACCATGACCAGTTACTAACACATTGTATAAATGATAATTTCCACCTAAAATGCCATCACCAGGATGCATCAATTCCATTCTCATCAAAACTGAAAATGCTGTTCCAATTACCCCTGCAACAATCGCAAAGATTAAATACATTGTACCTATATCTTTGTGATTAGTTGAATAAGCCCAACGTTTCCAACCTGTTGGTGTGTGATGATCGTCATGTGATGCTGTTTGTGTATACATATTTATTTACTCGCTATTTTAAATTTATCATTTCCAATTTCTTCTTTTGCAAATTTTACTCGTGCCTCTGATAACCATTCTTGGTATTCTTCATCACTTACTACCTTAACAGTAATTGGCATAAAGGCATGTTTAATTCCACATAATTCAGAACACTGGCCATAGTAAGTTCCTTCTTTTTCTGCTTTAAACCATGTCTCGTTAATTCTACCGGGGACCGCATCTCTTTTAACACCAAATGCTGGTAATGCCCATGCGTGAAGAACATCATTAGCTGTGATTAAAACTTTTACAACTTTATTTACTGGAACAACAACTTCATTATCTACTGAAAGTAGTCTAGGTTGGTCTGATCTCAGATCTTTTTCTTCAATCATATATGAGTCGAATATTATATTTTCATCAGGATATTCATATCCCCAATACCACTGATATCCAACAGCTTTAATAGTTAAATCAGCTTTTGGAATTGTATCTTGTTTATATAAAATCTTAAATGATGGAACTGCCATTACTATTAAAATTAAACATGGAATTAAAGTCCATAGAATTTCTACAGTAACGTTATGAGTTCTTTTTGAGGGGTTTGGATTTGCTGAGGCTCTAAACCTTACACATGCATATAACATCAAAAATAAAACGAAAACACTAATTGCAATTATAATTGGAAGTAAAAGATTGTTATGAAAATTAACAATATCTCTCATTCCGTCTGATGCAGGATTTTGAAAACCTAATTGCCAGTCTTTAGGTTGATCAGCAAATGTATTTCCTGAAATAAAAATGCTTGAAATTATTAATAAAATTTTTTTCATTTACCTAGCTATATAAAGCTCTTTTATAAAAATTACACTTTAGTTTTCGCGACAATTTATCAATTAATCACATAATTTATGATCGAAATTGCAGATATGACCGCTGTTTCTGACCTTAAAATATTTTGATTAATTTTTATTGGCTGAACACCTTTAAATGAAAGAATCTTCTCTCTTTCATCTTCTGAAAAATCACCCTCTGGACCTACAATAATACAAACTGGTCTATTCGTAAGCTTAGATTTATCAATTTTATTATTACTGGAATTTAAGTCTGTAAAAATTAAATCTATAGAGGCAGTTTTTAAAAAATTATTTAAGTTTTGAGACTCCTCAACTATGGGTACATTAATACGGTTTGATTGTTCACTTGCTTCAATTACAATTTTTTCTAAGCGTTCTTTATTTATTTTTCTAACCACTGTCCGGTCGAAAATAATTGGTAAAAATCTTGTAACCCCTAACTCTGTTGCTTTTTGAATCATAAAGTTTTGAAAATTTGATTTAATAGGAGAAAAAGCTAACCATAATTCTTTAAAATTTTCTTTTTGTCTTAATTGTTTAGTTGTTTTAAATTCTACAATATTTTTTGATATTTCTAAAACTTTTGCTTCCCATTCTCCATCTTTATTAAATAAAGAAAAAACCTCATTTTCTTTTATTCTCATCACTTTAGTTAAATAATGAGATTGAGACTTATCTAATTTATCAATCATGTCAGCAGATAATGTCGCTGAAAAAAATAATCTAATAATGCTCATTTATGTTAAGTTAGTTTATGAAAAATATTAAAGCAATAATTTTTGATGCCTACGGGACATTGTTTGATGTCAATTCAGCTGCTGAAAAATGTAAAGGTAAAATTGGAGATAAGTGGGAAGGTTTTGCAAATTATTGGAGAACTACTCAATTAGAATATACTTGGTTAAGAAGCTTAATGAAAAGACACAAAGACTTTTGGCAAATTACAGAAGACAGTTTAGATAAATCAATGAAAGCTTTTAATATTGATCCTTCAATGAAAAATGAATTGTTAAATTTATATAAAGTTCTCTCGACCTTTAAAGAAGTTCCAGAAACTCTTAAAACATTAAAAGAAAAAAATTTTAAGTTAGCTATACTTTCAAACGGAACTCCATCTCTCTTAAATGAGTTAGTTCAGAGTAATGATTTAAATGACTTATTTGATGATTTATTTTCTATAGAGGAAGTAGGAATTTATAAGCCAGATTCAAAAGTCTACGACTTACCTATTAAAAAATACAAAATTGAAAAAAATGAAGTTGCTTTTTTAAGTGCAAATACATGGGATGTCTCAGGTGGGGGAAATTATGGTTTTAACTCGATTTGGGTAAATAGGAATAATAGTATTTTTGATAATTTGGATTATAAGTCTCAAAATGAAATTAAAAATCTAAGTGAATTAACAAAATTAATTTAAGGGGTAACATGATTAAAGGACAAAGAGCGGGAGAAGGAGCAATTGCAATAGATGTTGAACAAGGGAAATCTTATTATTGGTGTAGCTGTGGTAAGAGCTCTAAACAACCATTCTGTGATGGCTCACACAAAGGAACTGAATTTAATCCTGTGGTATATAAAGCTGAATTAACCAAAAAAATGTTTTTTTGTGCTTGTAAACAGACTAACAATCAACCCTTTTGTGACGGTTCACATAACAAAAAGTAACATTGAAAATTCAGATTTAACAATTACTCTGACAAAATATGACAATTGAAGTAGACAAAATTATAGACCCAATTCCAGCATCTGATGGAGCAGGAGTGAAGTTAAAAAGAAGTATTGGTATTGAACCTAATTATTTTGATCCTTTTTTAATGTTAGACGAATTTGGTTCTGAAAAAAGTGAAGATTATATTGCCGGCTTTCCCCCTCATCCACATAGAGGTATTGAAACAGTTACTTATATGCTTGCAGGTGACTTTGAACATAAAGACAGTACCGGAGGCGAAGGAAGAATGAGCGCTGGTGATGTACAGTGGATGAAAACTGGAAGTGGAATAATTCACTCTGAAATGCCTGCGATGAAAGAAGGAAAACTTCACGGATTTCAATTATGGATAAATATGCCAGCTAAATTAAAAATGAGTAAACCAGAGTACATTTATATTGATGCAGATAAAATGAGTATTCACAAAGATGATGATAAACAGGTAAAAGTTATCGCTGGTAAATTTGAAAAAGCTGAAGGTCCTGTTAAGGAACATAATGTAGATCCTACTTATTTTGATGTTGATTTGAAAAAAGAAAAAGAATTTAATTACAGTGTACCCTCTACTCACAATACATTTATATACTTAATTAATGGTGAAATAAAAATTGGTGAAAAAAAACATGATAAAGTAAAAGATAGTACTTTAATTTTACTGTCAAAAGGTAAAACTTTAAAAGTCACAGCACAAACTAGTGCAAAATTCTTAGTTGTTTCAGGAAAACCGATTAATGAGGAAATTGCTAGGGGTGGTCCTTTTGTCATGAATACCAAAGCTGAAATCTTGCAAGCTGTTCAAGACTATCATAATGGTACATTTGTAAAATAAATAATGAAATCCATAAAAATAGAAAAATTTGGTGGACCCGAAGTTCTTAAAATACAAGATATAGATGTCGAAAAACCTGGTCCAAAAGAAGTTTTAATAAAAAATAATTCTATTGGATTAAACTTTATTGACATCTATCATCGAACTGGACTTTACCCTATTCCACTTCCTAGTGGTATTGGGCTTGAGGCTTGTGGGCAAATTGAAGAAGTTGGTTCAGAAGTAAGTTTATTTAAAGTTGGTGATAGAGTTACACATGCATCAATGCCTATTGGTGCCTACTCAGAAAAACAAGTTATGCCTGAAGAGAAATTAGTTTCTGTGCCTGATGGTATTTCAGATGAAGTAGCATCATGCATTACTTTAAAAGGAATTACTGCAGAATACTTATTACACAGAGCCTATCCTTTAAAAAAAGGTGATAAAGTTTTATACCATGCAGCAGCGGGTGCTTTAGGTCAAATTTTATGTCCATGGGCTAATGCTTTAGGTGCTGAAGTTATTGGAACTGTTGGATCAAAAGCAAAAGAGGAAATTGCTAAAAAAAATGGATGTCATCATGTGATTAATTATTCAGAAAAAGATTTTGTTGAAGAAGTAGAAAAAATTGTTGGAAAAAATGGTATTGATGTTGTCTACGACGGTGTTGGCATTAAAACGTTCAAAGGTTCAATCGAGACATTAAAGATAAGAGGGATGATGGTAGCTTTTGGAAATGCCTCTGGTTATGTAGATACATTAGATATAAAAAAAGATATTAACGCTAAAGGTTTATTTTTTACTCGTCCGTCTATTGCGCATTACACTGTGAAAAGAGAAGAGCTTGTCGAGTCAGCAAAAAAAGTTTTTGATGCTATTTTATCTAAAAAATTTGCTGTTAAAATTTCAAAAAAGTATTCTCTTAAAGATGCTGCACAAGCTCATAAAGATCTAGAGGCTAGATTATTGACTGGACCTGCTGTAATAATTCCTTAATCAACATTAACATCCATATCTGACATATGTAGCTTAAGAGCATTTGTAGAAATATGGATTTCTCGAATGAAAAAAATTATTGAAATAATCATTGACAAACAACAAGAGCCAAAAATTACTCTTGCCATAAAAACTTCAGCTAAGTAGAGAGCAAATACTGTAAGCATATTAAATAAAAAGCCAAAAGCTGCAAATAAGATTGTCCATCTTAAAAGAGTGATTCTTGTACTTAAATTGATAAATTGTTTTTTCCATTCTGCTGGAATATGTTTTTCATAAACATGTTCGTCATGAAGCTGCCTAATTAAGATACTTAGCGAGTGAAATCGATTACTATAAACGCCCATCAATAAAGGAATGGCTGGAAACATTAACGCAGTAACTGTGTAATCTATATTCATACGAATCAATTTGATTATCAATCCTGCCTTTGTTATTTACAAGTAAAATTTATGAACCAATTAAACTTATTTGTTGAGCTCACAAGGCTTAAAAAGCCAATAGGTTATATGTTGCTTTTTTGGCCATGTGCATGGGGTTTAACCCTAGTTTATAATTTTTCTGAAAGTTTAGATAAATATTTTTTTTATTTAATTCTTTTTTTTCTAGGAGCTATCTTAATGAGATCTGCGGGTTGTATAGTTAATGACATTTTGGATAGAAAATTTGATAAAAAAGTTTCTAGAACAAAAAATAGACCTATTGCATCAGGAAAAATTTCTATTCATTTAGGAATTTTTTATGCAATCACTTTATGTTTTTTTGCTTTTATAATCTTAATAAATTTTAATTATTTTACAATTATAATGGCATTAGGATCAATGCCTTTAGCTTTTACCTATCCGTTAATGAAAAGATATACTTATTGGCCACAATTATTCTTAGGTATCACATTTAATTATGGATTAATATTAGGCTGGACATCAATTTTGGGTCAACTAGATATGATTCCAATAATTTTTTATTTTGGAGCCATATTTTGGACACTAGGATACGACACTATCTATGGGTATCAGGATATAAAAGATGACGAAATTATAGGGTTAAAATCAACTTCAATCAAATTTAAAGGAACTGCAAAATTATTTTTAATTATATGCTACTTAATACTAATTTTTTCACTTCTAGTTGGAGGATATCTGATGGATTTTAGTTTATTTTATTTCATATTTTTGACCATCCCAATTGGTCAATTATTTTTATATCAAATAAAAACCTTTAATTCAAAAGATCCTAATGTCTGTTTCAGAATTTTTAAAAGTAATAATTATTTTGGTTTAATAATCTTTATTAATATTATTATTGGTAAAATACTATGATGAATAAAACAGTTACTCTTAAAAGGCTTTACAGAGAATACACTAAAAATTATATTAAAAAAATTTTAATTGCGGTACTTTTATCTCTTTTTGTTGCTGCTAGCACGTCATCTATTGCTTGGCTTTTAGATCCTGCGATAGATAAAATATTTATCCAAAAAGACCAAACTTTATTGATAATAATTCCAATATTAATTATTGTTGCTTTTACTACTAAAGGAGTTTCTCTTTATCTTGCAAGAATAATAATGATTAATGTCGCTGAAGATATAAAAAAAAAACTTCAATTTGATATGTTAAATACATTGATTAAAGCTGACACTCAATCAATCAATGAAAAACATTCAGGTAAATTTATTTCTAACCTTACATATGATGTAAGCCACATTATAAATCTCCTTAGTAATGGGATACTAAACCTTTTCAAGGATAGTTTTACTTTAATTGGATTGCTTACTGTAATGTTTCTACAAAACTGGCAACTTTCTTTGATTGCAATAGTTCTAATACCTGTGGCCAGTATTGCAGCAAGAACTTTGGGTAAAAGAATGGGAAAAGTAACAACAGAAGCTCAAGAAAAATCAAGTACTTTGACAAAATTTTTAGTTGAATTATTTAAAAATCATAAATTAACAAAAATTTTTCAAAAAGAAAAATATGAAATAAATAGAGCAGATGATTATTTAAACCAATTAAAAGAAAAAGGTAAAAAAATTGGACACGTTATAGTAAGAATTTCTCCTATCATGGAAGTATTAACAGGGATTATGATAGCAGTTTTAATATTTTATTCAGGAAAGCTTATTGCTAATGACGAGCTCAGTGTTAATAATTTTTTTTCATTTCTTGCTGCAATGATGTTGGCTTATCAGCCAGTAAGATCGCTATCCACATTAAATGTTATTCTTTTTCAGGGGCTTTCAGCAGCTTCAAGAATTTTATCTGTGATAGATACTCAGCAACATATAAAAAATATCGAACATGCTAAAGAAATTAATATAAAAAAAGCTGATATAAATTTTAAAGATATAATTTTTAGCTATAATAAATCAGATGGGGAGGTTTTAAAAAGTATCAATTTAGGTTTTGAAGGAGGAAAAATGACTTCTTTAGTAGGTCATAGTGGATCTGGTAAGTCAACTATTCTAAATTTAATACCAAGATTTTATGATCGCACAAAGGGAGATATTACTATAGATAATCAATCAATATATAATTGTAAAATTGAGTCTTTAAGAAAAAATATTTCCTTAGTAAGTCAGGAAACAACTTTATTTGACGATACTATAAAAAATAATATTAAATATGCAAACCTGGAGGCAACAGATGATGAAATTTACGAGTCTGCTAGATTATCTCACTGTGACGAATTCATTAATAAACTTTCAAATAAATATGAGACTTTAATTGGTGAAGATGGGATAAGACTATCTGGAGGAGAAAAACAAAGAATTTCTATTGCGAGAGCGATGTTAAAAAAAAGTTCAATTATTCTATTGGATGAAGCTACATCATCTTTAGACTCTGATACAGAAACAAAGATTCAAGATGCTCTAAAAATTTTAACAAATAATAAAACTACTATTGTAATTGCTCATAGACTTTCAACTATTCTAAATTCAAGTAATATTTATGTAATTGAATCAGGAAAAATTATAGATAATGGCAAACATGATGAATTATTATCTAAATCTAAAATCTATAGAAATTTTTATGAAAAACAAATTCAGAAGTAATGATATTTTTCATTTATCAATTCTTTATTTCCTTAGTCTTATTATTTTCACCAATAATTATAATTTTTAGAATACTTAAAAGTAAGGAAGACAAATTTAGAGTTAGAGAAAAATTTTGTTTCACATCAAGAATACGAAATAAAGGAAAGCTTATTTGGTTTCATGGTTCGAGTGTGGGTGAAATAATTAGTGCAATACCTATAATTAGAAAATATGAAAAAAATAGAAATATCAAAAAAATTTTGATCACATCAAATACATTAAGTTCATCCAAAATACTGAAAAATATGAACTTTAAAAAAACGATTCATCAATTTTATCCGATAGATCACTTTTTTTTTTCTAATAAATTTTTAAATTATTGGCAACCAAGTGCTGCAATTTTTTTAGAATCTGAAATTTGGCCAAGTATGTTTAAATCGATAAAAAAAAATAAAATTCCACTTATTTTATTAAATGCAAGAATTACACAAAAAACTTTTAATCGTTGGTACAAAATAAAAAGTTTTTCAAACTCAATATTTAATCTTATTGACATCGCGTATCCACAAAATTTTGAAACTAAAAAATTTTTAAAAAAATTTAAAGTTAAAAATATTAAATCAATTGGCAATATTAAATTTATTAAAAATGATGAC
>CABYTJ010000015.1:0-21052 GCA_902521885.1 uncultured Pelagibacteraceae bacterium
TTTATAATTTAAAGATGACCTTTAATTCTAGTTCTTTTTAGGAGGAGTAGCTTCTTTTTCAGCTTCTTCTTTTTCAGCTACTTTCTTCTCTTTTTCAATTTTTTCAGGACTTAATGGATTTCCTTCAATCTTTTTAGAAATCACACCAGCTTTTTCCCTAATTGCCATTTCAATTTCTGCAGCAACTTGTGGATTTTGAGCTAAATAGACTTTGGCATTTTCTCTTCCTTGACCTATTTTCTCTCCTTTGTAAGCATACCATGCACCTGATTTTTCAATAATATCGGCTTTAGCACCAAGGTCTACCAACTCACCCATTTTGCTAATTCCTTTTCCATACATTAAGTCAAACTCAACAACTTTAAATGGTGGTGCAACTTTATTTTTAACTACTTTCACTCTTGTAGAGTTACCAATAATTTCATCTTTATCTTTGATGGCACCAATTCTTCTAATATCCATTCTTACAGATGAGTAAAACTTAAGTGCATTTCCACCTGATGTTGTTTCAGGACTTCCAAACATAACTCCGATTTTCATTCTAATTTGATTAATGAAAATCATCATTGTGTTTGTGTTAGAAATTGAACCAGTTAACTTTCTTAAAGCCTGACTCATTAATCTTGATTGAAGACCAACATGATGATCACCCATCTCACCTTCAATTTCAGCTCTTGGTGTTAACGCTGCAACAGAGTCAATTACAATTACTGAAATAGAGCCTGATTTTACTAGTGTATCAGCTATTTCTAAAGCTTGCTCCCCTGCATCTGGTTGTGAAATTAAAAGCTCTTCAGTGTTCACACCTAATTTTTTTGCATAAACTGGATCTAAAGCATGTTCTGCATCAACAAATGCACAAATACCACCAGCCTTTTGAGCTTCAGCAACAACTTGTAATGCTAATGTTGTTTTTCCAGAAGACTCTGGTCCATAAACTTCTACAATTCTTCCTTTAGGTAATCCGCCTATTCCTAAAGCTAAGTCTAAACTTAAAGATCCTGTAGATATCGACTCGATATCCATAGCTCTTTTCTCACCTAGCTTCATAACTGAACCTTTTCCGAAGTTGTCAGTTATCTGGCTGATCGCAGCATCTAATGCTTTATTCTTTTCTTTAACATCCATTTCTTGATCTTTAGTAGATTTAACTACCTTTAAATTATTTTTTGTCATTTAAGCCTCTTTTTTTATTAATTATTAACACTCGAATCATATAATTATTATGTACTACTTTTGTTCTCATTTGCAAGATTTAATTAATTTAGCTTAAAAAGCCTTATTTTACTGAATTTTTAGGTGATTGCTGTTCAACAATCCAACAGATTTAAGCAGATTGAATTGAGAGAGAATGTAGTTTCTTTCAGAATCAGCTAATGAGATTTGAGCATTAAGCAATAAAGAGTTCGATTGGATAACTTCTAAAGTAGTCCTATCTGAACCACTGTTATATTCAGCTACAATCCCTTCGTTGGCAATTTCAGCAGCGTTAACTTGTGCTCGAACTGAATTTAATAAACTTTTATTTGATTGATAATTAGACCATGCACTAGCAACATCCGTTTGGTTTTTTTTAGTCATATTATCAAGTAATAAATTTTTTCGAGTTTCGGAACTTTTATTTTTTTTTAATGAAGCAATATTTTTCCCACCTGAAAAAAATGGCCATGACACTGTTGCTTTAAGAGTATCCTTCTCCCTCTCATCAAAAGTGGTGCTTAAATCTTCAGTTTTTGTTCTATCAAAAGATAAGGTCGCTGATGGAGCTAAATCAGATCTAGCACTTATTGTGTCTTTTTTGGCTTGTTCATATTCTAGTTTTGCAATAATTAAATCGGGATTACTTTTTATTGATATTTCAATTGCAGAATTTAATTGTTCTGGCAAAGTTACTTCTTTAATTGACTTTTTATCTAATGTTTCAGGATCATTTATACTTCCAATAACATTTTCATAATTTAATTTGCTTGTTAAGAAATCATTTTCTGCTTGTATTAGTTTTGCTTGAGCTCCAGCTAAAGAAGACTCAGATTGAGCAACATCTGATAATGAAATTTGACCTCTCTCAAGTCTAATTCTGTCTGTCTCAACTTGTCTATCTAACAAGTTAACATTTGATTTATTAATCTTAAGTTTTTCATTTGCCGAAATGAGTCCTGTGTAAGCTTCAATAGATTTGTATAAAATTTCTTGTTCTTTTTTTAAAAGTTTTGCATCTGCTAAATCAATTCCAATCTTGCTTTTTGAAAGTTCAGCACCTCTTCCTAAATCTATTAATGTTTGAGTAATTGTTATTGATTTAGTAGTTGGGTCTACATCATTAATAGAGGCATCAGTTCCATTTCTATTTGTTAATTTATCTGTATCCTCCTGGCTTTTACTCCCACTTAAAGTTACAGTTGGAAGATAAGCGCCTTTTGAAATATTTAATTCCTGTTTTGAAATATTTAAATTTTCTCTTTCAGCATTTAACTCAGGATTGGTGTCATACGCTCTTTTTAATGCCATCATAAAAGTCTCTGCAAAAACAGAGCTCATAAAAAAAGTTATAATAAGAATCGTTTTAAGGAATAATTTCATTTGTTTTTGTATATAGCAGATTTGATTTGATGGTTATTATTTAAATTAAATATAATTGAAGCATATTTTGGCATGTTCTTAAACATATTCTGGGTAATTCTTTGATAGGTCTGCATAAAATTAATTACATCTCCTCTATTCATAATTTTTAATTTCGAATTTTTTTTACTTTTAAGCCAAAGTTTTCGTTCTTGTTTAAGCCTCCATTTTTGTAACAAGCTAAAATTTTTCGCTTTTAAGTAAATTAAGCAATTCAATTGTGAATATAAGTTTTTGTATTTTGTTTTCAATTGTTGGTTAACGTACTTTCTCCAAATTTGTTGCTGATCCTCTAATTTTTCCATAGAATTTATTGTTCTCTTTAAAGTAATGCTATTTTCTGACTTAGCCCCAACACACCAGCCTTCAAAAATAATTACATCAGGTTTTTTTTTCAAATCATACCACTTTTTTTTATTAAATCTGTCATCAATAGCTTTATTAAAAGTTGGCAGTTTTAACCTTTTAAATTTCTTAATTTTTGATTTTTTAAAGAAATTCAACATCATATTTATATCATGGGTTCCAGGTACCCCTCTTGTTAAAAGCATAGGATGAACTCTTTTTGATAAATTTATTCGCTCTTTTCTTGTTTTATAAAAGTCATCTATTGAAATCCTAAAAACATTTAATTTAAAGTATTTAGTTAAGATGATTCTGATTAGAGAACTAATTGTAGTTTTGCCAGTTCCTTGGCCTCCTGCTAAACCTACAAAATATGGTCTTTTGTTATTGGCCTTTTTGCTAATCCAAAAACATAAGGGAATTAAAAAAGATTTTATCATCTTTTCTTTGTTCTTAAATTTGTCAGCTTTTGTCTCTTGAGATTTAATAAACTTTAAGCAATCTTTTTTTACTTTGCCAAAACATAAACTAAATTGTTGCATGAAAATTATTTTTTATCTAATGGATGATTTTGACCATCATTTACTGGAACTTCTTTTATATCGAAAGTATTTATTTCATCAATACATCCAACATTAAATCCTGTCATTGCAGGATTAATTCTTGGGTTATGGTGGGTATAAATTCCACAGTCAGAGCAAAAGTAATGTTTCGCAACTTTTGAATGAAATTGATAAAGTTTTAATTTGTCCTCACCTTTAGTAATTTTAAAATCTTCATTTTTTACCATCGACATGATGGCTCCTTTTCTTTTACAGATAGAACAATTACATTTAATTACTTTAGCCAAATCTCCATCTAAATTAATTTCTGCTTCTACAGCGCCACAATGACATACAAGTTTTTTCATTTTATAAATTTATCCTATACATTACTTCATTTCTTTTTAACATTGGTAAAGTAAATGGTGAATTATAAGATGCTCTTATTGGAGGACTTATAATTGCAATATTGTCTTGTTTAAGTTGTTTTTCTAATATGTTTTTATTTTTTAAAAAGTTTTTATCTGAAGATCTTCCCGAGTATTTAATTACAGCGTAATATCCACCCTCTATATTTAAAATTTTTATATCTAAATTAGAAGGTTTTGGAGCATTTTCTTTATTAAATTTTAAAGGTAGGTAAAATTGCATTGTCATACTTCCATTTTTAATCTCTTGAGTAACAGGGACCGTCATCTTAATTTCTTGACTTTCTTCATTGTTGCCTGAAATATAATTAAATAATTTTCTAAAACCATTACCTTCTATAGAGTTTGTTTCAATAACTAACCGATCAGAGTATTTTCTTATTTCATATTCTTTATTTTCTTTTACTACTTCGTAATTTGCTTCCTCGTATGCCATAGTATGAGAACTAAAAGTTAATATTGAAATTAAAATTACTAAAATTTTTTTCATTTGGTATTTAATTAAACTATCTCTGGTTGAAGTTATCCACAAGCATACAAAATGTAGTTTTGATGTTCACGTTTTGATTCACTTTTGATTCAGTTACAGACTCAAAATACAACCTCTTGCGTGCATTGTATAAATGCGCTATAAATTAGAACAAAACAAGAACATGAAACTAACAATCCCTTATTATCTACATAAAGCTGGTGCTGGTTTTCCATCACCTGCAACTGATTATATCGAAGAAGATATCGATCTGAACATGCATTTAATTAAAAACGTTCCAGCCACTTTCATCATCAGAGTACAAGGAAAATCAATGGTGGATGTTGGGATTAATGATGGAGATTTATTGGTTGTTGATAAAAGTTTAAAACCAAAAAATTTTTCAACAGTTATTGCAAATGTTCACGATGAACTTGTAGTTAAAACTTTAGTTCAAGAAAGAGATAAAAAATTTCTAACCTCAGGTTCTAAAGAATTTTCTAATAGAATTTTAATTAATGAAGAACAAGATATCTTTATTTGGGGGGTTGTAACTTATGTCATCCATTCGACGTACTAAAAAATTAGCTTTAGTTGATTGTAATTCTTTTTATGTTTCTTGTGAGAGACTATTCAATCCTAGAATAAGAAGAAAACCTGTTGTTGTTCTATCTAATAATGATGGCTGTATCATCTCTAGATCTAATGAAGCAAAGGCTTTGGGGATTAAAATGGGTGAACCTTACTTTAAAGCTAAAGATATTATTGTTAAAAATAAAGTTGAAGTTTTTTCATCAAATTATTCTTTATATGGAGACTTATCTAGAAGAGTCATGAGAACACTTAAAAGATTTAATTCAGAGATAGAAGTTTATTCAATCGATGAAGCATTTTTAGATTTATCAAACTTTCCTGATAGTGAAGTAGAAAAAGTTGGAAAAGAAATCAGAGAAACTGTTTTGCAGTGGACTGGTATCCCTACTAGTATTGGTATTGCTAAAACAAAAACTTTGAGTAAAATTGCAAATCATATTGCAAAGAAAAAACAATCAGGTGTTACTAGTTTGATTGGTATAGAAAATTTAGATCCTGTTCTTGAAAAAATTGAAATTAATGATGTATGGGGCGTTGGTAGACAACTGACAAAATTTTATCAAAAAAATGGAATTTATAATGCCAAGCAACTTAAAAATAAATCTAATACATGGATCAAAAAATCTTCTAATGTTTTAGGTTCAAGAACTGCAATGGAATTAAGAGGTATCCCATGCATCAATTTAGAAACAACTCAAACAAAAAGAAAAAGTTGTGTTGTCTCAAGATCTTTTGGACAAAGAATTGAAAAGCTTCAAGAACTAAAAGAAGCAGTTGCAAACTATTGCTTAAATGCATCTGAGAAAATTAGATCAGAGTCTTTAGTTGCAAAAGCTATAACTGTATTTGTTAGAACTAGTCCTTTTCAAAGAAACTTTGGTTATTATTCAAATGCAAAAACAGTTGATTTTCCAATTGCAACAAACAATAGTATTGAAACAGTTAAAACTGCAATTTCAATTTTAGAAAGTATTTTTAAAAATGGTTATCAATATCAAAAAGCAGGTGTCATGCTTACAGGATTACGTAATGACGACGGTAGAAAAAATTTATTTTCATCTGAAAAAGATGAAAAGATAGATAGTTTAATGAGATCAATTGATAATACTAATTATAGATATGGAAGATCAACTTTAAGCCTTGCTAGTGCAGGCGTTCAAAAAAAGTGGAATATGAGAAGGCAATACTCTTCTAAAATAGATACTGCTGATTTTTATTGTCTACCTAAAATAAAAGCTATTTAATTTTAGTAATATCTAAAATATTCTTAAAAGAATTATTGAATTCTTCCATGTTCTCTCTCAATGCTAAGTTTGAAATTGAGTAGACCATTACTAATAATAGCACTAATGGAATAGCGGTTATTACTGAGGCATTACTTTTAATCATTAGAATATAGACAACTATGAACAGCGCTGAACGGATTAAAACTGTCTGTCTAAACACACTGATAATAGAGAGTGAATGCTTTAATAAATTAAAAAAACTCATTTTAGATGGACCAAAATATCTACTACTTCTAGCAGAAGGTATAGAAATCAATTCTTTCTCTATTTTTCTTAAAGATCCAGAAAAGCTGTTCCATGTAGCTTTTTCGTTAATCATTTTTTCAATTGTAGTTTTAGGTAAACAAGTAAAGTTTCCATATTTAATCGACTTACCAGTGAAAGTAAGTGTGACTAGCTTATGAACTTGATAACAAATTTTAAATACTAAATTTTCTGACCTTTTGACCCTTTCACCTACAATAACTTTGTCTTTAGAGTCTTCAACGCGGTTTATAAACTGAGGGATTTCCTCAGGTCTGTCTTCTCCATCTCCGTCCATAGGGATTACATAATCAAAATCTTCTTTTTCATAAATATATTTAAGTCCTGTAGCAATACACCTTGCATGACCTTGGTTTATTTTCATATTTAAAATTTTAATTGAATTAATATTTTCTAAATCTTTTTCATATAAAGGACGATCATGGTTGGATGCATCATTAACAATAATGACTGATATTTCATGGTCTAAGCTTTCTATACTAAAGTTAATATTATCAAGAAGTTTAAGAACTGATTGCCAATCATTATAAACAGGAATTAAAATTTTAAATTTCATAAATCAATTCTTAAGTATTAATATCTTCCTAAACATACATCATCTATACAAATAAATTCAGATGAATTATTTAGTATATCATCATTTGTATACCCTTCCCACTTAGGTCTTGATTTAAGGTGGTACGAAAGATTTCCAGCTTTCCATTCATCTCCTGTCACAAATTCAATCTCATTATCAAAATCTTGACTCCAGATAATTTGAGTTTTAATCGCTATTTCTTTTCCAGGATAGTCTGTTCGTTTATCAGGTTGAGAAATTGATATATATGAATAAATAATTGGTGACAGAAAAAATAAAAATAAAAATCCCATCAAAAAAGAATTAATCTTTTTTAAATCTATTTGAGATCTTAATAAATAAACAAAAAAAACGCCAAAAAATAAATAAAATGGAGTCATCCACATTGTTCTTATTTTTGATCCCATAACCATAGAGGTTGCAAACATTAAAGCTATAGGTGCTAGATTTATAAAAAATAAAAATAGAAGTTTTTTGTCTTTAAAATTAAACTTAAACTTAAATTTTTTTGTTAAAAGAAAAACTAAAAAGAAAAAAGGAATTAATATTCCAATTTGTTTAGCTAAGAAAATTAATGGGTATTTAATATGATCAAAGATTACAGATTCTTCTAAACCTGTTCTTTTGAGTCCATAAAAAATAGTTATGAATTCATTATCATAAAGCCAAATAAAATGAGGTACCAATAAAACTAAAAAAACTTCAAGAGTAATTAAATACTTAAAGTCAAACTTTTTGGTCTTCTTGAAAAAAATTAAATATATAAATAATAAATCCACCGATATTAAAAGATAAATAAATAAGTATTTTGATAAAAAACCAATTGCTGCAAATATTCCAACCAACAAGCAATCTGGTAATTTTATTTCTTTAGAGTCATATATTCTCCAAGAATGATAAACTACCATAGACCAGAAAGGTAATTGGCAGACATTCACATTAAATTCAGGAGTGGTAAAATTATAAAAATATATTGATGTAAGTAATAATATTGAAATTAGGGCTAAACTAATACTGCCTAAAATTTCATTCGCAAATTTGAATACATAATAGAAAGCAATTAAAACAAATATTTGGCTCAAAAGATAATATGCCCAGTCTTGAGCACCAAATATTTTATAAAAAACTTCAGGAAAAAAAGCGCTCATCGGTGGATGTTTATTAAATCCCCAATCTAAATTACTTCCCCAGGCTAAAGCTTCTATAGTGTCTAAGGGTAAATTATTATTTGTTATAGACGGAACTAATGTCCAAACTATTAGATGAGATAATGCGAAAATAAAAAATACATTATTAATATTTCTATTTAAAACATTCATTGATAAATATTTACAATAATTAAGGTTGCTTGACACCCCTATTTTGCTGAATATACTCCCTCGAATTCAATTTGAAAATATGCCTAAAATCAGTAAAGCTAAAAAAAAAGTTTCTAAAGTTAAAAGTAAGCCTGTAATTAAAACAAAAGCAAAAGCAGCTATAAAGCCAAAAATAGTTGCTAAAGGTCCTATTAAAATTTCTAAAACTTATATTCCTAAAGATACTGAAAAATATATGTGTGAAAAACATAAGGTATTTTTCAGAATAAAATTACAAGATTGGAAAAAAGAATTAGTCAGAGCGAATAATGAAGCTCTCTATAATGGAAGTATGGATGATAATAGTATTTCTGCAGATATTGTTGACCAAGCAAGTTCATATACTGATAAAAATGTAGAAATGAAGGCAATCAATAGACAAATTAAATTAATTTCTGAAATTGATAAGGCTTTAATAAGACTTAAGGACGATACCT
Organism: uncultured Pelagibacteraceae bacterium; assembly: GCA_902521885.1. Lineage (GTDB taxonomy): Bacteria > Pseudomonadota > Alphaproteobacteria > Pelagibacterales > Pelagibacteraceae > Pelagibacter. The sequence goes on from CABYTJ010000015.1 coordinate 8,920, forward strand.
ATGGTTATTGCTTAGATACTGCTGAACCAATTGGGTTAAAAAGACTAATGGCAAGACCTGTTGCAAAATATACAATTGCTGCACAAGAGAAACACGAAAAAAATGAAAAGGTTTATGCAGATGAATAAAAAAAAGAAAAAAAATAAGCAAGTTCATAATCCAATCACTTACAATTTTACAAAAAAATATATTTACTTTTATTATGGTTTTTTTTGGATCCTTTTATTATTATTTGTATTTACTAGATGAATAAAAAATTAGTATTTATAGTTATTGTAGTTTTATTAATTGAATTGTCTGGACATGGGATATTTGCTTCTTTATTTAGATTATTAAATTCAGTAAATTAAGGTTTCGGTATAACTTCATCTTTATTCATAAAAGAAAAACCTTTTATGACAGCTTCTCTTTTTGCAATATCATTGTACCATCTTGTCAAATTTTTATAATTAGAAAGCCCTATATCATGCCATTCATGCCTAGTAATCCATGGGAAGGTTCCAATGTCTGCTATTGTATAATTATCACCTGATAAAAATTTTGAATTTGAAAGCCTTTGATCAAGTTCAGTATAAATTCTTTCTGCAATTTTGAAATATCTCTCTTCTCCAAATTTACTTTTTCCAGGGTTGTAATGATGAAATTGGTGGTGTTGACCTAACATTGGTCCAACATAACCCATCTGAGCCATAAGCCACTGATTTATCTCTAATCTATTTTTTTTGTCATAAAATTTTCCACTTTCCTCTGCCAAATACATTAATATTGCACCAGACTCAAAAATTGTTTTATTTTTACTATGATCAATAATTACTGGGATTTTACTTAATGGGCTAATCTTTTTAAATTCAGGTTTAAATTGTTCACCCTTATCAAGATCTATCTTAGTAGTTTTATATTCATAGCCAATTTCTTCGAGCATAATACTGATTTTTTTTCCATTAGGCGTATTTGCTGAAAAAAGTTCAATCACTCTTTTTTACCAAGCCTTTTTAATAAGTTTGAGGATGTAGTGGTAAATTCAAATCTATATTTTTCATTTGGTCTTGCTAATTTAAAACATGCTCTAGCAGCCAAAGCTCCTTCATGAAAACCTGATAATATAAGTTTTAATTTACCTGGATAAGTACAAATATCTCCTACTGCATAAATACCTTTTTGATTTGTTTCAAATTTTTCGGTATCAACTGCTATAGTTTTTTTATCAATATTTAACCCCCAATTAGCAATTGGACCCAGTTGCATAATTAAACCAAAAAAACCTAAAACATAATCAGTTTTTAAGTTTTTAATCTCTCCATCATCACTCTTGATATCAATACTTTCTATTTTGTTTGATCCACTTACGCTTACTAGCTGATATTTTGTTAATAGATTAATTTTTCCAGCACTAGTTAATTCTTTAACTTTATTTAATGTTGCTTGTGCACCTCTAAATTCATCTCTTCTATGTACAAGATTAACTTTTGAAATTTTTGATAATTCAACTGCCCAATCTAAAGCACTGTCTCCCCCACCAAATATTGAAACAGTTTTTTCTTCGAATACTTTTTTATCCTGAACTGAATAAAATAAGGATTTATTTTCAAATTTTTCGCATTCTTTGGGGGAAAATTTTCTTGGTTCAAAAGAGCCTACTCCACCAGCAATTATAACATTTGGTGTAGAAAAAGACTTACCGTTATTTGTTTTAACAATCCAATTATCATTATCTTTTTTAACTACATCAACTCTTTCACCCAAATGAAATTTAATATCAAAAGGTTTTAATTGATTGATTAAATTATTTGTTAATTCTTCACCAGTACACTCTGGTACAGCAGGGATATCGTAAATTGGCTTATCAGGATACAGCTCTATACACTGCCCACCAATTTTATCTAGATTATCTACTACCTCACAATCTAAACCAATTAATTTTAATTGATGTGCTGTAAACAAACCAGTTGGTCCTGCTCCAATAATTAACGCGTCTGTTTTGATCATTTAAGTTTGCTTTGATGGAATATTTACTATTAATCCATCTAGTTCAGCAGAAACTGTAAGTTGGCAACTAAGCCTACTATTTGTTTTTGGTTCAAATGCCATATCTAACATATCTTCTTCACCATCTTCTTTTTTCGGAAGTTTATTTAACCAATCTTCTTTGACATAAACATGGCAAGTAGCACAAGCCATTCCCCCTCCACAATCAGCATCAATTCCTGGAATATCATTTTGGACAGCCCCTTCCATTACAGTTAAGCCGTTTTGTACTTCAACAGTATGACTTTGCTTATCATGGGTGATGTAAGTTATTTTTGGCATAGAATGTATATAGCCCTAAAAAAAAATAGGGCAAGTATGCAAAAACATACTCGCCCTATAAATTTAATTTAAACAGTAATTATCTGCTTCTTGCACCAGCTCCAGAACTTACTGCAGCAGCCCAAATTACTAGACCGAATGCAATTTTGTTAATGAAGTCAGCTAAATTGTAAACGACGTTTAGTGAGTTAGCGTCTACACCACCTGTTAGGTAACCAAATACATAACCTAGTGGGTAAATTGCCCAACCTACTGTAACGATCATTCTCATCGCACCAAAAGCAGTAACAAGAGCTTTGTTTCCACTTTTTGAAGCAGCTTTTCCAGCTTCACCTGAGAATATTTCATAAAGAATGTATACCCAACCTGCCATACCGATTACAAAACCAAGTGTAGCGTTGATGTATCCAGCTTCTCCTAAATATCCACCGATTAACATTACTAATGAACCAATTAACAATCTCCAGAAAATTCCAGAGTTTGCTTTTCTTACAGCTACTAGAATTAAGTAGAATTCTATCATCTGTAATGGCACAGTAATTAACCAATCAATATATCTGTATACTGTTGGTGAATCGCCAGTTGATACCCATACATCTCTCATGTACATGTAATGGATAAAAGCAATACCAGTTACTAGACCAGCTACTGTTACTGATGTCTTCCATGCTGGATTAACAGTGCTTCTTTCCATAAAGAAAAAAGCTGTTGAAGCCAACATACCCATTGAAATTATCCAAAAAGATATTCCAACGAAGTCATCTTGCGCTAACATAGCGGTCGCAGCGTTTGCTACAGTTGTGATACCTACTAGGGCAACAGCTGTAAGAGCAAACAATTTAAGTTTTTTCATAAAAAACTCCCTCTTTAGTTAGTTTTTACTTATTAGTTTATATAAACTAGGCTCAAGCTTCCTTAAGCCAAAGTTGTGCGTTAAATACCAAATTAAAACAGTTAATAGAAGACAAAATTACCATTAATAAGCATTGATTTTACTTACTTTTTAAAATTAAATACAATTTTAAAGTTAAAAATCGAAAAAAGGGCAATAACGAATCAAATTTTAAATGTCTGACAAATTCAACAAAATTTACGAACAATCAATTAATAATCCAGAAGAATTTTGGAGTGAAGCAGCAAATGACATCTTTTGGTTCAAAAAACCGACTAAAATTTTAAACAAATCAAACCCTCCTTTCTATAAATGGTACGAGGATGGGATAACAAACACTTGTTATAATGCATTAGACATTCACATCGATCAAGGTAATGGTAAAAGAACTGCACTAATATACGATAGTCCGATCACTGGTAATAAAAGTAAATTTTCGTATGAGGAATTAAGATCAAAAGTCTCAATATTTGCAGGAGCTCTTAAGGACCAAGGCGTCAATAAAGGAGATAGAGTTATCATTTATATGCCTATGATACCAGAGGCGGTAGTTGCTATGCTTGCTTGTGCAAGAATAGGAGCAATACACTCTGTAGTCTTTGGTGGATTTGCATCTAACGAGCTCGCAAGTAGAATTGATGATAGTAAAGCAAAAGTATTAGTCACTGCTTCATGTGGTTTTGAGCCTGGAAGGACCGTAGAATATAAACCACTAGTAGATGAAGCAATTAAACTTGCTAATCACAAAATTGATAAAATGATTTTATTTCAAAGATCAGGTCATGAGGTAAAATTAAATGCTCCTAAAGAGGTAAGTTGGGAAGAAGTGGTTTCAAAAGCAAATGAAGTTGATTGTGTTGAAATGAATTCAAATGAATTTGCCTATATTCTATATACATCTGGAACCACGGGTACTCCTAAAGGAATAGTAAGAGATATTGGTGGTCATATAGTTGCATTAAAATGGACTATGAAAAATATTTATAACATAGATGCAGGAGATATTTGGTGGTCAGCAAGTGATATTGGTTGGATTGTTGGACATTCGTATATTGTTTATGCTCCTTTGTTTAAAGGATGTACGACAGTTTTATTTGAAGGTAAACCAGTAGGTACTCCAGATGCTGGAGCGTTTTGGAAAATCATTTCTGACTATAAAGTAAAATCTTTATTTACAGCTCCTACTGCATTTAGAGCAATTAAAAAAGAAGACCCGGAAGGAAAATTTTTTTCTAAATACGATTTATCAAAATTTGAAAGTCTATTTCTTGCTGGAGAAAGAGCAGATCCAGATACAATCAAATGGGCTGAAAATTTATTAAATGTTCCTGTCATTGATCACTGGTGGCAAACTGAAACTAGCTGGGCAATCAGTTCTAATTGCACAGGAATTGAAATGATGGAAACGAAATATGGTTCAGCTTGTAAAGCTGTTCCTGGTTATGATGTAAAAATTATAAAGTCAGATCAAACTTTGGCTAAACCTAACGAAATGGGAGATATAGTTGTAAAACTACCTTTGCCTCCTGGAACTTTTCCAACACTTTGGAATGCTAATAAAAGATATAAAGAAAACTATATGTCAAACTATGATGGTTATTATCAAACCTATGATGCGGGACATATTGATGAGGATGGATATATTTGGATTATGTCACGAACAGATGACATTATAAATGTAGCTGGTCATAGATTATCTACAGGCGCAATAGAAGAAGTTTTGTCTGAACATCAATCAGTTGCTGAGTGTGCTGTCCTTGGTATTGCAGATAAGTTGAAGGGTCAATTACCTATAGGCCTTATTGTATTAAAAGCAGGTGTCGAGAAAGATAATGAAACAATTTCAAAAGAATGTATTCAAATGGTAAGAGACAAAATTGGTCCTGTGGCTGCATTTAAAGTTGCAATAGTGATTAAAAGACTTCCAAAAACAAGATCAGGAAAAATATTAAGAGGTACTATAAGAAAAATTGCAGATAATGTTGAATATAAGATGCCACCAACAATAGATGATCCAGCAATTTTAAGTGAAATTAAAGAAGATCTTATCAAAAATAATATTTTAAAAGGTGGTTAAAACTTATTTATTTCTTGTAGGTGCAATTTTTTGTGAGGTAGCTGGTACAATGCTTCTTCCTATATCACAAAACTTTACAAAACTAATTCCAACGACTTTATTAACAATCTTTTATTTGAGCGCATTTTATTTATTAACTTTTGTAGTTAACAAACTTCCTATTGCAATTGTTTATGCAACATGGAGTGGACTTGGAATATTCACAATAGCGATACTAGGTTACATATTTTTTAAACAAACTTTAGCTTGGCAAGCAATTCTAGGAATGTTTCTAATTGTAATTGGAGTTGTGCTTGTAAATACGTTTACAGTAAAACTTAATTAAATTTTAAAGGAGTTCCGTCTGGTTCTCCTAAAATTTTACCATCTTTCATCTTTATTTTTCCAGCAATAATAGTTGAAACTGGTGTGCCTTTAAATTCAACACCATTAAAAGGAGACCATCCACACTTGCTCTCTATATTTTCATTTTTAATGACAATTTTTTTGTTCATATCCACTATTGTAAAATCTGCATCAAATCCCTCTTTAATAAATCCCTTATTCTTAATGCCAAAAATTTTAACTGGATTTTCACAAACAAAATTCATCAATTGATTTAGAGATAACTTTCCATCATTAATATGATTTAACATAACAGGCATTAAAGTTTGAACACCAGGCATACCAGATGGTGAATTTGGATATTCTTTATCTTTATTTATTTTTAAATGAGGTGCGTGATCAGAGCCTATAGTATCATTAAAATTATTTTTAACTGCATACCATAATTTATCATAATGAGACTTGTCTCTTATTGGAGGGTTCATCTGAGCATAGGTACCAAGTTTATCATAACAGTCTGGTGCATAAATTGTTAAATGCTGTGGAGTAATCTCAAAGGTAATATTTCCTTTATGTTGAGATAAAAAATCAATCTCTTGCTTTGTTGTTATATGTAAGACATGCGCTTTTTTATTATAACGCTCCGCAATACGAACTATCCTTCTTGTTGATGAGATTGCACATTCATCACTCCTCCAAATTGGGTGAGAGTGAACATCGCCTTTTTTAATTAATTTTTTATTAATATTTAAAATTGCTTCATCTTCAGAGTGAACAGCTACAACTTTAGAACTATTTTGAAATACTATTTCAATATCTTTTTCATCAGCAACTAAAAGATTTCCTGTTGAAGAACCTGCAAAAAGTTTGATCCCACAACAACCCTCTAAATTTTTTAAATCTGCTAAATCATTAGCATTATCTGCTGTTGCGCCAAAATAAAAAGCGTAATTGCAGTACATTCTATTTTTTGCAAGGTCTAATTTTCTTTGGAATTCTTTTTTATTGGATGTCGGAGGATTAGTATTTGGCATTTCAAATACTGCTGTTATTCCTCCAGCAATAGCTGCTCTACTTCCTGAGTGGAGGTCTTCGGTATCTGTAGATCCTGGCTCCCTAAAATGAGTTTGAGTGTCTATACATCCTGGTAAGACAGTAAGACCTTTAGCGTCTATGGTGTCGTTAGCCTCTTCAGCGATTTTACCTATGTTTTGAATTTTGCCATCTTTAACGGAAACATCGACATCTTTAAGCTCCCCATCAATATAACACTGACCATTTTTGATTATAAGATCTAACATTTATGAAAAAAGTAATTATATTAAAAGTTCGTTTGATGCAAATATGAAAAATAGTGTTTTTATATTACAGGACAGAGCCATAATTTATGTCAATGGTCCAGATGCTAAAGATTTTTTACAAAATCTTATAAGCAATGACATTAATAAAGTTACAGATAATTCAAGCTGTTTTGCCTCTTTGCTGACCCCACAAGGTAAATTTCTGTTTGAATTTATAGTAGTTAAACATAAGTCAGGATTCTTTATTGATTGTGAAAAAAATCAATCCGATGAAATATTTAGACAATTGAGTTTATATAAAATTAGATCAAAAGTTGAAATTTTGAATTTAAGCAATGAATTTGTTGTTGCAAGCTTTGGGTACGAAAAATACCTGTCAATTGAAGGCTCTAAGGATATTTTAGGTTTCACATTCAAGTATAGAGAGGACCCAATTATTTTAGATCCAAGAAATAAAAATTTAGGTGCAAGATTAATTATTAACTTAGAAAAGCTTTATTTATCACTTAAAAAATTAGACCTCAAGGATGATAAAATTGAAAACTATTATATTCAAAGTCATAATCTTGGGATAGTTCCAAAAAACTTAAATCAACTACAAAATAAATTATTTGGTATTGAGTGTAACTATGAGGAACTTAATGGAATTGATTTTAAAAAAGGATGTTATGTTGGTCAAGAAAATACTGCAAGAATCAAATTAAAAAATAAACTTTCAAAAAGATTATTACCCATCAAAGTTATCGAAGGAGAGCTGTCTGAAGATGAAAAAATTTACAATAATGAAATCGAAATTGGAAAAATTCTTATAAGTAATGATTACCCTTTTGGACTAATTAAATATCAAGATGAGAATTTTAATAAAGATCAAACTTTAAAAAGTGCAAAAGGTTCTTTTAAAATTTTTATACCTGAATGGCTCAAAATTTAAGTTTTTGGTGCGGCCAGAGAGACTCGAACTCTCATGGACTAAGTCCACACGGCCCTCAACCGTGCCTGTCTACCAATTTCAGCATGGCCGCAAATATGACCCACATTAAATCAATGACAAGTAGGTTTCAAATTGATAAATTTTCTCATGGAATTTAATCAAGAGGTTAAAAAGGCTACTGATCCAATTTATCAGAAGATATCAAAGGTTATGCCTGAGATTGAGTGGTCAGTGCATGCCCCTTACATTCATAAAATTAATAAATTAAAAAAAGAAAAAAATGCAGTTATTCTTGCTCACAACTATCAAACTCCAGAAATCTATCATGGTATAGCAGATTTTTCTGCAGACTCTTTGGCTCTTGCAGTTGAAGCATCAAAAACTTCAGCAGATATAATTGTGATGGCTGGAGTTCATTTTATGGCAGAGACAGCAAAACTAATGAGTCCTAATAAAAAAGTTTTATTACCAGACATGAAAGCTGGTTGTTCTTTATCATCATCTATTACAGGCAAAGATGTGAGACTTTTAAAAGAAAAATATCCAGGGGTTCCTGTGGTATCATATGTTAATACATCAGCAGATGTAAAAGCAGAAACTGATGTGTGTTGCACTTCTGCTAATGCTGTTAAAATTGTAAAATCACTTGGAGTTAAAAAAGTAATTTTTTTACCTGATGATTATTTGGCAAAATATGTTGCTTCTCAAACAGATGTTGAAATTATTGCATGGAAAGGCATTTGTATGGTTCATGATCAATTTAATGAAAAAGAAATTAATGATATTAGAGACAAAAATCCTGGAATTAAAATTATAGCTCATCCAGAATGTCCTCCCGAAGTTATCAAGGCAAGTGATTTTGCTGGTTCAACTTCAGGAATGATTAATTACGTAAAAGATAATCAACCCAAAAAAGTTATGATGGTCACTGAATGTTCAATGAGTGATAATATTCAAGTAGAAAATCCAAATGTTGAATTTATTAGACCATGCAATCTCTGCCCACACATGAAAAGAATAACTTTACCAAAAATCTTGGACTGTTTAGAAAATGAAACTGGTGAAATTATTATGGATCGTGAGACAATTAATAAAGCAAGATTGTCAGTAGAAAAAATGGTTGCTATTGGTAGATAGCTTTTTGTGTCAAAAATAAAACTTAGTGAAAATTTTATAAGAAACACCGTTAAGCTTGCACTTAATGAAGATTTATTTCCATCAGGAGATATAACCTCTAATCTTGTTCAAAATAATAAAATTATAAAAGTAAAATTAGTATCAAATCAAGATGCTATAATTGGTGGTCTTTTATTTGCTAAGCATGCTTTTTCTTTAATTGATAAAAAAATTAAATTTTTAATTAAAAAAAAAGATGGTTCTTTTGTAAAGAAAAAGTCGTTAATTGCTACAGTACAAGGAAAAGCACAAAATATATTAGTTGCAGAGAGAGTTGCTTTAAATTATTTGTCTCATATTTCAGGAATTGCAACTAAAACAAACCAGTTTGTTAAGTTGGCTGGTAAAAAATGTAAAATTTGTTGTACACGTAAGACAATTCCAAATTTAAGAGTAATTCAAAAATATGCTGTTAAACTGGGTGGGGGAACTAATCATAGATTTAATTTAAGTGATGAGTATTTGATTAAAGACAATCATGTAGCTTCTTCAAATATAAAAAGTTTAGTCTCTTTAGCTATTAAAAATAAAAGAGGAAAAAAAATTACAGTTGAAGTTGACAATTTAAAACAACTTAAACAAATAATAGGACTCAAATTTAATACTGTTTTATTTGACAATATGAATATTAAAAATTTAAAAACAGGTGTTAAAATTGCAAAAAAATATTATGAAACTGAAGCTTCAGGAAATATAAATCTCAAAAATGTTAAAACAGTTGCTGCAACTGGGGTAGATAGAATTTCAGTTGGAAGCATCACTCATAGTGCTCCAGCTGTAGATCTTAAATTAGAAATTTAGTTAATAAATTTTGAAAGATCAGGTTTAAAGTAGTTGGGACCTTTCATAACTTTGCCTGACTCATTATAAATTGGCTGTCCATTTTCATCCAATTTACTCATATTAGAGTTTTGAACCTCCTCAAAACACTTATCTAAATCAATACCAAATGCATGACCTGCTCCATAAGTAACATACAAGATATCTGTAAGTGCATCTGCTACCTCTAATAAATCATTATTTTTCATAGCCTCTGTAAGTTCCTCAAGCTCTTCTTTAATTAAATCGATCCTTAATTTATTGATTTTATCTGTACTAAACGCGGGTTTATCCTTTACCTCTTGACCAAAAGTTTTCATGAAAGTTCCAACCTTACTAAAATTTGACATATTGCTCCTGTAAGTTTTATATAATTAATGTATATTTATAATAATTTATTAATTACTTGTTAATCAATGAAATTAAGAAAAGAATTCGATAGCATTGGCTCAATAAATGTTCCTGGTGATAAATATTGGGGAGCTTCAACACAAAGATCAAAAAAATATTTTGATATTGGTGAGTTTTTAGTCAGACCAGTTTTAATCAGATCAATAGCTATAATTAAAAAAGCTGCTGCAATAGTTCATGGTAAAGAAAAACAAATCTTACCTCAAATTTCAAAAGCTATTATAAAAGCATCTAATGAGGTTATATCTGGTAAGTTAGACGAGCATTTTCCCTTAAAAGTTTGGCAAACAGGGTCTGGTACTCAAACAAATATGAATGTTAATGAAGTTATAGCAAATAGAGCAATTGAAATTTTAGGTGGTAAAAAAGGTTCTAAAAAACCTGTTCACCCCAATGATCATGTCAATAAATCTCAATCTACTAATGATGTATTTCCTACTGCAATGCATATTGCTATTGCAATGGAAACAAAAAATAAACTATTGCCCTCTTTGGAGCTATTGAATAAAGAGTTAAAAAAAAAAGTTTCTCAGTTCAAAAATATAATTAAAGTGGGTAGAACTCACTTACAAGATGCAACACCATTGTCTTTAGGACAAGAATTTTCTGGATACCAATCTCAGATAGAGGATTGTATTAGTAGAATAAAAAATGCTTTGAATGAAATTTATTCATTGGCTCAAGGTGGTACTGCTGTTGGAACTGGAATTAATAGTAAAAAGGGTTTCGATAAAAAAATTATCAATGAAATAAAAAAGATTACTAAACTGCCTTTTAAACCAACTAAAAATAAATTTGCAGCTTTAGCAGCTCATGACGAAATAGTAAATTTTTCTGGCACTTTAAATACCACAGCAGTTAGTCTAATGAAAATTGCAAACGATATCAGATTTTTGGGATCTGGTCCTAGAGCTGGGTATGGTGAAATCATTTTACCCGCTAATGAACCTGGTTCTTCAATAATGCCTGGTAAAGTTAATCCAACACAATCAGAAGCCGTAACAATGGTATGTGTTAAAGTTATTGGAAATCATAACGGAATTACGATGGCGGGTTCTCATGGTCACTTTGAATTGAATGTTTTTAAACCTTTAATTGCTCATAATATTTTACAATCTATAGATTTGATTGCAGATAGTACTAAAAATTTTTCTTTATATTGTGTTAAAGGAATAAAAGCAGATAAAATTAAGATTAAAAGTTTTTTAGATAATTCTTTAATGCTTGTTACAGCTCTTGCACCTCACATAGGATACGATAATGCAGCAAAGATTGCCAAAACAGCTCTAAAAAAAGGCACTACTTTGAAAGAGGAAGCTTTAAAAACTAACTTAATTAGTAAAAAAGATTTTGAAAGAATTGTGGATCCTAAAAAAATGATCTACCCAAAATAAGATAAAAAAATATTATTTACAAAGCTTTTAAATGTTATTTTATTAAAAACTTTTTCATCACTTGAATTGAAATTCATTATAAATCTATCTAATTTTTCATTCGATTTACCATCAATCCTAAAATTATCGAAAGAGACCTCTTTATCAATTATGTCATAATTGAAATCAAATTCTATTTTTTCTAATTTTTTTCTTAAATCTTTACTAATTTGAAAATGTCTAAAGAAGTCATCTTTTTCTTTAATAGTTATCAACATTCTACCATTAAAGTTAATTGTATCCTCGTCATAATCTATTAAACCCTCGACTAATGATAAATCTATGTTTTCCTTCCATTTAACATTTGATTCAGAAAAGGTTAAATCACCTTCCTCTATTCTCAATTTTAAACTTAAATCAGCGAAACGGTCAAAATCAACTATTTTTTTTATATTAATATTTACTTCAGCATTTAGATTTTCATTACTTATTATTTGAGTTTTAATAATATCATTTATTAAT
>CABYTJ010000016.1:0-14702 GCA_902521885.1 uncultured Pelagibacteraceae bacterium
AACTGGCACTAAAACATCTAGAAAGAGTACAAATATTAGATCAAGCTCAAAAATATCCAGGACAATTATCTGGTGGGCAACAACAAAGAGTAGCTATAGCTAGAGCTTTATGTATGGAGCCAAAAATAATGCTTTTTGATGAACCAACATCAGCACTAGATCCCGAAATGATTAAAGAAGTACTAGATGTAATGGTTAATTTAGCAAAACAAGGAATGACCATGATAGTAGTTACTCATGAAATGGGCTTTGCTAAAGAAGTTGCTGATCAAATGATATTCATGGATGAAGGGATGATAGTAGAAAGGGCTGATACCAAGGAATTTTTTGCTAATCCAAAGAGTGATAGAACCAAACTTTTTCTAAGCCAGATACTATAGTCAATAGTAATTACAAGGAATATTTCTCAAATAAGGCCTTAAGTATTACTTGACATATTTCCTGTATAGCTGGTTTTTCCTTAAAAAATAAAAAAAAATATAGTTGCAGGAGGTATTAAAAACTAGTTGAATAAGTTTTTAAAAATAAAATTAAGAGGGGTCTTAATGGAAGATAATTTCAACAAGCATCTAGGCAATAAGCTTAAGCTTAGAAGATTGGCTTTAGGGTTAACTCAAACTAAGGTAGCAAAAGCAATTAACGTAACGTTTCAACAAATTCAGAAGTATGAAAAAGGCACAAATGGAGTTAGCTCTATAAGATTACTTCAACTTTCAAATTATTTGAAAGTTCCAATCAATTACTTTTTTGAAGATTTTTCAGAATACTTAATAAACCTGGAAAAATCTCAAGAGGGCCATATGAATGTAAATTATAACTTTTTAGTTAAATTATATTCAGAATTAAATGCAGACCAAAAATTAAAATTTAATAAATCTTTACAAGTATCAAGTAATAATATTTCTAAAGTCGGATAATTTTTTGGCTCCTCGGGCAGGACTCGAACCTGCGACCAATTGATTAACAGTCAACTGCTCTACCAACTGAGCTACCGAGGAATATTAAAAATCTCAACTTACTTTCTTTTAAGACTAAAACAAGAATTTTTTTGGAGGCAACGCCCGGAATCGAACCGGGATACAAGGATTTGCAATCCTCTGCGTAACCATTCCGCCACGTTGCCGGATGTTTTAGTAGATAGCTACAAGGAGTTTTATATAAAATATTTGTAATTAGTCTATTAAATAACGATCTAATTTGATTATTGTTAATTTAGATTAATAAATTATAAACTACTTAATCCATGAATAGTGATAAATATATACATTCTGAAGTAGAAGATAATATTTATTCATATTGGGAAAAAAACGAATTATTTAAACCCAAGAAAAATTCAAAAAAATACTCAATTGTTATTCCACCACCTAATGTAACAGGAAGTTTACACATGGGTCATGCTCTAAATAATTCCATTCAAGATCTTTTAGTTCGTTATTATCGAATGAATAATTATGAAACTTTGTGGCAACCAGGTACTGATCATGCAGGAATAGCTACTCAAGCTCTCGTTGAAAAAAAACTTGAAAAAGACAATTTAAATAAAAATGATTTAGGCAGAGAAAAATTTATTGAAAAAGTGTGGGAATGGAAAAATCAATATGGGGACATTATTATTAATCAGCTTAAAAAACTTGGGTGCTCATGTGATTGGTCTAGAAACGCTTTTACAATGGATGAAAACCTATCAAAATCAGTAGTAAAAGTTTTTGTTGAACTACATAAAAAAAAATTAATTTATAAAGCAGAAAAATTGGTCAATTGGGACACAGTTTTAAAAACAGCAATATCCGATCTAGAGGTTGATCAAAGGGAAATGAACTCAAAGATCTACTATATTAGATACCCAATAGATAATTCATCAGATTTTATAACTATTGCAACTACAAGACCTGAAACAATGCTTGGTGATACAGCTATTGCTGTTAATCCAAAAGATAAAAGATTTAAAAAATATGTGGGTAAAACTGTCACTATCCCAATTGTCGGTAGAAAAATAAAAATTATAAAAGATAATTACGCAGATCCAGAGCAAGGAACTGGTGCATTAAAAATTACTCCAGCTCATGACTTTAATGATTATGATGTTGGACAAAGAAATAAGCTTGAAATTATTAATGTGTTCACCGAAGAGGGTAAAATAAATGATAATGCACCAAGTGATTATGTTGGATTAGATAGATTTGAAGCACGTAAAAAAATTTTAAACGAGTTAAAAGAAAAAGATTTTTTTGTTAAAGAAGAAAACATTAAAAATAAAGTACCATATGGGGATAGATCAAATTCAGTTATTGAACCTTTTTTAACAGAGCAATGGTTTGTAAACGCAAAAAAATTATCTGTAAAAGCTAAACAAATAGTTAAATCAAAAAAAACAAATTTCTTTCCAGAAAATTGGTCAAAGACTTATTTTCAATGGATGAATAATATTGAGCCGTGGTGTATTTCTAGACAACTTTGGTGGGGCCATCAAATACCAGCTTGGTATGGTCCTGATAAAAAAATCTTTGTAGCAACAAATGAAACTGATGCAAAAAAACAGGCTAAAAAGTTTTATAAAAAAGATGTTAAAATTACTAGAGATCCTGATGTTTTAGATACATGGTTTTCATCAGGTTTATGGCCTTTTGCAACATTAGGTTGGCCTGATAAAAAGGAATTTGTTAAAAAATTTTATCCAACAACTGTTTTAGTAACTGGTTTTGATATTATTTTCTTTTGGGTTGCTAGAATGATGATGTTTGGAATGGAATTTTTAAACAAAGAACCATTTAAAGATATTTATGTCCATGCTTTAGTTAGAGATGAAAAAGGGCAAAAAATGTCTAAGTCAAAAGGAAATGTAATTGACCCATTAGATTTAATTGAAAAATATAGTGCAGATGCTTTAAGATTTACTCTTCTTTCAATGGCATCACCAGGAACAGATGTTAAACTTTCAGAAGATAGAGTTAAGGGGTATAGGAATTTTTTAAATAAATTATGGAATGCTAACAATTTTTTAATTACCAATAAATGTGATTTTAACAAAACTGATAAAGTTCCTAAAACTACACTAAATATTAATAAATGGATTTACTCAGAACTAATTCAAACAAAAGATAAAATTGAGAAAAATCTTAAAGATTATCGATTTGATGAGGCAGCTAAAAATGCCTACCAGTTTGCTTGGCACTCTTATTGCGACTGGTACATTGAGCTTTCAAAAACTATTCTGTTTTCAGATGATGAAAAATCTAAAAAAGAGGTAAAAGAAGTATCAGCTTATATATTTAAACAAATACTTGTTATTCTTCATCCATTTATTCCGTTTGTTACTGAGAAAATCTGGTTAAAAAATAGATTTGATAAATCAGATAAGAATTTCTTAATGTACGCTAATTGGCCAACGGGAAAAGCTAAGAAAGATCAATCTATGAAAGATGTAGAGAGTATCATCAATGTTATTTCTGAACTTAGATCCTTTAAAAATGAGCTAAATGTTAGCCCAGGTTCATTTATTGATATTTCAATTAACAAAATTGCTAAAAAAAATAAAACATTAATGACCAATAATGAAATTATTCTTAAAAAGCTTGGTCGTATCAATAATTTCTATGATAAAGACCAAGAAAAACCCTCAGCTACATTGGTTATATCTGGCGACATATTTAAGATCTATTTTGATGAAAATGTAGATTTAAATCTAATAAAAGAAAACTTAGTTAAAAGACAGAACAAATATCAAGAAGAAATGGACAAAATATCTCAACGATTATCTAACAAAGGGTTTACTGATAGAGCTCCAAAAAATATTGTTGAACAAGAAAAAACTAACTATAGTAATTTAAAAAATGATATCAAAAAAATATCATTAACAATTGAAAGTTTATAATGCGGAAGTTTAATAAGAAGAAATTACCTAGTAGACACACATCATTAGGTGCTGATAGAGCGCCACATAGATCATTTTATTATGCAATGGGTGAAACTGAAAAAGATGTTTCAAAACCTTTTGTAGGCGTTGTATCTACATGGAATGAGGCTGCTCCGTGTAATATTGCTCTTATGAGACAAGCACAATCGGTTAAGAAGGGTGTTAGAGCTTTTGGTGGAACTCCGAGAGAATTTTGTACAATTACGGTTACTGATGGTATTGCAATGGGCCATGAAGGAATGAAATCTTCATTAATCTCTAGAGAAGTAATAGCAGATAGTGCTGAACTTACTGTTAGAGGTCATTGTTATGATGCATTAGTAGGTATTGCTGGTTGTGATAAATCTTTACCAGGTTTAATGATGTCTATGGTTCGATTAAATGTTCCAAGTGTATTTATTTATGGAGGATCAATACTACCAGGAAGATATAAAGGTAAAGATGTAACTGTTGTAGATGTATTTGAAGCAGTTGGAAAACATTCATCAGGGCAAATGTCAGCAAAAGAATTAAGAAAATTAGAATTAGTTGCATGTCCAAGTGCAGGTGCTTGTGGTGGACAATTTACTGCAAACACTATGGCCTGTGTTTCAGAAGCTATTGGTTTAGCTTTACCTTATTCAGCAGGAACACCAGCTCCTTATGAAGAAAGAGACAAGTATGCAAAATTAAGTGGTAAAATGGTAATGGAGTTACTAGCAAAAAAAATTAAACCAAGAGATATTGTTACAAAAAAAGCATTAGAAAACGCTGCAACAATTGTTGCTGCAACTGGTGGTTCAACTAATGCGGCTTTACATTTACCAGCTATTGCTAATGAAGCTGGAATTAAATTTGATTTAATGGATGTTGCAAAAATATTTAAACGAACTCCATATCTTGCTGATTTAAAACCAGGTGGAAAATATGTTGCAAAAGACATGTGGTTAGCAGGTGGTGTACCAATGTTATTAAAAACTCTTTATGATGGTGGTTATATTCATGGTGACTGTATGACAGTGACTGGCAAAACTATGAAAGAAAATTTAAGAGGAATTAAGTTTAATCCAAAACAAAAAGTTTTAAGAGCTTACAACAGACCCTTGTCACCAGATGGTGGTGTAGTAGGTTTAAAAGGTAATTTAGCTCCAGAAGGTGGTATTGTTAAAATTGCTGGACTTAAAAAATTACAGTTTACTGGAAGAGCAAGATGTTTTGATAATGAAGAAAGTGCAATGAAAGCAGTTCAAAGTAAAAAATACAAAGACGGAGATGTAATAATTATTAGATACGAAGGACCTGTTGGCGGACCAGGTATGAGAGAAATGCTTTCAACAACTGGTGCAATTTATGGTCAAGGTAAAGGAGAAAAAGTTGCTTTAATTACTGATGGAAGATTTTCAGGAGCAACTAGAGGATTTTGTGTAGGTCACGTTGGACCAGAAGCTGCATTAGGTGGTCCTATTGCTCTTTTACGTAATGGAGATGTAATTGATATCGATGCTAAGAAGGGAACTATTAATGTTCGACTAACTAGGGCTCAATTAGATTCAAGAAAAAGAAAATGGAAGGCTAGAAAATCTGATTTTGGATCAGGTACCCTTTGGAAATATGCTCAAACTGTTGGACCTGCTTATTTAGGAGCACCAACGCATCCAGGTAAGAAAAAAGAAGTTAAGGATTACTCAAAAATTTGATGAAGATTCGCCCAGTTATTTTATGTGGTGGAGCAGGAACGAGACTTTGGCCAAATGCCAAAAAACATCAAGCTAAACAATTTATAGATTTTGGTAATTGGACTTTATTAGGCAAAACTTTAGAGAGAGTTAAAGCATCTATATTTGATGCACCAATTATAAGCACTAATGCAAAATATTTAAGACAAGTAAAACAACATCTAAAGAAACACAAAATAAGAAAATTTAAAATAGTTTTAGAGCCAGCTAAAAGAAACACAGCACCAGCTATATTAAGTACTGCTTTAATAAAAGATATTCCAAATGAACAACCTTTAATGTTTTTAGCTGCTGATCATTTAATAGAGAAGGTTGGCTTATTCAATAAAGCTATCAAAAAAAATCAAAAGAAACTCACTCATAATAATATTTTTATATTTGGAATTAAACCCACAATGCCCTCTAGTGAATTTGGTTATTTTTTAACAAAAAATATTAAAGTAACTAAATTTATAGAAAAACCCAAACAGGCGAAAGCTAAACAAATAATTAGTAAAAAAGGTTATTGGAATTCTGGAATGTTTTATTTGAGAAAAGATTCAATAATTAATAATTTCAAGAAATATCAGCCAAATATTTACCGAAACTGTAACAAAGCTGTAACAAAAGCAAAATATAAAAGTAATGTGTATTATTTAAACAAACAAGCATTTACTAAAGCAACAGCTAAGTCTTTTGACTATGCAATATTAGAAAAAACTAAAGATATAAACGCTATCAAATTAGATATTCCTTGGTCTGATTTAGGATCTTGGAAAGAAATTTGTAAAATGTACGGTCGAAACAAAAGACATTATTATAAAAAGAAGAATGTATTTCATAGACCTTGGGGCAGTTATGTAAATTTATTTAATGGTAAGGAATTCTTAATTAAAGAATTATATGTAAAACCCAAGGGTATATTAAGTCTTCAAAAACATCATCATAGAGCAGAACATTGGGTCGTTACTCATGGTAAGCCTAAAATTACTTTAAATAAGAAATATTTTACAATGAAACCTGATGAAACAATCTTTGTTCCATTAGGTGCAATCCATAGAATAGAAAATCCCTACAAAAAACCAGTTAAAATTATTGAAGCTCAAGTAGGCTCAATTTTAAAAGAGACGGATATTGTTCGATACCAAGATGTTTATGGCCGTGTTAAATAATTAACACGACCACAAAAATATATTTAAAACCAACTATTTGGAATAATTATATAGTGAATTGCTAAAACAATTCCAACTGAAACACTTAATCCAAAGATCATTTTAAGAAAGTCTTTACCAATTAATGGGAAGACATATTTAAATTTATAATCTTTGTTCATCGTTGAAATCGCAAGTTCTCTTCCACATAATAAACCAACAAAAACCCATGTTGTTGACATAGGCAAATCATTTAGTTCCTTAAAGTAGAATAAAACAGCAGCATAAATTACATTGATAATTGTAGCTGATCTTGCATATCTAGTTCCAGTTTTTTCCAAAACTACTGCTTGGATCCGTCCACCTTGAATGTAGAAGATGTAAAATAGCAAAATAGTGAAATATGCCATTACAATCAGCAGTATTGTAATATCAAGTTGTCTTGGAAGATATACTGCAATATTTGCTACATCGTGAGATAACCAAACCCACCATAACCAACCAGATGAAACCCAAACAGCATTTCTCCAAAATCCTATCCATTTGTCATCTACTTCATCAAATTTTTCATTAATGAATTTTGATACAGCTATCCAGGCTATGTAAGCAACCATTGCCGCTAAACCATAACCAACTACACTTTTCATTAACATTTTTTCAAGCACAACTGTCGAAGCAAACGCTGAAAGAACTAAGAAAGTAGTAGATACTGGTATTCCAATTCTTGTTAATAATAAGAGTATTGCAGGCGCTACTGCATGATACCATTGAATCTCTTGATAAGGTATTCTAGTTAATCTTCCATACGAAATATCACCATCATACGCATACCATCCCCATGCTAAAGCTAAAATCATTACACTAGAAGCTGATCCTGCAAGTACGTACCATTTAAACCATTTCTTTTTTGAAGCTATAAATGTACCTAGTGTTTGAATTGAGTCGTTAGCGATTACGCTATAACCGGCGAGGGCGAACCCTATAACCGTGTAAATTAAAGTCATTTCCATTCCTTATCTCCTTTATATTATTGTTTTCGGTTCCTATTGATTCATGACTTAAGGAGTATGTAATCTGAGACGGAAAATAATTCTAGATATAAATTTATTAATTTGAGAAACAGGGGGAGATTCATCGACTAATAAACTATTTAATATTGATGTCTACTTTTTAATATTTTTTATTTCGCAATAAAGTTGTATCTATTTAACCAATTTCTTAATTAAATATACAGCTATTAAAGCTCCCAAAAATTCAGCCAAAATATATGTAGGAGTATTTAAATAATTAATTCCTGTAAAAGAATCAGTAAAAGTTCTAGCTATAGCAACAGCTGGATTTGCAAAAGATGTTGATGATGTGAACCAATAACCAGCTGTAATATAAGTTGCAACACAAGCAGCAACTGTTGTTTTTCCATCTTTTAGAGTAGCAAAAATAATAAAAATTAAACCAAAAGTAGCAATTATTTCTGATAGAAATATATGAAAGCCATCTCTACTTTTTGTAGATAATTCAATTATATTATGTTCAAAAAATACATTAGCTAACATTACGCCTAATAAGCATCCTAATATTTGAGCTAGAATATATGTAGTTAAAAGTTTTCCTTTAATTTTTTTAGTTAAATACATTGCTAAACTAACAAAAGGATTAAAGTGAGCACCTGAAATATCAGTGAAGGCAGTTATTAAGACAAATAAACCTGCTCCGGTAGCCAGTGTGTTTGCAGTGAGTCTTAAAGCATTATCATTTGTAAGATTTTCAGCCATTATTCCAGAGCCAACAATAATCATTACCAAAAAACAACTACCAATAAATTCACCAATGAAAATTTTATTCTTCATAATCTAAGAATTATTAAATTATAATCTTATAAATTCCTATTAAGAACAATGGTATTTGTAGTCCAAAGTTAGTTAGTATCGCTTTATCTTTGCTAACAAATCCAGCGATAGTCCATCCAACAACTCCTAATCCATGAAAGTATATATTTAAAGGATATATATTTAGGTTTGTTAATAGAATACCAACTAAAACTAGAAATGTGCTTATCCATTTAAGATACTTCTTAATAAACATACGTTTTCCTTTCAGCTTATTTTATTTTGATTTTAG
The DNA here is from genome assembly GCA_902521885.1 of uncultured Pelagibacteraceae bacterium. GTDB lineage: Bacteria > Pseudomonadota > Alphaproteobacteria > Pelagibacterales > Pelagibacteraceae > Pelagibacter. The sequence goes on from CABYTJ010000016.1 coordinate 8,877, forward strand.
ATAATAACTTATCTACACTTTTTACATAATCCAAAAAACTCAAGATTGTATTTACTATATTTCATACCATCTTTGTCTTTGAAATTAGCTAAGTATTTAGAAAGACCTGCGCTACTTATTTCTGTTACTTTTTCACAAATCTCACAGATTGAAAACGCAGTAGCTTTAGCTACCTGACAACTCGAATTATGGCAGGCAATAAAGGCATTTCGACTTTCTATTTTGTGAATTTTTCCCATTTCAACTAATTTGTCTAATGCTCGATAAACTTGTGGTGGGGCTTTGATACCTTTTTTTTGAACATTAAAAAGTATTGTGTATGCTTTTAATGGTTCAGGTGATTTATCAATTAAATCAAAAATAATTTGCTGATTTTTTGAAAGGCTGTGCATTTTATCTATCTTACTGATTCCCATTTAATTTTTCAATTTAATTGATTGTTTTATATTTAATAAAGAAAGTATGAATAAGAATAAAGCAGCCGCTATAATTGAAGGTCCAGATGGTGTATTGAACTCTAAAGAAGAGAACAATCCTAATATTACTGACAACACACCTCCAATAATTGAGTAGACAACCATTTTCTGCGGACTATCAGAAATGTTTCGAGCCATCGCTGCTGGTATAATTAACATTCCTGTAATTAATAGTAAGCCAACCATCTTAATTGATATTGCAATAATCCCAGCCATTAAGATTGTAAAAATTGCTTTAGCTCTATCTGGGTTTAGACCCTCAGCTTCTGCTAACTCATAATTTACTGTCGATGCAAATAAAGATTTCCAAATTAATTTTAAAACCAAAAGTATTAATGGTCCACCAACCCATATAATCAATAAATCATCAATGGTGACAGCTAATATATCTCCAAATAATAATCCCATGATATCAAACCTGATGAATGTTAAAAAACCTATTACAACAAGTCCAACTGCTAAAGAGGAATGTGCTAAAAGACCTAGCAAAGCATCACCAGGGAGATTTGTTCTTTTTTGAAGTTGTATTAGAATTAATGCAATTAATGATGAAATAATGAATACTGAAAAAGCAATATTAAATTCCATAGTATAAGCTAAAGTCACTCCAAGTAATGCAGAGTGGGCTAATGTATCACCAAAATACGATAATCTTCTCCATATTACAAAACATCCAAGAGGTCCTGTTACAATTGCAACACCAAGTCCAGCTAATAAAGCTCTTATAAAAAAGTCATCAAGCATTTAATTTTTTTTTATTTCACCTTCAATTGTATGAATATGATCATGTCTATGTTCATATCTAGTTAATATTTGAGAAGCTTGTTCGCCAAACAAAGCTTTATATTCATTATTTTTAGCAACATCTATTGGAGTTCCTGAACAACAAACGTGTCCATTTAAACAAACCACATGGTCAGTTGCACTCATAACTGTGTGTAAGTCATGAGAAATTAATAAAATTCCACAATTTAATTCATCAGAAATTTTTTTTATAAGTTCGTATAGAGCAATTTCACCTGTAAAATCTACACCTTGTACTGGCTCATCAAGTACTAATAATTCTGGTTTTTTTGAAATAGCTCTTGCAAGTAACACTCTTTGGAATTCTCCACCTGAAAGATCACCTAAATTTTTATCTTTAAGATGAATAACGCCAGTTAATGATAAAGCTTCATTTATAGCTTCTGCTTTAAGATTTTCAGTTAGTGTCATGAAATCATTAACTCTAAGAGGCAGAGTCCAGTCTACAGAAATTTTTTGAGGTACATATCCAACTTTATTTGTATATTTTTCAACTTCTCCGTCTATTTTTTTATAAATTCCTAATGCAATTTTAGCAGTAGTACTTTTTCCAGAACCATTTGGGCCAATGAGAGTAACTATTTTGCCTTTTTCAATTTGCAAAGTTACACCTTTAACTAGCCATTTGTCATTTATGCGAAAACCAGCTTCTTTTAATTTTACTAATATATTTTGATTTGTGCTCATTTAATTGCTTGACTTATAAATGTTATATTATTACATAGTGTTATATTATAACAACCTTTAAATATTACTATTATGAAAAACATTAAAAAATTACCATTTATACTATCAATACTATCTTTATTAACTATTTTTGCACCAGCAAACGCTGATGTCAAAGTAGTTACATCAATAAAACCAATACATTCATTAGCAAGTTACTTGATGGATGGAGTAGGTAAACCAGATTTAATAGTTGATGGATATGCTTCACCACACGGATTTGCCTTAAAACCTTCACACGCAAAAATGTTGCAAGAAGCTGATATTGTATTCTGGGTAGGGGAAGATTTAGAAAATTTCTTAGAAAAACCATTAGGTTCAATAGCTAAAAAGGCTGAGAAGATTGAGTTGTTAGAAATTAAAGGATTAACAAAATTAAAATTTAGAGAAAGAAATATATTTGAAGAACATGATGATCATGGACACGATGATCATGCTAAAAAAGAAGATGATCATGATGATCATGATAAAGAAGGTCACAAAGAGGATGATCATGATAAAGAAGGTCATGATGAACACGGACATGACGATGATCACAAAAAAGAAGGTCATGATGAACACGGACATGAAGGGCACGCTCATGGTGAATACGACCCACATATTTGGTTAGATCCAATGAATGCAAAAGTGATTTTAAGTGAAATGGCAGAACACTTGATCGAGAATGATCCAAAAAATGAGGCCAAATATAAAGCAAATTTAAAAAAGGCACATAAAGACTTAGATAAACTAACTAAGAAAGTAAAATCCGAATTAAATAAAGATTTTAAATCAATAGTTTTTCATGATGCGTATCAATATTTTGAAAAAAGATTTGGTATTAATATTTTAGGTGCGTTTACAGTAAATACAGATGTAATGCCTGGTGCTGAGCAACTAGCTGAAATTAGAGAAGTAATTGAGCATGACAAAGTAAGCTGTATATTCTCAGAGCCTCAGTTTAATCCTGATATTATAAAAGCTGTAGCGAAAGATACCAATGTTGCAACAGGGGTCATAGATCCATTAGGAGCAACTCTTAACCCCGGTAAAGATTTATATTTTGATTTAATTAGCAACATGTCAAAATCTTTCAAAGGCTGTTAATTAGAAATTGATCTTTAGGCATAAATAATATCTAATAAAGGGATGAGTACAGTTTCCCTTTCACTAGATGAAATTTTTGATTTAGCTAAAAAAGCATTATTAGCTAATGGCTGTGATGATGAAACAGCATCTATATTATCAGATTTAATCAGAAATGCTGAACGTGATGGTTCTTTATCTCATGGTTTATTTAGATTACCAGCTTATGTAAGTGGCTTAAAAAGTGGAAAGATTAATGGCAAAGGGAAACCAGAAATCAAAAAGATTTCAGCATCAGTAATTAAAGTTCAAGGTAATAATTGTTTAGCACCTGTGGTTTTAAATAAAGGCATACCTGAATTAATAAAAGCTGCAAAAGAAAACGGTGTTGCAGTACTTGCAATAAATAATTCTCACCATATGGCTGCGATGTGGCCTGAAACAGAAAAATTAGCAGAAGAAGGTTTAGTTGCTTTTGCTTGTACATCTTATAAGCCAGCTGTAGCTCCTGCTGGCGCAATCAAACCATTATTTGGAACAAACCCAATATCATTTGCTTGGCCAAGACCAGGAAAAACTCCTGTAGTTTATGATATGGCAACAGCATCAATGGCAATGGGTGAAGTTCAAGTGGCTAAAAGAGAAGGGCACAAGGTTCCTCTTGGAACAGGATTAACTAAAGAAGGTAAAGAAACTACTGACCCAGGCGCAATAGCTGATGGTGGTGTGTTATTACCTTTTGGTGGTTATAAGGGTTCAGCAATTGCTATGATGGTGGAATTAATGGCTGGTGCTTTAGTTGGTGATAATTTTAGTTTTGAAACTGCTGCTAAAGACAATAATGATGGTGGCCCACCAAGTGGAGGAGAATTTATTCTTGCTATCTCTCCTGATAAAACTGCAGGAACAAATTGGCAAAAACATGCAGATGAATTCTTTGATAAGATGAAATCAATGGGTGAAGTAAGATTACCTGGGGAAAGACGACATAAAAACAGACTTGATAAAGGTCCTCGTAATATTAACGAGGAACTAGTTAATAAAATAAAATCTTTAAGCTAATTTAATTTCTATGGGTGTGTGATCTGAAGGTTTTTCTCTACCTCTAGGGTCTTTATTAATATTTATAGATTTTATTTGGTCGATTAAAGAGTTTGAAACTAAAAAATGATCTATTCTCATCCCATTATTTTTTTGCCATGCGCCTCTCATATAATCCCAAAAAGTATAACCTTCTTTCGTCTCATTAAAATGTCTATAAACATCACTAAAACCTAAATTTAGCATCTCTCTAAATTTTTTCCTTACCTCTAATCTGTACAAGGCATCATCCTCAAAACTTTTTACATTATAGACATCTTCAGCAGCGGGGATCACATTAAAGTCACCCGCGAGAATAATATTCGAATTTTTTTTAGATAAAGACTTTAATTGTTTAATTAATTGATCCATCCAATTTTTTTTATAGTCATATTTTTCTGTATCAACTGGATTTCCATTAGGAGTATAGATATTAATTAATTGAACAACTTTTTTCTTATACTGAAGCTCAGCAGAAATTATTCTAGATTGTTTTAATTTATCCTTAATTAAATCTGTTTTAATATTTTTTAATTTCCCTTTTGAAATAATAGCAACACCATTATAACTTTTTTGTCCAAATACATGACTTTCATAATCCATAGATGAAAAATCATCATAAGGAAAATTTACATCTTCAGTTTTGATCTCCTGCATCATTAAAATATCTGGTTTATACTTTAAAAGATAACTTTTGATATTTTCAATACGAGCCCGCACGGAATTTACATTCCAGGAAGAAATGAGCATTAAAGAGAGAAAGACACTCCACAACCGCAAGAAGATTTAGTTTGTGGATTAGTTATTTTAAATTGTTCACCTATTAATTCCGAAACATAATCAACTTCGGATCCTTTTAAAAGATCAGCAGAGGCTTTATCAATTAAAATATTTTCAAAATTTAAATCATCTTCGGCTTTTGATTGATCAAATGTAAATTCATATTGAAATCCTGAACATCCACCACCTTTGATGGCGATTCTAAAAAAAGACCCCTTATCTTTTTTTGATAACAGAGTATTGATCTGTTTTAGCGCTTTATCAGTAAATTTAATTTCTTTTATCATTATTGATCACTGGTATTACTAATATAATACTTATTAATTTATTTTAAAGGATGAAAAAATACTCAAAGATTGGACAATTTAAAAGCAAAGGTAGAATATTTAATGAATCCTCATCTAAATATAGAAGCCCATTTCAAAGGGATAGGGACAGAATAATTCATAGCGCTTCCTTTAGAAGGCTTAAACATAAAACACAAGTATTTGTAAATACTGAAGGTGATCACTTTAGAACAAGAATAACTCATTCAATGGAGGTTGCTCAAATAGCAAGATCAATTGCTCGTTATCTCAATCTAAATGAGGATTTGGCTGAATGTCTAAGCCTTGCTCATGACCTAGGACACACACCTTTTGGTCATGCCGGCGAAGACTCTTTAGATGAATGTATGGAAAATTATGGAGGTTTCGATCATAATTTACAAACTTTGAGAATAGTAATGTTTTTGGAAAATAAGTATCTAAGATTTAATGGTTTAAACCTTTCAATTGAAACTTTAGAGGGTCTTTTAAAACATAATGGGCCTGTAGATGACATAAGTTTAGTTGATAATCTAATAGGGATTAAAAAATTTAAAAATATGATTAATTTTAACACGTATCCATCTATT
>CABYTJ010000017.1:0-13242 GCA_902521885.1 uncultured Pelagibacteraceae bacterium
ATCTAGTATCTCTCAAGAAACCATTTATTTCATAATTGCTTTTAATACTACCATTAGAGTCGAATTCCAATTTAATATCACCAATTAAATAACCATTTTTAATAGTTTTCTCTAACAAAAATAATTCTGGTGAGTTTCTAAAAGATCTTAAAAATGAAATCAAGTTTCTTACTTCTAATGATTTTGTAGATATTTCTAAACTTTCAATAGAAAATTTATTTTCAATCAATGATTTAATAGAAATTTTAGTTTTTAAATTTTCTATTTCTACTGTTCCATTTTGATTTATTAATTTTGATCCAATTGTTTTGATATTAATTTTTAATTTAAATGGATCTAAAACTAACTTAATTTTTTTTAATTGAATTACAGTTTTTTCATCAATACTTTTAATCTTATCTTTTATTTGGTTGTTAAACCTATCTGTTTCAATTCCTATAGTACTTAAATAAGTTGTTATGATTAAAAGTATTAGAATTATTGATATAAAGATTTTTAAAATTATTTTCATTTAATTTGATATAAAGAGTGTTCTAAAAAGTCATCAATTTCGCCATCTAGAACTTTGTCTGGACTTGTATTTTCAAAATTAGTTCTATTATCTTTAACCAGTCTATATGGCTGTAACACATAAGATCTTATCTGGTGACCCCAGCCAATTTCAGATTTTGGAGCTTCTGTATTTTGACTTTCTTTTTCCTTTTTTTTAATCTCAAAATCATAAAGTCTTGCTTTCAACATATTCATGCAAGTTTCTTTGTTTTTATGTTGAGATCTTTCATTTTGACATTGTACAACTATTTTAGATGGCAAATGCGTAATTCTAACAGCACTATCAGTAGTGTTCACATGTTGACCTCCTGCCCCGCTAGAACGATAAGTATCAATCCTTAGATCTTTATCTAGAATCTCGACATTTATACTTTCATCAACAACTGGGTAAACCCATATACTTGCAAAACTAGTATGTCTTCTTGCTCCTGAATCAAAAGGTGAAATCCTGACCAACCTATGAATTCCTGACTCTTTTTTTAACCAGCCAAAAACATAATCTCCCTCAATTTTAATAGTAGACGATTTTATTCCAGCTTCATCACCTTTATGTTCACTAATTAAGTTTGATTTAAATTTTTTATTGTCAGACCACTTTAGATACATTCTTCTTAACATATCAGCCCAATCCTGACTTTCAGTTCCACCAGCCCCTGCATGAATTTCAATGTAACAATCAAGAGAGTCTGCCTCATTGGATAGGAAACACTTAACCTCATTTTTTTTAACATCTTTTCTTAGTTCTTTTATATTGTGCAATATTTCATTTTGTATAGTTTCATTATTTTCCTCTAAGGCTAATTCACTCAAATCATCTAAATCTTTTAATTTTTTTATAGAGGTTTCAAATGAATTTATTAGGTCCTCATATAATTTTTTTTCTTTTACGATTTTTTTTGAATTAGCTTTATCTTGCCAAAAATTAGACTCCAGCATTTTAGAATTATGGCCTTTTAACTTAAAATAAATACCATTTTTTTCAAAGATACTCCTTAACTCTTTGATTGATTTTTTCTATTTCTTTTTTGAAGTCTGTATATTTATGATCCATTAATAAAACTTTAATATATTATTTGTATCTAATCTATTATTATTTGAATATAAAATCACTCCATCGATCACATTCGAACTTTTATATGCTTCTAAAATTGTATCTTTTGACGAAAACTTTGCTTTTTGTCCTGTTAAAGGATCTACTACCATCATAGTAATCCCATCAGCAACTTTAAATGGTCTAGCTTCAGACTTTTTGATGGCTTTTTTAATAAAATTTTTAAATACAGGTAAAGCAGTTTTTGATCCTGTTTCAAATTTACCTAAAGGTTGAGGATTATCCATACCAACATAAACTCCTACTACTAAGTTAGAAGTAAACCCAATAAACCATGCATCAGTATTTTTATTAGTAGTCCCAGTTTTGCCCGCTAAATTTAAATTTAAATTCTTTAATTTTTTTCCAGTTCCTCTTTTAACTGCTCCCTCTAATAAGGAAGTAATTTGGTAAGCTGTTTGAGGTGAAAATATTTGTTTATAATTGTTTTTAATGTATGGATAATCCTTGCCTGTAAATGAAATTTGATCACAATTTGCACAAGTTCTATTTTCATTGTTAAGTATAGTATTTCCTTCACTGTCTTGAACACGATCGATTAAAATTGGTGAAACCAACTTTCCCCCATTTATAAAAGCAGAATATGCTGAAGTTAATTTCATTAAGGTAGTTTCTGCAGAACCAAGAGAAATTGATAAAAGTTCCTCAGGATTCTCATAAATTCCAAGATCTTTAGAAAAACTTGCAACTTTATCTACCCCTAAACTCTGGGCTATTCTAACTGTCATAAGATTTCTAGATTTTTCTAGGCCAATTCTCAAAGTAGAAGGTCCATAAAACTTTTTTCCATAATTTTCTGGTTTCCACATTTTAAGATCAGAACCTTGAGCTAAAACTAATGGAGCATCTAATACTAATGATGAAGGTGTATAATTATTTTCTAGTGCAAGAGCATATACAAAAGGCTTAAATGCTGAACCTGGTTGTCGTAATGCTTGAGATACTCTATTAAATTCACTGGTCTTAAAACTAAAACCCCCGCTTGAAGCTAAAACTCTTCCAGTATAAGGGTCCATGACTACAATACCACCATTAATTTTTGGAATTTGTTTTAAACTATATTTATTTTCTTTAATGTGTTTTACATAAATAACATCACCTTTTTTTAATAATTCATTAAATTCTTTTTTTGTCCAAGAAATATCTTGAAACTCTATGAGACCTTTAGTTCTATCTTTTGTTTCTATTTCAGCAGAAAATTTAGTTATTTTTTTTACAATAGCTATGTTCCAATCTATTGAGCTTTCCAAATCATATTTTTCTAAATCATTAGACCAATTTTTTATATTAGTTTTATTGGTTAATGGTCCTCGCCATCCTTTTCTTTTATCATATGCTACTAAACCATCTCTCAAACTATCTGTAGCAATTTTTTGAAGCTCTAAATTTATTGGAGTATTAATATTAAATCCTTGATTATAAACTTTTTCATAAGAAAGTATTTCAATAATATTCTTTCTAACATCTTCAATATAATATTGAGAATCTTCTAAAAAAACTTTTTTTTTCTTTTTTAATATAATTTTTTTTTTCTTTAATTCGTCATATTCTTGAGAGCTTATAAAACTATTTTCAAATAAGTTTTTTAAAACTAAATTTCTTCGAAATTTAGCTAATTCAATATTTCTATAAGGATTATACTTGCTTGGAGCTTTGGGCAAAGCAGCAAGCAATGCCGCTTCTTGATAATTTAACTCTTTAATAGATTTATCAAAATATTGTAAGCTAGCTGCTGCTACTCCATATGCTCCACTACCAAGATAGATTTGATTTAAATAAAGTTCTAGTATTCTTTCCTTTGTTAAAGCTCTCTCAATTCTAAAAGCTAAAATAGCTTCTTTAATTTTTCTATTAATACTTACTTCATTTGTTAAAAGAAAATTTTTTGCCACTTGTTGAGTAATTGTAGATGCACCTTCTAGCCGTTTGGAAGTCATGATATTTTGAACATTGTTTATGGTCGCTCTTAAAACTCCTTTGGCATCTACTCCTGGGTGAGAAAAAAAGTTTTTATCTTCTGCCGATAAGAATGAATTAATTACGTTTTTTGGAATAGCTCTATAAGGAACAAAAATTCTTTTTTCTTTAGAAAAATCAGCTACAAGGCTTCCATTACCTGAATAAACCTTACTTGATACTGGAGGTTTATAATTCTTCAAAAATTTATAATCTGGGATATTATTAGAAAAATTCCATAGAATCCCTAAAACAGTAATTAGAGATAATAGTAAAAAACTAAGAAAACCAATGAATATATTTTTTATTGTTATGTTCATTTTGTTTCCATTATATATGGGAATTTGTTAAAGATAAGGCATAACAATAAAACAAAATTTTAAATTTAAATGAAACAATCAAAAAACACACTATGGAAAAAAATTTATACATTGATGCATCGCATCCCAATGAAATTAGAGTTGTACTTAAGTCAGGTGAAAACATTGAAGATTATGAGTATGAAGGCTTAAAAAACAATCTAATTAAAAATAACATTTATTTAGGAAAAGTAAGTCGTATTGAACCTTCTCTGCAAGCTGCGTTTGTAGATTTTGGTAGAGATAGACATGGATTTTTATCATTTAATGATATCCAGTCAGACTATTATCAAATTCCAAAAAGTGATTTAGAAATTATTAAGCAGGAAGAAGAAAGAGCAAGAGAAGAATTGTCTAAAAAAGTTGAGGCAAAAGAGGAAGAAAATCTCGCTGAAGGAAAATTAGAACTTGAAGATCCTATTGAGAAAGAAGAATTAAATGAAAAGAAAGAAGAAGAAAAAGAAAATTTGGATAGTGGAAAAACAAAAAAAAATGAAAATAAATTCAGATTTAAGAGATATAAAATTCAAGAAGTAATTAAGCCTAATCAAGTTATTCTTGTTCAAGTGATTAAGGACGAGCGCGGACAGAAGGGTGCTGCATTGAGTACATTTATATCAATAGCAGGTAAATATATTGTGTTAATGCCAAATACTCCTAAAGGTGGTGGAATATCTAGAAAAATATTTAACCCTGCAGATAGAAAAAAAATTAGATCTATTTTAAATGAAATTCAAATTCCTAAAGAAATGGGATTAATAGTTAGAACTGCAGGAAGTAATAAAACTAAAAATGAGATTGACCATGATTTATCTACTCTTGTAAACAGTTGGAATCAAATCAAAGAAAATGCATTGAGTTCTATTGCACCTTCATTAATTCATCAAGAAAGTGAAATAATTAAAAGAACCTTAAGAGATATGTATGACGAAAATACTAAAAATATAATTATAGAGGGTAACGAAGGTTATAAAAAGGCTCAAAATTTTATGAAAATGATGATGCCTTCACATGTTAAAAAGATAAAAAAATATAGAGGCAAAACACCATTGTTTATAGAAGAAGGTATAGAACAAAAGCTAAATCAAATTTTTGAGTCTGAAATAAAATTAAATTCTGGGGGATATTTGGTAATTAATCCTACAGAAGCTTTAGTTTCAATTGATATAAATTCTGGAAGTTCTATTAAACAAAAAAATGTTGAGAGTACAGCTTTAGATACTAATCTTGAAGCTGCTGATGAGATAGCAAGACAAATAAAAATTAGAGATTTATCTGGTTTAATTATTATAGATTTCATAGATATGTTAAGTTATGGAAATCGGAAACTAGTAGAGAGAAGACTGAAAGAAAAATGTCGATCTGATAGAGCAAGAATTCAAATTGGTAGAATATCTAATTTTGGTCTCTTAGAAATGTCTCGACAGAGACTTAGGGAAAGTGCTGTTAAATGGAAAGTAAATCTTACAGATGAGTCATTTGGACTTAAAATTCTAAAATTAGTCGAACTTAAAGCAGTTTTAAGTAAAGCGAAGTTTGTTGATTTAAAAGTGTGTAAAAAAATCTCTGACTTTTTAAAAGAGAATTTTATTGATGACCTTACTTATTTTGAAAAAAAAAATAAGATGAAAATTGATATAATATCTGATAATAATTTAATCATTCCAGAATATATTATAGACATAAAAAATAAGTCTAAAAAAACAATTGAATTAATTGAGCATTTTGAAAAACTTAAAAACCTTGATCAATTAACTGTAAAAAATAATATTATTGAGCTAAAGGATAAAAAGAAATTCAAAAAGAAAACTTTTAGAAAAAAAAAATTTTATAAAAAGGCTAAATAATTCCTTTTTTTGGAGAGGAAGGTTCTCCCATTATTAATTTATTAATTCTTCCTGCAAGATAAGACTGACGCCCCGCCACTACAGCATTTTTAAATGCTAAGGCCATATCAAAAGGTTTTTTTGCTTTAGCAATTGCAGTATTAACTAATACTCCATCACATCCTAACTCCATTGCTATTGTGGCATCAGAAGCTTGACCTAATCCAGCATCTATAATTAGAGGTAACTTTGTTTGATTTCTAATAATTTTAATGTTTACTTGATTCAGAATACCTAATCCAGATCCTATTGGAGCTGCTAAAGGCATTATTGCACAAGCTCCTGAATTTTCTAATCGTTTAGCCATCAAAGGATCATCATTACAGTAGACCATAACTTGAAATCCCTCTTTAGTAAGTATCTCAGTTGATTTAAGTGTTTCAATCATTTCAGGAAATAGATTTTTTTTATCTCCTAATACCTCTAGCTTGACTAATTTCCATCCTCCAATTTCTCTAGCTAATCTAAGGGTTCTCAGAGCATCTTTTGAATTAAAACACCCCGCTGTGTTTGGAAGATATGTAATTTTTTTTGGATCAATAAAATCCATTAACAAAGGTTTTTTTTTATCTACAATATTCACCCTTCTAACAGCAACAGTAACTATTTCAGCTCCAGATAAATTAATAGCTCTGGCACATTCTTTCATATTTTTGTATTTCCCAGTACCAACAATTAATCTGGATTTAAAGTTCCTTTTAGCAATAATAAATTTATCTTTACTCAATTTTAACCACCTCCAATAAAATGAACTATTTCTATTTTATCATTTGTTTTAAGACTGATTTTATTTAATTTTTTTTTATCTACTATTTCTTCATTTAATTCAATAGCTACTTTTTTAAGAGGTATTTTAAAGTTTTTAATAATATTCGACAGTTTTGAATTTTTATCTACATTTTTTATTTTTCCATTTATTTTTATTTTTATTTTTATTTTTTTTTTCATCGTATATAAAAGATAAATGAATAATAAAATTATTATTATCAATGGTCCTAATATTAATCTATTAGGTGAAAGAGAACAATCACAATATGGATCAATTACTCTTGAAGAGCTAAAAGAGAAATGTTTAGATAAATCAAAAGACTTGGGGTTAACTCTTGAATTTGCTCAATCAAATATAGAGGGTGAGCTAGTAAATATAATACAAGATGCTAGAAAAAAATTTGATGGTATTATAATAAACGCTGCTGCATTTACACATACTTCAGTTGCAATAAGAGATGCTTTAGATATTTTTAAGAAACCAATTATTGAAATTCATATGTCAAATATATACAAAAGAGAGGAGTTTAGAAAAAAATCATTAATTAGTGATATCGTAACTGGTGGAATATTTGGATTAGGAGACAATGGATATATTTTAGCCATAATTTCAATGCAAAAACTCTTAAAAAATGAAAATAAATAAAAAAATTATTAAAGAATTAAGTGACTACTTAGAAGAATTTAATCTTACAGAATTAGAGTACACAGAAAAAGATACAAAAATAAAAGTTTCAAAAAATAATGTGGTATTAAGCAATCCAGCTCATTCTAAAAATGAAAAAATTACAGAAACTTCAAATATAAATGCTGAGAATTCTTCAGGAATTCAAGTAACCTCACCAATAATCGGAACAGCATACCATGCACCTGAACCAGGAGCAAAAAAATTTGTAGAAATTGGTAAAAAAATTAAAAAGGGTGAAACCGTTATGATTGTTGAGGCAATGAAAACAATGAATCACGTACCTTCAACATCAGATGGAGTGGTAAAAGAAATATGTGTTGAAGATGGACAACCAGTAGAGTTTGGACAAACAATCATCATTTTAGAATAATGTTTAAAAAAATATTAATAGCAAACCGTGGGGAAATTGCGGTTAGAATAATAAGAGCATGTAAAGAATGGGGCATTTCCACTGTAGCGGTTCATTCAGATGTAGATAGAGATAGTATGCATGTAAGATTAGCGGATGAGAGTGTTTGTATTGGATCACATCAGCCAGCTAATAGTTATCTAAATATACCTGCTTTAATGTCAGCTATTGAACTAACAAATTCTGAAGCAGTACATCCAGGATATGGTTTTTTATCTGAGAATGCTAATTTTGCAAAAGTATTAGAAGAAAATAATATTAAATTTATAGGTGCGTCCTCAAAACTAATTGAGATGATGGGAGATAAAATTCAGGCAAAAAAAATTGCCAAAGAAAATGGATTACCAATAATTGAAGGATCTGATGGAGGTATAAAAGATATATTAGAAGCAAAAAAGCTTTGTAAAAAAATAGGATATCCTGTTTTAATTAAAGCCTCAGGTGGTGGTGGAGGTAAAGGAATGAAAATTGTTCATAAAGAAGAAGAATTTGAAAACCTATTTTCAACTGCAAAATCTGAAGCTCAAAAATATTTTGGTAATGATGAAGTATATATAGAAAAATTTTTTCAAAATCCAAGACATATAGAAGTTCAAATTCTAGCTGGGAAAAATAGGACTGTTCATTTGCACGAGAGAGATTGCTCAGTTCAAAGAAGACACCAAAAACTCATTGAAGAAACACCAAGCCCTATTTTAAATGATGAAATTAGAAAAGATCTATTCGATAAGACTGTCAATATGGTTAAAAAAATTGGTTATGAAGGAGCTGGCACAGTTGAATTTATTTATGAGGATGGAAAATTTTATTTTTTAGAAATGAATACTAGAGTTCAAGTAGAACATCCAGTTACAGAAATGGTAACAGGTATAGATATTATTAAAGAGCAAATTTGGATTGCGTTTAAAGGTGAAACAGCATTAAAACAGTCAGATATTAACCCTAGAGGTCATGCAATTGAATGTAGAATAAATGCAGAAGATGCAAGTAAAAATTTTCAACCCTCACCAGGAACAATCGGAATGTGTCATCAACCATCAGGATTTAGGACAAGAGTTGATGGTGCAATATTTCAAGGATATAAAGTAACACCTTATTATGATAGTATGGTTTGTAAACTAATCTGTCATGGTAGAAATAGGTCAGAAGCTATTCAAAGAATGAACCGGTCATTAGATGAATTTGTTATCGAAGGTATTACCACCACTATTCCTTTACATAAAAAACTTTTAAATCATAAAAAATTTATTGAGTCAGATTTTAATGTAAGCTGGTTAGATACTGAAAAAATTATTTAGTAACAACTAACTAGCCATATATCATAAACAGGGTGATCAAAAGGTGCTATAGAAGGACTTGAAGAAAACATCCATCCATTAAAAACAAAAACATCATTCTTATTTTTGTTTGTTAAATCTCTGACTTGAATATAAGCAGTAATTTCTGGATTATCATCAAATTCTGAATTTCTACATTTTATACTTTTTATCAATAAATCCTTATATTTTGTATCTTCACCATTTTTAAGCTTTAATAAGATATTTTTAGAGGAGATTTTATCTAATACTTTGATATCTGTGAAACTGCCATCTAAATTTTCACTAGAATTTAAATCAAAAGATATAATTAGAAATGAAATTAAGATTAATAAATTTAATTTAATTTTTCCAAGTTTTATATTTTTTTCGAATAGCATCTTTATTTTTGTTTGGATAGTAAGCTGATTCTGTTCCTGTTAGATTTGGTTGATGAGGTTTTTGCCATTCATATTTTTCAAGATTATGTTTTTTTTCTATTTTATTTGGTGTAAAATGCATCCAGGAATACCATTCTACAGGTATTTTTGATGCGTCAATTTCCTCAGCATAAATTACCCATCTCTTCGCTTTTTTATTTTCATAATATTTATTGCCTAGATGATCTTTGCCAACAAATTTTCCAAAAAAAAGAGTTTCTATTTTTGTTCCAAACGTTTCTTGATTCCACCAGACGAAAATCTTTTTAAAAAGTGTCAACATAAATAAATAATTTTTTTCAATTTAAAATTGTATAATTTAAATTAGACTAAAATTTGTTTTTGTATATAAATAATTTGAATCTTATTTCAAATTAATTTTAAAAAGTTGGGGTTAAATGGCAAAATACTTAGTTGAAACATATTATACATGTACGTTTAAAGTAAATCATTTCTTAGATGATATTAATGAGACAGAGCTTAAAAATTTAGAAAAAAGAGATGATGGTAAATTCGAAGTTTTAGATGTAAAGCTTGATAATAGAAAAACAAAGAGCCTTGATCCAAATAATAAAAAAATTGTTGAAAATAAGAAAATAGAGTCATTAACTGATTCTCAGCAGCAAGCACCTAAGAATTTAGAGAAATTTATAAAATCAAATAATAATAATTCTGAAAATTCTGGAAAAAGATTTGGTATGCCTGACCGAAGAAAAGGTTATATTCAGAAAGCAACTATTGGTGACCACAAAGTTTATTTGCATACCGGTGAATATGAAGATGGCAAAATTGGTGAGATTTTCATAGATACAAGTAAAGAAGGTGAATTAGTTAAAGCTTTAATGAATAATTTTGCTATTGCTGTATCACTTGGGCTTCAATATGGAGTTCCACTTGATGAGTTCATTAGTGCATTTGTTGGTACAAAGTTTGAACCGTCTGGAAAAGTTCATGGAAATGACAGAATTTTAAGTGCATCATCTATTTTAGACTATATTTTTAGAGAACTGGCTATTTCTTATCAAAATAGAGAAGATCTTGCTCACACACCAGCTATTGGCACTATAGATAGTCCTGTCTTTGATGAACAAAATTCTGAGAGTCAAAACCAGCTACTTAAAATTGTTAGAGATATTACTAGTAAGGGATTTGTTAGAAATAATTATAAAAAAAACCTGGTAGATTTATCTGATGTCAAACTAAGTCTTAAAGGAAAAAAATAAATTATTTTTTCAATTTTAAAGATAAGTTTAACTCTTTTAATTGACTTTCATTCACATTTGAAGGTGCGTTCATCATTAAATCTTGAGCATTTTGATTCATTGGAAACATAGTTACTTCTCTTATATTTTTTTCATTAGCTAAAAGCATTACTATTCTATCAATACCTGGTGCTATTCCTCCATGAGGTGGTGCTCCATAACTTAAGGCATTAATCATCCCACTAAATTTTTCATCCACCTGCTTTTTATTATAACCTGCAATTGAAAATAATTTGTACATAAGTTCAGGAATATGATTTCTAATTGCACCAGAGGAAAGTTCAATACCGTTACATACAATATCGTATTGAAAAGCAAGTATATCCAAAGGTTTCTCAAAATTGATTTTATCTAAATCCCCTTGAGGCATAGAGAAAGGATTATGACTAAACTTAATTTTATTAGTTTGTTCATCTTTCTCAAACATTGGGTAATCAACTATCCAGCAAAAAGCAAATGTATCATCATCAATTAAATTTAAATCATTTGCTATCTTGTCTCTTGCTAGAGAAGTAATTCTCTCTAATTCTTTTTGATTGTTACAAGCTAAAAAAATACTATCTCCAATTTCTGCTCCAGTTTTTTGCATTATTTCCTCTAAAGATTCCTTAGAAAAAAATTTACCTACAGGTCCTTTAGCAGATATTTCATTATTCTTTTCCAATGTAAAATAAGCTAAACCTGAAGAACCTTCTGCTTTTGCCCATTTGTCAATATTGTCAAAAAAGCTTCTTGGTTTATCTTTAGTTTTTTTTGTAACAATGCATCTTACTTGAGATCCCGATTTGACAAGTTTTTTAAAGATTTCAAAAGACACGTCGTCCCTTAAAAAAACTTCAGTAATATCATTTATGATTAATGGGTTTCTCAGATCAGGTTTGTCACTTCCATATTTGGCTAATGCATCAGCATAAGAAATTCTTGGAAATTTTTCTGAAATTAATTTTTTGTTTGAAAATTTTTTAAAAGTGTTAATTAATAGTTCTTCAACCACTTTAAAGACATCTTCTTGTTCAACAAATGACATTTCTAAATCTAATTGATAAAATTCTCCTGGACTTCGATCAGCTCTAGCATCTTCATCTCTAAAACATGGAGCAATTTGAAAATATTTATCAAATCCTGAAACCATTATAAGTTGTTTAAATTGCTGTGGAGCTTGAGGTAATGCATAAAATTTTCCAGGGTTCAATCTGCTTGGAACAAGAAAGTCTCTTGCACCCTCTGGGCTCGAAGAAGTAAGTATTGGAGTTTGAAATTCCAAAAACCCAATTGCATTCATTTCACTTCTTATGAATGAAATAACCTTTGACCTTAAAATTATGTTTTCATGAATTTTTTTTCTTCGTAAATCTAAATACCTATATTTTAATCTAATCTCTTCTGCATATTCTTGATCAGTAAAAACGGGCATTGGTAATTCTTTGCAAGTTCCTAAAATTGTAAAATTTTCAATTGAAATTTCAATTTCTCCTGTTTCAATATCTTTATTGATAGTTTCTTTAGATCTATTTACAACCCTACCTTCAACTTTTATTACTGTTTCAAGTTGTATTTTTTCTAACTCTTTAAAGTTTTTATTTTCTTGATCTATTATACATTGAGTAATCCCATAATTATCTCGGAGATCTATAAATAATAAATTTCCATGATCACGTTTTTTGTTAATCCAGCCCGAAATAACTATACTTTTACCAACATTATTTTTTCTAAGCTCATTACAGGTATGACTTCTATATTTATTCAATTATTCCCCCAGAACTTCTTTAATAATTTTAAAATCAATTGATCTTTTTTTTTTTAAACTTACTTCGTCGATCTTATATATGAAATCAATTATTTTTCCATATGATCTATCAATTCTTTTAATAATGTAGTGAATTAACTTTTTATCTATCGATATTTGGCGATCAGATAAATTTTTTAAAATTAAGGCAAATATCAGTTCATCATCAGGTTTTTCTATATTTTGTAAAAGAAAATTTTTTGATCTTGATTTTAAATCAATCAAATTAAAATCAACATCTACTATTGGTTGATTAGAAGTAACAATTAAATATTTGTTATCTTGTTCAATAATATTGCAAAGCGTAAAAAATAAATCTTCTTTGATTTCTTTATTTAAATTTTCTAAAACTATATTTTGATGAATTTTAATTTCACCCAAATGATCATTATTAAGCAGGCTTGACTCTAATTTTATTCCATTAAACTTTTTTAAGAAAATATTAATTAAATGTGATTTACCAGAAAATTTTTCTCCACTGATATTTAAAAAGTTTTTTTCCCATTTTGGCCATTTGATTAATAAATCAAATATATGTTTGTTACTTTTTGAAACATAAAAATCGTCGTCTGTAAAATTTTGACGATAATCAAATTTGATTATTTCTTGATTAAGATCTTTCATTTTAAGACCCATGTTTTATTTTGAGTATTAAAATTAAAATTTCGATTTTCCATTGATTTTAAAAAAATATCTGGTGTACCATTATATATAATTTGATAGTATATAA
>CABYTJ010000018.1:0-11616 GCA_902521885.1 uncultured Pelagibacteraceae bacterium
CAAATGGTAGATTTGCCAAAGATAGCTATAGAAGATTTATACAAATGTATGGTAACGTTGTAATGGGTGTTGAAGGTTACCATTTTGAGGAATTAATAGAAAATTATAAGCTTACTAAAGGAGTGTTACTAGATACTGATTTAGATGAAGATGATTGGGATGGACTAATAAAAGATTTTAAAAATGTTGTTAAAGAAAAAACAAATAAAGAATTTCCTCAAGATGTTAATCAACAATTACTAGGTGCGATAAGTGCAGTATTTCTTTCTTGGGAGAGTAAAAGAGCAAAAGTTTATAGAAAATTAAATCAAATACCTTCTGAATGGGGAACTGCAGTGAACGTACAGTCAATGGTATTTGGAAATATGGGAAATGATTGTGCTACTGGTGTAGTTTTTACAAGAAATCCTTCTGATGGATCAAACGATATTTATGGAGAATATTTGATTAATGCTCAAGGTGAAGATGTTGTTGCTGGGACAAGAACACCACAGTACATAACAAAAAAAGCAAAAAAAGAGGCTAAAGTTAAGGAAGCATCCATGGAAGAGTCGATGCCTAAAGTTTATTCAGAATTATTTAAGATCTTAAAAAAATTAGAAACACATTATAAAGATATGCAAGATGTAGAATTTACAGTTGAAAATAATAAACTCTGGATTTTACAAACTCGTTCAGGGAAACGAACATCAAAATCAGCTATAAAGATAGCTGTAGATATGGTTAAAGAAAAATTAATAACAAAAAACCAAGCTATATTAAGAATTGACCCAAACTCTTTGGATACATTACTTCATCCAACTTTAGATGAAAAAAGTTCAATTCAAGTAATTGCAAATGGTTTACCTGCATCACCTGGGGCTGCAAGTGGTAAAGTAGTCTTTTCCTCAGAAGAGGCTCAAAGACTTAATGACATGATGCAAGATACTATTTTAGTAAGAGTAGAAACATCTCCAGAAGATATTCAAGGAATGCATGCAGCTAAAGGAATTTTAACAGCTAGAGGTGGAATGACTAGTCATGCAGCAGTAGTTGCAAGAGGAATGGGCAGGCCTTGTGTTTCTGGCTCTAGTGAAATTGATATCAATTATCAACAAAAATTTTTTAAAACTTCATCTGTCGAAGTTAAAGAAGGGGATATAATTACCATAGATGGTTCTACAGGAAGAATTATCTTAGGAGATGTTCCTACTGTAAAACCTGAAATTTCAGGGGACTTTTCAAAATTAATGGGGTGGGCTGACAATGTGAGAAAATTAAAGGTAAGAACAAACTCTGAAACACCATTAGACACCAAAACAGCTAGAGATTTTGGAGCAGAGGGAATTGGGCTTTGTAGGACTGAACATATGTTTTTTGATGAAGAAAGAATTTTATCTGTAAGAGAAATGATATTATCTAAAACCCAAGAAGATAGAGCTAGAGCTCTTAAAAAGCTTTTACCACATCAAAAAAAAGATTTTATTGAAATATTTAAGATCATGCATGGACTTCCAGTAACAGTTCGATTACTTGACCCACCTTTGCATGAATTTTTACCACAATCTAATAAAGAGATTTCAGAAGTTGCAAATGTTGTTGGAACCAATGTTAAAGAAGTAGAGTCTAGAATTGAAGAATTGCATGAACAAAATCCAATGCTTGGTCATAGAGGTTGTAGATTGGGGATATCATTTCCAGAAATTTATGAGATGCAGTGTAGGGCAATTTTTGAGGCATTATCAGATTTAAAAAAAAATAAAAAAAATTCTGCATTTCCAGAAATAATGATTCCGCTTGTGTCAACAGAGGCAGAAATAAAAATAATGAAGGATCTTGTAATTAATATAGCAAAACAAGTACAAAAAGAAAATAAAACTAAAATTGAATTTTTAGTTGGTACAATGATTGAATTACCCAGAGCCGCTATCAAAGCAAAAGATATTGCTAAACATGCAGAATTTTTTAGCTTTGGCACTAATGATTTAACACAAACTACTTTTGGAATTAGTAGAGATGATAGTGGTAAGTTTTTAAATGACTATATTGATAATAAAATATTTACAATAGATCCATTTGTTTCTATTGATGAAGGTGTAAAAGATTTAGTAGAAATAGCGGTAGCTAAAGGCAAGAAACAAAATAAAAAAATTAAATTAGGTATATGTGGTGAACACGGTGGTGATCCAGAAAGTATATTTTTCTGCTCAAAAGTGGGACTTAATTATGTTTCCTGTTCTCCTTATAGAGTTCCTATTGCAAGACTTGCAGCAGCTCAAGCTGAAATAAAAAAATATATTAATAATTAAAATCTTTTATTGTATTAACTAATTTTTCTAAAAACTGCCAAAGAGCTTGTAGTTTCTAAAAACATAATTATTATTTTTTTATCTTTAGAAATTATCATATCTCTTACTCTTTCATTTAAAGGGATAAATTTATGGTTAATTATTTTAACTCGTTTTTTATTAAGTTGAATGTAATGAATACCTAAATCCTGATCTTTAATTTCATTTCCCATTGCACCAATTAAAAACTCGCTATCATTGTTGTCGAAAGGAATTACTTCACTTATACCTATAGATGGATCAAAATATTTAATAGGTTCTTCGAATCCATATTTCTTATGAGAATTTTTTAATGGTGCCTCTGATAATATTTCTTTTGAATAATGTTTGTAATAGTGTTTACCATAAGAGGATATCGGCCAACCAAAGTTTTTTATATTTAAAAATGGTTTATGATTTATATTAATCTCATCTCCTCCTTTAGGCCCATGTTCAGTTGATAATATAAAATTAAAATTTTCACTATAATATAATCCTTGAGGGTTTCTATGACCCATAGAGATAACTTCAGCTTGTTTATTTTGGATGTTAATTTTTAAAATCTTTCCAAAATTACTTTCCTTGTTTTGTGCTAGAGGTCTATTTCTAAAATCTCCTGTGGTAAATAAAAGATGAAAATTATCTACTTTAGTAATCCTCCCTCCTGCACCTTGATGAGCCCAAAATCCATGTTTATTATTTTTGTCAACGCAGTTGGATGTTTGGTAGAACAGCTGGAAATCTAAATATTTCTCACTCAATTTAGAAGAAATAATTTTTAAATCATAACAGTTATCTTTTTTATTTCCTATATAAGCTACATAAAGTATGTCTTTATCTATGAAAATATCTTTAATTCCATATTGTTCATGTAAATAAAATTTTTCATATTTAATTAATGAATTAATATTAGAGCTAATTTTTTGAAAATTTTTTAAGTTATCTATTTCTGAATATGCAAAAATCCCATCATATGTTGCTAATAGCAATTTTTTATCTTCATTATAAAAATCAATATAACCAGTACCAATGGCTCCACGGTTTCCATTAAACAATATATCATTAGTTGTATATTTGGAAAAAGAATAATCATCAAAATCAGCTAGCTGTTTATCATTATCGACTTTTTTAAACTTAATTTCTTTTTGATTTATTAAATCGTTAATATTTTTATCGTTTTTAAATAAATTTTTTTGTATTTCAGCAATTTGAGTGTTTCTAATTTTTAATTGCTTAACTACATTCGAAATTTCATTTTTTTTTGATGCTGAACTTTTCTTATTAAGAAGGTAACCAAAGATTAATAAAGAAATTAAAAAAGTGATTATAAATATATAGATAAAATTTAATTTGATTTTCATTGAAGTTTTCCTACACCTTAAAGTAGTTTTTTTCTAAACAAATTTTTAAAATCATCAGCGACAAAAATACTTTTTTTTAGGGGCGTTCTGTTGCCAGGTGCCCCGGACCCCGTTTACTTAATTAACAAAGTTAATTAAGCAGCAATTGCGTAACTTTCGTTAGCAGTTATAAATTAGCCCTTTACGGAGGAGCAATTCCGAACAAAAGAATAGCCTTTAGTCACCCGTCGATTCTGGTTCACCCCCATAAGTTGTAAATGGTGGAGGTGGTGGGTACTGCCCCCACGTCCGCGATGGTTATTACGAAATTCGTTTATCGTCATAGTTGGAAAACCAACCTTATTAATATAAAAGGAATTAGAATAGATTCAATAACAATCATGAAATTAACTAAAGAACAATCTGCAGAAATAAAGAGTCAACAATCCCAAAGTAATTCGACCAAAAGAGTTACAGTTCAAGAGCTAGAAAAGATACTTTATGAAGCTCTACCAGCATTAGATCATGGATTTGTAAGAGTTGTTGATTATATGGGTGATGATACTTCAATAGTTCAATCTGCTAGAGTTTCTTATGGGAAAGGAACAAAACAAGTTTCTACAGATAAAGGTTTAATAAAATATTTGATGCGTCATTGGCATAGTACTCCATTTGAAATGTGTGAGATAAAATATCATATTAAATTACCAATATTTATTGCACGTCAATGGATAAGACATAGAACTGCTAATGTTAATGAGTATTCCGCTAGATATTCTATTTTAGATAAGGAATTTTATTTACCAACGTCTGATAATCTTGCTGCACAATCAACTAGTAACAGACAAGGTAGAGGAGATATACTTGAGGGACAACAAGCTAAAGAAGTTTTAGAACTTTTGAAAAATGATGCTGAGAGAACTTATGACAACTATGAGACAATGCTCAATGAGAGGTATGATGGATCAACCATTGATGAAAATAAAAAAGGTTTAGCGAGAGAATTAGCAAGGATGAATTTGACATTAAATACATATACCCAATGGTATTGGAAAACAGATTTATTAAATTTAATGAATTTTTTAAGATTAAGGGCTGACAGTCATGCTCAGTATGAAATACGAGTTTATGCCGATATAATGTTAGACACTGTAAAAAAATGGGTCCCAATTACTTATGATGCTTTTATGGATTATAGAGTAGGCGGTACTGAAGTTTCAGCAAAAGGAAAAAGTATAATTCAAAAACTCATAAAGGGAGAAGAAGTTAATGCAGAGCAATCAGGATTGTCAAAAAGAGAGTGGAATGAGTTGATGATGGCATTTGATCTAAATAATAGGACTATTTAATATTAATGAAAAAAATAGTTGTTACAGGTGGTCTAGGATATATTGGCACAGAGCTTTGTAAGATTTACTCAGGTTATAGTTGGAATGACCAAATAATTGTTATTGATAATAGATTTGTCTCAGAAAGAGTTAATCAAATTAGACACTGGAACATGAATTTTGTTCAGGGAGATATTTTAAATAAAGAGTTAATTTATAAATATTGCCATGATGCTGATATAGTTCATCATTTAGCAGGAGTCACAGATGTTCCAAGAGTTAAAAGTGATAGCAATCAAGAACATGATTTTAAAATAAAAAAAGTTGCAGAAGAAGGAACTCAAAATATTTTAGACTCTATTAGCAATAAATGTAAAATAATTATGCCATCATCTCATGTAGTCTATGAAGGCATTGAAAAAGTAAAAAACGATATAGGTGAAAACGAAAAAACGTCTCCTGTACTTTCGTATGGAAAATCAAAGGATTTTAATGAAAAGCAACTTAAAAATTCAGGTAAAAATTATATTATTTTAAGATTAGGATCAGTTTATGGATATTCTACTGACACAGCAAGAATCGACATAATGGCCAACCTTTTTTCAAAAATGGCGTCACAAGATGGAACTCTAAGACTTTTTGCTGGAGGAAAACAGGTGAAAAGTTTAGTTCCATTAATAGATGTTGCAAGATGTTTTAAATTTATGGAAGAGAGAAAAGATTTAAGTTCTGATATATTTAATCTTACAAAAGACACTGTTACAGTTAAAGAGGTTGCAGAAATTTGTAAAAAATATAATCCAAAAATAACATTGAGAGAAACAAACGATGAAATTCCTAATATGGGATTTTCGTTATCTAACAATAAAATTTTGAAAACTGGTTTTAAATTTTTGTACAATTTAGATGAAAGTATAAAAGAAATGATCTTTAAGTGGTCAAAACAAAACCTTATTAAAGACCTAGAACACGTTAGAGATGGAGATAACGAATTTATTGATGAACGGGGTAAGATTAGTAATCATGAATTAACTGAGCCAATTAATTTAATTGGTTTAATTCATTCCAAGAAAGGAACAATTAGAGCTAATCATTATCATCCCCAGCAAGAGCAGAAATGTTTATTTACTAAAGGACAAATTATTGAAATTTTCCAAGATATTCTTAATCCAAACTCACCAAAAATAACCCAAGTTGTTAATGAAGGACAACTATCAATCATTAAACCAAATGTTGCACATACAATGGTGTTTACAGAAGATACAACATTTTTAAATTTAGTCAGGGGAGAGAGAGATCATGAGAATTATGGAATTTCTCATACAATAAGGCACTGGTTTGTAGATGAGGCAGAAAAAAATCTTTTGATGAGTTGTTACAAATTTGAATGTAGGTCTTGCGGAAATAATAAACTAAAAAGAGTTGTTTCTTTAGGATATCAACCATTGGCAAATAATTTATTAAGAAAAAAAGATGAAAAATGTGAATTATATCCCTTAGAGGTTAATTATTGTGAAAATTGTCATAACTGCCAACTTTCAGTAGCAGTGGATCAAAAAAAAATGTTTTCTAATTATTTATATACCTCTTCAACTTCAAAAAGTTTTAGAGAACATTTCACTAGAGCAGCCAGCCAATATGTAAAAATGTTCAAACTTAAACCAAAGAAATCTTATATAGTTGATATTGGTAGCAATGATGGTGTGGCTTTAAAGCCATTCAAAGATTTAGGTTTCAAAAATATTCAAGGTGTGGAGCCAGCAAACAACTTAGCAAAATTAGCTAATAAAAATAAGATAAAAACTTTTAATGGTTTTTTAAATTTAAAAAATATTAAGAAAATCAAAAAAAATGCAGATTTAATTTTAGCATCGAATGTTTTTGCTCATTCAGACAATCTTAAAGAAATGGCAGACTGCATGATAAGACTTTTAAGTAAAAAGGGTACGATAATCATAGAAGTTCAATATTTAATGAATACGCTTAAAGATTTAACATTTGATAATATTTATCATGAACATTATAATTATTGGTCACTTACATCTCTGGTAAATTTCTTTAAACAATTTCAGGTAAAATTATTTAAAGCAGAAAAAATAGATACACATGGTGGATCTATCAGGATTTTTATCAGTAAGAATAAAAATATTAAAATTGAAAAAAGTATAAAAGAATTATTAGACGAGGAAGAGAAATTTGGAATAAAACAATTTAAAACTTATAAAAATTTTGGAAAAAAAGTTTACAAAATCAGAGATAACGTAATTAAAAATTTAAAAAAACTTAAAATAAAAAATGAAAGTATAGTTGGCTATGGTGCTCCTGCTAAAGCCACAACTGCACTAAATTTTTTTGGTATAAGTAAAGAAATTGATTATATCGTTGAAGATAATAAACTTAAACATAGAAAATTTGTTCCTGGAGTGAAGATACCGATTTTTTCTAAACAAAAAATATCAAAAAGAAAACCACTAGTTTTAGTCCTTGCTTGGAATTTTTATAAAGAAATAAAAAAAGATAATTCTAAAATAGCAAAACAATTTGTTAATATAAAATCTTTAGAGACTGAGGAGTTTGTTTGATCAAAACTAAAGATAGTTTTTTTTTACCATTTTAGCAAAATCCAAATAAATTTTTGAAATCACGTGCTCAGGGTTTTCTTCTACTATAGGCTTACCTTGATCTGAGGTTCTTCCCACATCAGGATTAATAGGAATTTCTCCTAAAAATTCTTTTTCAAATTCTTCTGCAGTTTTTTTAACACCACCTTCGCCAAATATTTTATATTTTTTACCGTCATCTCCAATAAAAAAACTCATATTATCTACTAACCCTAAGATTTTTACCCCAAGTTTATCAAACATTTTTATACCTCTTTTGACATCTAAAAGAGCAACCTCTTGTGGGGTAGAAACTATTATTGCACCATCCATTTTTATTTCTTGTGAAAAAGTTAATTGTGTATCTCCTGTGCCAGGAGGCATATCAACAATTATAAAATCTAAATTTTTCCAATTAACTTTTTGAGTAAATGTTTTAATTGCACTTGTAACCATTGGACCACGCCATATCATGGGTGTCTGTTGGTCAGCTAAGAAACCAATTGACATACATTGGATATCATACTTAACAATAGGTTCTAATTTTTGACCATCAGTTTTAGGTTTTTCGTCAATACCAAACATTTTAGGAATAGATGGTCCATAAATATCTGCATCTAGCAAACCCACTTTGCAGCCAATATTTTTAAGTGCTAATGCTAGGTTTGTCGCAAAGGTAGACTTTCCCACACCTCCTTTTGCACTTGAAATTGCTATTGTAAACTTTGTTCCTTTAATTGGGTTTTTCTCAGGTTTTTTACTACTCATTTTTTTTCGCATTGCGTCACTTAATTCTGGTTTTTCCTTTGGCATTTTTAGATCTTAACTTGTTTTTCTTAACAAAGACACTATATAGAGTGTCATATGTCAGATGATTTTCAACAAAGAGGTGGTAGCCCATGGGGAACTCCTCCTGGAGGAGGGGGAAGTGGTAATGGATCAGGAAGAGGCCCAACACCTCCAGACATTGATAAAATTATAAGAGAGTTTCAAGAAAAAATAAAAAAATTTTTACCTGGTGGAAGTTCTTCTGGGGGTAAACAGGCAATTTTAGTTTTAATTATTTTAGGTTTTGTATGGCTTGCAAGTGGCCTTTATAGAGTTTTACCTGATGAACAAGGTGTAGTTCTAAGATTTGGAAAATTTGTAAAAACAACTCAACCTGGATTAAATTATCATATACCTTTTCCAGTTGAGTCTGTGCTTACCCCAAAAGTCACAAAAGTTAATAGAATTGATATCGGCTTTAGGTCTGAAAGAGATAGTGGATTTTCTTCTTCAGGTGGAGTTGCTGATGTTCCTCAAGAGAGCTTAATGTTAACAGGAGATGAAAATATTGTTAACATTGATTTTTCTGTTTTCTGGGTAATAAAAGATGCTGGAAATTTTTTATTTAAAATTCAAGATCCTGAAGGAACTGTAAAAGCAGCAGCTGAGACAGCAATGAGAGAAGTAATTGCTAGATCAGATATTCAGCCAATTTTAACAGAGGGAAGATCCCTTATAGAAACTGATACTCAAGAGATTATTCAAAAAATTTTAGACGAATACACTAGTGGTATTCAAATAACTCAAGTTCAAACCCAAAAAGCTGATCCACCTGATCAAGTGATTGATGCATTTAGAGATGTACAAGCTGCAAGAGCAGATATGGAAAGATCTAAAAATGAAGCTGAAGCTTATGCAAATGATGTAATACCAAGAGCTCGTGGGGAAGCGCAAAAAATTCTTCAAGCAGCAGAAGCATATAAAAAAGAGGTTGTGGCAAAAGCAGAAGGTGAAGCAAGTAGATTTTTAGCTATTTATAATGAGTACAAAATGGCAAAATCAGTAACACAAGAAAGAATGTATTTAGAGACAATGGAAAAAGTTCTAGCAGACATAGATAAAGTTATCATAGAAAAAAACGCAGGATCAGGAGTAGTTCCTTATCTTCCGTTACCAGAATTAAGTAAAAAGAAAGCGACTAATTAAAATGAATATGGGAAAAGTTATTGCTGGGATAATCGCTTTGCTTGTTGCAACAGCGTATTTTTCAATCTTTATAGTTAAAGAAGTAAACCAAGCGATTGTTCTTCAATTTGGTGATCCTAAAAGAATAATTTCAAAACCAGGATTAAATTTTAAAATTCCATTTATCCAAAACGTTGTTTTTTTAGATAAGAGAATTTTAAATTTAGATACCCCACCAGAAGAAGTAATTGCATCAGATCAAAAAAGATTAATCGTTGATGCTTTTGCAAGATTTCAAATTGTAGATCCTCTTAAATTTTATATTTCAGTTGGAAATGAAAGAGTTGCAAGATCAAGATTAGCAACAATTATAAATTCAAGAATAAGAAACGTTTTAGGTCAACAAGAATTACAAACGCTTTTATCAGAAGATAGAACCAAACAAATGGCATTAATACAAGAAGGTGTAAATAATGAAGCTGAAAATTTTGGAATTAAAATTAATGATGTAAGAATTAAAAGAGCTGACCTTCCTCAAGCAAACAGTGATGCAATTTTTAGAAGAATGCAAACTGAGAGGGAAAGAGAAGCAAAAGAATTTAGAGCAAGAGGAGCAGAGATGGCTGTAACTATTACTTCAACTGCAGATAAAGAGGTTACAGTAATACTCGCAGATGCTCAAAAAAAATCAGAGATAATGAAGGGTGAAGGAGATGGTAAAAGAAATAATATCTTTGCTGGTGCTTTTGGCCAAGACCCTGAATTTTTTGCATTTTATAGAGCCATGCAAGCTTATGAAAAAGCTTTAATTGGAGGAGAGACATCACTGATTTTATCTCCTGATAGTGAGTTTTTTAAATTCTTTGGAAATATAAAACCTAAATCAAATTAAATTTTAAAATGAAGGAATTGATCATTGCACTTGGTCTATTCTTATTTATTGAAGGTATTTTATATGCCATATTTCCATCAAAAATGAAAAATATGTTAAAGAAATTAGAATTAGTAAAGGTCAGTCAATTAAGAACTGGTGGATTAATCTTTGCTATAATAGGTTTTATTATTATTTATTATACAAAAAACTAAATGAAAAAAATTAAAACATTCCTATTAACAATAATATTAATCTTAAATTTTCAATCCATTTCTCTTTCAAAAGATTATCCAGGCTCATTTGCAGATTTAGCAGAGAAGTTGATGCCATCAGTAGTTAATATTTCAACAACAACAATCGTTAAAACTCAACCAAATCAATTTCCTTTCCAATTTCCTCCGGGATCACCATTTGAAGATATGTTTAAAGAATTTGGAACACCACAAGAGAGACCATCCGCAGCCTTAGGCTCTGGTTTTATCATTAATGAAAAAGGGATAGTTGTAACGAATAACCATGTAATTCAAGATGCTAAAGACATTATTATTAGAGTTAATGGAGACAAGGAATTTAAAGCAAAGGTATTAGGGGCAGATCCTTTATCTGATATTGCTGTACTTCAGTTAGAAACAGAAGAAAAATTTATTCCAGTTAAATTTGGTAATTCGGATAAAGCAAGAATTGGTGATTGGGTAATTGCAATTGGAAACCCTTTTGGATTAGGTGGAACCGTTACCTCTGGAATAATTTCAGCAAGAAATCGATCTATCGGTTTAAGTAGATATGAAGATTATATTCAAACAGACGCTTCTATTAACCAAGGTAATTCTGGTGGCCCACTTTTTGATATGAATGGAGATGTTATTGGAATTAACACAGCTATCTTAGGAAGAAATGGATCAATTGGAATTGGTTTTTCTATACCATCAAATAGTGCAAAAATTGTAATTGATCAATTGATTAAATTTGGTGAAACAAAAAGAGGATGGCTGGGAGTAAGAATCCAAGATGTTACAAAAGAAATTGCAGAAGTCGAAAAGTTAGATGAACCAAGAGGAGCATTGGTTGCTAGTGTAGCTGCAAACAGTCCATCTGATAAAGGAGGTGTTAAAGCTGGAGATATAATTTTAGAATTTGACGGACAAAGAATTCAAGAAATGAAACAACTTCCGATGATTGTTGCAAGAACAGAAGTAGGTAAGAAAGTTGAAGTAA
>CABYTJ010000019.1:0-9317 GCA_902521885.1 uncultured Pelagibacteraceae bacterium
TTTCATTTGCACTTGAGAAATATTTTGACAAGAAAGTCACAACTGTTGTTAATAATTCATATGAATTAGCAAAGAATTATGTTGATGAAATGAGAAACAAAATTGAGGCTCAAATAGTCTTAATTGCATTTGATACAAATAAAAGTGCTAATTTTTTAAATGAAAATGCAAAAGAATACTTAAGATTTTTAAGAACTCAAAAAATTATTAGAGATGTCGATGAAATACACATAATTGATAAAAATAAGAATTTATTATATTCAACAGAGAAAAAAAATAAATATATTCCTCCCGTTGATAAAGCATTAAATCTAGTTTTAGATGATGATAGACCTTTAAAAATAATTAAAGGTGGAAAAGAAAGATCTGACTCTTCTTTAATTGCCTTAAAATATCTAAAAAAGTTTAAACCTATCAATGTACTCATTCATGATGCGGCAAGACCAAATTTTTCGATAAATTTATTAAAAAATTTGATTTATAAATTAAAGAAAAATAGAGCTGTCATACCTTACATTTATTCAAACGACTCGATAAAATATAGGTCACAAAATCAGCTATTTAATTTGAACAGAGATAAAGCATTATTAACTCAAACGCCCCAAGCCTTTAGGTTTAAAGATTTATACAAGCTTTCATCTAAAAAAATAACTAAGATTAGTGATGAAGCAACTTTATTTATAGAGAATAATTATAAGATTACCTTCATCAAGGGTGAGACTAAAAATAATAAGATTACTTACTTTAACGATGTTGAGCTAACTAAAGTATCTTTTGGTATTGGTTTTGATATCCACAGATTGGTAAAAAATAAAAAACTTTATCTTGGAGGAACAAAAATACCTTTCCATTCTGGTTTACAAGGTCATTCGGATGGTGATGTAATATTGCATGCAATAATCGATGCAATTTTAGGTGCTATTCAAAAAAAAGATATAGGTACTTATTTTCCAAGTAATAAAAATAGATTTAAAAATATAAGATCTCCAAAAATGCTCAAACCGATTATAGAAAATTTATATAAAAATAACTTTTCAATTAATAATTTAGATATTAATTTAATTTGTCAAAAACCTAAAGTTTCAACGTATAGAAATAGAATTATTAACTCGTTATCAAATCTTATGAATTTAGACAGAAATAAGATTAATTTAAAAGGTAAAACTGTAGAAAAGCTAGGTTTAATAGGTAAAGAAAAAGCTATTGCTTGTGAAGTTTTAATTTCAATAAAAAAATATGATTAAAACATTTAACACTTTATTTGTAACAATGTTTGGAATAGGAAAAATAAAAATGATTCCAGGAACTGTTGGGTCTTTGGCTACAATAATTATACTCTTTATTCTATTTCATGCTTTAAATATTTCATCTAACTTAATTCTTTTAGTATTAATTGTTATTTTTATTTATTCTTTTTCTGCTGTCGCTAGCCACACTAAAAATAGTGAAAACAAAGATCCAAAAGAAATTGTAATTGATGAATTTATTGGTCAATCAATTCCTATTTATCTATATGAAATTTCCCATGGTACAGAAAAATCAACAGATGAAGCTATTATTTTTTATGCAGTTTGTTTTGTTTTGTTTAGATTTTTTGATATTAAAAAACCCTTTCCTGTAAGTTTCTTTGATAGAAATTTCAAAAATAGTTTTGGAGTAATAATGGATGATGTTTGTGCTGGTTTATATGTTGTTTTATCACTAATTTGTTTTATGGTTTTAAGTAGCTATTTTATTTAATGAAAACTTTAGTAAAAAAATTAACTAAAAAAAAACTTAAGATATCTTTTGCTGAGTCTTGTACTGGAGGTATGCTAGCTAATACCATTACTTCTGTAAGTGGTGCATCTAAAGTATTTAATTTGGGTCTTATTACTTATTCTAATCAAGCAAAAATCAAAATTTTGAAAGTAAATAAAAATATAATTAAAAAATTTGGTGCTGTTAGCCATGAATGTTGCAAAGCAATGGTAGTAAATCTATCAAAAATATCAAAAGCAAATATTAATGTTTCAATAACTGGTATTGCAGGACCAAATGGAGGAAGTAAAAAAAAACCAGTTGGGTTAGTCTATATTGGTGTTAAAAAAGGCAATAAGATATTTATTAGTAAAAATATTTTTAATTCTAAAAATAGGATATCCATTCAAAAATCGACAGTCAAAAAAGCTATTAAAATTGTTGATAGTCTTATTTAGATTAAGTTAAATTTTTTCAGCTCTTTCTTGAAACGCATCTGCTATTTTATTAAGCCCAAATTCAAAAGATTTTGTCATAATCATATCTAAAAATTTATTTTTTATTTCAAAATCAACATCAAAATGAACCTCGGTGAAATTCTTTTTTTGTACAAATTTCCAATTGTTTTCTAAGTGTTTTAAAGGGCCGCCTATATTAGTTACATGAATTAAATCATCTTTTTTTTTATATCTCACAGCACTTTTATAGGTATCGACAAATGGCTTTTTGCCAATAGTTAGATCAGCAACAATTGCTATTTCATCTTCCTTATCGTTTCTTTCATAAACTTTAGAGTCTATACAAAAAGGAATGAATTCTGGATATTTATCAATATCTAAAACAAAATCGATTAATTTTTGTTTTTCACGTGCTATCTGACGTGTTACAGAAGCTTTTGGCATTAATGAATATTAATTCTATTTTGTTGTAATTTAGCAAAATCCTCATCTGCGTGATAAGATGATCTTGTTAAAGGTGAAGATGAAACTAGTAAAAATCCTTTTGATTTTGCAATATTTCCAAGTTCATTAAATTCTTGGGGAGTGTAATATCTGTCTAAAGGAAAATGTTTAACTGAAGGTTGTAAGTACTGACCGATAGTTAAAAAATCAACATCTGCTGCTTTAAGATCATCCATTACTTGCAATATCTCATCTTTATTTTCTCCTAACCCAACCATGATTCCAGATTTAGTAAAAACTTTTTTATTTATTTTTTTTGCATTTTTTAAAAGTTCTAAAGATGCAAAATATCTCGATCCAGGTCTTACTTTTAAATATAAGCTTGGAACAGTTTCAATATTATGATTAAAAACATCTGGGTTAGCTTCTAAGACTTTTTTATAGGCGTCACCTTTTCTTAAAAAATCAGGTGTTAATACTTCTATTGTTGTATTGGGATTACTTTTTCTAGTTTGATTTATAACTTCAAAAAAGTGATTTGATCCACCATCCTCTAAATCATCTCTATCCACAGAGGTAATTACTACATGTTTTAAATTAAGTTTTTTAACTGCTTGGGAAATTTTAATTGGTTCAAGTTCATCTAGTTTTCCAGGTTTGCCAGTTTTAACATCGCAAAAAGCACACGCTCTTGTACAAGTATCTCCCATAATCATAAATGTTGCGTGTCTTTTACTCCAACATTCTGTGATATTTGGGCAGTTTGCTTCCTGACAAACTGTAACTAAATTATTCTTATTAACTATGGTCTTTGTTAAAAAAAATTCTTTGCTATTTGTAAGCTTTGATCTAATCCATGTAGGCTTTTTTTTAATAGGATTAATTGGGTTCTTTACTTTTTCTGGATGTCTAGGTCTAATTTTTTTGTCCATTGTTCTTTAATATATAAATTGTCTCATTTTTTTTGCCGAATAAAAATCTCTCTCTAATTAATGTTTCAACATAATCAAGATCCAGATTGTCACTTAATAATGAATTTTTCAAATCCAAGTCCCTTATTTGATTAATTAAAAATAATTCTTCTTTTTGGAGACTGTTTAATATTTGATTTTTCTCAAAATAAGAAATAAGGCCTCTTTGGCCTGATAAAAGATTAAAAAAGAAGTATAAAATTAAAAAGGTTGAAACTAGTAAGAAATAGTTTTTTTTTAATTTTTTGAGCATTAATGAATTTTATTCATTCTGGCTTTTTTTCCAAGTCCTTCTTCTATCCGTAATAATTGATTATATTTAGCCACTCTCTCAGATCTGGCTAAAGATCCTGTTTTAATTTGATCTGAATTAGTCCCTACAGCTAAATCAGCAATAAATGTGTCCTCGCTATCTCCAGATCTGTGAGAAATTATAGTTTTGAATCCTATAATTTGAGCAAATTTTACCACTTCAAGAGTTTCAGACACCGTCCCTATTTGATTAAGTTTGATTAAAATTGCATTAGAAGAAATATTTAAAAAACCTTTTTTAAGTCTTTCTAAGTTAGTAACATATAAATCA
Organism: uncultured Pelagibacteraceae bacterium; assembly: GCA_902521885.1. Lineage (GTDB taxonomy): Bacteria > Pseudomonadota > Alphaproteobacteria > Pelagibacterales > Pelagibacteraceae > Pelagibacter. The sequence goes on from CABYTJ010000019.1 coordinate 4,197, forward strand.
TCACCAACAATTTGAACTTTAGATGTATTCTTCATTAATTTATTCCAAGAAATCCAATCATTTTCAGCAAAAGGGTCTTCAATTGATTTTATTTTATATTTTGTAATCATTTTGTTGAACTCTTTTATTGATTTTTCAACTGAAACAAAACTTCTTGAATGAATAGAATATTTCCCTTTTTTATGTAATTCATTTGCAGCAACATCTAAACAAATTGATACATCTCTTCCATTAACAAAACCTGATTTTTTAATAGCTAAAACAATTAAATCAAGTGCTTGATTATTGCTACTAATCATTGGTGCAAATCCACCTTCATCACCTACTGATGTTGATAGCCCTCTGTTTTTGATAATTTTACTCAGATTTTTAATTACAACAAAACAAATTCTCATTGCATCTGAAAAATTTTTAGCTCGGTCAGGTCTGATCATAAACTCTTGTATTCGCAAACCATTATTTGCATGGGCACCACCATTAATTATATTCATTAATGGATATGGTAATTTAAAATTATTTTTTACTAAAAAAGTTTTGAATAAAGGTAATTTTTTTACTCTAGCAGAAAGTTTTTTTACTGCCATTGATACAGCTAAAATTGAATTAGCCCCTAATAAAGTTTTTTGTCTAGTTCCATCTAAATTAATTAAAAGAGTATCTATTCTCTCTTGGTCATGAACATTTTGACCTTTTAATTTTTTTGAGATTTTTGTATTAATCAAATTAACAGCTTTAAGAACACTTTTTCCTAAATATCTTTTATTATTTTTATCTCTTTTTTCAAATGCCTCGTATGTTCCTGTTGATGCACCCGATGGACAAATAGCTAGGGCACTATTATTTTTAGTAAAAACTTCAGCTTCAATAGTTGGATTTCCTCTGCTGTCAAAAACCTGACGTGCCTTTACTTTTATAATCTTACTCACTAATTTTTAATTAAGTTATCTATATCTGTAAGTTGTTTTAATAAATTTTCTAATTTGTCTAAAGGTATCATGTTGGGTCCATCCGATGGGGCATTATCTGGGTCTTGATGAGTTTCTATAAAAACTCCTGCAACCCCAACTGCAACTGCCGCTCTTGCTAAATGTTCAACAAATTCTCTTTGACCACCACTTTTTTCTCCTAGTCCACCTGGTTGCTGAACTGAATGAGTGGCATCAAAAATAACTGGATAACCATTCTTTGCCATAATCGGTAGTGATCTCATATCTGATACAAGTGTATTGTAACCAAAACTTGCACCTCTTTCGGTTACTAAAATATTTTTGTTTCCAGAGTCTGAAATTTTTTTTGTTACATTTACCATATCCCAAGGAGCTAAAAATTGACCTTTCTTAACATTAATAATTTTATTTGTTTTTGCTGCAGCAATTAATAGATCAGTTTGTCTACATAGAAATGCTGGTATTTGAATTACATCAACATGTCCACTTACTATAGAGCATTGTTCAATATTGTGTATATCTGTTAGTATTGGTATATTAAGTTCTTTTCTTATTTTATCGAACACCGGTAGTGAAGTTTCTAACCCTGCACCTCTTTTTCCCTTTAGACTGGTTCTATTTGCCTTATCAAAAGAAGTTTTATAAACAAAACCAAGATTAAATTTTTTAGTAATTTCTTGAATTTTTCCAGCCATATCCATAGCGTGTTGTTCGGACTCGAGCTGACAAGGACCAGCTATGATACAAATTTTGTTATCATTTGAAATTTCAATTTTACCACAATTAACTTTTATACTACTCATTTATGATTTTTTGATGCCTTGATAAAAGATGAGAATAAAGGATGTGGGGCCAAAGGTCTAGATTTAAATTCCGGATGAAATTGAACTCCGATAAACCATGGGTGATTTTTTAACTCAATTATTTCAGGTAAATTACCATCTGGAGATAAACCTGAAAAATGCATACCATTTTTTTCAAATTTTTCTTTAAAAGCAATATTCACTTCATATCTATGACGATGTCTCTCTTTAATCAAATTTTTTCCATAAATTTTTTGAATCATTGAATTTTTTAATAATTTTGCATCATAAGAACCAAGTCTCATTGTGCCACCTAAGTTTTTATCTGTACCTTTAATTTTTTTACCATCTTTATTCCACTCATTCATCAAGCCTATAATAGCTAAACCTTTTTTATCAAATTCACTTGAGGTAGCTTTTTTTAAATTTAATTTATTTCTAGCAAATTCAATTATTGCCATTTGCATACCATAACAAATTCCAAGAAATGGTATCTTATTTATTCTTGCGAATTTGATAGCTGCTATTTTTCCATCAGTTCCTCTTTTGCCGAACCCACCAGGTATTAAAATTCCTGAGATATTTTTTAGTTTAGATTTAATTTCTGAAACTTTTAATTTTTCAGAATCTATTCTTACAAGGTTTATCTTGACATTATTGTGTATTCCACCATGAGTAAGTGCTTCATCCAAAGATTTATAAGCATCTTTCAAATCAACATATTTACCAATTATTGCAATATTGATATGTTTTTTTGTATGCAAAATAATTTTAGTAATTTTTTTCCATGGAGTTAAGTTTACTGGTTTTTTTGATCTTAGTTTGAAATAGTTTAAGACTTGTAAGTCTAGTTTTTCTTTATAGAAACTTATTGGAGCTTCATAAATAGTTTTTACATCAACTGTTTCAATTACATTCTTTATATTTACATTACAAAATAATGAAATCTTTTTTCTGTGCTCTAAAGGTATTGGTCTTTCTGATCTACAAATAATAATATCAGGTTGGATACCAATACTTCTAAGTTCTTTTACAGAATGTTGTGTTGGTTTAGTTTTAATTTCATCTGATGCTTTTAAGTACGGAACTAAAGTAAGGTGAACGAATAGTGCATTTTGTTTACCAATATCATTTGCAAATTGTCTTATTGCTTCAACAAAAGGTAAACTCTCAATATCTCCAACTATGCCTCCTATTTCGCAAATAACAAAATCTTCTTTTGAGGAGTCTTTTTTTATAAATTCTTTTATACGATTTGTAATATGAGGTATTACTTGAACAGTTTTTCCTAAGTATTCACCTTTACGTTCTTTTTTCAAAACATCGTTATAAATTTTTCCAGTAGTAATATTATCTGATTTCTTTGCAGATACTCCTGAAAATCTTTCATAGTGACCAAGGTCTAAATCTGTTTCTGCTCCATCATCAGTAACAAATACCTCACCATGTTGAAATGGACTCATTGTACCTGGATCAACATTCAAGTAAGGATCTAACTTTCTTAATCTTACTTTGTAACCTCTTGATTGCAGAAGATAAGCTAGGGATGCTGAAGAGAGTCCTTTTCCTAATGATGAAACCACGCCGCCCGTGACAAAAATAAATCGCGCCATGGAATTATCTTATAGCGAATAAAAAAGTAATTGAAAAGTATTAATTGTTATTTTCTGGTATTGACGGTGTATCTTCAGTTTTTTCCTCTATTGTGTCTAAAACCGAAGAAGTTGGAGCTAAGTCTCCTCTTGATACAATGGTTAATCCTAAGCTACAGATAATAAATAAAGTTGCAACAACAGCAGTAGCTTTTGTCATAAAATTACCTGCTGATCTAGAAAACATAAAACTTTCCTGAGAAACACCTATGCCTAATGCTCCCCCCTCTGATTTTTGCATTAAAACTAATAAGACTAAAACAAATGCTAAAATTATATTTAGTACTAATAAAATATTTTCCATGGGGGTTAACTATATCTTTTTTTAATTATATCAATAAATTTTTTAGGGTCTTGAGATGCCCCACCTATTAAATATCCGTCTATATTATTTATTAATTTTAAATCGTTGATATTTTTAGGATTAACTGATCCACCATATAATACTTTATTTTTTCTCATTTTTTTTTTTATAAAATTTACTGTTTCATAAAGATCATCAGATTTTGGAATGAGGCCTGTTCCTATTGACCAAACTGGTTCATAAGCGATAATTATATCTTTTTTTGAATTAATTTTATTTAAACCCAATTTAAGTTGTTTATCTAAAATTTTTTTTGTAATTTTTTTTCTTTTTTCTTTCAAAGTTTCACCAATACAGAAAATTATTTTAAGTCCAGATTTTAATGCACTTTTAATTTTTAAATTGATTAATTGATTGCTTTCACCTGATTGCCGATTTTCAGAGTGACCAATGATAACATATTTGGCACCAATATTTTTTAACATTTTAGAATTTATTGAACCCGTAAAAGCTCCATAAGATTCTTGTTCATGACAATTTTGTGCACCAATTTCTATATTGGTTTTTTTCAATTTTTTTGACATTGGGCCTATCAATGTACTTGGTGGACAATATATTATTTTAATAGATCTATTTTTTTTGAAGGCTTTAAAAAATTTGACCACCTTATCTATTGTATTTAAGGAATTTAGACCACCAAACATTTTCCAATTAGCAATAAAATACATATATTTATTTGTCATCTGCTATATTTTAATCTATAGGTTTGCTTTTTATAGATCAATAAATTTATAGTAATGATAAGTAGTTTTAGAAATTTTGCCAAAACTAAATTTGCAGGGCTTTTAGTTTTTATAATGATTATCCCATTTGTTTTTTGGGGTATGGGAAGTATGTTTAGTAGTGGAAACTCAAATAACATTGCCAAAATAAACCAAACCAATATATCTACTAAAGATTTTATTGAGCATATAAATAAGTCTAATATACCTCAGCAAACATTGAGAGACAATTTAGATAAAAATATTGTTGAAGAGTTACTATCAACTTTAATTTCAACTACATTATTAGATTTAGAAGTAAAAAACTTTGATATTCTGATTTCTGAGGAAACATTATCAAAAAAAATTAAATTTAATAAAAATTTTCATAATGAAAATGGAAATTTTGAAAGAATGAAATACGAAAAATTTTTGCTTGAAAACAACCAATCAGCACCTGCTTTCGAGCTAAGATTAAGAGGACGAGAGCTTCAAAAAAATTTATTTGATTATATTGGTGCTGGTACTACATCACCTAATTTTTTAACAAAAAAACTTTTTAAAGAAGAAAATAATAAACTAGAATTAGAATTTGTTAATTTAAATAGTTTTTATCGCAAAAAAGATAGTTTTAACGATTTAGAAATTAGTGAG
>CABYTJ010000020.1:0-8509 GCA_902521885.1 uncultured Pelagibacteraceae bacterium
GGAAGATGCAAAAAAAAGTAGAAAAAATTTTGAAGATGTCGCAAAAAAAAGAATTAAAGTAGGTTTAGTTTTAAATGAATTTGGAGAAAAAAATCAAATTAAAGTTACAGAACAAGAATTACAAGCTGAAGTTCAAAAACAAATAAGAATGATGCCAGGACAAGAAAAAATGGTAATGGATTTTTATCAAAAAAATCCGTCAGCAGTTTCAAGTTTAAGAGGAACAGTATATGAGGAAAAAATTCTAAAGTTAATTAAAGAAAAAGCTAAGCCTAATAAAAAAGAAATTTCAAAAGATGAAGCAGAAAAAATTTTAAAACAATCTCAACTACAAGAATATAGCCATCCTAGTAAGGATGAAAAAAAAGTTAAAGATAAAAAGTTAAGTAGCAATAAAACTAAGCCTAAATCGACAAAAATTAAACCTTCAGTTAAAAAATCAAAAAAAGTTAGCAAAAAGTAATCGCAAGTTGTATAAGTAAAACGAATCAACTTATGACAAACAAAATATCTGAATTTATGAGCACTCTAGTACCTATGGTTGTTGAACAATCAAGTAAAGGTGAACGTGCATATGATATTTATTCAAGATTATTAAAAGAAAGAATTATCTTTTTAACTGGTCAAATAAATGACAATGTTGCTTCACTGGTAACGGCACAACTTTTATTTTTAGAGGCAGAGGATCCTAAAAAAGAAATTTACTTGTATATAAATAGTCCAGGCGGCTTAGTCACTGCTGGCCTTGGAATTTATGATACAATGCAATATGTAAAGCCTGATATTTCCACCTTGTGCATTGGTCAAGCAGCATCAATGGGTTCATTTTTACTTTCAGCAGGAACAAAAGGTAAAAGATTTTCATTACCAAATTCTAGGATAATGGTTCATCAACCATCTGCAGGTTTTCAAGGCCAAGCAACTGATATAGAAATTCATGCGAATGAGGTTTTGTCTTTGAAAAAAAGATTAAATGAAATTTATTCAAAACATACTGGAAAAACAGTTGAAGAAATAAAGTTAGCTCTAGAGAGAGATAATTTCATGACTGCTGATGCAGCAAAATCTTTTGGATTAATAGATGAAGTGGTAGAGAAAAGATCTTAAAATACCATATATTGATTTTAACTTATTCGAAACTTGATTAGTAACTACTTCTTATAATAAAGTAATTAAATTGATTCGTTTTAAAATTTATGAGCACTAACAACAAAAATATCCTTTACTGTTCTTTCTGTGGAAAGAGTCAACACGAAGTAAGAAAGCTTATAGCTGGTCCTACAGTTTTTATTTGTGATGAATGTGTTGAGTTATGTATGGATATTATTAAGGAAGAAAGTAAAGATACTTTTGTAAAACATCAAGATGGCCTTCCTTCACCAAAAGAAATTTGTTCAGTATTAGACGATTATGTAATTGGTCAAGCACATGCAAAAAAAGTTTTGTCGGTTGCTGTTCATAATCACTACAAAAGATTAAATTATGAAAACAAAACTAGTAAAAATGTTGAACTTGCAAAATCAAATATTCTTTTAGTGGGACCTACAGGATGTGGAAAAACTTTACTAGCTCAAACTTTAGCAAGAATTCTTGATGTGCCATTTACTATGGCTGATGCAACAACACTTACAGAAGCTGGTTATGTAGGGGAAGATGTTGAAAATATTATTCTAAAATTATTGCAAGCAGCAGATTACAATGTTGAAAAAGCTCAAAGAGGAATCGTTTATATAGATGAGGTTGATAAGATTAGTAGAAAATCAGAGAACCCTTCGATAACAAGAGATGTTTCAGGTGAAGGTGTTCAGCAAGCGTTATTAAAAATTATGGAGGGGACAGTTGCAAGTGTTCCACCTCAAGGAGGAAGAAAACACCCTCAACAAGAATTTTTACAAGTTGATACAACCAATATTCTTTTTATATGTGGTGGTGCCTTTGCCGGTCTTGATAAAATTATTTCTCAAAGAGACAAAGGAACTTCAATTGGTTTTGGAGCTGATGTTAAAAATACACTAGATAAAAAAACAGGTGAATGGATGAAAGGTTTAGAACCAGAGGATTTATTGAGATATGGTTTGATACCTGAATTTATAGGTCGATTACCAATGATTGCAACTTTAGAAGATTTGGACGAAAAATCTTTAATAAAGATTTTAGAAGAACCAAAAAATTCATTAACAAAACAATACCAAGAATTATTCAAATTGGATGGTGCAAAATTAACTTTTAAAGATAATGCTTTAAAAGAAATTGCACTTAAAGCAATTAAGAAAAAAACTGGAGCTAGGGGTCTAAGATCAATATTAGAAAATATTCTATTGAAAACTATGTATGATTTACCTAGTCAAGAAAATATAGAAGAGGTTATAGTTGATGCCTCTGCGGTAAAAGGTCAGTCTCAGCCAATAATCGTTCACTCAAAAACTGACAATAAATCCAAGACAAGCAAGACTACAGCGGCTTAATATCCTTAATAAGTTAGAAAAAGGTATTGCAATATAAATTATAATATCCATATTTAAGGTCATGGATGTTAAAATTTCATTACCACTACTTCCTCTAAGAGATATTGTAGTTTTCCCTAGCATGGTAATTCCACTATTCGTTGGGAGAGACAAGTCTATTTCTGCTTTAAATGAAGTAATGAAAAAAGATAAAAAAATAATCTTAGTCACTCAAAAAAATTCTGAAATCGATGATCCAAAAAAAACAGATATTTTTACATACGGCTGTGAAGGAAATATTCTTCAGCTTTTAAAATTACCTGATGGAACTGTAAAAGTTCTAGTCGAAGGTGTCAAAAGAGTAAAATTACTTGATTTTAAAGATAATGAAAAATTTATTACTTGTGATTTCACTCCATTCAATGATGTGATTAACAAAGATGAAGATTTATATCCTTTAGCAGTAACAGCTTTAAGAAGATTAGAAAAGCTTACATCCATAAATAAAAAAATATCAAATGAAACAATAAATACTATTAAACAATTAAAAGACCCTTCACAAATTGCTGATAATATTGCATCACATATAACAGCTACAATATCTGAAAAACAACAAATATTCGAAACTGCAGATGTTAAAAAAAGATTAAACACAATTGTCAAAATAATGGAAAACGAGACAAGCATTATTGGTGTTGAAAAAAGAATTCGTGGCAGAGTAAAAACTCAGATGGAAAAAACTCAAAGAGAATACTATTTAAATGAACAATTAAAAGCTATCCAAAAGGAATTAGGTGAAATTGAAGATGGTAAAGATGAAAGTACTAGTCTAAATAAAGCTATTCTCAAATCAAAGATGCCTAAAGAGGTTGAAAAAAAATGCTTACAAGAACTTAAAAAATTAAAAAATATGAGTCCTATGTCAGCTGAAGCAACTGTTGTTAGAAATTATTTAGATTGGATGACCGAACTTCCGTGGCATAAAAAAAGTGAAGTAGATATAGACTTAACTAAAGCTTTGAATGTTCTTGATAAAGATCATTTTGGTCTTGAAAAAGTTAAAGAGAGAATAATTGAATTTTTAGCTGTTCAAAAGAGAATGGACAAAATCAAGGGGCCAATATTATGTTTAGTTGGACCGCCTGGTGTTGGAAAAACATCTTTAGGAAAATCTATTGCTAGAGCTACCAATAGAGAATTTGTAAGGATGTCTGTTGGTGGTATGCGAGATGAAGCTGAGATTAGAGGGCATAGAAGAACATACATTGGTTCTTTGCCTGGAAAAATAATTCAGATGATGAAAAAAGCTGGAACAAAGAATCCACTAATTTTATTAGATGAAATTGATAAAATAGGTAACGATTACCGAGGTGATCCTTCTTCAGCTTTGTTAGAAGCTTTAGACCCTGAGCAAAATACATCATTCAATGATCATTATCTTGAAGTAGACTATGATTTATCTGACGTAATGTTTGTTACAACTGCAAATACTTTAAACATTTTACCACCTTTATTAGATAGGATGGAAGTAATTAGACTTGCTGGTTATACAGAAGATGAAAAAATTAATATTGCTAATAAATATCTTCTTCCTAAACAGATAAAAGATAATGGTGTTAAAGAAAATGAAATGAAACTAGGTAATGACATAATTAAAGAAATAATTAGAAGTTATACGAAAGAATCTGGAGTTAGAAACCTTGAAAGAGAAATTTCAAAAGTTGCCAGAAAAGTTGTTAAAAAAGTTGTTTCTGGTGAGGAAAAAGAGGTCAATATTGAAACTAAAAATTTGCCTGATTATCTTGGTGTTCCAAAGTATAAATTTGGAGAATTAGAAACTGAAAATAGAGTCGGAATTGTAACTGGACTAGCTTGGACAGAATATGGTGGAGAAATTTTAAAAGTAGAAACTGTAACAATGCCTGGAAAAGGTAGAATGCAAATTACAGGTAAGTTGGGTGATGTCATGCAAGAATCTGTAAAAGCTGCAAAATCATTTGTAAGATCAAAATGTTTGGAGTATGGAATTATTCCACCATTATTTGAAAAAAAAGATTTTCATATTCATGTACCTGAAGGAGCAACGCCAAAAGATGGACCATCGGCTGGTATAGCAATGGTTACATCTATAGTTTCTTCGATCACTACTATTCCTGTTAGAAAAGACGTTGCTATGACTGGTGAGGTTACTTTAACAGGTCAAGTATTACCTATAGGTGGTTTAAAAGAAAAATTATTAGCAGCACACAGAGCTGGAATTAAAGAAGTTTTAATTCCAAAAGAAAATGAAAAAGACTTAGTTGATATGCCAAAAAAAATATTAGATGAAATAAAAATCACTCCTGTAGAATATGCGGATGAAGTCTTAAAAATTGCTTTAACAAAGGAACTTAAAAAGACTGAGTGGGTTGAGGTTGATCTAGCTAAAAAAGATGATAAATCTCAAGCAAGTATCCAATAAAATTTATAATGGAATTATTGATAATTTTATTGGTGGTAGTTTTTTTCACTTTTTATTTATTCCGACCAATAACAAAAAAAGAGGAAGATAATTTTAACTCCAAAAATAATTGGAGAGGTGGATTTTAAAAAATTTTCTACGATTTATAACAATTAATAAATCTTGACGTTATTAGACTGAGAGATATAACCACTATTTTGGTTATGGGCGGTTAGCTCAGTTGGTAGAGCATCTCGTTTACACCGAGGGGGTCAAAGGTTCGAGTCCTTTACTGCCCACCAAAAGAATCACAAGTGGGGGTGTAGCTCAGTTGGTTAGAGCGATCGCCTGTCACGCGATAGGTCGAGGGTTCGAGTCCCTTCACTCCCGCCACTTAATACCTTAGTCTTGATAATCGTTATCAATAAGGCTGTATATTTTGAATAATGTGACCTAACACCACTTCATCTAGCTTTAAAAAATGATATATATTCCCACATGACTGCGGAATTTTTAAAAGATTATTTACCTATAATTTTATTCTTAATAATAGCTTTTGGATTAAGTTGTGCATTTATTGTAGTTAACTTTTTCTTATCCCCTAAAAACCCTGATCCAGAAAAGTTATCTGCTTATGAATGTGGGTTTGACCCATTTGAAGATTCTAGAATGGAGTTTGACGTAAGGTTTTATCTTGTCGCTATTTTGTTTATAATCTTTGATCTTGAAATAGCATTTCTGTTTCCTTGGGCAATTTCACTAGGCTCAATAGGAATTCTAGGCTTTATGTCAATGATGATTTTTTTATTCATACTTACAATAGGTTTCATTTATGAATGGAAAAAAGGTGCATTGGATTGGGAATAAATAAAAATTTAAATGAATAATAAATTAGATCAAGTCCCTGAAGAGTTTAAACAATTAGCTGATGATTTCAGTAAAAATGGTTTTATTACTACTTCATTAGACAATTTAATAAATTGGTCAAGATCTGGCTCATTACATTGGATGACATTTGGCTTAGCTTGTTGTGCAGTTGAAATGATGCAAACTGCAATGCCAAGATATGATCTTGAAAGATTTGGAGCTGCTCCTAGAGGGTCACCTCGACAGTCTGATGTAATGATTGTAGCAGGAACTTTAACTAATAAAATGGCTCCAGCACTTAGAAAAGTTTATGATCAAATGCCAGAACCAAGATACGTAATTTCTATGGGTAGCTGTGCAAATGGAGGTGGTTATTATCATTATTCTTATTCAGTTGTTAGAGGATGTGATCGAATAGTTCCTGTCGATGTTTATGTTCCAGGATGTCCACCATCCGCTGAATCTCTTTTGTATGGAATTATGCAGTTACAAAAAAAAATAAGAAATAAAGGTTCTTTTAATAGATAAAATGAAAACTTTAATAGATTTAGAAAAAAAAATTAATTCTGAGTTAGCATCTAAAATTAACACAACGTTAATTAAACATAATCAAATTTATATTGAAATAGACAAAGAAGATTTAATAGATGTAACTTTGTTTGTTAAAACAAATAAAGATATGAAGTTTAGACAACTGATAGATATTACTGTGGTTGATTATCCAGAACAGTCACAGAGGTTTAAAGTTGTATATTTATTTTTAAGCCACGAGTTTAATCAAAGAATGATTTTAAGTTATTTTATTAGTGAAAATGAAGTAATTCCATCTTTAACATCAATTTTTCCATCAGCAAATTGGATGGAAAGAGAAGTTTTTGACATGTATGGTGTTAACTTTAAAGATCATCCCGATTTAAGAAGAATACTTACTGATTATGGTTTTGAAGGTCATCCACTAAGAAAAGATTTTCCTTTAACTGGACATACAGAAGTTAGATATAATGAAGAACAAAAAAAAGTTATTAAAGAGCCTGTTAAACTAGAACAAAACTATAGAAATTTTGATTACGAAAGTCCATGGGAAGGGACTAAATACATTAAAGAACAAACAGATGAAAATGACAAAAAAAATTAAAAATTTAAACCTAAATTTTGGCCCTCAGCATCCTGCAGCACATGGAGTTTTACGGCTTATTCTAGAATTAGATGGTGAAGTTGTTGAAAAAGCAGATCCACATATTGGATTACTTCATCGAGGTACAGAAAAGTTAATTGAGAATAAAACATATATGCAAGCTGTTCCTTATTTTGATCGTCTTGATTATGTAGCTCCAATGAACCAGGAACATGCTTTTGCATTAGCTATTGAAAAAATTTTAAAAATTGAAGTACCTATAAGAGCTCAACTTATAAGAGTAATGTTTTGTGAAATTGGAAGAATTTTAAGTCATATTTTAAATGTAACTACACAAGCACTAGACGTGGGTGCTTTAACTCCTTCTTTGTGGGGTTTTGAGGAAAGAGAAACATTAATGACTTTTTATGAGAGAGCTTCTGGTTCTAGATTACATGCAAATTACTTTAGAGCTGGCGGAGTTCACCAAGATTTACCAGCAGGTTTAGAAGATGATATTGCAAAATTTTGTGGCAATTTCCCCAAAATTATAAACGACTTAGAGAATTTATTAACTGATAATAGAATTTTTAAACAAAGAAATGTTGATATTGGAATAGTAACTAAGGATGATGCTTTAGATTATTCATTTAGTGGAGTAATGATTAGAGGATCTGGAGTACCTTGGGACATTAGAAAGTCACAACCTTATGATTGTTATGAACAATTAGAATTTAAAGTACCAGTTGGAAAAAATGGGGACTGCTATGATCGTTATTTATGTAGAATTGAAGAAATGAAGGAAAGTGTTTCTATTATAAAACAATGTTTAGGCAAGATGGAAAAAGGACCAGTAAAAAGTTTAGATGGAAAAATAACCCCACCATCTAAAAAGGAAATTAAACAATCAATGGAGGCATTAATCCATCATTTTAAACTGTTCACAGAAGGTTATCGTGTGCCTAAGGATGAAATATATACAGCAGTTGAAGCACCCAAAGGTGAATTTGGAGTTTATTTAATTTCTGATGGATCAAGCAAACCGTATAAATGCAAAATTAGAGCTCCAGGATTTTCACATTTACAATCAATGGATTACCTAATTAAGGGTCATATGTTAGCAGATGTTCCTGCTGTCCTTGGATCTTTAGATATAGTTTTTGGTGAGGTAGATAGATGAGTTTAAAAAAACCAGCCAAAGATCAACCAGAAAACTTTGAGTTTAATTCTTCATCTCTAGAAGAGGCAAAGACTATAATAGCAAAATATCCTGAGGGTAAACAACAAAGTGCAGTGATGGCTTTATTATATATAGCACAAAAACAAAATGATAATTGGATTCCATTAGCAGCAATGAAATATATCGCAAAATTTTTAGATATGCCTTATATCAAAGTTTATGAAGTAGCTACTTTTTATTCTATGTATAATTTATCTCCAGTTGGAAAATATTTTATTCAAGTATGCACTACAACTCCATGCATGATTCGGGGAGCAAATAAATTAGTTGAGGCCTGCAAAGAAAAAATTTCTGAAAATGAGTCAGAGTTATCAAAAGATAAAACCTGTTCATGGATGGAAGTTGAGTGTTTAGGAGCTTGTGTTAATGCTCCAATGATGCAAATTAATGATAATTATTATGAA
>CABYTJ010000021.1:0-6063 GCA_902521885.1 uncultured Pelagibacteraceae bacterium
CTATTTCTTCCAAATTAAAATGTTTTATACTCTCTTCTAAAGTAAATATTTCTTTATCTTTGAAAGACCAACCCAATCTGAGTAGGTAATTTCTAAGAGCATCAGGCATGATACCGATTTTAGAATAATCATCTAATGTTGAAGCCTTATCTCTTTTTGAGAGTTTTTTTCCTTCAATCGTATGGATTAATGGTATGTGAGCAAAAGAAGGCAAATCCCAATTCATTGCTTGATAAATTTGAATTTGTTTAAAAGTATTTATTTTATGATCATCTCCTCTAATGATATGAGTCATATTCATTTGATGATCATCTACAGAGGCTGATAAGTTATATGTAGGAGTACCATCATTTCTTAATATTATAAAATCTTCGATAGTGTTGTTTTCTATTTCCACATCACCTTGAACTAAATCTTTCAGTATAGTCGATCCTTCTATTTTACTTTTAAACCTTATGACTGGCTTTATATCTTTTGGTGCATCAGTTTCTTTTTTATCCCTCCATTTTCTATCGTAGATATAGGGAATTTTTTTTTGCCTTGATCTCTTCTTTTGTTCTTCTATTTCCTCGTTTGAACAATAACATTTGTATGCATGACCATTTTTTAATAATTCATTAGCAATTTTAATATGATCGTCTATTTTTTTTGATTGAATATATTCTTCTCCATCGTGAGTAATACCTATCCATTTTAGAGAATGTATAATTTGTTTTTTGTATTCATCTTTTGATCTTTCCTTGTCAGTATCTTCAATTCTTAAATAAAAATTACCATTTTGGTTTTTAGAATATAACCAATTAAATAGAGCAGTTCTTATTCCACCAATATGTAGTGGACCAGTAGGTGATGGAGCAAATCTAGTTGCTACTTTTTTCATTGAAATTGTTTAGACTATTTTACTAGAAGTTTCTATATAAAGATACTAAAACGCCTTGAACTTTAACTCTATCCGGACCAAAGATTTTAGTTTCGTAGTTTTTATTGGCGCTTTCTAGTGCAACTACCTTGCCTTTTTTTTCTAATTCTTTTAAGCATTGCTTCATGTTCATCTATTAAGGCTACTACAATTTTTCCGTTATCCGCAGTATCAGTTCTTTTGATAATAACTGTATCACCTTCGTTAATTCCTGCTTCTATCATTGAGTCACCTTGAACTTTTAGACCAAAATAGTCCCCGTTCTTTTCTAAATTGCTTGGTAAAGGAATTCTTGAAACCTCATTTTGTATAGCTTCAACAGGTGTCCCTGCTGCTATCTTACCTAAAACTGGCACTTCAACATCGTCAGATAATGGTTTTTCTTCATCTAAACCACCCTTTATAACGCTAGGAGAAAAACTGTTATAAATATCATTAGCTGATGCGGTTTCTGGCAATTTGATAACTTCTAGAGCTCTTGCTTTATGAGCAAGTCTTTTAATAAATCCTCTTTCTTCTAATGCACTAATTAATCTATGGATTCCTGATTTAGACTTTAAATTTAACGACTCTTTCATCTCTTCGTATGAGGGAGATACACCTGAGCTTCTCAACTTCTTGTTGATAAATAACAGCAGGTTTTTTTGTTTTTTAGTAAGCATAAGAACAAATATCGTACAAAATCTGTTCTACAAAAGTTCTCATAAATAAACAATAGTAAAATAATGGCTAAAATTAAGGTTTTTTTGACTAAAGAACTGAAAAAATCGAGTTATTTTCTAAATTTTTTAAAAGTGATTCACCAATTAAAAAAGTTTTAATAGAAGTTTTTTTAGATAATTCTAAGAGTTCATCTTTTGTTTTAATACCACTCTCAGAAACTAATGGCCCCTTGTGATTTATTAATACATCATGAATATCGTAAGTTGTATTTATATCTGTTTTTAAAGTTTTTAGGTTTCTATTATTTATACCAATCAAAGCTTCATTAAAACGCAAAGCTCTTTTAGCTTCCTCTACAGTATGTACCTCTACAATTATTGACATATTATATTTTAAAGCTTCATCATATATGTCTGACGCTAGATTATCCGATACTCCAGCCATAATTATAAGTATTGCATCTGCCCCATAACTTTTAGCAAGTGGTACTTGATACTTATCAATAAAGAAATCTTTACAAAGAATAGGTAAGTCTATTTTTTCTTTTATTTTACTTATATGTAAAGAGTTTCCTAAAAAAAAATCTTCTTCGGTGAGTACTGATAAACAAGTAGCTTTATTTTGGTCATATATATTTGCTATCTGCACAGGGTCATAATTATCAAGTATTACCCCGGCAGAGGGACTTGCTTTTTTTATTTCTGCAATAATTGAAAACTTTTGAGCTTTTAAGTTATTTTCAATTTTTTCTTTAAAATTTAAAAATGTATCATTTTTATCAATTATATCTTTTAAAGACTCTAATGCTAAAGTTTTTTTAAGATTATTAATTTTTATAATTTTTTTTTCGATTATTTTTTCAAGAATATTTTCAGACATTTTTAATTTTATCTAAATGTTTAATAGTTTTTCCAGACAAAATATGCTCTCTAGCATGATTATAAGCATCTGCAAAGTCTTGATGTGTTTCATTGACAATTAATCCAGCACTAGCATTTAAGCAAACTGCCTTGGAAAAATCATTATCTTCACCTTTAAATATATTTAACATTTTTTCAGCATTAAACTTTGCATCATCACCAATGAGATTTTCAAATTTATCTGCATTAACGTTTAATTTTTTGGGATCTATTATAATTTCTGAAATTTTTTTATCTTTTAACTGCGTGATATTGGTTTGAGCATAGGGAGATATTTCATCTAAACCATCCTTACTGTTAACAATCCATGCAAATTCTATTTCTAAATTATTCAAAGCATTTGCAAAAATCTTTAACAATTTTTTATCAAAAACACCAACAACTTGTTTTTTAACTAGGGCAGGGCTACTTAGCGGTCCAATCATATTAAATATAGTTCTTTTACCAATTTTTTTTCTAGTTGGTCCAACAAATCTCATAGCACTATGATAGTTAGGTGCAAACATAAAACCAAAATTATTCTTTTTTATTTGATCTTGAATATCATTTGGCTCTAAATCAATTTTAATATTTAATGCTTCTAAAACATCTCCAGATCCACATTTTGAAGATACAGCTTTGTTTCCATGTTTTGCAACTTTCACACCCATACTTGCTAATAATAATGCTGAAGCAGTTGATATATTAAGTGTATTCATACCGTCCCCACCAGTTCCACAAGTATCAATACAATTGTTCACATTAACTCTTTTAGATTTTTCTCTTAAAATATATACACCCCCAGCAATTTCATTAGAGGTCTCACCTTTTTCAGATAGTAACGTTAAAAAATCAAATATTTCTTGATCATTTGCCTTACCTTCCATCAATATTTCAAAAGCGGCCTTACTTTCATCAAATGATAAATCTTGTTTAGCCCTTATTTTATCAACGAAATCCTTCATCATTTTTTTAGTTTTATAAAATTTTTTAAAATTTTAATTCCAATCTTAGTTTTAATACTTTCAGGATGAAATTGCACTCCATGAACATTGTATATTTTGTGATTTACACCCATTATTAATCCATCTTTTGTTTCTGCAGTAATTTCAAGGTCTTTTGAAAGAGTTTTTTTATCAATTATTAAACTATGGTATCTTGTTGCTTCAAAGGTTTTTGGAAGATTTTTTAATATTCCAGTTTTTTTTGAAAAAATAATACTAGTTTTCCCGTGCATAAGTTTTCGAGTCTGAATGATTTTAGAACCAAATACTTGTCCAATTATTTGATGACCTAAGCAAACTCCAAGAATAGGTATTTTTTTATAAAGAGATCTTACTATTTTTAGACAATTTCCAGACTGATTGGGGTTTCCAGGACCTGGTGAAATTACAATTTTATTATATCTTTTTTTGATTATTTCTTTAGAGGTAATTTTATCATTTCTAACAACTTCAACATTGACATTTAAAGATGATAAATAGTGAAATAGATTAAAGGTAAAACTATCGTAATTATCTATTAATAAAACTTTCATTATCTTAATGCATTAATTAAAGCTTTAGCTTTATTTACAGTTTCTTCATATTCTTTTTTGGGAACACTATCTGCTACTATACCAGCTCCAGCTTGAACATAAAATTTATCTTTTTTTGCTACTGCTGTTCTTAAAGCAATACAAGTATCAAATTCTCCATTTGCAGAAAAATATCCAATTCCACCAGCATAGACTTTTCTTCTTGATTTTTCTAATTCATCAATAATTTCCATTGCTCTTATTTTTGGAGCCCCAGAAACAGTTCCAGCAGGAAAACCAGCAAGCAATGATTTAAATTTAGAAAATTTTTTATTATAATCTCCAATTACATTAGAAACTATATGCATAACATGTGAATATTTTTCAATAACAAAACTCTCAGTAACTTTAACTGTATTTACTTTTGATACCTTTCCAGCATCATTTCTCCCTAAATCAAGTAACATTAAATGTTCTGAAAGTTCTTTTTTATCTTTAAGAAGATCTTTTTCATAAAACTTATCTTGAGTCATAGTTTTTCCTCTAGGCCTAGTACCTGCAATAGGTCTTACTGTAATTTTATTATCTCTCAATCTGACCAAGATTTCAGGACTGGCACCTATTATTTGAAAGTCATTAAAATTAAAAAAAAACATAAAAGGTGAAGGATTAGTTATTCGAAGTTTTTTATAAATATCTAATGGTTTCTTTGTAAGTTTTGTTTCAAATCTTTGACTTAAAACCACCTGAAAAATATCACCAATTTTAATGTATTTCTTAGCTTTATTAACCATACTTAGGAATTTATTCTTTGATGTATTTGACTTTACATTAATTTTAGCTAATTTTTTTTCATTAGTTGTCTTGTCTTTTGTTTTTAACGATTGAGTGAAAAGCTTTGAAAGATCAGATTTTATTCCTAGGTATTTTTTAGGATAATTAGATATTTTTTCATCTTTGAAGATGTTTACTATATAGAAAATTTTTTTTTTTAGATTGTCATGTATTACGAGAATTCTTGGTCTAAGAAGTCTTACATCTGGTACCTTTAAATCATCCTTACATTTATTTGGAATATTTTCTATATACCTAATAGTATCATAAGAAAAATATCCTGATATAAGTGAGGCAATTGAAGGTAAACCAGAAGGTATTTTAAATTTAAAATCCTCTATTATATTTTCAATCAATATTTGAGGTTTTTCTTTTAATTTAACTTTTTTATTATTTTTTATAAGAAACGAATTGTTATTATTAAACTCCCAAATTTTGTCAGGATTTTTCCCAAATATAGTATATCTGCCTTTAATTTTACCTTTTTCGACAGACTCAAATATAAAACTATTTTTTTCTATCAAAAAATTATCTATTAGATTTAATATTTCTTTATCGCTCCGAACTTTTTTTGAACTATATATAATTTGATTTTTTTTGCTTCTATGTTGAAGCTTAAATTCTTTGAAGCTTCGATTTATTATCATTTAAGGAAATTTTTAACTCGTTCTATTGCTTTTTCATTCATTACTACATCATATTTACTATTTAAAAGTAAATCATATGTTTTAAGAATACTATTTTTAGTATTTGTATTTTGTTTTAAAGAATATTCGTCAAATTTCTTATCATCAATATTAGCATTTTGTATTTGAATATCTTTAATTCTAGCTAAATAAATATTATTTTTTTCATCACTAATAAGTGTAAATGAGTTAATAGGTAGTGAATATAATAATTCAACAGAATTAATTTCAAACATTTTATTATCTTTTACAGAATTTAATAGTAGAGATTGAGTCCTGTCTTTACCAAATTCTTGAAAATCATTATTATTGAATTGTTTTTCATTAATCTTTTTGAGTAACTTACTATTATAATCAAACTTACTTTTCTGAAATACTAGCTCTAAAACTTCTTTTTTTAATTCTTCGTCATTTAAATCGGGTGTTCTTGTTTCAGTTTTGTTTATCTTATACACGATATAATTATTTTCATATTCGATAATATCAAATTCAATATTTCTTACTTCGAATATTTTTTTTTCAATTTTTTTACTTGATGGTGAAAAT
>CABYTJ010000022.1:0-5528 GCA_902521885.1 uncultured Pelagibacteraceae bacterium
AGAGCAAAAAATTATTCCTTGTTTAGTCAGCTCATCTTTAAAAGTTGTTGCAACAGAAACAGAGTCAAAAACAGCATCAACTGCAATACCATTTAACCTTGCTTGTTCTTGCAATGGTATACCAAGCTTTTTATAAGTTTCTAAAAGTTTAGGATCAAGTTCATCAAGGCTTTTTGGTTTATCATTCATACTTTTAGGTGCTGAATAATAATATAAATCTTGGTAATCTATTTTTGGATATTTTGGTTTTTGCCAATTAGGTTCTTTTAATTGTTTAAATCTTTCGAATGCTTTTAATCTAAAATCTAACATCCATTTTGGTTCCTTTTTAATATTAGAAATAAATTTAATTACATCTTCATTTAAGCCCTTGGGTGCTCTGATATTTTCTATATCAGTTGAAAACCCATATTTATAATCTTTTAACTTTTCTATATCTTTTTCTCTTTTATCCATTTTAAACTCTTCTCTCAGAATTATCTTTAACTAAATCTTCTAAACTTTTTTTATCAAAAAAATTATTAATATGATTTTCAAGTTCATCCCAAAGATTATGAGTAAGGCATTTTACAGCTTTGCCATTACATCCTTTTTTTGACTCTTTTTTACATTGAACTGTTTTTACTTTTTCGTCTACTGCCTCAAAAATATTTATAAGCTTTATTTCTTTAGCTTTTTTATTTAAAATATATCCTCCTTGAGTGCCTCTCACGCTTTGAACAATTTCTTTTTTTCTTAACTTTGAGAATATTTGTTCTAAATAATCCAAGGAAATTCCTTGTCTTAGTGAGATGTCTCTTAGAGAAACCGGATTGATATTATTAAATCTCGCCAGGTCTACCAAAGCCATTACCGCATATCTACCTTTTGATGTAAGCTTCATAAATCCTTATTTTACGGGGATATATATAAACCCGACTAAAATAGTCAAGTATCTAAGATAAAAAAAAAAGCTAACATTTTGTCACGCAGTTGTGATAAACCTAATTTTTTTTTGAGAATAATAATCAATAACAATTATGGATAACAAAATTTTAGAAATTTTCATTCCTGGTCCTGCTGGAAGATTAGAAGCTAAATATTTTAAAAGTAAAAAAAGTACTTCACCAGTAGCATTGGTTCTACAACCACATCCACAATACGGAGGAACGATGAACAATAAAGTTGTTGTTGAAACCTTTCACACGTTTATGGATAATGATTTTTCTGTTTGTCGTGTAAATTTTAGAGGAGTTGGTAAAAGTGATGGTGAATTTGATAATGGTCAAGGTGAATTAGCTGACGCTGCTGCAGCTTTAGATTGGTTGGAAAGAGAAAATTTTGATAACTCACAATGTTGGGTTTCAGGATTTTCATTTGGATCTTTAATTGCAATGCAACTACTAATGAGACGACCTGAAATAAATAGATTTATAGCAATTTCTCCACAGCCTAATGTTTATGATTTTTCATTTTTATCTCCATGTCCAACTTCTGGTCTTATGATATACGGTAAAAAGGATGAACTTGTACCTATAGAACATATAAATGAACTAGATAAAAGATTAAGTGCTCAAAAAGGAATTAAAGTAGAATTCCAATCAATAAATGATGCTAATCATTTTTTTTCAAAAAATGAATCTTCCTTGGTAAAAAGTTTGGATAAGTATATTAAAAAAGAAACTGCACTTTATTAAAAATTTTTAATTAAAACTCCACCAGTTGTTGGTGATTTACATTTAGTTGTACCTGGAAAAGAAATAGGTAAATTTAAAAAAGATCTTATAGCAAGATATGCAAATGCCTCTGACTCTATATAATCTCCATCAACACCATAATCATCAATTGGTTGGATAATTAAATTTTTAGGCATTGTAATTTTTATTCTATCTATTAAATTAATATTTTTTCTTCCTCCTCCACAAATTAAAATTTTGCAAAGTTTGTTTTTTAAATCTTGCAAGAAATTTAAAAGTTCTATTCCTATTATTCTTGCTGTAAACTCAGTGAGAGTTGCTGCTCCATCATCTAAATCAAGACCTCTTACAAATCCTAGGCTGAAATCTTTTACGTCAAATGATGAAATTTTTTGGTCAGGCCTATTTTCGAAATTTTCTAGAGCTTGATTAAGAATCAAATCATTTATTTTTCCTCTTTTTGCGATATCTCCATTAAAATCGAATTTCTTCTTAATATTATTTCTTACCCATTCATCTATTAAACAATTGCCTGGACCTAAGTCTCTGCTTAAAAAACTATCTTTATCATAATCATCTATTAAAGTTGCATTTGCAATACCCCCAATGTTTAAAATACAAACTGGTAGATCAATCTTATTTTGTTTGATGATTAATTTGTGAAAAACTGGGGCTAAAGGAGCTCCTTCGCCACCATTTTGAATATCATTTTTTCTAAAATTATAGATTACCTTTTTTTTAGAAAGTTGAGATAATAAGTTACCATCTCCGATTTGTTTGGAAATTTTTTCTAATGGATTATGATATATTGTTTGCCCATGAAAACCTATTAAATCAATATTTTTATCAATGGACTGTAAAATTTCGTTAGTAATCTTAGCGTGAAATAGGGTTATATCTTTTTCAAGAGAATAGATTTCTTTTTCATTTTTTTTTAGATCTTTTAATTGAGAAATCTTAGCTTTTAAATAGTGGAGTTTTTCATATATTTTTTGATCATATTTAAAATACCTATTTAATATATTGCTGTAATTATCTACTCCATTAGAGCTGATTATAGAGGCATCTACACCATCTCCTGATGTGCCACTCATTAATCCTAATGCTGTAAATATCTTTCCCATTCTTATTCTTTTTTAATAAAATTTGTATATTGTATAACTATAAGCTTATGAATAAATTTTTAAAAGAATTTAAAGATAGGGGTTATTTCTATCAATGTACCAACGAAGAAGATTTATCAAAACTACTGGAAAAAGAAAAAATTAAAGGTTACATCGGTTTTGATTGTACCGCAGAAAGTCTCCACGTTGGAAGTTTGCTACAGATAATGTGTTTGAGACTTCTACAAAAACATGGACACAGACCTATTGTATTATTAGGTGGTGGTACAACAAGGATTGGTGATCCATCTGGTAAAGATAAAACAAGAAAAATTTTAACTGAAAAGGAAATAGAAAAAAATATTAAAAGTATTGAAAAAATATTAAAAAATTTTTTAGATAATAAGAATCCAAAAACCAAACCTATATTTGTAAATAATTATTCTTGGCTTAAAGGCTTGAATTATATTTCATTCCTAAGAGATATTGGCAAACACTTCACAATTAACAAAATGCTCACTTTTGAAAGTGTTAAGGCTAGATTAGATAGGGAACAATCATTAAGTTATATGGAGTTTAATTATATGATTCTTCAAGCTTATGATTTTTTAGAATTAAACAAAAAAGAAAATTGTTCTTTGCAAATTGGTGGTTCTGATCAGTGGGGAAATATAGTTAATGGTACCGAGCTTATTAAAAGATACTCAAGCAAACAGGCCTATGGTTTGACTACCCCTCTGATTACTTTAGCATCAGGAGCTAAAATGGGCAAAACAGAAACTGGTGCAATTTGGTTAGATAAAAAGATGTTATCATCTTATAATTATTGGCAATTTTGGAGAAACATTGATGATAAAGATGTAATAAAATTTTTGAAAATATTTACAGATTTAAGTATCGAAGAAATAGACAAAATTAAAGATGAAGATATAAATAAACTTAAGATTAGATTAGCGAATGAAGCGACTACAATGCTTCATGGTAAAAAAGCTGCTCTAAATTCTGAACAAGCTGCCAAAGAAGCTTTCTCTGGAAATTTGCTTGGTTCTAATTTACCTACAATAAAAATTAAAGCGAAGAATATTAATCAAACGATAACTGTTTTGGATTTAATAATTTTATCAAAGTTGGAAAAGTCTAAAAGTGAGATTAGGAGATTAATCAAAGGGAATGCCATAAAATTAAATAATGAAATGATATCTAATGAAAATTTTATTATTAGCGATAAATTATTCCAAAATAATTATTTAAAACTTTCTATAGGAAAAAAAAGACATATTAAAATTGAAAAAGACTAGTTTTTTTTAATTTTTTCTAAAGTTCTTGTAATAAATCTTGGGGTAAGTGTTTTGATAGGGTTGACTGAAGTTTCAAGTTTTTTAGGAGGGCCTTTTATTTTAAAACTTACACCAAAAACGCCTTCCCCAGTTTTAGAACCAACTAATATTTTACCTAACACAGGCAAAGATCCTATTAACTTATTTACTGTAGTGGCTGGAACTAAGGTTCCTCTAAGACTTATAAGTTTATCTTTTTCAACATAACCATCCATTAAAATAGAAATTGCTGGGCCAATTGCATAGATTTCATCAATGATCATCCCATCTTTATTACTTTTAAATTTCATCTCAAATTCATCAAATCCTATACCCTCACCCGATAAAATATCAGCAATTCCTTGCAGAGAAGCAAGAGTTAAGATTTTTGTTAATGCAGGTAATTCTTTTAAATTAAAATCGTATATCTTTAGTGTTGATGTGGACTCATTAAGCTTTTTTGAGCTGTAGAAATCAAGTATTCCATTATCAAAACCCTTAATAAATTTATATCTTTTTACAATTGGTTCAGCTTTATCAATATATAAAGTTGTAATCTTATTGTTGTCATTAGTATTGATAGTAAAATTTAACTTTTTATTATTAGGAAAACTTCCATTTAAGTTAGCTTTTACAATCTCTTTATTTTTGAAGATTATGTTTCCATTAAAATTAAATAAATCATACTCATTATCTAAAAAGATTTTATCAATACTAACTTCAATTCTAGTATCGATATTAAAAAAATTAGAATTTTGATCCTTAAATAATAAATCATCAACAAGATTATTTGCATTAAATGAAGGTCCTTTTAAAATATACTTATTCTTCATTGGATAAAATTTAATCTGGTTTTTTTGATTTTCTTGATCTGTATATTTTAAAGAAACAGTTCCGAGCTTTACTATTTCAAGACTCTTATTTAATTTAATATTTTGAGCTCTAATTATATTTTCTTTCTCATTTATTAAAAAATCTTTAATTTTAATTTCATTTTTTTTATTTTTTGATCCTTCTAATTGTATTAAAACATTCTCTTTTTTATAATTTAAAGACTCTATATTAAAAGGATTGTCATTTATTTTTAGAGAAGTTTTAAAATCTAAAATATCATTTTTCTTGGTAATAGAATATGTAAGGGTATCTTTATTATCTTGTATTAAAATGTTACCTTTTCCATCTAAATATATCTTATTTTTAAGATATTTGATTGATAACTTGTGATCCGATAAATTAAAATTTTCTTTAATATTTGGAAAAAAATTTTTTAACTTGTATTTGTTCATTACAGACAATTCATCAATCAATGTATCAGATTCTAAAGTAAAATTACTAAATTCAAATTTTTTATTTGTCTTAAATGAAAATCTATTTTTAGAACTAAATCTTAATTTTTCAAAATCAATATCTGAAAAAAATGGTTTAATAAATAA
>CABYTJ010000023.1:0-3976 GCA_902521885.1 uncultured Pelagibacteraceae bacterium
GTTAAAAAAGTTATTATTAAAAATAATTTAGAAATTATTTTGCTGTCCATCCGCCATCAACCAATAAAGAAGTTCCTGTTATCATTGATGCCGCTTCAGAGGCAAGAAAAACTACCGCTGAAGATATCTCAGATAATTCTGCAAATCTTCCAAGAGGAATATTGCTCAGCATATCCCTTTTGAATTTTTTATTTTTTAGAAATTTTTTAGTCATTGGAGTTACAACAAAAGTAGGGCACACTGTATTTACCCTGATATTGTATTTTGCAAGATCAATAGACATACCTTTAGTTAAACCTTCTAATCCAAATTTGTTCATGTTATATACACTTCTTATTGGTCCACCCACATGTCCCATTTGAGAAGACATATTTACTATGGATCCACCAATTTTTTTTCGATTTTTAGATTTTATCATTTTTAATGCACACAAGTGAGCAAGATTAAATGTGGCAATTGTATTGATCTTAACCATATATTCCATATCTTTAGTTTTAACTTTTGTAAAATGTGCTGGAATATTATTTCCTGCATTATTGATCAAAATATCTATTTTAGATTGTTTATTAATAATTTCTTTGATTTCATCA
The DNA here is from genome assembly GCA_902521885.1 of uncultured Pelagibacteraceae bacterium. Taxonomy (GTDB): domain Bacteria; phylum Pseudomonadota; class Alphaproteobacteria; order Pelagibacterales; family Pelagibacteraceae; genus Pelagibacter. The sequence goes on from CABYTJ010000023.1 coordinate 591, forward strand.
TAATTAGTAATGTCGCAGACATAAGACCTACATTTTGACTTAAGTTTTTTTATCTTTTTAGAAACTTCATCCAAATCTTTTTTTGTCCTACTGATTATTATTAGATTTGCTCCTGCCTCAGCTAAAGCTATTGCACAGGCTCTTCCAAGACCTTTTCCAGCACCAGTAACTACTGCTGTTTTATTTTTGAGGTTATAATTTTTTAAAAACATTATAAAAATAGTATTTTAATATCTGTATAAATCAACTCTATAGCAACAAAAAGAATTGCTAACAAACCAGCCCAAGCTATCCATTTATATTTCTTAATCCAGTTTGATATTAATGTTGCTGCTGTTGCCATTAATATTATTGACAAAATTAGACCAAAAATTAGCAATCCATAATGATCACCTGCTGCTCCAGCTACACCTAAAACATTATCTAAACTCATTGTAAAATCAGCTAATAAAATAGTCCAAATAGCTTTTAAAAAGTTAGAATTATCTACCTTAATGTTGTCTTCGTATGTGGCTCCCTTTATAACATCAACGTAAAGTTTATAGACTATATAAAGAAGAAGTAATCCTCCAATTAATCTTAAACCAGTAATTTGTAATAAATATGCAGTTAATAGGGTAAGAATTATTCTTAAAACTACAGCCCCTCCAATACCCCAAAATATAATTTTTTTTCTTTGTTCAGTCGGAAATTTAGAGGCAACCATTCCTATGATAATTGCGTTGTCTCCTGCTAAAACAAGATCAATCAAAATTATTTGGGTTAGTATAGTTAGCTGTTCTGGGGAAAATAAATCAATGAACATTACCTTTCTAGTATCATATCTGCACCTTTCTCTGCAATCATAATTGTCGGTGCATTTGTGTTACCAGATGTAATGTTTGGCATAATAGAAGCATCAATCACTCGTAAATTCTGAACACCTTTTACTTTTAATTTTTCATCAACTACTGCCAAATCATCTTGTCCCATTTTACATGTTCCTACTGGATGAAATATTGTTTGTGTATAATCTGATCCAGCTTTAACTAACTCTTCATCATTATTAATATTAATTCCAGGTCTATATTCTTCAGGTTTATATTTTTTAAAGGTTTCAGACTCCATCACAATTTTTCTTGTAAGTTTAAGTCCTTTTGCTGCAACCATTCTATCATGATCTGTAGAAAGATAATTTAGTTTTACCTTTGCATAAGTTCTGGAGTCTTTATCAATAATATTTACATGACCTCTACTGGTTGGTCTAATATTTGATACAGTTGGTGTAAAAGCATGAAAGTCATGATTCTTTGTTGCTCCCAAGGTGTCCATGCTCATTGGCTGAACATGCCATTGAAGATCTGGTAGTTCTAATGAGGGATCACTTTTAGCAAACATACACATCTGACTTGCCCCCATTGTCATTGGACCACTCCTGTTAAATACATATTCTAATCCGATCATTAGTTTACCAAATAAACTATTAACTTTTTTGTTGAGTGATTTTAGTCCATGAACTTTATAAATAGGTCTGAACATCAAATGATCTTGAAGATTTTCTCCTACACCTTTTAATTCTTGAACAACTTCAATACCTAAATTATTTAGTTTATTTGCGTTTCCTATACCTGAGGTTTGAAGAATTTGAGGAGAACCAATAGATCCTGATGATAAAATAATTTCTCGATTTACAACTAACTTCTTTACTTCGTTATCTTGCCAATACTCTACTTCTTTAGCTATTTTATTTTGAAAATTAATTTTTTTAACATGTGCATTTGTTATTATCTTTAAATTTCCTCTTTTTTTAATTGGGTTTAAATATCCAACAGCAGTACTACATCTAAAACCATCTTTTTCAGTAACTTGAAAATAGCCACATCCATTATTATCCCCTGTGTTAAAATCTTTGGTTTTAGGAATACCAAATTCTTCTGCAGCATTTTGAAATTCATTTAATAACGGTAATTGAATTCTTTGATCAGAGACAGATAAAGGTCCACCAGTTCCATGAAATTCATTTTTTCCTCTTTCTTGATTTTCAGCTTTAATAAAATAAGGTAAAACATCATCCCAGCCCCAACCAGTGTTACCTAATTGTCTCCAAACATCGTAATCTCTACTTTGACCCCTTATATAAAGAAGACCATTTATTGCAGAACTTCCACCTAATGTTTTTCCCCTAGGATATCGAATAGATCTGCCATTCATTGTTTCATCGGGTTCAGTTTTGTAACACCAATCAACAGAAGGATTATGCATCGTCTTGAAATATCCTACTGGAATATGTATCCAGGGATAATTATCCTTTCCTCCGGCCTCTATTAGAGCTACTTTATTATTAGGATTTGCAGTCAGTCTGTTAGCTAAAACGCAACCTGCTGATCCTGCTCCAATAATAATGTAATCGAAATTTTCCATCGCTAGTTGAATAGTTCTTTAATTAATTTTATTTAAACATCTTTACACTCATATTTATCAATTGTCACTTGTGTCTGCTTTATTTTTCTGGTTGTATGCTCGAGTTAAATTTAACTAACAAGAGGAAAAATAATGAAAAAAATCATTTCAATGTTATTTGCAACGGTTTTAGTGCTAGGATTTGTTTCTAATGCTAACGCTGCAAAAACACTAAAATGTCAGACTGTTCTTAACACTAAGGCTGATGAAGTTAAGATGTTAAAGGACTTTACTGATACAGTAACTGAATTAACGAGTGGATCGTTAAAGTTTGAAATACTTCCTGCGGGAGCTGTTGTTGGAGTTAAAGAAACTCTAGATGCAGTTGACAAAGGATTGATCGATTGTGGATTCGCATGGACTCACTATTGGTCAGGTGATCACCCTGCAGCTATGCTATTTGGTTCTCCAGTAGCTGGTGGTGGAGTAGGTATTGATAACTTAGCGTTCTTATCTTGGTTCCAATATGGTGGTGGTAAAGAATTATACGACCAACTTTGGAAAGAAATGGGAAGAGACATCAAAGGATTTATGTTGCAACCAGTTGGACCTGAAGCTTTAGGTTGGTTTCCAAAACCAATTAAAGATATGGCTGACTTTAGAAAATATAAATTCAGAACTCCTCCAGGAATTCCAGGACAAACTTACAAAGACATTGGTATAGCATCTGTTGCTATGGGTGGTGGAGATATTCTTCCAGCTCTTGAAGCAGGAACTATCGATGCTGCTGAATGGTGTTGTCCAAAACCAGATATGGTATTTGGTTTCCAAAAAGTATTAAAGCACTACTACCTACAAGGTTTACACCAAGTAGTCGTAAATGCTGACTTTTATATTACTGGAAAAACATATAAAGCTATGAGTGCTCATGAGAAGAAGTCTCTTGAAGTTGCTGCTAATGCTTCATTAGCAAAATCTTTAAGTTACAGAATCTATGAAAATGGAAA
>CABYTJ010000024.1:0-3451 GCA_902521885.1 uncultured Pelagibacteraceae bacterium
AAGAATTTTTACAATATAGCGTAAATATACTTCCATAAAATGCAGGAGAGATTTGGCTTGTATTGATTATTTTTAAGTAGTTCATGATATTGTTATAGCTAGTTTTGAAAAAGGGTTTTTCAATTTTTAATATCTCAAAATTATGACTATTTAGTAAATTTCTAATGCTTTTATCACCATAAAGACAAGTATGTGCGGGAATAAAATGTCTAAAATTTTTTTTGAATATTTTTGCAATCATGCTTTCAACATTGGGAGTGCCCAAAATTAAAATTCCATCTTTCTTAAGTACTTTTTTAATTATCTTAATGGAATTTTGTGGGTCTTTAAGATGTTCTATGACATGATAAAACATTATTATATCAAATTTTTTTTCAAATGTTTCAATTAATTCATAACTGCCATTAAGAATTTCAATTTCTTTAAAATTTTTTTTAATATGATTACAGGCAAATTTTGAATCTTCTACTCCATACTTGTCTATATTTGAATTTAAAGCGCTTAAGAAATATCCTAAACCACAGCCTATATCTAAAACAGATATGTTAGATTTATTGTTAACAAAATTTATTGCATCTCCATACCAATTTTTAATTTTAAATTTTCTCTCATTTAAAAAATTTCTTTTTACTCCATCTGGGTCGACTGCACCTTGCCAATATGTGTCAGAATAATTTAGCTTAATAATTGGGTCCTGATAAAAACATCCACAATCACTGCATTTTTTAAAAACCACATTAGAATATGATTTGAATCTTTTGTCATATTTTGTTGATTTACAATTTAAACAGCTCATTTCTTCTTGTTTGAATAAAATTTTAATTGTTCTAAATTAAATGGTCCAAGTGGCTTTTCATTAAGTAAGAAAATAGTTTGGTCTTCCTTGAAACTGTAATATTCTTTCCAATTACGTCTAAAGTTATTTTTAAGAAATCTAGCATTAGCAGTTCTACCATCAATTAAAATAATAGTACCCGGTGTTAGATGATTTTCAAATTTTAAAATATCACAACTCATTGGCATCATATCTTTAGAAGCAACTGTAAAATTGTTTATTTTACCTTTAACACTGAATGGGCTAGGACCATCTAAATATATAAAGTCAGGGTTTACTCTGGGTAAAGTTTTATATTCATGCGCAAAATTACCATTAGACATTGTCATCTGACACTCGGAAAAATGATAATTTGTTTTAGAATTTTTTAACTCTTTTTTTATTCTTTTTTTGGTTAAGTTGAGATATTTCTTGTCATCATCTATTATAAAATGATTATAAGGATGCTCACACCTGGTAAAAGGCTTTTGCTTTCCTGATTTGCTTTTATTAAATTCGAGTGCTTTTGATATTACTAGACTAGAAAAACCACAACCAAATTCCAATACAGTTACTCTTCTATTAAGAACAATTAGCATATAAATGTTATACAAATCTCTCAACTCTGGTGGCTGAGGATTTTTTGTAATTCTGATATCAAAATTACCTTTGGTGTCTTTTTTTTTATCAATTAAATCTTTTTTTGTTACTTCATATCCATCGATAAAATATTTTTTTTTATTTATTAATTTTTGAAGACCTATCTTTTTAAATAAATTTTCTATTTCTTTATTTGAAATATTTTTTTTTGGAAATTTAATATTTACTTTTGACATTGATCTAAAATAATTTTTTTTCTACCTCTCCAAATATATAGTGTCCAAGAAAAAGATGGCATTCTTGTATTTTTGCGACATTTTCTGATGGAATGAGTATGTTAATATCACTTAAACTTTTTGCCATACCACCTTTTTTTCCTAAGAATGAAACTGTTTTAATTTTTTTATTTTTTGCTGCTCTTATAGCATTTAAAACATTTTCAGAATTACCTGATGTAGATAGAGATATTAAAACATCTCCAGAGTTGCCAAGACCCTCCAATGTTCTAGAGAAAATATTTTCAAAACCTAAATCATTTCCACAAGCCGTTAGAACTGAAGAGTTTTGACTTAAAGAAATGATTGGTATAGCGGGTCTATTATTGTCTGGTTTTAACCTAACTAAAAATTCTGCAGCCAGATGGTTAGCTTCAGCTGCAGACCCTCCATTCCCACAAATCATAATTTTTTTTCCTGATTTTATACATTCTGAAATGATACTTATTACTTTTTCTATTTCTTCACTAAAAGAAGATAGTTTGTTAAGAGTGTTAACTAACTCATTGATTTCTAGGTTTAATTTATTTTTATCTGACATTAATGTGCGATCTAAGTTTTTTTGCTACTTCTTTTTCAATTTCAAGTATCTTTTTATCTTTGTCACCTTGAATAGCTTTTTCAATTTTTCTAACACCCCCTATTAATTCTTTGAAAGTTTTTGGCTCGATTGAGGCTGCTTGATCAGATCCATACATGGTTCTATCTAAAGTAAAATGGCGTTCTAAGGATGAAATATCAAATGCAGTAGCTGCATAAGATATTGCTAAACCACCCTTTTCATGCCCACTATACCCAACATTACATTTAAACTTGTCTTTCAGTACTTTAATTAAATTTAGATTAGCCTTAGTATCATCAAAAGGATATGCGGATATACAATGCATTAATTCAAATGAACAATTATTTTTTCTGAAAATGTTTACTGCATTCTCTATGTCTGTCATATTCGACATTCCAGTGCTAATAAATGTATGTTTTTTTTCCTTAGCAACTAATTCTAAAAAATCTGACTCAATAATCATTGCTGATGCAATTTTGTTATATTTTAACTTAAATTGTTCTAAAAATTTTAAACTTTCCTTTTCCCAAGCCGATGCGAACCAGTCAAATTTAATTTTTTTGCAATAATCATTAATTTTTTCATAATCGCTTTGATTAAATTCTAATCCCTCCTTTTGATCTCTTTGGGTTTTTCCCCAAGGACTTTCTCTAAATTCACTTAATTGCTTTTTTGAATAGACTAGATCAATATCTCTTTTTTGAAATTTTGCAGCATTGGCACCACATTTTTGAGACTCCAAAATCATTTTTTTTGCTAGATCCAAATCACCATTATGGTTAATGCCGATTTCTGATATTACATAAACATTCATATTATATCCTTTTAAAAGTAATTATAATTAGTAGAAATTTTTAAAAACATTAATAACTTTCTCCATATAGTATTTTGGGCCTAAAGTAATTCTTAAAATCTTATCACCTCCTGGTAGCTTGCCCTCTCCCATGACTAAAACATGCTTTTTCGCAAATGATTTGATAATTTTATTTTTCATTTTTTGGGAATTTAATTTTACAAGAATAAAATTTGTATTTGTGGGGAAAAATTCAATTTTCAATCTTTTAAAGTTCTCGATTAAAAATGTTTTACCAATAAGTGTCTCTTTAATATAATTTTTCAAAATATTTTTATTTTTTAAGATTGATTTAAAAACTAAACAACTGAAAGAACTTATCTCATAAAATGGTCTAAATTTATAAA
>CABYTJ010000025.1:0-3424 GCA_902521885.1 uncultured Pelagibacteraceae bacterium
TGAAAGAACTTTGATTATAGCTGATAAGGGAAGTTATGTAAGTTATTTAGAAGGGTGTACGGCACCAATGAGAGATGAAAACCAACTACACGCTGCCAACGTAGAATTAATTGCACTTGACGATGCTGAGATAAAATATTCAACAGTACAAAATTGGTATCCAGGAGATGAAAATGGCAAAGGAGGAATATATAATTTTGTAACTAAAAGAGGGTTGTGCAAAGGCAAAAATTCTAAAATTTCTTGGACACAAGTAGAAACTGGCTCAGCTATAACTTGGAAATATCCTAGCTGTATATTAAAAGGAGATAATTCAATAGGTGAATTTTATTCAATCGCGATAACTAATAATCATCAAAAAGCTGATACTGGAACTAAGATGATCCATTTAGGAAAAAATACAAAGAGTAAGATTATATCAAAAGGTATTAGTGCAGGATTTTCAGATATGACCTACAGAGGATTAGTTGACATTAATTCAAAGGCAAAAAACTCGAGTAATTATACCCAGTGTGATTCTTTGTTAATGGGAAATAAATGTGGAGCTCATACTGTACCGTATATTAAAAATAAAAATTTTGACTCAAATATCGCTCATGAAGCTACGACTTCTAAAATAAGTGAAGAACAACTGCATTATTGTCAGCAAAGAGGTTTAAATCCAGAGGAAGCTGTTGGATTAATTGTAAACGGATTTTGTAAAGAAGTACTTCAACAATTACCAATGGAGTTTGCTGTAGAGGCACAAAAACTAGTGGGTATTAGCTTGGAAGGAAGCGTTGGTTAATGTTAAAAATAAATAATTTAAGTGCAAACATTGAGGATAAATCAATTCTAAAAGATTTTTCACTTAATATTAATCCTGGTGAAGTACACGCAATTATGGGTCCTAATGGTTCAGGTAAAAGCACATTATCAAACATTTTATCTGGTAAAAAAGGATATGAAATATCTGGAGAAGTACTTTTTGAGAATAATAATTTATTTGAGCTTGAAACTGAGGAAAGAGCACATAAAGGAATATTTTTAGCATTTCAATATCCGTTGGAAATTCCAGGTGTAAATACAAATATCTTTTTAAAAACCTCTTTAAACGCCATAAGAAAAGCAAAAGGAGAAAAAGAACTTGATGCAATTGAATTTTTAAAACTTGTAAAAGAAAAAGCGAGAGAATTAAAATTTGATGAAGAAAAATTAAATAGACAATTAAATGTTGGTTTTTCTGGAGGTGAAAAAAAGAAAAATGAAATTTTACAAATGTCGATGTTATCACCCAAGTTGTCTATTTTAGATGAAACTGACTCAGGGTTAGATATTGATGCTTTAAAGGTCGTATCTGATGGGGTAAACACATTGAGGAGTAAAGATAATTCTTTCTTAATAATCACTCACTATCAAAGACTACTAGACTACATAAAACCAGATTTTGTTCATGTACTAATGAATGGAAAAATAATTAAATCTGGAGGACCAGAACTTGCATTAGAATTAGAAAAAAAAGGATACGAAAATTTCAATTAAATGACTGAACAAATTAAAACAGATTTTGAAAAAATAGTTAAGACCTCAGCTTTTTCTGAAAAAGACGTTGAATTAAAAAAAATGTATTTAAATAAATTTTTAGAAACTGGTTTTCCAACTAGAAAACTTGAAAACTGGAAATTTTCAGACTTAAGCCAAATTATTAAAAAAAATATTGGTGAATTAAGTTTTTATAACGATTATTCTTTTCCTAACAAAGTTGACACCTCAATTTTTGTAGAAGGTTTAGAGCATAATAAAATTGTCTTCATAAATGGAAGAGTGGAGAAGGTTGATTTTACTCATGAAGATCATGACAAGATAGAAATTAATGATGATTTTAAATTTGTGAATAGATCAGAAGATAATAATTCTCTGTTATCTTTAAATAATGCTTTCACAAATAAATGTTACAAAATTACTGTAAAAAAGAATTATTCTTTGAAAAAACCTCTTGTTGTTTATCACTCTACAAATAATAAAATTACATCTAGAAATATAAATTTAAAACTAGAATTTCAACTAGAACAAAATAGCTCTTTAAGATTAATAGACTTGTTTAACGATAGAGCAGAAAATAATTTCATCAATATATTTTATAATTTTGATTTAAAAGAAAATGCTATTTTAAAAAATTATAAGATTGATAAAGTACAAAATAAAAATATCAGATATTCCTATAATAATATTGAACAAGACGATAACAGTGTTTCAGAGACTTTTATTCTCTCTTCAGGATCGAATTTTTCAAAAAATGAAATTAATTGTAACTTAAAAGGAGAATATTCCTCAGCATTCGTAAATGGTATTTTCTCACTAAATGATGGGCAACATCATGAAGTAAGAACAATAATTAACCATTTGGTTGAAAATACAAAAAGTTATCAATTGATAAAAAGTGTTTTAGGAAAAAATTCAAAATCTGCCTATCAAGGCAAAATATTTGTAGACTCAAAAGCACAAAAAACTGACGGATATCAATTAAGTAAAGCAATTTTACTTGATGAAACTTCCGAATTTAACGCTAAGCCTGAACTAGAAATATATGCCGAGGATGTCAAATGTTCTCATGGATCTGCATCAGGAAGTCTTGATGAAAACTCAATATTTTATTTAATGTCTAGAGGATTGAATTATCAACAGTCAAAAGAACTTTTGATTAATGGTTTTCTGTTAGATGTGGTTGAAAAAATAACGGATACAGAAATTAAAAATTTAGTTAAAAATATGATTGGATTAAAAGAATGAATATAGACGATATTAAAAAAGAATTTCCTATATTTGATGAAAAAATACAAAATAATGATTTAGTCTATTTAGATAGTGCTAATTCTTCACAAAAACCTAAAGTAGTTATTGATAGGATAAACGAGTTTTATACAAAACAATTTTCTAATGTAGGAAGAAGTATCCATTATTTGGCTGTAGCTGCCACTAATTTATATGAAAATACAAGATCATCAGTTCAAAAATATATTAATGCAAAAGATAAAAATGAGATTGTTTTTACAAAAGGTGCAACAGAAGCACTTAATTTGGTAGCAAATACTTTAGGACAAAAATACTTAGATGAAGGGGATGAAATATTATTAACTGAACTAGAACATCATTCTAATTATGTGCCATGGCATTATTTAAGAAAATCAAAAAATATAAAGATTAATTTTGCAGAAATTAATGATGAAGGTGAAATTCCAATTGAGAATATTGAAAAAATGATAACACCAAAAACTAAGGTAATAGCAGTTAATCATTTATCAAATGTTACGGGGGCAATACTACCAATCAAAGAGATAACTGAACTTGCTCACTCCAAAGGAATTATAGTAGTAGTAGATGGGTGTCAGGGTGCCCCACATTTAAAAATAGATGTTCAAGATCTTGATTGTGATTTTTATGCAAT
>CABYTJ010000026.1:0-3223 GCA_902521885.1 uncultured Pelagibacteraceae bacterium
CTTTTAGAATCTATTGGCATAACTGATAGCCGACTTTGCTTTATGAGGGATAAGTGGCTTAAATCCTTGTTTTTTTTAATGTCTTCGAGAGTAACTGGTTTGTCTAATTTCTTTAAAAACTTAACAGTTACAGCAACAAATCGCCCTGATCTATCAGTTTTATCAATGTAATGCTCTTTTATAACCTGAACAGTTCCAACTATCTCTTTTCCAATATTAGAATGATAAAAAAAACACTGATCTCCTTTTTTCATAGATTTTAAATTTTTAGCTGCCTGATAATTTCTAACACCATCCCATGGGGCACCTTTAGCACCAGCTTTAATTTGTTGTTCAATAGACCAGACATCTGGTTCAGATTTTAATAACCAGTACTGCATCTAATTGTTTCTCCAATGTTTACTTAATTTTATATTATTAAATTTTCTTTTATTTTAGATTTACTTAAAAATCTTATAATATTTCCCTCATCATTTTTTGCTGCGTTCAAACCATCAAAGGTTTCGCAATAATCTGACTTATAAAAATAATTATAAAAAAACTTTCTAGAAAAATAATATGTATGAGGAGGATCTATTTTTAATAGATTATTTGTGCAATTAGGTACTTCAAAAAAGTAAATTGTATTTTGATGAGAAATTTCATTAAATTTTTTCATCGTTTCTTTTATATTTTGAACATGCTCAAGACTATGACTTCCATATATTAGGTCAAATTTATCAATAATTTGATCTAAATCATTTACTGAATTCCACCTATTTGAAAATAAATTATTGATGCCACTTGGATCAAAATTGTAAATTTCATGTTTTGCGGCATGAAGTAAAATTGATATCCCCCCATGTCCGGCTCCAAAATTGAGTATTTTTTTTGATTCATTATCAAAATCTGGGTATATCTTTTTTAATAGTTTATAATGCTCAATATCTCTTAGCCTAATAGGATGATTTTTATCACTTCTACTTTGCCAGTAAGTTTCAGCATAATACTTTTTTAAAAAATCTTTGGTTGGCATTGGATTTAATGAATAGAAGCCCATTTCATTATATTCTAATTTTAGTTCTAAAAATTTTTTTTTATATTTTTGTGTTTTGTATATGGCCTGAGCTCTACCTTTAAATTTTTCAGGAATTAAATTTAATCTAAAAAGAGTCACTGCAATAAAGTTTCTAAAGGCTTCTTTATTATTTAATAAAAAATTTATAAAATTATGAATGTATTTCATTTTTTTATCTTTAAATCATACTTAAAAACTTAATTCTACAACCAATATTTCATTATAATTGAACTCCAGCGCCTTTCAGAAAAGCAGCCTTTTCATCTAATGGCCATCTTGGTTTTGCAGGATGATCTAAATCACTAAACTCTTTTAATTTAAATTTTTCTAAACCAACCATTGCGATCATCGCAGCATTATCTCCACACAACTCTATTGCAGGAAAAATACTTTCATAATTGTTTTCTATACACAAGTTTACCAGCATTGATCTAATTTTTTTATTTGCAGCTACTCCACCTGCAACCACAAATTTTTTTTCTTGTGGATTGTTTAGTTTTTCAAATTCGTTAAAAGCAATTTTAGTTTTTTTATATAAAATATTCTCAATAGTTTTTTGAAAAGATGCTGCTAAGTCAAATTTCTCTTGTTCTGTATTAATTGTCTTGCTTATCTTTAAAATTGCTGTTTTAAGTCCTGCAAAAGATAAATTACATCCACCCTTATTAAAAATTGGTTTTGGTAATTCATATTTATTTGGATCACCCTTTTTAGCAAAAATTTCAATCTGAGGTCCACCAGGAAATTCAATTCCTAAAAGTTTTGCAGTTTTATCGAATGCTTCACCTAATGCGTCATCAATAGTTGTACCTAATCTTTTATATTTTCCCAAGTCCTGAACACTTAAGTATTGTGAATGCCCTCCTGAAATTAATAATAAAAGGTATGGATAATTAATTTTTGAATTTAATTTTGGACTCAAAGCATGACCTTCTAAATGATTTACAGCAATAAATGGTTTGTTAATTGTTGAAGCAAAAGCTTTCCCAAAACTTAGGCCTACTGACAAACATACGATCAAACCAGGTCCTGCAGTTGAAGCTACAGCATCTATCTCTTCAATACCTTTACCACTCTCATCTATTGCTTTTTTAACAATCCAGTCTATCTTTTCAATGTGTGAGCGTGCTGCTAGCTCTGGAACAACTCCACCAAACTCTTTATGTATGTCTACTTGGCTAGAAATAATGTTACTTAAAACTATTGGCATCCCTTCCTCATTTTCAGTTATTAATGAAGCAGCTGTTTCATCACAGCTTGATTCTATTCCAAGAATTAAGGGTTTTTTGCTCATTCAAATAGTTTTTAATAATTGTACAATCCCAATACAAGTAAGAAATAAATTTTTTTATGAATAAAAGAATAACAATTGGATCAAGAGGTAGCAAGTTAGCATTACTTTATGCTCAAAAGGCTAAAGATAAAATTATTGAAAATACTAACTTAGTTGATGGGGACATTATTATCAAATCTATAACAACTAAGGGTGATCAAATTCAGGACACCAGGTTATCTGATGTAGGAGGGAAGGGTTTATTTTCTAGTAATATTGAAAAGGAACTTAAAGATAATAATATTGATATAGCTGTCCATGCACTTAAAGATATGCCAGCAATTGAAACAGATGGACTAATAACAGATACATTCTTAGAAAGAAACGATCCTAGAGAAATTTTAATAACCAATAATAAAAAAAAACTTAAAGAATTAAATTTAAAATCAACTATTGGAACTTCATCTTATAGAAGGGAATTTCAGATAAAAAAAATTAGACCAGATATTAAATGTAAACTTATAAGAGGAAATGTTGATACTAGAATAAAAAAATTAAAAGAAGGAATTTATGATGCAATAATATTATCTTATGCTGGAATAAAATATTTAAACTATGAAAATGAGATTTCTGAAATTTTTTCAGCTGAAGAAATTATTCCTAGTGTTGGACAAGGAATTATTGCATTGCAGTGTAGAGATGAAGATAAAGATACAGCATCTATTTTAAAAAAAATTAATCATCTTGAAACTTATAAAAGAGCACATGCAGAAAGAAACATTTTAAAAATTCTGGAAGGAGATTGTGAGACTGCGATAGGTGCTCATTCTAAAATAAGTGGAGATCAAATTACTTTAGAAGCAGAACTTTTTTCCTTAGATGGTTCACTTAGA
>CABYTJ010000027.1:0-3164 GCA_902521885.1 uncultured Pelagibacteraceae bacterium
TTAGTTTTTGGAACATTATTTGGTTTGATACTTGGAGTACTACCTGGTCTTGGGCCAACTACAGGTGGTGCATTAATTTTACCTTTCACTATGACCTTGGACCCTTTATCAGCGATTGTTTTATTAACAGCAATTTATTGTTCAGCTACTTATGGTGGAGCGATTACGGCAGTCCTAATCAATACTCCAGGAACACCAGCGGCGGCTGCAACTTGTCTTGATGGTTATCCACTTGCCCAAAAAGGAGAAGCTGGAAGAGCTTTAGGTATGGCAACAGTATCTAGTACCATTGGAGGTATTTTTAGTGTGGTTGTTTTAGTTTTTTTTGCACCTTTACTTGCACAGCTTGCTTATGAGTTTGGACAGCCTGAATATTTTGCTTTAGCAATTTTTGGTTTAACTATGCTCGCATCTATTGGTGAAGGAAGCCCAATTAAGAACTTAATAGCTGGAGCATTTGGAATATTAATATCTACAATTGGTAAAGATTTTATGACTTCAATTGAAAGATTTACTTATGGAATTAATGAATTGTCAGAAGGAATAGGTTTTATCCCTGTAGTTGTGGGATTGTTTGCAATAAGTGAAATGTTAACTCAGTCAACTTTATTGGATCAAGTTTTTAAAAGAGTAGCTTTAAAAGCAGTAAAACTACCATCACTTTTGGATTACAAAAAAACTTGGAAAACCATATTAAGATCCTCAGGAATTGGATCTTTTATTGGAGTATTACCAGCAGAAGGAGGAACAGTTGCATCTCTTATAGGATATTCTGAGGCAAAAAGATGGTCTAAAAATCCTGAAGAGTTTGGAAAAGGTTCAGTAGAAGGGATAGCAGGCGCTGAAGCAGCAAATAATGCAGCTACGGGCGGTGCTATGGTTCCTACTTTAGCATTAGGGATCCCCGGAAGTGCTACGACAGCTGTAATTTTGACTGGATTAATAATACACGGGGTTAGACCTGGACCTGATCTCTTCAGAGAGCAACCAGAATTTTTATATGGTATTTTTGGGTCAATGTTGATTGCAAATATTTTATTTTTTATATTTGGGTTTTTTGGAGCAAAAATATTTGCTCGAATTACTTTAGTGCCAAACAAATTACTTTGGCCTATGATTTTTGCAGTTTCAGTGTGTGGAACTTACTCACTAAGTCAATCAATGTTAGATGTATGGATAATGTTATTCTTTGGAGTAATTGGTTTTTTTATGAGACGTTATGGTTTTTCAGTAGTTCCCGTAATAATAGGTTTAATTTTAGGAGAATTAGTTGAAGGTACTTTAAGACAATCTTTGGTAATATTTGAGGGTAATTGGTTATTATTTTTGACTAGACCAATAGTTGTTACGTTTTTCATTTTATCTTTTATTGCATTAATTTTTCCATTATTAAGAAAGAAAAAAGTATGAATAAATATAATTTAACAAATAAAGTTGCGATAGTAACTGGTGGTGCCCAAGGCTTTGGTTTAGCTATTACAAAAAGAATTATTCAATCAGGTGGTAAAGTTGTAATTTGGGATATAGATAAAGAGGAGGCAGAAAAAGCTAAAAAAGAAATTAATTCTGAAAATTTTAGTTATCAAATAGTTGATATAACAGATTTTAAAATTGTAAAAAAATCAATTGATGAACTCGAGGAAAAATTGGGACAAATAGATATATTTGTAAATAACGCAGGGATGACAGGGATGAACGCTAAAGTATGGGATTACCCTTTAGATGAATGGCAGAAAGTGATTGAATTGAATTTGAATTCAACATTTTATTGTTGCAAAGCTATTGTTCCGCACATGATTAAAAATAATTATGGAAGAATTGTAAATATAGCCTCTATTGCTGGAAAAGAAGGTAACCCAAATGCTAGTGCTTATAGTACATCTAAAGCTGGTGTAATAGGATTAACAAAATCTTTAGGTAAAGAGCTTGCTGATAAAAATATCGCTGTTAATTGCGTAACACCTGCAGCAGCAAAAACGAGAATTTTTGACCAGATGACAGATGAACATATTAATTATATGCTATCCAAGATACCAAGAAATAGATTTGCAAAAATAGAAGAGCTGGCCTCTTTAGTTTGTTGGTTGGTAAGTGATGAAAACTCCTTTAGCACTGCAGGAGTTTTTGACTTAAGTGGTGGAAGAGCAACTTATTAAAGAAAGGAGAAAAAATGAAGTTATGTAGAATAGGTGAAATTGGAAAAGAAAAACCAGCCATTATAGATAAGGATAACAATTATCGAGATTTATCATCATTAATTACTGATTTTAATCCTGAAACATTAAACTTTGATACGATTAATAAAATAAATAAAACTGATATTTCAAGTTTACCTAAATTAGAATCTAACACAAGAATTGGAGCTTGTGTTTCAAATCCATCAAAGTTTATAGGAATTGGATTAAATTTTAAAGATCATGCAGAAGAACAAAATTTACCAATACCAAAAGAACCAATTATATTTTCTAAATTTACCAGTTGTATAACGGGACCCAATGATCCAATTATAGTTCCAAAAGGTTCCAATCATACAGATTGGGAAGTGGAGTTAGGTTTTGTAATTGGGAAAAAAGCAATTAATGTTAGTGTAGAATCTGCTTTAGACCATGTGTTAGGATTTTTTTTGGTGAACGATGTTAGTGAGAGAGACTTTCAAAAAAATAAAGGTTTAACCTGGGATAAAGGAAAAGGTTTTGATACTTTTGGCCCTATAGGCCCTTATATTGTCACAAAGGATGAATTACCAAACTTTCAAAAACTTAATATGTTTTTAGATGTTGATGGCAAAAGAATGCAAACAGGAAATACAGAGCAAATGATATTTGATATTAAAACTTTAGTTTCTTATATGAGTTCCTGTATGAGTTTGCATCCTGGAGATATTTGCTGTACTGGAACTCCACCAGGAGTGGGAGAGAATATGTCACCACCACATTTCTTGAAGGGTGGAGAAGAAGTTATTTTAGGTGTAGATAATCTTGGAACACAAAAGCATAAAGTTTTCCCATATAAAGAGTAAAATATTTTAAATTTAATTTAATGTTTGAAATAATTATTGCCTTTGGAGCTGGTTTAGTAAGCTTTCTATCCCCATGTGTCTTACCATTAATACCAGGATATATTTCTTATATTTCAGGAAGCTCAATAAATGAATTAATTGAAAA
>CABYTJ010000028.1:0-2940 GCA_902521885.1 uncultured Pelagibacteraceae bacterium
TGGATTCTTTTCAGATGAAATTTATGAAGTTGAAGATAAACCAATAATGACTCTTTATGATAAAGAGATTAATAAAGCAACATTGGTTGCTTAATGTCAGAGAATAAAAGCTTAGGTCATAATAGTAAGAAAGATTTTTTAAAAGATCCTGTAGAGCATATAGATATTACATCTTTCGATGCCAGAAAGATTATTTCATCTATGGAAAAAATGTCATTTGTATCTAGAGAAACTGCTAATGCAGCAAATATATATAATGAAATGTTGAGAGATAAAGAGTGTACGATATTTTTAACTTTGGCTGGCTCTACTTCTGCAGCTGGATGTATGAACATATATAAAGATCTGGTAAAATATAATATGGTAGATGCTATTGTTGCGACCGGAGCATCAATAATAGATATGGATTTTTTTGAAGCTTTGGGTTTCAAGCATTATCGAGGATCCCAATTTCAAGATGATACTGAGCTAAGAAAAAACTACATTGATAGAATTTATGACACTTATATAGACGAAGAAGAGTTACAAATTTGTGATAAAAAAATTTCTGAGATAGCAGATAATTTGGAGCCTAGAAGTTATACTTCAAGGGAATTTATACATGAAATGGGTAAGTATTTAAAAAAAAACTCTGTTAAAAAAGACTCTTTAATTGAAACAGCATATGACAATAATGTTCCAATATTTTGCCCTGCTTTCACTGACTCTAGTGCAGGCTTTGGATTAGTAATTCATCAAGAAAAAAATCCAAAAAAACATATGACTATTGACTCTATAAGAGAATTCAGAGAGTTAACTGAAATTAAAATCCAATCAAAAGGTTCTGGTTTATTTATGATTGGTGGAGGGGTGCCAAAAAATTTTATTCAAGATACTGTGATATGTGCTGAGCTTTTAGGAAAAGAAGTTGATATGCATAAATATGCTGTACAAATTACTGTAGCTGATTCTAGAGATGGAGCTTGTAGTAGTTCAACTTTAAAAGAGGCTAGTTCTTGGGGTAAAGTTGATGTAACTAAAGAACAAATGGTTTTTGCAGAAGCTACAAGTGTACTTCCATTAATTGCTAGTGATGCCTATCATAAGGCTGAGTGGAAAAATAGAGAAAGAAAAAATTTCTCAAAAATATTTGGATAATAACTTGAAATATTTATCAAATAAAAATGGTTTTTTAGGAGTTGATAATAAGTTCAATTTTCGAGAGCGAGTTGTGATAGTCCCTTTTGGGCTGGAAAAAACTGTAAGCTATGGTGGAGGGACAAAAAATGGTCCAAAAGAAATAATTAAAGCTTCTCATCAAGTAGAATTATATGATGAAGAATTGAATTGCGAACCTTATAAAAAGATAGGAATTAAAACATTAAAACCTTTTAAGATTGATAGAAATATAAATAAAGCTCTAAAAAAAATGGCCAATTTAAATAAAGAAATCTTAAATAAAAAACTTTTTCCTATGACTTTTGGAGGTGAACATTCAATTACACCTGGATGTATTGAGCCATTTGTAAAAAAATATAAGAAAATTTGTATTTTACATTTCGATGCTCATGCAGATTTAAGAGATAGCTATAATGGGAATAAATTTTCCCATGCCTCAGCAATCAGAAGATGTTTGGACTATAAGAATGTTTCTGTTATCTCATTTGGAATTAGAAATATTTCTCAAAGTGAAATCCCATTTTTGAAAAAAAATAAATCAAGAATAAATTTATTTTGGGCTAAAGATAAAGCAAATTGGAGTTTGCAAAAATTCAAAAAATTAATAAAGAATAAGACTGTATATCTAACTTTTGATGTCGATGGTTTTGACTCTAGTATTATGCCTGCTACTGGTACACCAGAGCCAGGTGGATTATTTTGGGATGAAACTTTAGATATAATAAGAATAGCTGCTAAAAATTCCAACATTGTTGGAGCAGATATAAATGAACTTGCACCAATAAAAGGTTTCAACTCTTATAATTTTTTAGTAGCAAAGTTAGCATATAAAATATTAACTTATAAATATTTATACTAAATCTATACAGGCCTAAATGTTTTTAGGAGAAATCTAAATGGAATAAGCATTGTTAATGCCACTAAAATCTTGACTGCTAAATCTCCAAATGCAAGTGTAACCCAGGGTATTCCTGTTGCATAAAAGGATATTGAGAAAAATAGAAAAGTATCAACTGTAGATCCAATAAGTGAAGATGTTAATGGAGCAATAAACCAGTCTCTTTTTCTAAGTTTATCGAATATTTGAACATCTAACAACTGTGCCGTTAAAAATGCAGTACCTGAACCTATGGCAATTCTCAAAGATATTAAATCTGCAAAATTTGTCGAAAACAAAAGAGTAAAACTAATTCCTATAGCAAAGCCAATATAAACAATTTTTCTAGCAGCTTTCTTACCATAGGATCTATTAGCAAGATCAGTGATTAGGAAAGCAATTGGGTAACTAAATGCACCATAAGTCAATATTTCTTCTAGACCATAATATTTAATTGGAAATTGAACTAAATAATTAGAAGCTAAAACAACAACTCCCATAAAAAATGAGAGCATCAAGAATATTTTATTCATTAGGCAGTTTTAGATTGAACAGGTTTTTTTTGAAATGGAGATTTAATTAACAAACTCTTTTTTAATTTTTTTAATCTTGGTGATAAATTTTTATTTTTAACAGTCTTCAAGAACTCGTCGAAACTTCCTTTTTTATCAACAGATCTAACACCAGCGTTGCTAACTGTTAGTTTCATGCTTCTTTTTAAAAGTTCACTAGTAAATTTTACTTTTTTTAAATTGGGCAGGAATCTTCTTTTTGTCTTGTTATTAGCATGACTAACATTATGGCCCTTCATAGGATTTTTTCCAGTTAGTTCACATTTTTTTGCCATTATAACTCGACTATATAAGGTGAGATATGGATTGCGTCAAGTTTATATGATTTAAGAT
>CABYTJ010000029.1:0-2867 GCA_902521885.1 uncultured Pelagibacteraceae bacterium
AAAAAAATGGTACAGGTTTAGGTTTATCAATTGTAAACAAAATAATTAATGATCATAATGGTGAACTTGAATTTAACTCTATCTCTGATGGTGCAAAAATCGAAATTAATTTTAAATTAAATGGCTACAGAAATTCTAATAGTAGATGACAATGCGGATATAAGAAATATCCTCAATGAATTGATTTTAGATGCTGGATACAAAACAAGAGTAGCGGCTAATTATAATCAAGCATTGAGTGAAATAGATAAAAAAATGCCAGATGTGGCAATCTTAGATGTAAAATTAGATAAAGGTGATAATGATGGTATAGAATTATTATCTCATATTAAATCAATTAATAAAGATGTTCCTGTAATAGTAATTACTGGTCATGCTAATATTGAGATGGCTGTTAATTCATTAAAAAAAGGTGCATTTGAATTTGTTGAAAAGCCCTTTGATCGAAATAGATTATTAAATTTTATAAGTAGAGCTGTTGAAAATTTGAATTTAAAAAATCAAAATAAAGAATTTGAAAACAAATTATTTTCATCTTATGATCTAATTGGAGAAAGTAAAAATATTCTTACAATAAGAGATCAAATTGATAAGATTTCTTTAACTGAGAGTAGAATATTATTAAATGGTCCTTCAGGCTCAGGGAAAGAACTAGTAGCGAGAAAAATTCATAAAAATTCTAAAAGAAATAATAAACCATTTGTTATTTTAAATGGAGCTTTATTAGACTCAAACAAATATGAACTAGAATTATTTGGTGAAGAAAAAGATAATGGTTCAATTTCTTACGGTGCTTTGGAAAAAGCAAACAGAGGAACTTTACTGATAGATCAAGTATCTGAGATACCATTAGATATACAATCTAAAATTTTAAGAGTTTTGACTGATCAAAAATTTAAAAGATTAAATGGAAATAGTGATGTGAATGTTGATGTTCGATTAATTTGCTCCTCAAGTAAAGATTTAAAAGAAGAAATCAAAATAGGAAATTTTAGAGAAGATCTTTATCATAGATTAAATGTATTTGAGATTAATATAAAATCCTTAAATGAAAGAATTTCAGATATCCCTTTACTGATAAAATATTTTTCAAAAAAAATTTCACAGAGTTACAATATAAAAGAACTAGAAATAGATGAGAATGACAGCTATATTCTTAATCATAATTGGCAAGGAAACGTAAGAGAATTAAGAAACTTAATTGAAAGAATTGCAATCTTGCAGCCTGATACAAAAGATAAAATTTCTAATATAGTGAAAGAATCATTAAAAAATAATAATTTTGATGAAAAAATGACAGAAAATAGCCTTTCTGTACCATTAAAAGAAGCTAGAGAAAATTTTGAAAAGGAGTATTTAACTATTCAATTAAAAAAATTTAATGGAAATATATCAAAAACAGCAAATTTTGTTGGTATGGAGAGAAGTGCTCTTCATAGAAAGCTTAAAGGCTTAGGAATTAAAGAATTTAATTAAATGAATATAATTATCTGTGGCGCTGGTAGAGTGGGATTTACTATTGCTAAATTATTAAGTGAACAAGGACACTCTATAACAGTGATTGATCAATCCAGCGAAGACATTCAAAAGATTAATGATAGTCTAGACGTAAAAGCTATAGTTGGTAAGGCAACTTATCCTTCAATTCTTGAAAAAGCTAATGCGTCTGAAACAGATATGATTATTGCTGTCACTCGAAATGACGAAATAAATATGTTAATTTGCCAAATAGCATTTTCTATTTTTAATATTCAAAAAAAAATTGCCAGAATTCGCTCACAAGACTATTTAAATGTAAAATTCAGCAGCGTTTATAATAAAGAAAATTTACCCATTGATGTAATTATCTCACCTGAACTTGAGATATCAAAATCAATTCAAAGAAAATTAGAAGCTCCAGGTGCTCTTGATAGTGTTCCATTTGCAGATAATAAAATAAGATTATTAGAAATTTTAATTAAAGATGGGTGCAAATCTATTGATATTAAATTTAATGAACTTACAAAAAAATACCCTAAGCTTGATGCTAATGTAATAGGAATAAGTAGAGATGATAAATTTTTTATTCCAAAAAAAACAGATTCTGTTAAAAAAAATGATAAGGTTTATTTAATTATTAATTCTTCACAAATGCCAGAAACACTTGAAGCTTTTGGTCACTTAGAAAAAATTTCAAAAAAAATCTTAATAATTGGTGGTGGAAATATTGGGTTCAATTTAGCAAAGAACATTGAAGAAACCTTAGAGACGACAAGGGTCAAGATTGTAGAAAAGGATAAACAAAGAGCCGAATATCTTGCAAATGAATTAAATGATTCAATTATAATCAATGGTGATGGATTAGATGAAGAAGTACTAGTTGAAGCAAATTTAGATGAAGCAGAAACAGTTCTAGCGCTAACTAATGATGATGAAGATAATTTAATGGTAAGTGTTCTTGTTGAAAAATTTGCTAAAGATAAAAATAAAACTGATAATAAAAGAACGATGGCTTTAATTAATAAGCCAAATTATTCTTTACTTCAATCATCTCTAAAGATTGATGATTTAATTGATCCTAGAATGACAACTGTTTCAAGTATTTTAAAACATATTCATAAAGGAACAATTGAAAATGCTTATACTATTTCAAATGGTGAGTATGAGGTTATAGAAGCTGAAATTATCGAAACTTCTGAACTGATTAATAAAGAAATAAAAAATTCAAATCTTCCTGATGAGTTAAGAATAGGTGCAATACTTAGAGATAAAAAGGTAATTATACCACGATCAGACTTTATCTTTAAAAAAGATGATCGAGTTGTTTTTATAGTAAAGAAAGAGTCAATTTCATTTGTTGAAAATATTTTCAGATTAAGTTCTGTTTA
>CABYTJ010000030.1:0-2801 GCA_902521885.1 uncultured Pelagibacteraceae bacterium
ATCCTGGTGCAATATTAATTAAAGAATGTATTAAGAATAATATAGAGATAATTCCTCTTCCAGGTGCGTCAGCAGTCACAACTGCTTTATCCATCAGTGGATTTTCTGAAAAATTTTTTTTTTATGGTTTTTTTCCAGAGAAAAATAAAGATCTTTTAAATGATTTAGAAAGCTTATCTCAACTCAATAGCTCTTTAGTTTTTTTTATTTCTCCCAAAAAATTAAATAAAATTATTCCTTTTATTAAAAAGAATTTTAAAGGAAGAAAAATTCTAATTTGTAGGGAAATGACAAAATTTTATGAAGAATTTTATAGATCTGAGATTGATGAATTAGAGTTGTTTAAATCTAATTTAAAAGGTGAATTAACAATTGTTATATCAGAAAAAAAAGGAGATAAAAAAATTTCCCAAATTTTAAGTGAATCAGATAAAAGAATTATCAATAAAATGATCAATAAATTGAGTATAAAAGAAATTTCAAGTATTATAAGTGAGAATAACAAGATTTCAAAAAAAGTTATTTATGATTACTGCTTAACAATTAAAAATGAAAAATAAATTTATAATTTTAATATTAATTAGTTTAATTTTAAACAATTGTGTTGGCGTATCATCAACAGGTATTTTTGGAACTGGAGTTAGTGTAGCGATTGATCCAAGATCATTAGGCACACAAATTGATGACTCTATTATGCAGAAAAATTTGTCAGCTAGAATTCTTTTAATTGATAAAAATTATTTTTTATCAGTCAAATCAAAGGTTTTAGATGGTAGAATTTTTTTGACAGGTAAAGTCGATGATCCCGAAGAAAAACTTAAACTAACAAAAGTAGCATGGGAAACTGAGGGAGTTAGATCTGTTAGAAATGATATAAAGATAAAAGAAGAATTTAATTTTAAACAATCTGCAAAAGATATTTTAATTACTTCACAGTTGAGAACAGCATTAATTTTTAATAAGGAAATAAAAGCTACCAATTATCAAATAGATACGTATAAAAAGAAAATTTATATTTATGGTATAGCATCCTCAAAGAATGAAAAAGATTTAGTAATACAAGAATCAAAAGAAATTTTAGATGTTAAAGATGTAGTAGCTAGTATTTTACTTGTTGAAAATTTAAGAATTCAAAAAAACTAATTTTTTTTGTAATCAATAACATCTGCAGAATATGCAGCTATAGATGCTATATTAATAATTTCTGATGTAGAAGATCTTAGTGGTGCTATTTCAATTGGAAGACCTAAACCAATTAGTAGTGGACCAATAACTTTTGCTCTACTCATAGATTTAATCATTTTATAAGAAATAGCCGCGCTGTGCTGGCTTGGCATTATTAAAACGTTTGAACTACCAACTATTTCAGAAAAAGGATAAAGCTCTTTGTATATTTCTTCAAGCGCAACGTCTGGCTGCATCTCGCCATCAAATTTGAAATCGACATTACTCTTTTTTAAAATCTCAACTGCATCACTTATTCTTTTGGTTCTATCAGTTACTGGTTGGCCAAAAGTAGAGTGAGATAAAAAAGCAACCTTAGGGTCAAATCCAAAAAGTTTTACAACTCTTGCAGCTGATTTAGCCATATCTGCTAATTGATTTGCATCAGGATATTCTATAACTGAAGTATCACATATAAATATTGTCTTACCCCTATTTACAACTAAATTTAAACCAAACATAATCTCCCCAGGTCTTGGGTCTACAACTTTTACAATTTTTTCTAAAGAGGAAGAGTATCGTCTAGTATTTCCAGTCACCATGGCATCTGCGTCATTGCAAGCAACCATACAAGAAGCCCAAATAACTCTATCATTTCTAATGAGTCTATCACAATCCCACTCTAGCATACCCTGTTCTCTTTGAAGTTTTTGAAATAAGTATTTTACGTATTTTTCTCTTTTGGGTGTGTCTTTTGAATTAATAATTTCAATATCAAAATTTTCACTATAACCAATTTTTTTTATTTGCTCTTTGATTAACTCTTCTTTTCCAATTAAAATTGGTATTCCTAATTTTGAATTTTTAAAAGCTATTGCAGCCTTTAGAGTGTTTTCATCTTCACCATCTGCAAAAACAACTTTTTTTGGTTTTTTTTTAATATAACTATTAATACCTTGCATAATAGTTACTGTTGGATCTAATCTTTGTTTTAGTTGATCCTTATAGATTTCAAAATCATTAATTTTGATTCTTGCAACTCCAGTATCTATTGCAGCCTGAGCTACGGCAGCAGGAATTACACTTATTAATCTTGGATCAAATGTCGATGGAATAATATAATCTTTACCATAATGAGGTCTTTCACCACCCATTGCTGCAACAACTTCATCTGGAACATCCTCTTTTGCTAGATTAGCAATCGCATTTGCAGCAGCTACTTTCATTTCTTCATTGATGGTTTTAGACCTTACATCTAAAGCACCTCTAAAAATATATGGAAAGCCTATTAAATTATTAACCTGATTTGGATAATCTGACCTTCCAGTTGCTATAATTGCATCATCTCTTACTTCCTCAATTTCTTCTGGTGTAATTTCAGGATCTGGATTTGCGCAAGCAAAAATAATTGGGTTTTTTGCCATTTTTTTTACCATATCTTTTGTTAAAGCACCTTTTGCTGACAATCCTAAAAATACATCTGCATTTTTAATTGCATCATTTAAATCTCGATCTTGTGTTTCAATTGCATGACTTGACTTCCATTGATTTAAATTTTCTCTCCCTCGAAATATTACACCCTGTCTATCAATCATTGTTATATTTTTTTGAGGAACACCACTTTTTTTAAATAAATT
>CABYTJ010000031.1:0-2544 GCA_902521885.1 uncultured Pelagibacteraceae bacterium
TTATCTCTGGTGAATTGAAATTTTTTAGGATTTGAGATGAATGATCTCAGCTTATTAAAATAGCTTTCTATTAAATTATTTATAGATAAGATTTGTTTTCCAATTTTTTTAAATGATAAATTTTTTCCCATAAAAATTGGAACAAGTTATAATTAAAAATTAAAAATGTTAAACTCTGAATATATTAAAAATCTAAATAAAGCTCAAAAAGAAGCGGTTATGCACCTTGATGGGCCATTATTAATAGTAGCAGGAGCAGGTTCGGGAAAAACAAAAGTCCTAACTACCAGAATAGCCAACATTATTAGAGAAAAAAAAGCATATCCCAATCAAATCTTAGCAGTAACTTTCACAAATAAAGCAGCAAAAGAAATGCAATTAAGAGTGAGTAAAATTCTTGGTTCTGCTGCAACAGGATTATCTTGGTTAGGAACTTTTCACTCTATATGTGCTAAACTTTTAAGAAAACATGCTCCAGCAGTAAATCTAAATTCAAACTTTACAATTATCGATACTGATGATCAAACTAGATTAATTAAAAATATTTGTAAGGCAGAAAATATTGATATTAAACAGTTAGCTCCAAGATATATTTTAACAATAATTGATAGATGGAAAAATAAAGGCTTCTATCCAGATGAAGTTAAAATTAATCAAAAAGATATTTACGAAAAAACTGTATTACCAATATATAAAATTTATCAACAAAAACTTACTGACCTAAATTCTTGTGATTTTGGAGATTTAATTTTACATGCTGTTAAAATTTTAGAAAAAAATTTGGATATTAGAGAAATTTATTCAAAAAATTTCAAATATATTTTAGTTGACGAATATCAAGACACAAACTTTATTCAGAGCAAATGGTTGAAATTACTCTCAGAGAAGAATAAAAACATTTGTTGTGTAGGAGACGATGATCAGTCTATTTATAGTTGGAGAGGTGCAGAAATAAAAAATTTTTTAGAGTTTGATCAAGTTTATGAAAACACAAAAGTAATTAGACTTGAAGAAAACTATCGATCTACAGAAAATATTTTATCAGTTGCATCCAATCTAATATCAAATAATCAAAATAGGGTTGGTAAAACGCTAAAAACTACAATGGAAGAAGGAGAGTTGGTCAAGTTAAATTGTTTTAAGAATGGAAAGGATGAAGCAATAGGTATTTCTGATGAAATTGAAAAATTAAAAAAAAAATTCACTTATAATAATATTACAATTCTTGTAAGAGCAATATTTCAAACGAGAGAATTCGAAGAAAGATTTTTAAAAATTGGTTTGCCTTATAGAATTTTGGGAGGTACAAAATTTTATGAAAGAGCTGAAATTAAAGACTGTGTAGCTTATTTGAGATTAATATATCAAGAGAAGGATGATTTGGCTTTTGAAAGAATTGTGAATAATCCAAAACGTTCAATTGGAGAAAGTTCTCTAAAAAGTATTCATGAATATTCTAAAAAGTATAAAATTTGTTTGGAAAGTTCGTCCAAGAAAATGATAGAAGAAAATCTAATCAAACCTAAAGCAAAAATTGGTTTATCTTCATTTTTAGAATTAATTTTTAAATGGAGAAATGATTTAAAAATAAAAAAAATAAATCATGTAAAGTTACTTCAATTGGTTCTAGATGAGTCTGGTTATTCTGCAATGTTAAAAAATAAAAAAGATCTTGAAAATGAAAATAGACTTGAAAATATTAAAGAGCTTTTAAGTGCAATGAAAGAATTTGATAATTTAGAAAGTTTTTTAGAACATGTCTCTTTGGCTACTTCGGTTGATCAAGAATGGGAGGGGGAAAAGATTAACATGATGACAATGCACGCAGCAAAAGGTTTGGAATTCGAAGTTGTTTTTTTACCGGGTTGGGAGGAAGGTCTATTTCCCCATCAAAAATCTATTGAAGAAAAAGGTCAAAGTGGCCTTGAGGAAGAAAGAAGATTGGCATATGTCGGACTGACAAGAGCAAAAAAAAAAGCAATTATATCGTTTTCTATGAATAGATTTTATCAAGGTGATTGGATTGATAGTATGGCTTCAAGATTCATTGATGAACTACCAGAAAAATATTTGGAAAAAAATTCATTTTTTGATGAAGAAAAAGAGGAATTAGAAGAATTTGAATTTAATCAAGATTTTGATAATGACGATAACATCAAAAGTCCAGGATGGATAAGATATCAAAAACGAATTAAATGATAAAAAAGAGAATTCAAAAATTAATTAATAGATTCGATAAATATAAAATTGACGGCTATGTAATTCCTAAAAATGATGAGTTTTTTTCCGAATATTCGATAAATGATAGATTAAAAACGATATCAAATTTTACTGGTTCGGCAGGTTATTCTGTCATCTTGAAAGATAAATATTATTTATTTGTTGATGGAAGATATACGATTCAAGCTGATAAAGAGTCTGGTAAAATTTTTAAGATAATAAGTCA
This sequence comes from uncultured Pelagibacteraceae bacterium, assembly GCA_902521885.1. Classification (GTDB taxonomy): domain Bacteria; phylum Pseudomonadota; class Alphaproteobacteria; order Pelagibacterales; family Pelagibacteraceae; genus Pelagibacter. Next base: position 2,447 of record CABYTJ010000031.1, read on the forward strand.
CGATAAAATTGTAAATTGCAATTTATTTAAAAATCTTACTTTGGGAATTGATCCAAAAATATTAACCTCCCAACAAATTAAGAGATATTTTAGCAAAC
>CABYTJ010000032.1:0-2473 GCA_902521885.1 uncultured Pelagibacteraceae bacterium
AAGAGAAGGAGATGTTTATCAACTTATTAAATATGAAAATAAATTTCATTATAAGATAGTCAATCCAAAACCTTTATTAATTAAAAAAAAAGTAATCTCCTCATCTCTTATTAGAAATTACTTACAAAAAGGTAAATTAGATAAAGCCAACAAACTTTTAAATAGAAAATGGTCAATAGAGGGTAAAGTTCAAAAGGGAAGGCAACTAGGAAAAAGAATAGGCTTTCCAACTGCGAATATTGATATCAAAGATTATATTTTAGCTTGCCCCGGAGTTTATGCAGTAAAAGCTAAAGTCAAAAAAAACTCCAAATACATTAAAGGTATAGCTAATTTAGGTTACAGACCGACATTTAATGGAAAAAAAATCTTATTAGAAGTTCATTTATTTAATTTCTCTGGAAATTTATATAATAAGTATTTAACTGTTGAATTCTTTAGATTTATCAGAAAAGAAAAAAAATTCAAAAATGTAGAACAATTAAAAAAACAAATTAAAGTAGACTTAACAAAAGCAAAAAAAATAAAATGAGTAAAGCACAAATAAATCTTCCCAAAACAACTTTTTCTATGAAGGCTAATTTGCCTACCAGAGAACCTGAAATTTTGGAATTATGGAAAAAAATTGATCTTTATAAAGAGTTAAGAAATTCAAGAAAAGGTGCTGAAAAATTTGTTCTTCATGATGGTCCTCCCTATGCAAATGGAAATATTCATATGGGAACAGCCCTTAATAAAATTCTTAAAGATATCATTGTTAAATTCCATCAAATGGATGGTAAAGACTCTGTTTATGTTCCAGGATGGGATTGTCATGGATTACCAATTGAGTGGAAAATAGAAGAACAATATAAAAAAAATAAAAAAAACAAGAATGAGGTTCCTATCGTTGAATTTAGAAAAGAGTGTAGATCATTTGCTGAAAAGTGGATAGGGGTTCATAAAGAACAATTTAAAAGACTTGGTGTTGTAGGAGATTGGGAAAATTATTATTCGACAATGAGCTATGATGCTGAAGCACAAATTGTCAGGGAGCTTGGAAAGTTTTTAAAAGAGGGAAGTCTATATAGAGGATTTAAACCTGTTTTATGGTCTACAGTAGAAAAAACTGCTTTAGCAGATGCTGAGGTAGAATATCAAGATCATAAATCTGATACGATTTATGTAAATTTTCCAGTTAAGTCATCAAATATTAAAGAGCTTGAAAATAGTAATATTGTTATTTGGACCACTACTCCTTGGACAATACCTGCAAATAAAGCTTTAGCTTATAATGAGAGTTTAGATTATTTATTAATTCAGATTAATGATAATGGTGAATTTAAAGATAAAAAAATTGTCATTGCAGAATCATTATTAGAGACAGTTATCAAGGATTGTGAAATCAAAAAATACAAAAAATTAAAAAGTTTTAAAGGTAAAGATTTTAAAGATACAATTTGTAATCACCCTTTTTTAGATCTGGGCTATGATTATGATATACCAATGCTAGAAGCACGCTTTGTAACGACTGAACAAGGTACTGGAATTGTGCATTGTGCACCAAGCCATGGACCTGATGATTTTAACCTTTGTATTAATAATGGAATTAAAGCGATTGAAACAGTAGATGGAGATGGAAAATATACAAGAAATGTTTCTTTATTTGAAGGTATTCATATTTTTAAAGCAAATCCCATTGTAATAGAAAAATTAAAAGAGCAAAAAAAACTGTTGAAAAATGGTGAACTGGTTCATTCCTACCCTCACTCTTGGAGATCTAAAGCACCCTTAGTTCATAGGGCAACTCCACAATGGTTTATTTCAATGGAGAGTCACAAACTTAGAAAAAAAGCTTTGAAAGCAATTGATGAAACAATTTTTTATCCAAGTAAAGGTAAAGATAGATTAAAATCGATGATTGAAACTAGACCAGATTGGTGTGTATCAAGACAAAGGGTTTGGGGAGTTCCATTACCTATATTTGTAAACAAAAAAACTAAAGAAATATTAGTAGATGATGATGTTTTTGAGACAATAGCTAAAATTTATGAAAAAGAAGGTTCCGACTGTTGGTTTTCTGATGATCCTCAAAAATTTTTAGGAAAAAAATATAAAGCAGAAGATTTTGAAAAGCTAAGCGATATTGTAGAGGTGTGGTTTGATAGTGGCTCAACACATTCTTTTGTTTTAGAAAAAAGAAAAGATTTAAAGTGGCCTGCATCAATGTATCTAGAGGGATCTGATCAACATAGAGGATGGTTTCATTCTTCATTATTACAATCGTGTGGAACAAGGGGTAAAGCACCATTTGAGTCCATTCTTTCTCACGGTTTTGTAGTTGATGGAAAAGGTTTAAAAATGTCTAAATCTTTAGGCAATGTAATTGCACCAGAAGATATTTTAAAAAAGTATGGGGCAGATATATTAAGAATTTGGGTTGCTTCATCAAACTATGCTGAGGATCTAAGAATAGATTACTCAATATTAGACC
>CABYTJ010000033.1:0-2152 GCA_902521885.1 uncultured Pelagibacteraceae bacterium
CTAGGTATTATTTTTTTTGAAAATCCAACAGAGGTAATTGAAAAACTTAGTTTATTAGATACTACGGTGTCACCTCCACATAGAATAATTTTATATTTTTTTTGTTCTTGGTTTAAAGATTTAGAAATTTTTTTTAAGTTTGTGTTAGAAAAAGTTTTTTTATTACCTGAGCCAGAAATAAAATAGTATAATGGTTTAACACCTTTACAAATTAGATCTGAGATAGAAGATCTGATGATTTTTTTAATTACTAAATCAGGTTTTTTAAAATCAATAAAATGTGTACCTTGTATATAAGTATCTATTGAAATTACTAAATTTTTTGATTTATCAAAAAAAACATCATCATTTAAACTAAGTGAACCTTTATTATTTTTGGATAATTTGGAAAAGTATTTATTTATTAGCTCAAACTCATGCATTAGAGGATCTTAATTTTTTAGCAATATTATCTAATAGAGCATTTAAGTATTTTGTTTGAGAGTTATCTATGAAAAAGTTTGAGGCATCAAGATATTCTTTAATTATTATTTTCATTGATAAGTTTGGTTTGTACAAAAACTCATAAGTAGCTGACTTTAAAATAACCTGAAATAATTTATCTAAATTATTTAAAGAAAATTTTTCACCTAAATTCTTTTCTAATTCTTCAAGGATTATATCGTTACGCTCTATGGTACCTGAAACAATATCTTTAATAAATTTTTTAAACCTATGCTTTGGATAGGTTAATTGTTCATCATCATTATAAAACTTACCATATAATTTTTGAATAATTATAACTCTAGGATTATTTTTAGGACTAAATGAAGTTTTCATTTTTGTGATAAAACTGACAAAACAGCATTAGCAGCTTCAGCACCCTTTTTTTTTCTAGCTTTTGCTTGATTCATGTTCAAACAAGTTATTATACCATTACCAATTGGTTTTTTTGAATTGATAGAGAGTTTCATAATTGCATTTGTGGATGCTTGTGAAATAAAATCAAAATGTGGAGTTTGTCCTTTTATTACACATCCAAGTGCAATGAACCCATCAAATTTTTTTATATTTTTTTGAGATTGTAACTGGAATTTCAAACACTCCCGGAACATTTATAATTTTTACTTTTGAATTTTTAGGCAGTAAATTTGTGGCACTTTTTAATAAAGCACTTGATATGTCCTTATAATAATTAGCATTTACTATTAAAAAATTTTTATTCATCAAATTAACTCTTGTTTAGTTATCTTTATATCATAACCCTCTAAACCAATAACCTTTTTTGGTGATTTTGTAATTAATATCATTTTTTTAATTTTTAAATCTTTGATTATTTGAGCTCCAATCCCATAATTTCTTATTAATTTGTCATTACCTTTTTTATAAAAATCTTTATTCTTATAATCTTTAAGAGTTTGAGTGACTGACTTAAGATTTGTGTCTTTGATAAAAACTAAGATACAATTACTGAACTTTTTAAAGTAATTTAAAGTCTTATTAAATGAATTAGGCAATTCTTGATTAATTAAATAGTTATGTACTACGTTAGAAGAAATAACCCTTACTCTAGGAATAGTACCCTTTTTGATATTTCCTTTGACCAAGGCAAAATGTTCAGAGCCATCAAGCAAATTTTCATATATCTTAATTTTATAATTTTGATTTTTAAATTTAATATCAGAAGATTTTTTAAGTTTAATTAATTTTTCTTTTTTTAAACGATAAGAAATTAAATCTTCAATTTTTCCAATCTTTAATTTGTGCTTATTGGCAAAGTTAAATAGATCTTGACCTTTGGCCATTGTGCCATCTTCATTCATTATCTCACAGATGACTGCAGAATTATTTTTTTTTGCTAATTTAGAAATGTCTACAGAAGCCTCTGTGTGCCCTGCTCTAACAAGTACCCCTCCATCTTTTGCAATAATTGGAAAAACATGACCTGGTGACACAATATCTTTCTTATTTACATTTTTTTTAGATGCAATCCTTATAGTTCGAGCTCGATCTTTTGCTGAAATACCAGTTGTAATTCCTTTTTTTGCTTCAATTGATATCGTAAAGGCAGTTTTGTTTCTAGATTGATTAATCGGAGACATAAGTGATAAATTTAATCTCTTTGCTTGCAAACTATCCAATGCTAGACAAATTAATCCTCTTCCAAATTTAG